>NZ_JAERJM010000017.1:0-88943 GCF_018257655.1 Pantoea sp. JGM49 | reverse complement strand
GGTGGGCTGGGATAACTTTGCCGAAATGTTTGACGATCGGCGCTTTTTTAAAGCACTCGGTCACACGCTGAACTGGACGCTCAGCTCACTACTGTTGCAGTTTATCTTCGGTCTGGCGTTAGCGCTGCTGCTCAACCGCGAATTTCGTTTTCGTCGCTGGGTGCAGGCGCTGGTGTTTCTGCCCTGGGCGGTGCCCGCCTTTCTATCCGGCCTGACCTGGTCCTGGCTGCTTAACCCGGTGGTTGGCCCGTTGCCACAGTGGCTGAGCGATCTCGGATTACTGAGCGAGCCATACAATATCTTGTCCGATCCTCAGTTGGCCATGTGGGGACCGATCATTGCTAACGTCTGGTTTGGTATTCCGTTTTTTGCCATTACCCTGCTGGCCGCTTTGCAATCCATCCCGAAAGATCTGTATGAAGCGGCTTCGATTGACGGTGCCAGCGGCTGGCAACAATTCTGTCGCGTCACGCTGCCCTTCCTGGCACCGATGATCGCCATCACCGTGATGCTACGTACCATCTGGATCGCCAACTTCGCCGATCTGATCGTGGTGATGACCGACGGTGGCCCCGCCGGATCCACCTCGATTCTCTCCAGCTACATCTTCACCACCGCCTATCGCAAACTCGATTTTGGCTATGCCTCGGCAATGGCGGTGTTTCTGTTATTGCTGATGACCTGCTACGCGCTGGTTCTGCTGCGCATTCGTCATCAACTGTTGAAATAAGGAGGCGAAATGAAACTGTTACCGATGATTGGTCACCGCGTGAGTATTGGCCTCTACCTGCTGTTTGCCCTGTTTCCGCTTTACTGGATCATTAAGATTTCAGTCACACCGGATCAGCTGCTGTTCAGCCAGGGCGTGACACTGTTGCCGGGCGGCTTCACTTTAGGCCACTTTCAAAAAGTGCTCACCGACAGTGATTTCCCCACCTTCTTCAGCAATAGTCTGATCGTCTCTTTCAGCACCGCTTTCCTGACCACGCTGATTGCTGCTGGTGCCGGCTATGCATTTTCGCGTTTTCACTTTCGCGGCAAGATGGTGATGGCGGCGCTGCTGTTGTTCACGCAGATGTTCCCCTTGGTGATGATCATCGCCCCGATTTATCGCGTGATGGCCCCGCTCGGCCTGACCAACAGTCTTCTGGGTCTGGTGCTGATTTACACCGCCTTTAACGTCCCGTTTGCCACCTTTTTGATGCAGTCATTCTTTGATGCCATCCCCAAAGATCTGGAAGAGTCTGCGATGCTGGAGGGCTGCACACGTTTTCAGGCGCTGTATCGGGTACTGGTTCCGCTGACGTTACCGGGAATGGCGGCAACGCTCGGCTTCGTGTTTACCGCCGCATGGAGCGAACTGCTGTTCTCGCTGATGCTGATCAACAAAAACGAAGTGATGACCTTCCCGGTGGGTTTACTCAGCTTCGTCTCCAAATTTGCCGTTTCATGGGGTGAAATGATGGCAGCCGCCGTAATGGCGCTGATTCCTGCCTGTCTGTTCTTCGCCTTTATTCAACGATATCTGGTTCAGGGTCTGACCGCTGGCGCGGTTAAGGGGTAAACATGGCAGAAATTACACTGGCGCAGATCGACAAACGCTACGGCAATGTTGAAGTCCTGCGCGATATCAACCTCACGATTAACGATGGTGAGTTCGTGGTGTTGGTCGGGCCGTCCGGCTGTGGCAAATCCACCTTACTGCGCACCATTGCGGGTCTGGAACTGGCGAGTAGCGGCGATCTCCGCATCGGAAAACGACTGATGAATGATGTCGCCCCGAAAGATCGTGATATCTCAATGGTGTTTCAGAGTTATGCGCTCTACCCGCACCTGACGGTGGCACGCAACATGGGCTTTAGCCTCGAAATCCAGAAACGTCCGCGTGCGGAGATTGAGGAGAAAGTGAAGCGAGCGGCGGATATCCTTAATCTTTCACATCTTCTGGATCGTCGTCCCAAAGAACTGTCCGGCGGGCAGCGCCAGCGTGTGGCGATGGGACGCGCGATCGTGCGCCAGCCGCAGGTCTTTCTGTTTGATGAACCGCTCTCCAATCTGGATGCACAACTGCGCGGCAAGATGCGCGTCGAGATTAAACGCCTGCATCAGCAGATGAACAACACTATCGTGTATGTCACGCATGATCAGGTTGAGGCGATGACGCTCGCTGACCGGATTGTGGTGCTGAACCACGGAGTTATCCAACAAGTCGGCACACCACTGGAACTGTATGACACGCCAGCCAACAAGTTTGTCGCCAGCTTTATCGGTTCACCGTCCATGAACTTTATCAATGGCGTCGTCACAACAAACGGCGTGCGCATCGGCGACAGCGCGCTATTGCCCGCTAACCCGGCATGGGCCAATCAGCCTGAAGGTCGTGAAGTCATTTATGGCATCAGACCTGAAAACATCGCACTGGCTTCAGCAGGTTCTCCACACGCGCTGCCACTGGAGGTTTCTCTCGTCGAACCCACCGGTTTATCCGAGCTCATCCACGGCAACTTATTCGGGCATGAGGTGATGCTGTTTACCACCCAACGTTCCGGTGCCGCAGCAGGCGATATGATTGCCGTTGAAGTGGATTATGCGCGTGCGATGCTGTTCGATGCCGCGTCACAAAAGCGTTTGTAACCGCCGCCGAGTTGCTTTAGTGGCAATGCGGCGTTGCCAGGATACCTTTACCCGGCAACGCGCACGGGTGATAGCCTTGAAGCGAGAACATTCGCGAACGAAACAGGGTTAAGGAGCGTTATGAGCATTATCAATCCCGCCGGTTTGAAGGCGCGCAGCTATTACAATCACGTCAAAATTCGTCCCGGCACGCCGGTATTCCCGACCGGGCAAGTCGCGCGGGATGAAGAAGGAAACGTGGTCGGCATTGGAGATATGCAGAAGCAGGTCGAGCAAGTATATGCCAATATCGATCGCCTCCTGGAGGGGTTGGGGGCACAGCGTGACTGGATTGTGCGTACCACCACTTATGTCACCGACCTGGCGCTGGTGCCGCATATTCATCCGGTACGCCAGCGCTTCTTTGAAGGACTTGAGTTACCTGCCAGCACGCTGTTTCAGATCTCTGCGCTCGCCGAACCGGAATTGCTGTTGGAAATTGATGTGGTGATTATGTTGCCCTGAACATAACGGGAGGCACTTGCCCTCCCGTTCTTTAAGTTACAGCGCTGAGAGTTGATGGAACCCACGGTCGTGATACAACAGCGGTTGCCCATCGCTGTTGGGGTGCGCCACGTGGGTCACCTCACCAAGAAATATCGCGTGCGTATGCCAGTCTACGGTATTAACTAATTTGCAGCTAAAGGCCACCAGCGCATCCGCCGCCACTGGCGAACCTTCAGCGCCGCAGGCGGTGGCGCAACGATATCATTGATTACCTGCTGTCACTGCTGAAGCCAGAGTGGAATCCGCCAGATCCCCTGCTGACCATGGGCGTGAACTTCACGCTGCGCCACGGGATGCATAATGCGGGGTTAGAGGCGTAATACATCAATTATACAGGCGACCTCTGCGCCGCCTGTTTGAATGAATTAATCCCAGCCGGCACATTGCTATCATTTAAAACGATGATCCTGTCTGCCGTCGCAACGGTGCTTTCTCGGGGCGAAATAATGACGCGAGTGATGGCGTCAAGTATAAAAACTCCACTAACTCTCTGGCTTCGCAGGAATGGCATATAAAACAGACTATCCGGGGCTGCGGGCATTTAGTGATGATGCCTGCCATAAAAGATGGTAGTTCCCTTTCCAAAGTCAGTTTCTGATAATAAATCAGCAAGATGTTTAAAAAGGGGCGAGTTAAAGGTGCAGCGGATTACACCCATGTTGTTAACAGTGGCCTGGTTGATGCCGCTATTAAGGACCTTTCAGCGATAGCAATAATAGATAAATGTGAACTGAATCGATTAATCTAACACATTAAAATCAACTCTCAATTATTTGACGAGCAGAAGCCTCCCCAATGCAAATTCATGATGTTCTTACCCTTACCATCGCCTCGGTCTGCGCACTTTTTATGACCAATGGCATTGCGGCTTTTCGCACCATCCTTAACTCCACTGATGACGAACAACGCGAAAAAATCCAAGTAGGTCAATTTGAGATGACCATGCGCCGCTATATGACAGGTGAAGGTGTGGGATATATTCTCACATCTGCTTTAAGCATCATGGGATGGGTAATGTACATTGCGGGTTAAACAGCGTTTTTAATCAGTACCCTAAAGCAGCTGAGGACTTGAATTTCTAGACCGAACATGCCGGTCATGTCTCATGCCTGTGGAGATACAGGACAGTGGTTCTACCATGAAAGCGGTATCAGCACCCTAAGACGACTTTACTTTAATGCAGCATCGCTCCACAAACGACCTGTCCTTCCTGATTATCAGGATAAAGAGCCGCGCGTAGGACGAAATCGTTACCATGCCGTTTAGCGCATTGGCGCAATCCTGCAAAACCTATGACGAATACGGCGAGCGCATTGCCAGCGCGAACAGTGGCAACATTGAGCTCGTGGCAATTGTCTTGATTGGCCCTTAAGAAAAAATCACCAGCCTTACAGGTAATTTTAAGCTTTATCGCTAAATATCCTGACCTGCGGCAAACCATGCGGGCGGTTGCCCCACATAACGGGTGAAGGCCACACTAAACGCGCTGGCGGAACGATAGCCGACGCGTTCTGCGACATCCGCTACCGCCATATTTTTGCCACGCAGTAAATTTTTGGCCAAAGCCATGCGCCAGGTGAGCAGATAAACCATCGGCGCTACGCCCACTGCTGCGCGGAAACGCACAAAGAATGCCGAACGGGATAGCGCGGAAACTTTGGCTAATTGCGCCACAGTCCAGGGATGCGCCGGGTTGGCGTGCATGTCGCGGATGGCCGCCGCCAGACGTTCGTCGGCTAAACCACTCATCACGCCAGGGTAAGCATGACAGATTGGCATCGAACGCAGCGCCTCAATCAGCAGCAGTTCCAGCAGGCGTTCTAGTACCACATGGCGAGCAGGACGCTGCGCACGACACTCATCCATCACCAGTTGTACCAGTGTGGTCAGCCGTGACTCCCCGCGAACATGAATAAATTGGGGTAACAGCGAGACGATCAATCCCGCGTCAGGCGCACCAAACTGGCAATAGCCAATCAGCGTTTGCACTTCAGCAGGCTGCTGCTGATCGCCAATCCAGAATTCACCGGGGCTAAGCATTTCCGGCAATGTTTCGGGCGCATCGTCATCGGGTGGTTCGGCACTGCTCATGCAGAACTCCCACGCCGCTGGGATCAGGACAAAATCGCCCTGCTCAAGTGAGAGGGGTTCATGCCCTTTCATCTTCAATTGACTGCGCCCAGCCAGTACCAGGCAGTAAAACGGCTGTCCGGTTTCACTGCGATTGACGCGCCAGCGACCATTGGCGCGTGCTCGTTTGGAAAAGGCCGCCTGAGGTTGCAGCAGCGACACTATCTCAGCAAGGGGATCGATCATTATGGACTCCTGCGAATGAAATATGGACTTTGCATTGTAGTGAGTCCATCTCACTGACTCTATAGTGAGCATCCACCCAATGCAATGCAGGAGTGAAAGATGAAAACGATCCTTATCACCGGCTGTTCTTCCGGCTTTGGTCACGCCACCGCGCTCTATTTTCTGGAACGCGGCTGGAAGGTGATTGCCACTATGCGTCATCCTCGCCCGGAATTGTTCCCGGCTTCGGAAAATTTGCGCCTGTTGCCGTTGGACGTCAGCAACGCCGAAAGCATCAGTCAGGCAATCGCTGACGCAGGCGAGATCGACGTGCTGGTGAACAACGCCGGAATAGGCGTGCTGACCTCCCTGGAAGGCATGCCGATGTCCACGGTACGCGAAGTGTTTGAGACTAACACGCTGGGCACCATCGCCATGACGCAGGCGGTGCTGCCTCAGTTCCGCGCCAAACGCGGCGGTACCGTGATCAATGTGACCTCAACCGTGACGCTGAAATCCCTGCCGCTGCTGGCGGTGTATACCGGCAGCAAAGCCGCAGTCAATGCGTTCACTGAATCACTGGCGCTGGAGTTGCAGCCGTTTAATGTTAATGTGCGGCTGGTGTTGCCGGGCCTGGCGCCCACCACCGATTTCGGCAAGAACGCCATGCCGCGCATGGAGCAAACCTTCCTCGACGCCTACCAACCGATGCTGGATGGGATTATGGCGGGCATGCACCAACCGCAGCCCACCACCAAAGCCGAAGATGTCGCCGCCGCGATATGGCAAGCGGCAACCGATCCCAACGCACCGATGCGCATTCCTGCCGGGGAAGATGCGGTGGCTTTGGCCAACCAGACAACCTAATCATAAGAACCAGGCAAATAGCCTGGTTCCTTTCGAGGTTAACGGTTATGTTGTTTGACTCCTCTGTTAGCCTTGAAGAATGATGGATGCAGATACACTGTCTGGCCCAGATGTCACATTTCCATGATGAAATTGCTGACATGCTACACCGCGAATGGTCCGAGCTACCTAACTGGCATGACCGCGATGTGATCCGCCAGCGGCTGCAATCACGCAATGCCGCTGATGCCCAAACGATGACGCTGTTTGCCACCACGCACGAGGGCGAATTGATGGCCACCGCCAGCATCATCCATTACGAATTGAGTGACATCCCCGAGCGTGAATTTTGGCTGGGTGAAGTGATCACCGCTCGCGAACATCGCGGCAAAGGGTTGGCCAGTGCATTAGTGACCCGCCTGATTGCCGAAGCGCGAGCAAAATCGATCCCTGCACTTTGGCTGTATACACCTGACCAACAGGCCTTGTATCGCCGCTTTGGCTGGCAGGACGTGGAACAGCGAAATATCGCCGATGAGGACGTCACGGTGATGGTGTTAAAACTGGATTAAGGAGCAATCGATGTTAATACGCAAAAATTACCCGGAACTGGGCGAAGTGAAAGCGCCATATGTGCACGCGGTGAAGCATGGCGACACCTTATATGTTTCAGGTTTAACAGCCTTTGCCACACCCGCGCAGCAAGGCGATATTGCCTCACAGGCTGAGGCTATCTTTCAGCAGCTGCACCTGATTGCGGCTTCCGAAAATACCTCGCTGAGCCATCTGATTAAAGTGACCATTTTCATCACCTCCTTTGCCCAGATTAATGATCTGCGGGCCGTACTCTTCAGGCACTATGGCAATCATCTACCCGCCAGTTCGCTGGTGCAAATTAGTCAGCTGTTCTCACCGGATCTGAAAGTCGAGATTGAGGCGATTATCGCGCTGTAACCTGTGCAAGCTGTTGCAACGCGGCTAAGCCATCGCGAGCAATCCATGTGCGCAGCGGCGCGAACAGCGGCAGCGGCAAGGCTTCAGGTGCAAACCACTGCCAGCCTTCGCACTTTTCCGGCTCCATCAACTGCGGTTCCCCCTGCGGGTAATGTGCCACCAGCAGTAAGGTGATGTAGTGCTTGTTGGCCTCGGGGAACACATCACTGGTGAATGCGCCGTTTTGCAATTCGGTCAGGGTTAATCCGGTTTCTTCAAGCACTTCACGTCGTGCGCACTCATCCGGAGATTCACCAAATTCCAGATGCCCGCCCGGTGCTGACCAATCCCCTGCACCGTGGCTGCCCTTGCGGCGGCCCAGCAGCAGTTTTCCTTCACGGAAAATCAATACCCCTACACCCACTTGTGGTGACATAAAAGCTCCTGATTGTGTTAATCGCTCGCAATGGTATGCGCTGCCTTGTACCTTCTGCAAGCAGACAAGCCCGGTTATCGCTGGGGTTTAAAACGCAATGCCATCGCCATCAAAACCACCATCCCGACGCTCATAATGGCCCATGCGCTATCCAGTGAGTCGGCACGATCGCGGACAATACCGGCCATCAAGGGCATCAGCGCGGCCAGTAAATAGCCGCCGCCTTGCACAAAGGATAACAATCCCGCCGCCTCTTCCGGAGAATGCGCATGGTCAAGCGTCACGATCAGTGATAGCGGAAACAGCGCACCAATCCCCAATCCGAGTAGCACCGTGGGCAACCAGGCCAGCGCGCCGCCCAGCCATATCAGGCTGATTAATCCCAGCAGCAAGAAGGTCAGCACCAGCAACAGCGGAAAACGGCGGTCACGGAAGCGATGAATCAAGCCCGACACGATAAAGCCCGCCACCACTTCCGTTAGCGTCAGTGCACCGAGCACATAGCCGCTGTGCTGCGGCGTCCAACCATGCTGCATATAAAACGGCGGCAACCAGGCCAGCACCAGCGTGTAAGCCCCTGTACCAATTCCGAAGAACACCATAAGCAACCCACTACGGCGTGTTCGTACGGGTTTAACGCGCTGAGTATTCGCAGCAGAAACGCTGTGGCGAAACGTGATTAACCACAGTAGTACCGCAACAATCGCGGGCACAACGGGTATGGCAAGCGCCATGCCCAACCCCTGCGCATCCGCCAACGGGGCGGCCGTTGCGGCTGCCAGCGCTGCGCCCGCCATAATTCCGGTAGTAAACAGTGCCATTAGCGTGCCGGCCTGTGCAGCAAAGTGCCGTTTAATCAGCGCCGGCATCAATGCCTGGATTAAGCCTATGCCAATGCCCGCCACCAGCGCACTGGCAATCAGCATCTCAGCTGTTGGGACAGCACCGCGTACAAGGCAAGCCAACGCCAAAAGAATCAAACCGGCGGCGATGCCGCGAACCTCACCAACGCAACGCAGCAACCACGGCCCCGCCAGGGCAGACAACCCCATCATCACCACCGGCAAGGTGGTGAGTAAACTGAGTTGCGTGGCGTTGAGGTGGGATTCGCGTTGCAGTATCGGAAACAGCGGTCCGATGGCGGCCATGATCGGGCGTAAATTCATTGCGATGATGAAAACCAGTAAAGCAAACATGCCTAAAGCAGGTAAGGTACGAGTCACTTTGCATCTCCATGTGCGTCGAAATTATCTTAACGTTAAGATACTTTGCGGCATTTCGATAGAGGGATGCGCACTAAGCAACACATTCGAGGGGAAATATGACCGACCACGTTGATTTTGTTATCGAGCAGTGGGCCAACGCCATGCCTGAGTTGGATGCCTCGTCAATGGCGATATTTGGCCGCATGTTGCGCATCATGAAGCACCTCGCCACCCGGCGCGCGGAGGCACTGGCTCCTTTCCATTTTCGCGATGGGGAGTTTGATGTGCTCGCTACGTTGCGTCGTGCGGGCCCTCCCTATTGCCTTTCACCCACGCAGTTGTACAAATCGCTGCTGATTACTTCTGGCGCCATGACCAATCGGCTCAATCGTCTTGAGGAAGTGGGATCCATCCAGCGCGTGGCCGACCCTGAAGATAAACGCAGCATGCTGGTTGCCTTAACCGATGCCGGACGTGAAAAGATTGAGCAAGCCCTGCTGGTTCATACTGAGACACAGCGTGATCAACTGGCAACGCTGAGTGCTGATCAGCAACAGCAACTGCAGTCATTACTCAGCCAACTGATGCAGACATCGGAAGCCCAGCGGTAAGCATTTCGTCGGAGGATGTGTCAAAATATGAATTAATTCAGTACGCTTTCCGCTATGTTAGCGCTTCTGCTACGCCCTTTGATGGAATTAATGATGAGCACCAAATACGCCCCTTCGCAGATTTTTCTCCACTGGCTGACTTTCTTGCTGGTCGTCACGGCCTATTGCACCATGGAATTTCGCGGATTAGCGACGCGCGGATCCTGGCAGGGCTTTGCCATGATCATTGGTCATTTCAGCGCAGGGAGTTGTGTACTGGTGCTGATGCTGTCACGCGTCATTCTGCGCTTTCGTCATCGCAGCCCGGCGATAGTCCCTAAACCGCCACACTGGCAAACCGGCCTGGCGCACCTGATGCATCTGGCGATCTACCTGTTCTTTATTGTGTTGCCGATTCTCGGCATTTTGTCGCGCTTCTATATGGGCCGCACCTGGTGGATTTTTGGTATTCCGATGCCGGTGAGCGGCGATCCCGATCCTGATTTTGCTGACAGCATTGCAGACTGGCATGAAACACTCGCCCCTTACGGCTACTGGCTGATTGGTATTCATGCCGTTGCGGCACTGGCGCATCATTATTTATTCAAAGACAACACCTTACTGCGCATGATGCCGTCTCGTCGTTCACGCTAATCCTGCTTTCTGCGCCCGGTAATCGCGCTGGCCGGGCGCCCAAAATAGCGTTGAAACGCGACGCTAAAATTGCGCGGATGTTGATATCCCACCTGCCATGCCGCCTGAGCCACCTGAAATCCCTCCTCCAGCAAGCGATTCGCGTGCTCCATGCGCATCTGTAACAGCATCGCGCCCGGCGTGCAGTGAAAATGCTGCTGAAACCCTGTTTTCAACTGGTAGTCACTCAATCCTGCCGCCAGCGCCAGCGCGCTCAGTGAAAAAACCTCAGCCAGATGAGCGCGCATCCAGTCGCGAGCCTGTTCCAGCCGTTCAACCATTTGAGGATGTAGCTTGTGCTGAGTATTCGTGGGTAGAAGCTGATGGCGATGCAAAGCCAGCAGGCTGAGCGCCTGAATTTCAAGTAACAACGGATCCTCATGCACCTGACTGAGTTGCGCCGCGGTGGCGTGGCCGAAACGGCTAAAAAGATGGCGCTTAAGCTGAGGCTGTAACAATCCTTCTGCAGCCTGTTCACCAAAATAGTGGCGCACATTCGCCGCACTGTGAATCAGGCGCACCTGCTGCACCCGCTCTCCCGCGCGATACAAACGCTCGCCCTGGCTGGCCTGAAAACTGGTCACGGTGAGATGCCCGGCACTGAAAGCGATCTCACGTCCGTTGCTTTCCCGAAAGCGCGATTCTCCCTGCACACCAAAAGTCAGCACCAGCTGTGGCTGCTCGTTAGACGGTTTTGAAGACTCGCAGAGTGCCTGCACGGGCCAGTAATCCGATTGCACCATGCGCATCTCTCGCGACAGTTGATGCTGGCGCACACGCATTTCACCAGGCTTTTGCATCCTTTCTCCTTTCGCAGAGTTAAATCACCTTCTCGCAGACAAATGAGAATAAATTGCATTTACGCCAAAGGCTAGTCTGATGTTCACGTTACCTGTTCAGGAGATTGCTATGCGTTCACCGCTTCCTACCCTCGATCATCTGCTGGCTCAGCACGCCCTCAACGGCGCGGTGGCATTGGCATTTGAACACCGCTTGTTTGATTTTCTGGCGTTACCTGCCACCGCTGCGCAAGTCGCTCAACATTATGACTGGCAGCCGCATCAGACCTATCATCTGTTACGCCTGTTATGGAGCACCGAACTGCTCACGCATGAAGCTGGCTGCTTTGTGCTGGCACCCGATGTGCACACTTATCTGTGTCACGACAGTCGCCGCTATATCGGTGACGCCTGGCGCTATCGTCATCAGGTGTTACAGCAGTTCGCTCAGCGGATGCCACAACTGCTGACGCAGGCGGAACCCGGCTGGCAGGATCCTTTGCAAATCGATACCGCGTGGGCGGATGCCGCCTTGCATCAAATCGCCCAGGAACAGCGTGCGCTGAGCGCGGACACCGCCTGCGCAATCGCTGATACCCTGGCAGATTTTCAGCGTCCGGCGCTACTGCTGGATATGGGTGGCGGTTCGGGGTTGATCAGCATTGCGTTAGCGCAACGCTTTCCGCAGCTTTCGGTGATCGTGCTTGACCTGCCTCAAACCTCCACCGTTGCACAGCGCAATATCGAAAAAGCCGGCCTGAGCGATCGCGGTTGCGCGCTGGCGAAATTGCCTGAAGGGCGTCAGGTGGACATTATCTGGAGTTCATCGTTTCTTTACTTTATGGCGGACAGACAGGCGATGCTGCGCGAGTGGTTCACACGCTTAAAGCCAGGCGGATTGCTGCTCAGCGCCCATGCAGAAGTCCCTGAGCAGCCAGAGGAAGCACGGCAGGTACTGCCATTTTTTACCCCGTTAATGATGCGAGGTTACAACGTCACGAATGAGGGTGTGCTGTGCGAGGAATTGCGGCAGGCAGGATTTGATATTGAGCGCGTCCTACGGATGCAGCCGTTCCCGATGTCACCGCTCAATGTCATCCTGGCGCGAAAACCTAAAACGTTAAGCTAAAGCTCTCATCCAGCAGTGCGATGATCTCGCTATCCGGCAAGCCATTTTCCAGCGTCAGGCTGATCCAGTGCTCTTTGTTCATGTGATAAGCCGGATAGACGCCGTGCTGCTGGCGCAGTGAACCGGCGAGTTCGGGACGGGTTTTGATATTCATCACCTGAACCACCGGGCCTGCGTCCAATCCGAGTTTGTGGCTCTCCAGTGGGAACACCAGCGCAAACCATTTACGATGGCGAGGGTGCCGCAGTACCGCGTATTCACTGTGTTTTTTCCACGGATAGTCGGGTTCAATTTGGTAGGTTTGGCTGATGTGTTCGAACAGTTGCTGGCGATTCATGAGGGTTCCCGATGTGTGGAAGTCATTGTCGGCCATGAGCAAATAGCACAAGGCCGCGCCTTACGTTATAAGGCGCGGCCCGTTGTGACAAGGTATGCAACGCAGACGGCTGGCTCAACTCAACTGAAAACGTCCCACCGTTTGTGCCAGTTGTGCCGCCTGATCTTCCAGCGAACTGGCCGCCGCCGACATCTGTTGCACCAGCGCGGCGTTCTGCTGGGTGGTGCCGTCCATTTCATTCACCGCGATGGTGACCTGGCTGATACCGCGCGCCTGCTCATCGGATGCCACCACGATCTCACCGATGATAGTCCGCACTGAATTCACTGCCTGGGTCATCTCCTGCATCGTCTTACCGGCGTCCTGCACCAGCTGAACACCGCTGCCGACACGCTGGCTCGACTCCTCAATCAGCGCCGCAATCTCTTTCACCGCGTTAGCACTGCGCTGCGCCAGATTACGCACTTCAGAAGCCACCACCGCGAAACCACGCCCCTGCTCACCGGCACGCGCCGCTTCCACCGCCGCATTCAATGCAAGGATGTTAGTCTGGAAAGCGATGCTGTTGATGATGGCAGTAATATCGCCAATCTTCTTCGCACTGTCATCGATCTGCGCCATGGTCTGTACCACTTCACCCACCAGCGATTCGCCACGACTGGCGATCTGCGTGGCGTTTTCCGTCAACGCCGTCGCCTGATGCGCATTAGTGGCGTTGTGTTTCACTGTGGCGGTGATTTGCTCCATGCTGGCGGCGGTTTGTTCCAGTGCCGCCGCCTGTTCTTCCGTGCGCGAGGCCAGATTGAGGTTACCGCTGGCAATTTCGCCTGCGCCCTGACGAACGGAGGAACTGGCGTCCTGAATTTGCCCAACAATCTCACGCAGCTGGTTTTGCATAGTATGCAGCGCATAGAACAGGCTGCTGTTATCGCGCCCTTTCAGTGTGATGACGTTATCCAGCTTGCCGTCCGCCACCGCCAACGCAATGGTCGCGGCTTCCAGCGGCTCGCCACCGATCGGTTTCAATACTTTGCGGCTGAATAACAGCCCCAGCAGGGCGCAGACCACCAGAATGCTAATGATCATCAGTATCACGGCGTTGACCAGTTGACGATGCGCCGCCGCCATCACTTTGCTCACCGGCGCGACCACCCCGAGATACCATTTCTGATCGCTATTACCGATCACCACCGGCTGCCAGGTGACCAATGCATCTTCACCCAGTAACGCGTCATGCTGTTCCATGACATCTGAACTGTAGTGATGGGTATCGCCTTTCCACGCTTTGCTGGTTTGGTTTTTATCCGGGTAAGACACTACATTCCCCGCACTGGACAGCAGCATGGCGTAGCCCACGCCATCCCAGGGTTTGATTTTATTCACTTTCTCCTGCAGCGAGGCCAGTGAAATATCTGAAGTCACAACACCCCACAATTTCCCCTGGCTGAGAATCGGCGCCGCCACGGACGTCAGCAGTGTGGGAACACCGTTGTAGGCATAGCTGTAGGGTTCAATTAATGTGTCTTTTTGACTTTTCTGCGGTAGCAGGTAGTAGTCACCCTGGCCCGGTGTAAAGATCGAGGTTAGCGGGTGCATCTTGAAATTGCCCGACTGATCGCGATCGACGAAGAAGGCATAACGCCCCTTCGGTGCAGCACCCGGCTGGGTGGCGAACTCGGCGTCGCGGCCATCGAAGGCGTTTTCTTCAAAGACCACTGAAATCGACAGGTAGTCAGGGTTATCGCGCAGTGCCGACTCCATGACTTTATCGGCGACTTTACGATCCTGAATCCCTGCGGCTGGCAGTGCTATCAGGCTGTGGCCGAGGTTATGCGCCACGTCTCGTGCATAGCTCAGCTCCTGCTGGATTTGCAGTGCCTGGGTCTGTGCAATCTGCTGCAGATAGTTTTCGGCCAGTGACTTTTGCTCGTTGCTGGACTGCCAGCTCAACACGCCGATGGTGACGGCAAAGCCGAGGGTGATGGTTAAGGCGCCCGTCAGCAGCATCTGCGTGCGGGTGCTCATTGTTTTCTTTGATGCGTGTTTGGCCATTATGGCGCTCCTGGAGTTGACACTTTTTCGGTTTAAAAATGAACCACTCCCTGTGCACCTACATCCCTCTGTAGAGACTATCGGCGCGCGGCGCAGGAACTTGATGGATGAGCAGGTCGGAGGAGAATTGAATGAGGTGTGATGTTGCACGGGCGCCCCTCAGGCCGCCCGCTGGTGCATCAAGGTGCACCTTTGCGTCATGAATATTTGAGCAACGACCGGCGTCGTTATTTAAAGCTGTCGCTTGCTGCTTTGGCGATGGCGATTTCATTCGGGTTAGCAGAACCGCTGACGCCCACCGCACCAATGGTGTTGTTCTGCCACACCACCGGTGAGCCGCCGCCGAGCGGAATGACGCCCGGTAAGGTCGCGATAGCCGGTTCTTTACCGTTGGCGCGATCCATATATTTGTCTGTTGGCGTGCGATACAACGCAGCCGCACGGCCTTTCAAAATGGAGGAATCGATGCAGCCAACGGGGGCATTGTCCATACGGTTAAACGCCAGCAGCTGGCCTGACTGATCCAACACGGCAATACAGACGTTGGCGTTCAGCGCGTGCGCTTTTTCCTGCGCGGCCGCGATCAGCTTCTGCGCATCGCCCTGGGAAAGAATGGTTTGCGTCAGGGTGGCATGCGCGGCAGCAGAACCGAACAGCGCGGCGCTCAACAGCGCAAGGGATAAAGCCTTTTTCATTGAAGTTACTCCTTAAAGGGTCATACCGTTTTGAATGCGGGCGACGTCAACGCCGCCCGTAAAAGTTATTTCCGGCGGCGCAGGAAAAGAATCAATGCCATCACGATCACCAGCAGCGCAACGACGCCACCGATGATGCTTAACGCATGCGCGTATCGCACCAGCCAGCTGCCGCTTTCGCCTTTCAGCGTTTGCTCAACATCAGTTGGCGTAATCGCATGCTGCGGGTTGCCGAAGTTGGTAGAGACGTAGTCCGCCACTTTGGCCAGTTCGGCCTGACTAAACTGCGTGCGAAATTCCGGCATAAAGGCGTGATCGTTGCCAGTCTGTCGGTCCACGCCTTCCGCAATCGTCATGATCAGGTTGGCGGGATCGTCTGACAGCACCGCTGAAGATCCCACCAGCGAGGGATAGAAACGCTGAGCATCGTGGGTTCCGCGCCCGTCACTGGCGTGGCAGGTGGCACAGGCACCGTTGTACAGTTGCGCCCCGCTCATCGCATCGCCGGAGACATAATCGGCGATCTCATTTTTCATGCCGGTTTCAATGGCTGACAGCGGTGTAGGCTGTGGCGCTACCGACGGGGCTTTACGATCCGCGCCGCCAATCGCAGGCACCTGCTTCAGGTAATGCGCCATTGCCTCCAGATCGCTCTGCTGCATTTTCGAGAACGAGTTCTGCACCGCGGTGCCCATCTCACCCGCGGCAATCGCTTTACCGTGCAGCGCGCCGGTGCGCAGATAGGTGACAATTTCCGCTTCGCTCCAGTCACCGATGCCCGCCTGTGCATCTGGCGTGATATTCGGTGCTGTCCAGCTGCCAACCTTGCCGCCCGACAGGAAGCGGTCGCCCTGTTCCGCCATCATGCCGTTACGTGGGGTATGGCAGGTGGAGCAGTGCGCCAGCGTGCGCACCAAATATTCGCCGCGTTCTGCACTGCCTGCGGCCGCATCGCTGCCTGGCACTGCCGAGCTATCCAGGAACAGTAGATTCCACATCGCCATCACCGGTCGGAAAGAGAACGGGAACGGCAGATCGGTTTCAGGCGCTGGATGATCGTCGGCTGGCACACCGAGCATCAGATAGGAATAAAGTGCGTGGATATCCTCATCTGAAAGTCCGGCAAATGAGGTATAAGGCATCGCCGGATAGAGGTAATGATTGCCCGGTGCTTTGCCTTTGCGCATCACCGCAGTGAAATCCGCCAGGCTATAGTTGCCAATCCCCGCGGTCTTCGACGGCGTAATGTTGGAGCCGTAAATCATCCCCATCGGTGACTGAATCGCGTAACCGCCCGAGAAAGGTTTGCCACTGTGCGGATCGCGATGGCAGGCCGAGCAGTCACCGGCGGTGGCCAGATATTCCCCTCGTTTGACCAGATCCGGCGAAGCATCCTGTGCCTGCACGGCACCGGCCAGCAACAGGCTTGCCGCAGCCAGATGTCTGATATGTTTGCGCATGATCAGATCTCCCTCGCGATGGTATCGGCCATACGCAACGCCAGCGCGATCCCCGTCAATGTAGGGTTCACCGTGGCAGAGGTCGGCATCACGCCTGTGGTGGCGAGGAACAAATTGGGATGGTCCCAGCTACGACAATGCGCATCGACCACCGAATCACGCGGATTATCCCCCATGATGGTGGTGCCCATGATGTGATACTGATTACGCCAGCCGGTCGGGGCTTCAATCACTTCACCGTTAAAGGCCTGCAGGAAGTTAGCGAAATCCTTGTACGCCTGCGGGCGCATACCGCGCACGTAATCATCAAGATGGTAATTGACGTTGAGCATCGGCAGGCCAATTGAATCTTTGCGATCGTAATTTGGCGTCACGCGGTTGGTCGGACTTGGCAGCGTTTCACTCATGGTACTGATGTTCATGATGCGCGAGGCGCGGTCGCGAATCGCATCATCCAGCGCTTGCCCCATCATGCCTTGCTTCAGCAACGGCACAGTGACATCAACGTTGGGCACCAGGTTACGCAGTGAATAACGGATCGCCGAGTGCTGTGCGCGACTGGCTTCATCGCGGCGATTGGCGATAGTACCGTGCTGCACTGAACCGCGCCCGGTCCACAGCGGCTCGTCAGCAAGGAACGTCAGGCTCAAACCGGTGTGATCCATCAGGTTACGACCGACCTGATCGGAACTGTTGGCCACATCATTCATCAGCAGCAGCTTTGGCGTTTCCAGCCCGTGTGCGGCGATGATGAAAGTTTTGGCGGTGAGGCGCGTGTCTTTGCCATCAGGCTGGCGATAATGCAGCGCGACGATCTTGTTGCCTGCGCCTTTCTCCAGCTTCCAGGCCACACATTCGGTGCGCAACTGCACACCCAGCGCCACCGCTTTATCGACGTGCATATCGCCGGAGTACATCGCGCCAATCGGGCAGATCGGTTCGCAGTTGTTGTTACCCGCGCAAGCCGGACGGCCATCATAGGGACGTGATACGCGGGCGTGCGGCTCATGGATCACCTGATAACCCATCGGGCCCAGCTTTGATTGCATGCGCTGCACCATATACGGCTTGGCTTCCGGCGGCAGCGGATATTCCGCTGAACGTGGCGGATAGTGACCGCGCCCTTGCCCGCTTTGGTCCTCATTGGCGGTGCCGACGACGCCGACTTCACGCTCGGCTTTGACATACCAGGGCTCCAGCTCGCTGTATTCAAACGGCCAGTCGCGGCCAACGCCGTACACGCTTTTCAGCTTGAAGTCGTTGGGTAACAAGCGCCAGCAGGCGGATGCCCAATGACGCGTACTGCCACCGGCCACGCGTAAGTAGCTGGTGACGTATTCGAAATCGTCATCCCCTTTGGCATCGATATAGCCTTCGGTGTAAGAGTTGGGTGCCCATGGCAGATTCGGATATGGCGTGCACCAGTTACGTTTACTGGCGCCGTTTCGGTAGTTTTCCACCACTTTCCAGCGTGGAATATAAGGCCCTGCTTCCAGCATAATCACCGATTTGCCCGCTTTCGCCAGCTGATAAGCGGCGTTGGCGCCCAGCGCACCGGAGCCGACGATCACCACGTCGGCATCAAATTCACTCATGATGTACCTGCTCGATTCTTGTTATAGGGTATTGTGCTGCGCCAGCATCGCCTCGGCTTCCACGAGGGTTTTGGCTTTGCCCTGCACCATCAGTAACCAGGGTGCATCAGGCTGCTTAATCTGCTTTGCGGCGAGGGGCGATTGATCGCCCCATTCGCGGATCAAGGTGGACATCGGTGGCGCTGTGACGCCCGGAGGCACTTCAGCCCAGTAATCACCGCCCGCTCTGGCATAACTTGGGCGAATGGTGTGATCACGCGTGGGCTCATACATCAGCGCCGACAGGAAGGTCACGAAGTGCGCGTCATCCACCGCTTTGGTCGTAGACGGATGACCGGTATAGCCGAGATACCACGGCGAAATAATCGTTAGCGCGGTCTTCACGTCCGCGTCATCGAGTTGCGCGACGATCTGCTCACGATCTTCGCTTTGCAACGCATTGAGACGCGTCATCAGGCGCGCTAGCTGAGCCGGGAACCCTGCATCCTGTTCACACAGCAGCGTCCATAACCGTTCAGAAATGCCGATATCGAGGCCACGGCGTCCGGTTAGCAGTTCACTGGCGCGCAACAGCAGCGCTTGTGAGGCATCAGCAGGTGCGGCCAACAGGGGTTGCAACGGGATTGAAACGATGAACGGTGTGGCCATCATCAGTTGTAAAAAACGTCTTCTTTCCATGGCTAACCTGCTTTCAACGCCGACAGCGCGCCCTGCGCCGCTTCCGCATCCACGTTGCCATCTGGCGTGCTGACACCAATGGCGCCCACAACCACACCGTTCACTTTCACTGGCTCACCGCCAGGCAGCGGCACCACCACAGGGTTACCCAGCATGCCGACATTACCGGCAGCGATTTTCTGCTGGAAGCTGGACGTCGGCACGCCAAAGGCGGCGGCTGAGTGCGCTTTCTTCGGCGCGAGTTCGCTGTTGGCCAGTGTGGCACCATCCAGACGCTCATAAGCGATCAGCTGACCAAAAGGATCGACCACCGCAATCGCGCCGCCGGTGTGATGGCTGCCAATAATCTGCTCAGCTTTCTCCACCAGCTGTTGCGCCTGGTGATGGGTTAATACGGCGACCTGGTTAACGGGTTCGGCGGCCTGGCTCGCGGCACAGAAAAGTCCACCGCACAGCAGCACTGTCGGGAGTTTTTTCATGGGTTTTATCCTGAATAATTAAAGGGTTAGGTGAAAATCTTAATGGCGTGCCAGACGTTGCTGAATCAGATGATCGAGGCTCCATTTACCGCCGCCGTTCAGACACAGCATCAGGAAACCGGCAGCGCAGGAGATATTTTTTAACCACACCATCAGGTGTGCGTGGCTATATCCCTGATAGAACAGGAATCCGGCCAGAACCGAGAACACCGCCATAAAAATGGCCGTGAATCGCGTCAGAAAACCAAAGGCAATGGCCAGACCGCCCCCCACTTCCAGCAGGATCACCAGCGGCAGGAAAAAGGCGGGAACACCGTTGTTAGCCATGGTTTGCAGGTTGTCTGCGTAGTGGGTGATTTTGTCGAGACCCGAAGCGAAGAACAGACCCACCGCCATGACGCGGCCCAGCACAGCGAAGAGATCTTTTGAGTGAGACATGATGTAACCGTTCTATTATGTAGTTGTTAATGAACCAAACGGTACACTCTATAACTTTAGTTACATTTATCATTTCGTGCGGCTAAAAAACGCGCAATGGATGAGTTGTGCAACTTTGCGGTGCACTTTGCTCAAAACAACGACGATAAAATAACTGAGGGGCGTCAGGGTACTGAGGGAGGTTTTTGAAGTGGATCACACTATTTATGCGGTCTTTAGCCTGCTGATATACGGCCGCTGCGCTCCGCTAACTCTACGTTTTTAACGATTTTTTAAGTGAAAATCCTAAAGCGTATAGCAGAACACAATCCCAGCAATATGCGATCTGTTTGTTTACAAAATTCCAACGTTATGGCGAGTGACGTTTCAACTTCCGTCTGAGGGCATTATTCCTGCCAGGAATGAATTAATAACCTTCGCAGAATATTTTTTATCGGTTGTCGATGCCAGGATGACGTAAACCCTATCGGAGAACCGACATGACTTATCGCTTTCTCGTGACCACTACCAGCCTCGGCCAGGGCGGCCGTGAACTGCTCGCTGAAGCAGGCTGTGTGGTCGATTATCTGGATGACGCCAATGACGTTGCGGAAGTTGAACAGCGTATGAGCAGCGTGGCGTATGACGCGGTGATCTCGCGCACCGTTGAATTGAACGCGAAAGCCATCAACGCTTGTCCAACGCTGAAAATCATCTGCAAACACGGCGTGGGCGTCACCAATATTGATGTGGTTGCCGCGACTGAACGCGGCATTCCGGTGCTGACCACGCCAGCCACCAATGCGCAATCTGTTGCCGAACTGACGCTGGCGCTGATGCTGAACTGCGCGCGCCGTCTGCCCTATTTTCAGCAGGAAGTCGCCGCCGGGCGCTGGACCCGCAGCGGTGATGGCGAAGAACTACATGGCAAAACCCTGGGTCTGGTCGGCTTTGGCGAAATCGGCCGCCGCGTGGCGCGCTTCGCGAGAGTGATTGGGATGCAGGTCGCATTTTTCGATCCCGCTGCTCCGGCTGATGGTGACTTCGAAGGCGCGCAACGCTGTGATTCACTCGACGATTTACTGCCACTGGCAGATGTGCTGAGTCTGCACTGTCCGGTCACGCCCAAAACCCGTTTGATGATCAACGCGCAACGCCTGGCAAAGTTGCCTGCTCACGCCACGCTGATCAACACCGCACGCGGTGAATTGATTGATGAAGACGCGCTGGCTGCCGCATTACAAAGCGGGCAACTGCGTGCCGCAGCGCTGGACACGGTGACCATTGAGCCGCTGGCTGCCGATCATCCCTTCCGCGCGCTCAGCAACCTGATCGTAACCCCGCATATTGGCGGTTCCACCCCGCAGGCATTGGATGCCGTCGCACAGAGCGCAGCACGTCAGTGTCTCGCTTTTCTTGATAACCAACAGATCAACCCATCCGCCTGCGTTAATCCGCAGGTGTTAAACCGGAGTTAACTTATGACCATCCATAAAGACTGGCCGATTGGCTATTTCATCGGTGAGCGCGGCGCACAGATTGATGCGGGCGTGATTGATGCCTTCCGTGCCTTGCCGGTGCCGAACATTGGCGACTCCATGGGGCGCAGTGTTGGTGCGCTTGGCTTACAGGCGTATCACAACGATGCCAACCTGGTGCTGTGCGGCCCGGCGATCACCGTGAAGGTGCGTCCTGGCGATAATCTGATGATCCACAAAGCCATCGAGATGGCGCAGCCGGGCGATGTGATTGTGGTCGATGGCTCGGGCGATCTGACTCAGGCGCTGATCGGTGGCTTGATGCGCACCTCTGCCGTCACCAAAAAGATTGCCGGTTTTGTGATTGATGGCGCCGTGCGCGACCTGAATGAATGGGCAGAAGGCGGTATTGCCTGCTGGGCACGGGGTAACACCCTGCGCGGCCCTTCTAAAGAAGGCCCTGGTGAAGTGAACACCACGGTGCACTGTGCAGGACTGGTGGTTTCACCGGGCGATTTGATCGTCGCCGATGCCGACGGCGTGATTGCAATCCCGCAGGATGAGCTGAGTGTGCTGCTGCCTCGCGTACAGCAACATGCCCAGCGTGAGGAGAAGATCCGCGCCAGTAACGTGGCAGGCAACAACGACCCTGAGCGCTTCAACGCGATTCTGCGTGCGAAAGGCTGCCCGGTTTAACGTTAACACCCTGAATCACCTGTGTTATCGGGTATGGCCATCCGGCCAGCCCTTAACAAACCATTATAAAAACAACGGAGTACCCTACCGTGCTGAAAAAAATTTCGCTGAGCGAGTCGATCCCCCCGCCGATGACCTGGCGTGACAACTTCACACCAGAAGAAGGCAAAGCATTTGGTGCGCAACTCTCTGCGCGTCTGGAACGCTTACCTGCCGCCCGCCCGCTGTGGCTGATTATTTTTGCACTGGCGTTGGGGGGGTGGTTTGAAGTGTATGACGTGTTCCTGACCGCCTATATCGGTCCCGGTATGGTGCGTGAGGGGATTTTTTCCCACGGCAGCCATAACTTTTTTGATCCCCATAGCCTGGGGGCGTTTGTCGCGGCGATGTTCCTCGGGGTTTTCCTCGGCACCTTGTTGATTGCCAATCTGGCCGACCGCATCGGGCGCAAAAAGGTGTTTATTATCGCATTACTGGTTTACGCGATCGCCAGTGGCATTATGGCGTTTCAGCACCATCCGTTTTCCATTGTGTTCTGGCGCATTGTGTCGGGGATTGGCGTTGGCGCCGAGCTGGTCACCATTGATGCCTATGTCTCCGAATTCATTCCGGCGCGTCTGCGCGGCAGATCTTATGCCTTCGTGCAGGCCATCCAGTACACCTCGATTCCAACCATCGCTTTCCTCTCATGGCAGCTGGTCCCCCAGGAAATTCTCGGGCTGAGCGGCTGGCGTTGGGTGGTGTTGTTTGGCTGTATCGGCGCGGTGCTGGTGTGGATCCTGCGCATGGGCTTACCCGAAAGCCCGCGCTGGCTGGTTGAGCAAGGCCGTTACAAAGAAGCGGAAGACGTAGTACGCAGACTGGAAGCGCGCGTGGCTAAATCCACCGGCGCGACGCTGCCTGCCATTGATAACCCTTTGTTGCAGCCCATTGAATCTAAACCGGCAGTGAAAAATGAGATGTGGCGTCCGCCTTACCGCCGTCGCACCCTCATGCTGCTGGTATTCAACTTCTTTCAGTCGATTGGCTATTACGGTTTTGCCAGTTGGATCCCGACACTGCTGGCAGCAAAAGGTGTGACCTTTACCCACAGTTTGCTCTATTCCTTCCTGATTGCTTTTGCCAGCCCGTTGGGGCCGCTGGTGGCAATGAGCTTTGCCGATCGCATTGAGCGTAAGTGGCTGGTGAGTGGTTCCGCGCTGGCCATTGCCCTCGTCGGCACGGTGTTTTCCTGGCAGTCGCAACCGGTGATGCTGGTGACGTTGGGACTGCTATTGTCGCTGGCCAGCACCTGTATGACCTTCTCCTACCGAGCCTATCAGGCCGAACTGTTCCCGACGCGTTTCCGCGCTAAAGCGATTGGATTGGTCTATTCGGTGAGTCGTATCAGCGGCATGTTGTCAGGTTTTACCATTGCCTGGGTGCTGAGTGAGATGGGGGTCAGTTCAGTGTTTGCCGTGATTTCCGGCGCGATGGCGATTGTGGTGTTTACCATTGGTGTATTTGGTCCACGCACGCTGAATCGCCGCCTGGAAGAGGTGAACCCCTGAGGGCGTGATGACCAAAGGGATGTGATGACAATGTGTTTATGACGGGATTAGGCCGCAGCCTAATCCCGTTTTCAATGGAGGTTATTTCTGTTCAGGCAGCGCGTATGCCAGCACATAATCGCCCACCGGCGTCTCCATAAAGTGATGCCCTGCCGCGACAATCACCAGATACTCACGTCCATTTTGCGTGTAGATCATGGGGTTGGCCTGGCCTCCTGCAGGCAGTTCCGTGCTCCACACTTCCTTACCGGTTTTCATGTCGATGGCGCGGATTAAGTCATCGGTGACTGCCGCGACAAAGATCAGGCCGCTGGATGTCACCACAGAGCCGCCATTATTCGGCGTACCAATGTTAATTGGCAATCCGGTTGGCAGACCAAACGGGCCATTGCGACGTGCGGTGCCCAGTGGACGATCCCAGATAGTGCGGCCATCACGCAGGTCAATGGCGCGGATGCCACCATATGGCGGCTCTTTACACAGCATGCCGGTGTACGGCAAGCGCCAACCCGCATTCACGTTCACCGCGTAAGGCACGCCGATTTGTGGATCGCCTGCCCCTTCCGCATGACCGGTATCGTGTGGGTTATACGGGATTTCATAGCGGGGTTTCCAGCCCATCGCATCGGCTTTCGCACGCGGCACCAGAATGTTGTAGTTCGGCATATCGTTGTAAATAGCGAATAAGGCTGGTTGAGGCAGGGGCAAACACCCATATCCTATCCCGAACAATTTTTGTCTGCGTATTTCCGCGACAAAATCCTGCTGTTTTTGATCTGGCGCAAGATCGCTACCTCACCATCCTGTCAGCTTATTCCTTACAGGGCGCATGACGCCAAATAACAAGAGGAATGCAACATGACAGGTAAATTAGGCTTAGCGGGATTGTTACTGGTTTGGCTGGTGTATGTGGCGTGGATGGTGAGCTACTACTCTGGAACATTTTCACTTTTCACCCATTGATCTGCTCTCCATCACTGCTACAGCGATAGTCACTTCATTTTCCCAGATGGCGGCGCTCAGGTCGCCATCTGGCACACAGACCCTTTCCTGGCTCACCTAAAATTTCAGCCTGAAATCGCCACCCATTTCGCCTTCTCATGCGGCTTACATTCGTTGGTGGGCTGAATGAACTGGCGTTTGAGCCGATTAGGCAGTATCATTCAACTCATTATGTGAGCCGAATAAAGCGGCTTTATGGCTCATTAATTGAGCCTAATCACCAGACTGTTTGGCTCACTGGCAAAGGATATGAGGCAATATATGTGGATATGGCAGAAACCTGAGTGGCCAAATTTTCACTGGCAAGAGGAAAAACTCCTGCCACGATTGCGCTATCTCCAGCAGCAGCGCGGTATTTTGCTGGGCCGGGCAAGCATATCCGATAACACAGATACGCAAACTCTCAATACGTTGCTTACCAATATCCTGTCTTCCTCCGCCATTGAAGATGAGCGTGTTAACGCCGAATCGGTCAGATCTTCCCTTGCGCGGCGATTAGGTGTCTCGCTGGAGCAGCCCTATCCCGTCTCCGAACGATCCGAAGGACTGGCCACCATGATGATGGATGCCATCACCCAGCGCGATACGCCACTCACGTTTGAGCGGTTATGCCAGTGGCATCAGTGGCTTTTCCCGGCGAGTGAATGGACGATTAAGCGTCTGAACGTGGGTGGTTTGCGCGGTGAGGAGCCGATGCAAGTGGTATCCGGGCGTATCGATCGCCCAACCGTGCATTTTGAAGCACCACCGCGCGACGGGCTTGAACAGCAGCTTGATGAGTTTATTCGCTGGTTTAATCACAGCCATAACGAGGTTCAACTCGATCCGCTGCTGCGCGCCGCCATCTGTCATCTGTGGTTTGTCACGCTACATCCCTTTGATGATGGCAACGGCCGTATTACGCGTGCGCTGACAGATTTGGCGCTGGCACAAGCAGACAGCCAAAGCATCCGGTTATATGCCATGTCGTCATCAATTCTGACCCGTCGCACGGATTATTATCGGATTTTGCAAGAGACACAGCGTGGCGATTTGGACATCACTGCCTGGATGCTGTGGTTCCTCGATGTGCTTAATGACAGTCTGGAAGAGGCGCTGGCATCGGTCACGCGGATACAGAACAAAGCGAAATTCTGGCTGATTCATCACAATGCCCAATTGAACGCTGAGCAAAATCGCGTATTGAATCGCTTGCTCGATGGCGGAGAACAAGGGTTTGAAGACGGCATCAGCGCCAGCCAATATCAAAAAGTGGCAAAGGTCAGTAAAGCCACGGCGACGCGCCATTTGACGGAATTACTGGAGAAAGGTTGTCTGGAGAAATTACCGGGCGGTGGGCGTAGTACGCGTTATCAGATCAAGCTGTAGAGTGTAGTGAGGCAACAGGAGCGACATTCTCGCCGCTCCCAGTTCTCAGCTCTCAGCTCTCAGCTCTCAGCTCTCAGCTCTCAGCTCTCAGCAAAGTATCAGGCAGCTTTAACCGCGCGCACTTTCTTTTCGGGTTTACCGGTGTCTGCTTCGGCAGAAGCTTCAGATTCCGCAGAGGGTTCAGATTCGACAGAAGCCTCAGTCTCGACTTCGGCTGTCGCATCTTCTTTTACCGCATCCGGTAATTTGCTGGTACGCAGGATATGCTGCACCGCATCCTTCTGCTCAGCCAGTAACATGCCTAACGCTTCAGCCTGTGCTTCACCCAGCTCAGGCTGATGCTGCTGCAGCCAGTCGGTGAAGGCGTCCGCCATATCGAGCATTTTGTCCCAGGCATCCGCGTCTTTTTTATTGGCAAACGTCATTTTTTCTTCACCCTTTCTGACAACAACATATTTGGTTTCGACTGCCATGATGCACCTCGGTTAACTGTATTTATATACAGTATATTCTAAGCAAACTTTTTTGAGCAAACGTTTTCTGCCCATTAAGCCAGTAATTCTTCCAGAAACGTCGCCAGCGCTTTGCGCGGATCGTCCTCTTCTGAAACGATCATTTCGATGCCCCACTGCCCGAGCACCTCTTTGGCCACCGGATTATTGCGGTTGGTAAACAGGTAGGATTTCGGCCGTGCGGTAGCCAATCCCGTGCGGCCCCACATCTTGGTCAGCCGGTAGAATAACAGACGAATGTTAAAGTCACTGATGCTGTACCCGACAAACAACACCGAGTTGCCCATCACGTCATGCGTCAGTTTGATATCCAGCGGCGAATCGAAATAGAGGCGTTCGAAGTAGCTGCTCTCATCCAGCACGATGGACGTATCATCGTCAAAATCACCATGAAGTTTAATGATATGACGCTTGTCTTCGGTCAATGACACCAAATCCGCCGCATTCGCCACTTTGCTGTACGGCACATTGTGAGCTTCGTGCGCCATCTCCAGCCAGCGATCGTAATTGGTGGTATAGATGCGTGAGAAGTTACCTTGGGTGATCATGGTGTGAATTTCAGAGCTGCGTACGTCAATATCCGGGCGATGCCACTCACGATCCATCCAGCTGCGTAACGGACCGAGCGAACCTTTGCGCTGCTTGTAGTACTCCGCCAGCGAAAGATGTGTGCCATAAGTATTAAAGATCTTCGGATCGTAACCCAGTTCTTTGGCCAGATGCGCAATCAGCTCATGCCACTCCGGCAAACCCAGATTGCGTGAAATACCCGCGCCCGCAAACAGGATCAGTTTGCCTGCATCGTAGGCGCGTTTGAGTTCCGGTTTCATGCCAGTCCCCGTGATGTTTTTAGAAAGGTGGCGAAACGATCCAGTGCCAGGCGGCGCATGGATATTTCGTTTTTGAATTCACCCATTTCGGCGAAGGTCTGCGAATGGCCTTCTGGAATGAATACGCAGTCCCACTGAAACTCGCGCGGTCCTGCCGGTGCCGGTGCGATGGTGCCGCGAAGTTCACCCTCAAACTGGTACATTTTACGGCCATCGCAATAGCCCAGCACGGTTTTGGCGGTGACGCTTGGGGTGTCCAGCCCGCTGACCAGTTTGGTGAAGCGCTCAGCGTTCAGTCGGCTCCAGAAAATGCGCGTCAATCCGGCAGGCAATCCATTCAGCCCATCCAGATACAGGCCGGTGTGCTCAACAAACAGTGGACGCCCAATGATGGAAAAGGCTTTGGTGAGTTTGTCACGTACCAGTTCAACTTCATTTTCTGTTTGTATCTCTTCGATGCGGCGGGCAATGGGAATGACTTCGACGCCGACCGGCTCCAGGATGGTGCGCACTTCAGCCAGCTTGAGTTCATTTGCAGATAGGAAACGAATTTTCATTGCAACCCGTTATTTTAATGGGGTGTGACCATAAATGATTGTCAAGCTGAAGGTTGTCCAGCTCAGGTGATTGCGCCTTAATATCAGGATGAACTTAAGCGGCGCTCACGTTTCATTCTAACGTGCAGATTTGTCCCTGGATAGGAACAATGTTAATGTTCAGAAAATGCTTTGGCTCAGTTGACGACGTTGACTACAACCGGCCTGAAACATGAAATCGACTCATGACGGGATATCCCAAGCTATCATAATCACCTGATAAGAATGCCTTAATAGATGCCACGCCAGACACCAACGGAGTTAAGGATTAATGGGGAAATCAACGAAACAATCTGTTCGTTCTGCCTCAAATACCCTAATCAACTTTTAAACCATGATGACATAAAAATTGAGAATAGCTCATGATCTCTTATTTCAATTCTAAATATTGTATGGTTCGCAACCTCCCTTTCCTGTTTAAAGGTGATAGTCTGGAAAAGAAACTCCGCTTAACCTTACTTATTGCAGGGACATCCAGTATTATTGCCGGGCTCTGGATGGGATTATTAAATTTTTTAAATGGTCATTATGATGTCACTTGCTTGTACAGCATGAGTACAGCTTTGGGTGTATATATTACTAGTGCAGCCTTTTGTTCTGGGTTAAGGCGTAATTTGTATATCATTGTACACGCATTGCTTATCGTCATCATCGCGTTGCTATTAATCGATAATTATCACGCAACTGGGAAACATTCAGAATATAATTATTTAATTGCTTTAACGATTGGTTCTGCTTTAGTGTTACGCCAGCAGAACAATTATCTCAGTAAAATCTTTCCGATAATTTGCCTGGTTATTTATCTATTTTTCATCATGACGGGATTGACGTGGCACGATAACGCTTTTCAATTGAATATTCCAAAAGAAAAAGGCTTTTATCTTGTGAATTGTGGTGTCCCCATCGTCGCATTGCTGCTTACCGCCTTTACTTGCTGCGGTGATTATTCTGAAACCGATTTGATTAAACGCGAACTCTCAAGCGCCATTGAAAACAATGAGCTTGAACTATACTACCAGCCACAGGTTGATGTTGATAAAACACTGGTTGGCTTCGAGGCGTTACTGCGCTGGAAGCACCCTGTGAAAGGTTTTATTTCACCTGAGGTCTTTATCCCCATCGCAGAGAAAAGCGGATTGATCATCGAGATTGGAAGATGGGTGATGGAACGCGCACTGCAGCAGATGTCGGATTGGCAACGTGTTCACAATATTAGCAATTTGATGTTCTCCATTAATATAAGCCCATTACAATTGATGCATCGTGATTTTACTCAGGACACACTGTTAACACTTTCGCACCACAGAATCAGTCCGGAAAGATTAAAATTTGAAATCACGGAAACCACTTTTATTTATGATCAGAAACGCATTGGTTCGGTGATTTCGCACTTTAGTCATTTGGGCATTAAGTGGGCAATTGATGATTTTGGTGTGGGCTACTCATCGCTTAAATCGCTCAGTGATTTCGCGATTGATGATATCAAGATCGACAAATCGCTTATCATGCATATTTTTGACAACGAATCTGCCGGGATTGTGGTACATAAAACCATTGAACTGGCGCGTGAAATGGGATTGAACGTTCTGGCTGAAGGGATCGAAAGCGAAGAGTATTTCGACTACCTGCGCGACAAAGGGTGTAATCTGTTTCAGGGGTATCACTTTGCCCGTCCACTCCCTGCGGGAGAGGCTGCGCTTTGGATCCGTAAAGCCACCACTTAAGAGACTTTTGCAATGGCGGCAGCTGAGCCGCCATTATGTACAGGATTAAAGTATCACTTCGGCGATATCACGGATATCAGGCATTTACAAAAAAATTATTGATAAACAATCCCAGGCGGATTGACCTGTGACACCTCCACGCCCTCCTCCTGTTCTCCCCAGCGTGCCAGCACTTGTTGGTACTGTCCGCTGGTTATCGCTCCATTGATCGCCTGCTGTAATGCCACATCCAGCCCATTACCTTTTTTAGTCGTCACTGCCACCCAGGCGCGGAACGGACCGTGACCGACGATTTTGGTTTGACCGCGTGACGCCACTTTCCATGCCGCCATGGCTTGTGGGCCAAATGAAGCATCGGCGCGCCCGGAGAGCAACGCCAGCGTCGCTGAGGCATCATCATTGAGATATATCGGCTGAACCGGAGCCAACCCCTGTGCACGGTTTTTCGCATCCCAACTCAGCAAAATTTTCTCCTGATTGGTACCGGAACCGACAATGATGCGTTTACCCGCCACGTCCTCGCGCCCTTTGATCGCCGTGATTGCACTGTCCGTTTTCACGGCGAACGCATGGTTATCCGCGCGGTAAGTCGCGAAATCAAACTTCTGTTTCCGTTCTTCCGTCACCGCGATATTAAACATCGCCACATCATAACGTCCGGCGGTGAGGCCCAATGGCCAGTCTTCCCAGGCGGCAGGCACCAGCTTGAGTTTCAACCCCAAACTGTCGGCCAGCAGCCGGGCGAAATCAGGGTCGCTACCAATCAGCGTTTTATTGTCTGATGCCCACAAGCCTATCGGCGGGGAATTGGATGCGGAAGTCGCGACCGTCAAATATCCCGGCGTCACAAAATGAAATCCAGCCGGAATTTTGGCGATGGCTTGCGGGTTAGCCGGAATGTGGATTGGCGTTTCGTTGTTTTTTGCATCCAGCGTTTCCGCGGCACACAGTGGCGAGCTGAACAACCACGCGGCCAGCGCGCTGACTATCATTCTCTCCATTAAAGCACCCGCGCCAAGAATCTTTTCGTACGCTCATGACGCGGTTGGTTCAGCACCTGGTGCGTACTGCCTTGTTCGACGATACGGCCATCAACCATAAACACCACCTGATCCGCCACTTCGCGCGCAAAACCAATCTCGTGCGTGACAATCACAAGGGTGGTGCCGGAGCGTGCCAGCTTCTTAATCACGTCCAGCACCTCACCCACCAACTCAGGATCGAGCGCCGAGGTCGGTTCATCAAACAGCATCACGCGTGGATTCAGCATCAACGCACGTGCAATCGCGATGCGCTGCTGCTGGCCACCTGACAGATGGCGCGGCCAGGCATCAGCTTTATGGCGCAATCCCACGATATCCAGCAATTCTCCCGCCCTTTCAATCGCCTCGCGTCGTGACAATTGACGATGGGCAATCGGTGCTTCAATCAGGTTGTCTAAAACCGTCAGATGGGGAAATAAATTGAAGTTCTGAAACACGTAACCGACGTTGATGCGCTGGCGCAAAATCGCCTTCTCTTTCAACTCATACAACTTGTCACCACGCCGTTGATAACCGATGTAATCGCCGTCGATTTGAATAAACCCTTCATCCACGCGTTCCAGATGATTAATGGTGCGCAGTAGCGTGGATTTCCCTGATCCTGACGGGCCAAGAATCACCGTCACCGAGCCGGGCTCCAGCTCCAGCGAGACGTCATCCAGCGCTTTGTGTTTACCAAATGACTTACTGACGCCGGTAATGCTGATGGCACCGGTAGTGTGCAGATTGCGATAATCAATGGCTTCGGACATGAGAAAGCTCCTCATTGGCGGTAGCAGAGCGATTGCGCCATTGACGCCAGCGCGACGGTTGCGGTTCACGCGTCACGCTGCGGGCCAGCCAACGTTCAACGCTGTGCTGCAGCAGTGACAATACGGTGGTGATAATCAGATACCAGGCCGCACCCACCATTAACAGCGGGATCACCTGTTGCGTGCGGTTGTAGATCATCTGGATGGTATAAAACAGTTCCGGCATCGCCAGCACGTACACCATGGAAGTCCCTTTGGCGAGGCTGATGATTTCGTTAAAGGTGGTGGGAATAATGGCGCGCAATGCCTGCGGCAGAATGATGCGGAAGGTACGACGGGACGAGGACAATCCCAGCGCCGACGCTGCCTCAAACTGACCGTGATCGACACCCAAAAATCCGCCGCGAATAATCTCCGCACTGTAGGCGCTCTGCACCAGCGTCAATCCAATCACCGCTGCCGGGAACTGCCCCAGCACATTGATGGTCTGGAAATGGCCCCACGACAGTGCCGTGAAAGGTACGCCGAGCGACAGCGTGTCGTACAGGTAGGAGAAGTTATAGAGAATAATCAGCACCACAATCAGCGGCAGCGAGCGAAATAGCCAGATGTAACCAAACGCCAGCGTGCTCAATAACCATGATGAAGAGAGCCGCGCCAGCGCCAGCAGGCCACCAAAAATCAAACTCAGCACCGTGCCAAACAACGTCAGTAACAGCGTTTGCCCCAGCCCTGTGAGAATCACCGGATCAAAGAACCAGCGGGCAAACACACGCCATTCCCAACGAGGATTAAAGGCCACCGAATCAATCACGCTGGCGAGAATAAACAGTGCGACAATCGCCCCGATGATCCTTCCTGGATAGCGTGCGGGCACCACGGTTAAATGTTTTTCCTGACTCATCTCAACTCCTTAGCTGGCCTGCGCCACGCTGTGCACATCGATCACCTTGAGGAAGCGTAAACGTCCGTCATGAGGTGGCTGACTGTAGATTTCCATATCTTCGAGTAGCGCAAACTGCGGCTGATAACCGTGGCCGATATACAGCTGAACGGCTTCCGGCTGGCGAAATCCGGTGGTCAGGAACACGCGCTGATAACCGGCACGCAACGCACGCCGTTCAAGCTCCTGCAAAATCAGCAGCGCCAATCCCTGACGGCGCAGATCGCTACGCGTCCAGATGCGTTTAAATTCCGCGGTCACCTCGTCATAAGGTTTATAGGCGCCCATGGCGATGATCTCGCCGTCACGCTCCAGCACGATAAACAGCCCACGCGGCGGCAAGTACCACTCGGTTAATTCCACCTCGTTGGAGCTTTTGAAGAAATCACCGTAACGTGCCGCATACTCGCCAAACAGACCGGTGATAATCGGCTGCAACTCAGCGGCCTCAGGATGCACTTCGCGGAAAAATTGCTGGCTCATGCAGCCTCCTTAGTCGCCAAGACCGGCCGGGTTGATTTCAGAGCGATCCAGACGCTCCACGCCTTCACCCCAACGGTTCAGCACCTTGTCGTAATCACCGTTCTTGATCACGCCGTTGAGCGCGGTGTTAATCGGCTGCACCAGACCGTTGTCTTTTTTTACCGTCACCGCGATATGAGCGGCTTTCGGCCAACCTCCATCCACGCTGCCCACCAGTTTGGTTTGATGAGTTAACGCGGCTTTCCACGCGCCAATCACATTCGGACCGAAGTAGGCATCGGCGCGACCGGACTGCAGCGCCAGCGTTTGCGCAGCATCATCTTTGGTGTAAACCGGGGTGAAAGGCTTTAGTCCTTTCGCCTGATTCTCTTTGTCCCACGCCAGCAGGATCGCTTCCTGGTTGGTGCCGGAACCCACAATGATGCGCAGCCCGGCGATGTCTTCAGCTTTGTTCAATGATTTAATCTGGCTGCTGGATTTCACGTAGAAACCCAGGGAATCTTTGCGATAGGTGGCGAAATCGAAGCGCTCTTTACGGTCTTTGGTCACGGTGACATTGGTAATCGCCGCGTCATATTTGCCGGAAGCCACGCCCAGCGGCCAGTCTTCCCACGAGGTCGGCACCACATTGAGTTTCAATCCCAGGCTGTCGGCCACCAGACGAGCGATATCCACTTCGCTGCCGAGCAGGGTTTTGTTGTCATCACTAAATACGGTTAATGGCGGGGAGTTCAGTGCGGCCACCGCCACGGTAAATGAGCCTGGCACGGCAAACTTATGTCCGGCCGGAATTTGCGCCACCGCAGCGGGATTTGCCGCAGTGTTCACCGGTGTTTTATTGGCTTCGATGCTGATCTGCTGACCGTTCACCGCCACGTCTTCAGCCAAAGCCGCACTGCTTAAACTCAGCAACATCAGCGCAATCAGGGATTCTTTCTGCATAGCGTGTTTTCTCTTTAATTTATTGTTGTGTGAACTGATTAACCGGGTCTTTCAGACCGAAGCTGGCACGCAGCGTGGTGCCAGGATATTCGCTGCGGGTCAGGCCGCGCGCTTGCAAGAGGGGGATGACGCGATCGACAAAGCGTTCGAAGGTATCCGGCGTGCCGCCCTGAATAATGAAGCCATCGGTGGCCTCGGTTTCAAACCACAGCTGTAATCCATCCGCCACCTCTTCTGGCGTGCCAAAGAACAGCGGACGCGGCGTGGCCGCTTCCAGTGCGGCCTGACGCAGTGTGTGACCGTGCTCTTGCGCCTTACGTTTGATTTCATCGGTGGTGCTGCGGAAGCTGTTCTGGCCGATATCGCCAATGTCCGGGAAAGGCTCATCAAGCGGGTATTGCGAGAAGTCGTGGTGATCGAAGAAGCGACCGAGGTAGTTCAATGCATCTTTGATAGACACCAGTGCGGCGGTGGTTTGGTACTGGCGCTCAACGTCTTCAGCATCGTCGCCAACAATGACGCCAACGCCCTGGAAGATATGCAGATCCTGCGGCTCACGTCCGTTTGCCACCAGCTGCTTTTTCACATCTCTATAGAAAGCCTGTGCCTCTTCGCGCGTCGGCTGGTGGGTGAAAATGGCATCGGCGTGGCGCGCTGCAAGTTTCTTCCCATCCTCTGACGCACCGGCCTGAAACACGATCGGGCGTCCCTGCGGCGTGCGTTCGATGTTCAGTGGCCCCTGCACCTGGAAGAAATCACCGTGGTGATTAAGGGTATGAAGTTTGGCGGCATCGAAGAACTGACCGCTCTCTTTGTTCCGCACAAAAGCATCGCTTTCCCACGAATCCCACAGCCCTTTCACCACCTGCAAATACTCATCGGCGATGCGATAGCGCAGCGCGTGCTCCGGGTGCTGCTGGCGCGAAAAGTTTTTCGCCGATCCTTCCAAAGGCGAGGTCACCACGTTCCAGCCTGCACGCCCGCCGCTAAGGTGATCGAGGCTGGCAAACTGACGCGCGACGGTGAAAGGTTCGCTGTAAGAGGTGGAGACCGTGCCGACCAATCCTAAATGCTCAGTCACCCCCGCCAGCGCCGACAGCAGCGTCAGCGGTTCGAAGCGATTGAGAAAATGGGGAATGGATTTTTCATTGATAAACAAACCATCGGCGACAAACAGAAAATCCAGCTTGCCAGCTTCCGCCTTGCGCGCGATGTGTTTTGCATAGTCGAAATTGATGCTGGCATTAGCCTGCGCCGCCGGATGACGCCAGGCGGACATATTGCCGGATGCGCCATGCATAATGGTGCCGAGTCGCAGTTGTCTTGCAGTCATAGTGTTCTCTCTTTTCCATGGCATAGCCTGACGGCGACGGTTTCGTCGCCATACAAAGCGGAGGATATTGGGTTAAATGGGCTAACTCAGAATTGCGTCACGACATCGTGCATTGAGATGCTGCAAGGCCTGCTGCGCCAGTTGGGTGAAATAGTGCGCGGCTGGGGTGATTAGTGCTTCGTCGGGATTAAAGCCGCCATGATGCAGACCAAATTCGCTGGCACTGCCGATGCTGACAAACGCGCCGGGGATCTGCTGCAGGTAATAGGCGAAATCTTCGCCGCCGAGGTGCAGTTCTGCGGTTTGCACCCGATACCCCACCTGCTGAGCAATCTCACTGGCAAACTGCGCCCAGCGTGCATCGTTTTCTAACACCGGCGGACCTGGATGCCAGCTGAAGGTCGCGGTCGCACCGTTTGCCACAGCAATCTGCTCGACAATCTGACGCGCGCGTTGTTCCAGCTGCGCCCGCACCTGCTTGTCATGGGTGCGCACAGTGCCGCCAAACTCAGCTTCTCTTGGTAAAGTGTTGCCAGATTGACCGGCATCGATGCGCGTCACGCTCAACACCAGGCTATCAAGAGTGTTAAAACTGCGGCTGGTGAGTGATTGCAGTGCCTGAATGATCTGACTGGCCACCAGGATGGCATCCACGCCCTGTTCAGGGCTGGCGACGCGCACCACAAACTTATCGGCATTGGCATAAAACGCCCCGCCGCGCGTGGCGAAAGCACCCGTCGGTAAGCCTGGTTCGTTGTGCATACCGAAGATTGCCTGCACATCTTGCAGCACGCCGGCTTGAATAAACTTGCGCGCACCGGTGGCATTTTCTTCGGCTGGCTGGAACAGAATACGGATGCGCCCCGGCAGTTGATCTTCCAGCGCATGCAGTTGCAGCGCCGCGCCCAGCATCACCGCGCTGTGCACATCATGGCCGCAGGCGTGCATCACACCCGCATTACGCGAGCGGTAGGCGAGGCCGGTGGCTTCATGAATCGGCAGGGCATCAATATCAGCTCGCAACGCGATCAGCGTTTCACCCTGACCCACTTCAACCACCAGACCGGTTTCCAGTGGATAATCGAGCAACTGCAAGCCAGCGTCCTGTAGCCAGCGGCGCAAACGCGCCGTGGTTTCCACCTCATATCCAGACAGCTCAGGCCAGCTGTGCAGCTCGCGTCGCCAGTCAATCAGTTGCTGTTCGCTTGTGTGAGTCATGGTTATCTCCCAATTACGCCGCAACCAGTCGATGCGTTGCCAGCAGTTCGAGAGATTTCACTCGCGCCTGCCCCTCAGCAATCGGGGTATCAATCACGAACTCCTCAATGCCAAAATTCTGGTGCAAAGCATCCAGTTTGGCATGCACCTGCGCGGCAGTGCCTTTTAGCAACGATGGCGTGCGCGGCTCAATGACATAATCGTTATAACCGCCCTGTCGCACGTAACGTTCAGCTTGCTCAACGCTGCCCACGTTGACACTCGGGCCATCTTTCACACTGACGTGATAGACGCGCAGATTATCCACCAGCAAATCAGCCTCCGCCGGGGAATCGGCGACCACCACCTGCACGGCAACCAGAGCCTGCTTGCCGTTGCTGTATTGGCGATAGCTGTTCAAAACCTGCTCCATCAACAGCGGGTCGCCGTTGTGATGTGCCGCAAACACCAGTTGCCAGCCCAGATCTGCTGCCAGCCTGGCACTTTGCTCGCTGGCACCCAGCAGGAATCGGTTTGCCGGACGTGGCGGCTGCGGCGTGGCGCGCAGGATCTCTTCATCACCCACCGGCGGAACATCCAGCCAGCTATCCAGCAGTGAAAGCTGTTCAGCAAAGCTGCCCTTTTCTTCCTGATGGATGCCCTGCTGTAAAGCGCGGGTGGAGAGCGGTAAACCGCCTGGCGCTTTACCCACACCGAGATCGATACGGCCTGGCGCGAGCGAGGCTAACAGATTGAAATTTTCGGCAACTTTGTAAGGACTGTAGTGTTGCAACATCACGCCACCAGAGCCGACGCGAATATGCTGCGTCTGGCCAATGATCCAGGCGATCAGCAATTCAGGAGAGGGGCTCGCCAGACGGTCAGTGTTGTGATGCTCTGCCAGCCAGAAGCGGTGATAGCCCCAGGCCTCAGCCTGCTGCGCCAGCTGTAATGTGCGATGCAGGGCATGCGAAGCGCTCTCTCCATCGGCAATCGGCGATTTATCTAACAAGCTCAGTCGATATGACATACGCCAATTCCTTTTCCTCAATGATGATGGCGAGCAGTGTGTGATGGCGGCGGGTAATGGGTAAAACATATTATTGTCGTATGCATTTTTAATTAATGTATATCAGGGTGGTGCGGAATATTCATAGATAAATAGATAATGTAAAACAGAGGGTTGTGCATCATTCAGCGTTGCGAATGACGGGTGGTTGAGCGTAATAAACTAATCGGGAAAGGTTTGCACGATTGGATATAAGTCTGACGGAATACACTCTTCGTTCTTATATTGAACAGCAAAACGCACCGGAATAAATACCGGTGCGTTTATAAGGGATTTATTATTTTATCTGTGCCAACACCACTTCAATTCGCTGAGCGACCGCTTTTTCTCCCTGCGCGTTAAACACCGCCTGCAGTTCGGCAAGTTGTGATTTGTCGAAGCCGACATTCATGCTGATGCGCAGATGTGATAGCAATTGCGACTCGACACCGCTCATTCCGGCTAATGCGCCCACAGTAGCTAACTCACGACTTTTCCAGTCGAGGTTGTCGCGCGCGAAAATGTCGCCAAACAAATGCGCTTTGAGGAACTGATCGATCGCCGGGGCGAATTCAAACAATGGCCCTTTCACCGGACTTCCAAACAGTGTTCATGGATGTGTTCTCCTTTACATAAACGGCTGAGACAGATAACGCCAAGCTGAGTGCAGCAGCAATACTCATTATGCGGGCTCCCTGCTTCAGTTGGGGTGATGACCACCGGGGTAGTGGCGGCCACATTCATTGCGGTTAAAAGTGTAAGACCACGGAGATTGATTGATAAGTTGGCCAAATCAGGATGGGTTTATGAAAAAAATTCACCAATGATCAGAGGAAAGGCCTCCACTTATACACCTCCTTTTTCATCCTCAATTAATCGCTGTGCGAGCAGACTGAGCATCGCGGGCGTATCAACATCCTTAAGACAGCCCAGATCGGTTAATTTGACTGGCAACACGGGATGGCGGCTATTGAGAGCGCGATTTCAGCAGGGGTTTTGCTGCCAATATTGATCCCCACTGGGGCATGGATTCTGCTGATCTGCCGGGGCTCCAATTCACCAATCCGTTCCAGACGCTCTTTACGGCGCTGACTATTATTCATCGAACCCATCGCACCAATGTAAAAAGCCGGCAGATTGACCGCCTCCATCATCGTGAGATCGTCAATAGGCGGATCGTGGGTCAGTGAAAGGATCGCCGTAGCGGTATGGCAACCCTCTCGTTCTATGTAGGCCGCCGGGAATTGCCTGATCAGTGTGATGCCATTATCAAGATCGCCCGCCATGTTAAGCAGCACTTCTTCACGGTGTTCACACACCAGCGTTTCAAAACCCAGTGCCAGCGCGAAATTCGCGCAAAACAACGCAAATTCGAGAGGCCAGCAATAATTACTCTGAGCGGAGCCGAGAGGGCGAGCACCACTTCCGCCCCCTTGATCTGAGCAAAGGTGTGACTAGCATAATCGCCGGGTTTAACCGCATGGCAGGCGTTAGGTATGACCAGTCTCTTCTCAAGCTTCTTTTTAATCTTTGATGAATTCCCAGCTATACACCCCCCCATGTCGGCAAGCGCATGTTGATACAGTTATGATGCTGCAACTCGTAGGGTGTTTCAGGAATGCCATGATTTTTGAAATATTCGGGGGTGGCAACCACCCGCATTCTCCAGTATGGACCGATGCGGACCGCCACCACAATAAACCTAAGGCGGTGAATACCATAACGGCTTATTTGGGCATTAGGCTGCTGAAACATAGATCCTCCTGACAGCATTGGACGAAAAGTGGTCATTTGCCAAATTTTTTAATAAAAAAATCTGTATGCTTTGTTTGTCTACGCTAATGAAAACTTTCACAACAGGATGAATGAGATGAAACAAGTCAGGATTTATACTCTTAAAGACCAACAGTCAGCAGACATTTATTTTCACAGACATTGGCCTCGTCACATGGCTTCCCTTCCCGCTTATGATATCTATGTCAATGATGTCTTTCTGGGGAATAAATGTCAGGTCATAGCAACAGTGACCTATCAGGAAGGAGCCGATGTAGAGGCTATAAATCAGAAGTATATGACCAGCAAGGATTTCAAGTCAGATATGGACGGTTTTGACATGTCCACCATCCTCCATGTGGATGAAATCAGCATTAAAGAAACGCTTTTCTAATACTGCGACTTTAACGGCCTGGATGGATTTACCGCCTGAGCCATTAAAGTACTGACACAATCAGTGACGGGTCATTCAAGTGGAATGCGGGGTAATAGCCTTTGATCACTCCGCATTTAATACACGGTAGACGTGAATGCTAAATCCTTTCATTGTTGAATCTTTAATGGGCTACAGTCATATTATTTGCTTATGGTCGCCACAAAAAATATGAATGTGCAATCAAACCTGGTACCATTACATCACTCAATAAAAGTTACGCAATTAACTACCTGAATATGTGAATGCAGGCGTCTGGCTGGGTTAAGTAAGGCTGGACGCATGCTCCTCCGAGCCTGTAGAAAACAGCTGTAACTAAGCACTGAAGTTAACGCATGGAAAGATATGGCGCGGACGTTGCTTGATGCCACCCTTTGCGTAAACCAGTTCAGATGCCCCAGCCCCGATTCACCCTTTATCCCCCTGCGGCCATTGTTACGGAAGCCCGGTGATGCTGCCAGGCGTCTTTTGAACGTTAAACGGGCTTTTACTCAAATTGCTCCAGGCACCTTCGCTACGCTCTTATGACACTTTAAGTGGGCCCCGATGTCATGCTGTTAAAAAAAATTCGCCTCCGCACACTGCTCATCTTACATTCCGTGGGCGGAGTTATCCTTGCCACTTTCCTGCTGCTCGGCTCACTGCTGATTTTTCAGAAGGCCAATATTGAGGACAGCCTGCTTGAAAGCAACATTGCTTACGCGCGCAAGCTTGCCGAAACTATCGATGGTTTTCTGGGTACGGCGCAACGTGAACTGGCCTGGAGCGCTTCGCAGATCAAGGGCCTGACCGATCTGAACCGGCTCCGGTCAGAAACTGATCGGCTCCGGCTACACCCCGGTTTCTTCAACTCAGTATTTGTGGTTAACCGCGAGGGCGTAATTGAGGCCACCTCACCGGAGAGTCTGAGCTTCGTAGGTGTTAAGCTGCATTCTGACGCAAGCCGCCAGGCCATTGCCACACAGAAATCGTTTATCACTGCGCCCTTTACTTCTGCAGCCGGTAACTATGTTGTATTTCTCTCGCAGCCTCTGTTTACGGCGGACGGGCGTTATCTGGGCTTCATTGGTGGCACCATTTACCTCAAAAAGCAGAGCATGCTCAGTGATATCATGAGTCAGCATTTTAACTCCCGCAACGCCAGTGTTAGCGTCGTCAGCAATGACGGCCTTATCATCTTCAGCCAGGATCCGGCCCGCGTAGGAACAAAAATGCGGCTCAATCCCTCGCTTAAAAAGCAGCTTTCCTCAACAGACAGCGGCCGGTTCAGCACGAAATCGGAAGGACAGGCTTTCACTATTGGATACGCCAGCCTGCACAAAACGGACTGGAACATTTTTATTGCGGGGGCCTCTGAAACGGTTCGGCATATTCTGGTCAGCACCGCTAAAAACGCGCTCTGGTTCCTGTTGGCCATCATTGTCCTGACGGTCGCCGTTGTGACACTGCTGGCCGGACGTATTGCCGCTCCCCTGGAGAAGCTGGCCGGGATGGTACAGAGGGATGGCATTGATGCTTCGCTGGCGTCAGTTGAGGCCTGGTATTATGAAGCCGACCGCCTTAAGCAGGCGGTTGAGGAGCATCGCCAGGTTGTCGCCGACCGCATGTCAACGCTCAGCGACGAGGCCATGACCGATCCACTGACGGGGCTCTGCAACCGTCGGGGCTTTACCCTGTTGGCAGAAAGGTGCGCTAATGACGCCGGCCAGTGCGTGATTGCGATTGATATCGACCACTTTAAAAAGATTAATGACAGTTACGGACACGATGCGGGCGATTCGGTACTGGTGAGGCTGGCCGGGCTATTACAACAGGCCTGCCGTAACGGGGACGTGGTCAGCCGTTTCGGCGGCGAGGAATTTATTCTTCTGTTGCCGCAGACACATCTGGAAGATGCTGCCCGGATGGCGGAGCGTATCCGGGCACTCGTCATCAACACGACCTTCAGGCACGCTGGCGCCATAACCGTTTCGGCCGGGGTTGCTGCGTTGGCAGATTGCGGTGGAAAGCGTGACCGGATGCTGCGTCGGGCCGATGAAGCCCTTTATGAGGCAAAGGGAGCAGGTCGCAATACGGTGATTATCGCCGGGACAGAAAGTTTCAGACGCTACGACCCGACCGCCTGATTTCGGGCTCGATTAGCACTGACTACGTAGTTTCCAGGAAAGCCATTCATCAAGCTCCGCTTCTGGCAAGGGCCGGGAATAGAAAAAGCCCTGCGCCTGGTCGCAGCCATACTCTGTCAGGGCCTGAGCGGTGGCCGCATCTTCGATACCTTCGGCCAGTACGGTATAGTCCAGATCTTTCAGCATAGAAATAATGCTGCGTGCGATGATACGCGAAGCCGTATCGGAAGAAATTTCGTTGATGAGCGTACGGTCAAGCTTGATGACGTCGAGCGGCATGCGCTTCAGGTAACTGACGTTACTGTAGCCGGCACCAAAATCGTCAAGAGAGATGCCGAATCCTCGCAATCTGAGCATCTCCAGCCCACGCATGGCCGCCGGATTTTCGATAATACTCTCGGTTTCCAGACACTCAATGCCCAGCAGCGAGGTGGGCAGTTTCGCCCTGCTCATCTTCATCTCCAGCGCGTTGGCAAAGTCCCCGGAAGCAAAGTCCCGACTACTGACGTTCACGGTAACGGGCAGCTGAATACCACTGTTACGTAACCGTGTAAGGCGATCAATGGCACGATCCGTGACCCATGCCGTCAGTTCACTCAGCAGTTCGGTCTTCTCTGCTAATGGCACAAACAGTGCCGGGGAGAGCTCACCGTGTAACGGATGCCGCCAGCGCACCAGCGCCTCAAGCCCCACCGGCAGGCCACTGTGCAGGCAGATTTTTGGCTGATAGGCCAGCCAAAGCCCTGTATTCTGCCGAAGCGCGGAGGCTAGGTTGTTCATCAGGGTGAAGTCCTGGGTGTGCCGGGCATCGGATGCCTGACTGAAGCGCATTGAGGGCACCCCGCCTGCAATCGCCTCGTGAAGCGCGCTCACCGCACGGCGCAGTGATTCCTGTGCCGGAAGCTCGCCTGGGTTAAACGTCACTTCGCCGGTGTGGGTACTGAGCGCGACGGCAATACCGTCACCTAGATCGGCGCTAATCCCCTCCAGACGCTGTGCCACCCAATCTGCGCTGAGCGGGCTATCGTCACGTGTCAGAACAGCAAATCGTCCGGTGGCTACGGTATAGAACAGCTCGCCGGGCGCCGGTCTCAGACGCAGCGGCAGCAGTGTGGCCATGTCCCTGAGCAAATTCTCTACCGGCCCCATGCCCATTGAACGGGCAAGCTCGTAGGCGCGCGGCATATTAATGCAGTCAATCAGCACCAATCGGCGGGGTGTCTGATCACCGGATACGGCCAGATACTGCAGGTCGCGAATGAGCCGCTGACGGTTAGGAAGGCCGGTGACGGGATCGGCAAAACCGGCAGAATGCCACGCTTCCAGGAACGACATGACCAGCGCGGCCAGCAGCTTCAGGGTGGTGACCTGCTCTGCGCTAAACGAATGCGGGGCAGTGTCAGTGACGCAGAGCGTGCCGAGCACGATCCCCTCTTTATTCTTCAGGGGCGCGCCGGCATAAAATCGTATGTGAGGGGCGCCAATAATGAGGGGATGCGTTTCAAAGCGGGCGTCCAGTAAGGTGTCAGGCACCACCACCGTGCTGTCGCTGTCCACCGCGTGCCGGCAGAGGGCATCCTCGCGAGAGGACTGCGTGAGCGTGAAGTTATGGGCGGCCTGCACGTGCTGGTGCTCGTCGTCCAGCACGGATATAAAACTGCCGGGGATGCCGAGCGCCTGACTCGCCAGCCGCACAAACTTGCGCAGCACGTCGTCGCGGTACTCATCGGGACTGCGTAGCGCCTTCAGCGCCCGCGCACGGCGATCTTCGTCACCGTTAAGATTCATCAGCATAGTCTCCTCCGCCCCGACCTGGGTCCGGTGCGAAATAAAATAATAAAATGTACGGTAACGAACCCTATGAAAAGCAATTTCTGGGAAGGGAGAATTAACTGACAACGTTCTTCTTGCGCTGACTATAGGCGCAATTTGTCCAGATGTCAGTTTTATTTTCTTTAGCGAATATTTTTGTGCATAACGATTTTTTTATTTCATCGTGCAGCATGAGTTTTTTCCCTCACATCTGCCATACTGAATTTAGTTAAATGACGCGCAGACTTCAATAAAGCGTGCAAAACAATAATCGATAATGATTCTTATTTTATCAAATAACGACACCTGGGAAACCTAATACCGTGAGTGACTTATCTTACCCTCCCTTGCTTTGTGATCCGGAACAGGATCCAATGACTGAATCACTATGGCTCATCGACGGCCAGTGCTCCTCTCTCGCCCGGCAGCGAAACGGGTGGGTCGCTGATGACACTTGTGCCAAACCACGAGCAAGCCATAAGACTTATCCTCAACAGAAGCTGAATCGGCTCGTGCGAAAGAGATTAAAAATGGTCTACTCGAAAATTTGACTGCCGTTCTGACTGGGCGAATCATCTGGAAGAAAGTATGAGATAAATATATTGTAAGGATATTGTCAATATTACGCGCCATTTCGAGCATTGCGAAAAAATTTGTTTCTTTGACAGGCGCAACAATGCCACACGTATGACGTTTTCAATTTTCAGGCCTGTCAACCTTTCATTAAATTATCAGGGACACGCACATGGCTATTTTAGTGATACGTAAGCCGGCATGATGGTTGTCTTTTTTTCTGATGCAGACCCCACGTTATATTTTCATGTTCACGGTAAGATCTTTTGCCTCATGGCCAAGGGAGTATCCCATCACTCACGCGGCGATGAGGCGATGAAATCAATCTTGTGCGGTTTACCCTAATGAGGGGGGTGATAAATATTATGCAGACCACTCAACATGGATGGACTCCAGCAGAGATAAAAAAAGAGATCATCCGTGAGATGATTGTGGAAACCAGAGAACAGTTGCCCGATTGGCCCGATTTCATGAATCCCGAGCATCTGGCCAGGCTTCCGGCGCGCCTGACGCTGTTATACAAGAAACAGCCGGAACTGATTCTGATGGCAGAGCGTTAAGCGGCAGAACTCCGATCCTATGGATGTCACCTGGTGATTATTGCCGCTGGCCAGGAAATGAGGCAGGCGCAGCTGGACAGTACAAATATTCTGCTGGGTGATTGTCTGATAGGTAAAGCAGCGGAGGCAACGCTTGAGATGTGGTTAAGCAAGGATGCATTGTGGAAAGCCTTTCTCACCCCGCGTGATATGGCCTGCGCGGGGGCTCGCCTGAGCGACGCACGTGTCGAGCCTTGTCCCGAAACGCGCAGTGCGATTATCCGGCAGCTCTTTTCATGGCTGACGCAGCGGGCATATTTGACATCGCTGTTCAATTACCGCTATCAGCTAAGCTCGGTCAGCCAAGTGAACAATATCCGCATGACTGCTTATGACTGGTTTGACTTCAGCGAGGCATAGGTTTCGCCCGATATTGACCGCCGCTGATTCAGATGAAACGTCATAAAACCCTTTATGTTAAGTTCCCATGCCCTTCGTGAAAACGGTTAGAAAGCCCCATAGCGTCATCAGCAAGCTAAGGCCGCAAAATCACGCCCTGGTGTCACTCGCGCCGTAAAGCCCGATAGCCGGGGTTAAAAGGGATGACAAACATTTTCCATTACTGCAAGCAGACTTTGGCTAATCACATTGGGTATGCACCGGAAGATTATCCCCGTCTGAGACCGGACTGCCGGAGGTACGACGCCTTTTATCATGGGGGGGCATAGAGAATGTCAACTGGCGCGTCATTCTGAGGCCTATGCAAACTGCACGTCCGCCTGAAGCATTTTGCATGGAAATTTTCAGGAAACACCCTGTTCGTTGTGCGCTAACAGCGAACAGAATTGGTGCACAGTAACGTGATCTAAGGGTGGTTTAATGACCATAGTATTTTGGTCTGTCCTGTCTCAGCTACTGCACACCATGAGTGTGGCTAAACGGATTTCCCCGGTAGAATAATTACACCTTTCTCCGTAAGCGCTCCTCTTCGACCAACGCTTTCCACTGCTGGAAGGACGGCCTCGCCTGCATGCGCTCATACCATTCGTGTAACGCGGCGAACTCTGAAGGTACCTGAAGGTTCACTAACGCAGAGAAGATCATCCCTCCGATTACCGCTATATCTGCCATTGAGAAGCGCTCGCCGGCCACATAGTGCTGTGTTTGCAGAACACGGTCAAAATACTGCATTCCCCGAACCGCCTTTTCACGCATGCGGTTGCCCCACTCTGGGTTCTGATAGAGCTCAACCTCAGGGCCTAAACCCGGAGTAGCGTGATGGAAATACACGCTAACAGCATCAAGGAACTCAATTTCAGCGCGCTTAGTCATCATATGAATAACACCTTGTTCCGATGGAGTGGTGCCCGTCAAAGAACGTGGTGCACTCAAAGCGTCCAGATAATGCGTGATGGCCGTACACTCTGCGATAAGCGTACCGTCATCCAGCTCAAGAACGGGAAGCGTGCCTGAGTAGTTAAGGGCAAGAAATTCGCTTTTCTTGTGTTCTCCTGTCCATAAGTTAACAGGGACAAACTCTGTATCAGAAAGCAGTCCTTTCTCAGCAAGTGCAATGCGAACGCGTGCAGGATAAGGGCCGTCATACCAGTCATAGATTTTCATCAGCAGATAATTCCTTCATACTAACTAACAGTAGTTAGTTATGTGGCTAAGATTGAGGCAGAATGAGAGACCTGTCAATACCTACCTTACGATTGTTAGTTTTTTATTTACTTTCGATGTGACAATTTTAAAAACGATTTTTAATTCAATTGGCTAGGTTATTTTATTGAGATGCAGTGACAACCCGCGCATAGGGCGGGTGACGTGCTCTATGTTCCTCGACTGCCCTCGACGGTCGCGTTATCCAGTCGTTTTACGTCAGAACGTTGGGCGCCTGGGTGGATTGTTGAAGGAGATTCAGGCATCGCCTGCTGATACCGGCAACCGCCCGCATCTGGCCGCCTGATTTTTACTTCGGTAACAGGCCCGCAAGTCGATAGCCCTCAACGAGCTCATCAAAAAGCTGGAGATTATTTCGGCTCCTGGCCATCAACTGCGCGCCGGCAACGGCAGAAAAAATGGAGCCAGCTCGGACTCTGCTCTCTCCTGAAGCTGCAATACCAGCCTCAAGTAACTGATCTGCCAGCCAGTCGATGTTAATATCAGCAAATTGTTGCACCTCATCCCTGACCGATTGTGGCAGATCATCGTACTCAGCCGACATAAAGCTTCCCATACATAGCCGATTGCCGCTCTCGAGGGAGCGGCGAAATATCTGAGGATAGCGGCATAAACTTTTCAGCGCATCGCCTTCACTTTCCCTCAGCACTTTCAGGTCATGCGCCGTATCCTCCCAGTAACGCCGGGCTACAGCCGCACCCAGATCGGCCTTGCTGGAGAAGTGGTAATAAATGCTAGCAGCCTTGATGCCCACCTCATCAGCTAATCCGCGTATATTCAGGCCGGTGTAGCCATGCGCCTGTGCCGCCAGACGGGCGGCGCTTAGAATTTCGTCACGGGATGTTTTGCTCATAATTTTTCTTCTCCGGTCGCTCAGGTATCAATTCTAACATTTGCTAGGTAGGTATTGACAGCTTGACGTCACAGGACCAGATTTTACTTACCCATTACTGGTTAGCTTGGCGCATTAAGGTTTTATCATGCGCAAAGTCATTCATATTCAAGCGCTATCGACTTTGCCAGCATGATACCCAACCGCGACACATGCTTTTATTAAACTGCCCTCAAGATGTGAGCCATAAATATAAAACTTCCGGATGATAGAGAGTTAACGCCACTTTTAATCGGCGAAGAATCTTAATTATTTCCCACAAGTCCATTCATTTTATTTTTTTCGCAAAAGCTTAGTGCAATTCCTTGGTTCTCCTCGCGGGTGCGGCATTTGATGATGAAATCCGCCCGCCGGGCTATTGAATCATAAGGAATTCACCATGAGTAAGCATTTTCACTTGCAGGCATTAAGCTTAGCCCTGCTGACAGGGATATTTAGCGCACACGCGGCGGACACTCCGGTCAAGGGAGGTACGCTGGTGTATCTTGAACAGCAGCCACATACCAACCTCTATCCGCCTGCCGGTGGTTTCTACCCCAACGGCGGTATCCTCAACCAGATCACCGATAAGCTGACGTGGCAGAATCCAAAGACGCTGCAGGTTGAACCCTGGGTTGCGGAAAGCTGGAGCAGCAACCCCGATAAAACCGAATATACCTTTAAAATTCGTCCGGGCGTCACCTTCTCCGATGGCACGCCGCTGGATGCCAACGCGGTGGCCAAAAACTTTGATACCTACGGCCTCGGCAATAAAGCCCTGCGCTTGCCAGTTTCAGAAGTGATCAATAACTACGACCACAGTGAAGTCATCGATCCGCTGACGGTGAAGTTCTATTTCAAGAAACCCTCTCCGGAATTTTTACAGGGCACCGCGACCATCGGATCTGGCTTAGTTTCTCTAAGCACTTTGCAACGAAGCTTCGATCAACTGGGTGACGCACGCCATATTATTGGCTCCGGTCCGTTTGTGGTCAGTGATGAAAAACTCGGACGTGAAGTCGATCTCACCGCGCGTAAAGATTATCAGTGGGGGCCGAAAAATATCGCCCAGCAAGGCCCGGCCAATCTCGATGGCATCAAAATTATCGTCACGCAGGAAGACAGCGTGCGCATCGGCGCATTGTTGGCGGGCCAGGCAGACTTTATCCGCCAGGTGCAAGCCTATGACGAAAAACAGGCGCAGCAGCAAAACTTCCCGATTTATGCCGCACCCACACGCGGTGTAAACGACAGCATCAGCTTCCGTCCTGACAATGCGCTGGTCAGTGATCTGAAGGTGCGCCGGGCGCTGTTGCACGCTACCAACGCGCAGCAAGTGGTGCAGACACTGTTCTCGCCTAACTATCCGCAGGCCACGTCGGTTATTGCCCATTCTGCAGCCGGTTACGTCAACCTCGCCGACAAGCTGAAGTACGATCCCGCCTTGGCAAAACAGCTGCTTGATGAAGCAGGCTGGAAGGTCGGTAGCGATGGGATTCGTGAGAAAGAAGGTAAAAAGCTCGCCCTCGCCATCTACGAATCCCTGCCACAGCCGCAGAACAAAGAAGTGCTGCAACTGGTGGCACAGCAGTGGCGTCAGGTGGGCGTCGCCTTAGCGGTGAAAGCGGGCGATGCGGGCAGCGCCACGCTGGATAATCTCGATCCGCTGAAAACGCCGCTCAACGTCACGGAAGTCGGCCGTGCCGATCCGGATGTGATCAAAAGCAGTTTCTACCCCACCAACCGTAACGCGCTGCTGCAAAAAGGCGGCTCCAGCGACAAGGTGCAAAACTTCCGCGACGACAAGCTGAATGCACTGCTGGTGGATATCTCGGCGGAAGTGGATCCGGCTAAACGTCTGGCTCTGAGCGGCGATGTCCAACGCTATCTGCTCGTTCAGGCTTACGTGATCCCGATCTTCGAAGAGCCGCAAGTGTTCGCGGGTGCTCCCTGGTTCAAAGGCGTGAGCTTTGAAGCGGTGGGTCGTCCTTCGTTCTACGGCGCGTGGCTGGAAAAACACTAAGGCAGGCTGATGATGCAACGTTCTCTGCTGCGAAGAGTGGGTCAAAGCGTGCTGGTATTATGGGCCGCGTTTACCCTGTCGTTCTTGCTGCTGCAGGTGCTGCCGGGCGATGCGGTGCTGATTAAATTCCAGAACCCGGATCTGGGCTTGAGCCCGGATCAGATCGCTGAGATGCGGCTGGCTTATGGCGCGGATAATCCACTGTGGCAGCAATATTTCCATACGCTGCTGGCGATGCTGCACGGTGATTTTGGCTATTCAGTACAGGCTGGCGTGTCAGTGAGCGATCTGTTGATCAGCAACCTGCCCGCCACCCTGCAGCTGGCGGTGCTGGGTTTTGCGCTGGCCACGCTGCTGGCCTTTGCGCTGGCGGCACTGTCTCGATTGCCCGCACTGCGTCTGCTGCGTTCGTTGCTGCAATCCGTTCCTGCGCTGTTTATCTCGCTGCCCACCTTCTGGCTCGGCATCGCGTTAATACAGCTGTTCTCGTTTCAGTTGCGCTGGATACCGGTGATCAACCCGTCGCCATTGCAGGGTTTAATCCTGCCGGTGATCACGGTGGCGATCCCGATCTCCGCGCCGCTGGCACAAATCCTGCTGCGCAGTATTGACCAGATTTCAACGCAGCCTTATGTGGCGGTGGCACGAGCCAAAGGCGCCAGCGCCAATCGCGTGCTGTGGCGACACGTAATGCGCAATGCGCTGCTGCCGGTGCTCAACGTGGCCGGTCTGCTGCTGGGCGAGTTGATCGCCGGCGCGCTGATCACCGAAACCGTATTTGGTCTCAGCGGTATCGGCCAACTGACGCAGCAGGCGGTCAATAATCAGGATGTCGCGGTGTTACAGGCGGTGGTGATGATCTCTGCGCTGGCCTTTGTCCTGATCAATCTGCTGGTCGATGTGCTGATGCCACTGTTCGATCCCCGTTTGCAACCTATCGCCGGAGGAAGCCGATGAGTCTCGTCGATTACGCTACCGCTCGCCAACGCGACGCCACCCCACGTACCCAACGCAGCTGGCAGATTCAGCCCGGACTCTGGCTGGCCTGGGCGGTGATGCTGCTGGCCCTATTAGCGGCATTCGCGCCAGGGTTATTGACCCATTACAGCCCGACCCAAGGTGTGCCCGGCGCGCAACGTTTAGCGCCGCAGGCCGCGTATTGGCTCGGGACCGATCAGCTCGGCCGCGATCTGTTTACCCGTATTGTTTACGGTGCTTCACAGTCACTGTCCGCCGCCTTTGCCGCCGTGGCGATGGGTCTGATTGGCGGCACCACGCTGGGTGTATTGGCGGGCGCGGTAGGCGGGCGTACGGAAAACACCCTGATGCGCCTGGTTGACGTGCTGCTGTCGATTCCCTCATTGCTGCTGTCACTCAGCGTACTGATTCTGCTGGGATTTGGCACAGTGCATGCCGCGCTGGCCGTGGGGATTGCCTCCATCGCCAGTTTTGCCCGCCTTGCACGTGGTGAAGTGGTGCGTGTGCGGCGCAGCGAATATGTCGAAGCGGCCTACGGCAGCGGCGGCAGCTTTTGGCAGGTGCTGTGGCGACACATTTTACCCAACTCGCTGACGGCGGTGATTGCCTTTGCCGCACTGCAGTTTGGTCAGGCGATTCTGGCACTCTCCACCCTCAGTTTCCTGGGTTATGGCACACCGCCACCTACGCCAGAATGGGGATTACTGATTGCTGAAGGGCGTAACTACCTGGCCACCGCCTGGTGGCTCACCACCTTCCCCGGCATTGTGGTAGTGGCCGTGGTGCTGGCGGCGAATCGCATTAGCCAACAGATCGCCGGAGGTGACGCATGAGTGCATTACTCGCAATAGAAAATCTTTCGCTGAGCTATCAACAGCGCGGGCAGTGGCGTGAAGTGGTGCACAACGTGAGCTTCACCTTGCAGGCAGGTGAAATGGTAGCATTAGTCGGCGAATCCGGCTCCGGTAAAACCACCACCGCACAGGCGATTATTGGCCTGCTGGCCGAAAATGGTCGCCGCGACAGCGGCAAGATCGTATTAAACGGCACCGACATTGCCGACTGGTCAGCCAAACGTATGGACAGCCTGCGCGGCGTCAGTATCAGTCTGGTGCCACAGGATCCCGGCAACTCACTCAACCCGGTGAAAACCATCGGCGATCAGGTGGGTGAGATGCTGCAACTGCATCAGAAAATCAGCAAGTCTGAGCGCCAGCAGCGTGTACTGGAACTGCTGGAAAAAGTCGGGTTGAGCCATCCGCAACAGCGACTGACGCAGTATCCGCATCAGCTTTCTGGCGGCATGAAGCAGCGGGTATTGATTGCGATCGCCCTCGCCTTGCGACCGCAAATTATCATCGCGGATGAGCCCACCAGCGCGCTGGATGTCACGGTGCAGAAACGCATTCTGGATCTGCTGGATGTGCTGCGCCGTGAGTCGGGCACTGCGGTGTTGTTTGTCACGCACGATCTGGCGCTGGCGGCAGAACGCGCCGACCGGTTGCTGGTATTCCGTCACGGCGAGATTCAGGAACAAGGGCCAGCCGCTCAGGTGTTTAATGCGCCACAGCACCCTTACACGCGCCAGTTGCTGCAAGATGCTTCACCGGACCACACGGCGCTGGCGATTTCACCTGAAGCAAAGTTTTCGACACCCGCGATCCAGCTTTCAGCCATCAACAAGCAGTTCTCACTCGGTAAACAGCAGCAGTTACAGGTCGCCAGACAGGTCAGCCTGACAGTGCCACGCGGCACCACGCACGCACTGGTCGGTGAATCTGGCTCTGGTAAAACCACGCTGGCGCGCATTCTGCTGGGATTTGAACAGGCTGACAGCGGACGCGTGGTGATTGACGGCATTGATGCCAGTGCGCTGCGCGGTGAAGCGCTGCGCCAACTCCGACGCAAAATCCAGTTCGTGTATCAGAATCCGTTTGCATCACTGGATCCGCGCCAGACGCTGTTTGCCATTATCGAAGAACCGCTGCGTAATTTCGAAAAACTCAGTGCCGATGTGCGTCGCCAGCGGGTTGAAGCTGTGGCTGAGCGAGTGGCACTGCCGCTGGAATTGCTAACCCGTAAACCGCGTGAACTCTCCGGAGGTCAACGTCAGCGCGTGGCGATTGCGCGCGCACTGATCCTGCAACCGGCGATACTGGTGCTGGATGAAGCCACCTCGGCACTGGATGTCACCGTACAGGCGCAAATCCTGCAGTTGTTGCAACAGCTGCAACAGGAACTGGGATTAACCTATCTGTTTATCACCCACGATCTCGCTACGGTGCGCCGCATTGCGCACAGCGTGACCGTACTGAAGGCGGGCGAAGTGGTTGAGCAAGGTGACACTGTCACCTTATTTAACGCACCTCAGCATACTTATACCCGTGCACTGATTGACGCCATCCCTGCTATCCGTCCGCTGATTAAGGAGTCTGCATGACGCGTAAACGCATTGGCTTTTTCACCCGCCTGCTGGATGAGGTATCGGCGCAAGAGCGCTATAACCTCGCCACCGAACAGATCCAGCACGCTGAACGTTTAGGATTCGACAGCGCCTGGATCGCTCAGCATCATTTCCATGAGAAGGAAGGCGGTCTGCCTGCGCCACTGGTCTTCCTCGCCCACGTGGCCGCTCACACCCGCACGATCCGTCTTGGCACTGGCATTATTACGCTGGCGATGGAAAACGCGTTGCGCGTGGCAGAGGATGCCGCCGTATTAGACCTGCTCAGTCATGAGCGGCTGGAAGTCGGATTGGGATCGGGCGGCACAAAAACCTCTTTCTTGCCCTTTGGCTTGACCATCGATCAACGCGCCAGCGTGTTTGCCGACCAGCTGCACACCCTGCTTAGCGCCTGGCGTGGCGATACCCTCGCGCACCCGGATAATCATCTCTACCCGCCCGCGCCAACATTGGCACAGCGCGTGTGGATCGCCACATTCTCGGTTGAGGGTGCCGCGCGAGCCGGCGCCGCTGGCCATGGCTTGATGTTGTCACGCACGCAACCGCGTCCGCCAGGCCAGCCTGATTTGCCGCTGGAGGCGATACAAAATCCAATGATCGATGCCTATCTGGCCGCGTTACCGGCCGGTATTGCACCGCGCATACTCGCCTCGCGCACCGCGTTTGTTGCCGATTCAAATGACTATGCGCGTCGTCTCGCAGAGCCAGGATTGCGGCGCCAGGCTGAGCAGTTTCAGGCTGCTGGCCACGTCATCACTGGCCATACGCTGGAAAGCCATGCGCGGCAGCTTGATGCGCACTTTGGCGATGCACCTTCCGTCCTGGCGTCATTGCGCGCCGACTCAACCTTGCAACGTGTCACCGATATCACCTTCCAGGTGCACTCAATCGATCCGCCACACACCGACATTCTGCGTTCAATTGAATTAATCGCTGATCACATCGCCCCTGAGCTACGTGCTCTGGAACAGGCTTAACAGGAGAAAATGATGTCTCAACCCGTTGATTTACTGGCCGCCTTAGCGGATATCGATCCCGCATCGCAACTCGCGTTAGCACGCAACGAGCGCCACGCAGCCACTCAGCACACACAAGGGAGCTATGAGGTGCTGTTTGGTGAAGATGATGCGGATCTCCCGCTGCAATGGCGGTTTGCCTTAGCCGCGCAGGTCGCCGACTGGCACGGCGCCACCCGCTTACAGGCGCATTATCAGCAACAGGTGAACAACAAGGCACATGACGCTCGCTTTGCGGCCGGTCACGCCTTTGCCGAACTGCTCAGCTTGCACCCGGTGGATGCAGCGCCCAAACACATTCAAAACCTGCAAAGCGCTGGCTGGGCACCGCGTGGCATCGTCACCCTCGCACAGTTAATCGCCTTTGTGAGCTTCCAGAGTCGTTTACTGACCGGTTTACGCCTGCTCAACGGCGAGCAGAGTGACGCGCAAGCGCACGCCGTGGCTGGCAAGTGGCACGATGCACCGTTGACGTTGAGTGGCCAAAACGCCCTCACCGCCTTTACTCAGCAAGAGTTAGGCTGGGAACCCTGGCTGGCAGCCAAACCGCTCAACGAATTTACCGCCGATGAACAGGCTACGTTGAAGAAAAACGGCCACAGCGACTCCGATTACTTCCGCCTGCTGGCACGTCATCTGCCGCTGCTGGAACAGCGAACGCTGACCGACAAAGGTATCTTTTACACCGCTGGCGGATTGCCGCGTGCTGAACGTGAACTGGCGGCCACCGTGGTCAGTAAAGTGAATGGCTGCATCTTCTGCGCCTCGGTCCACGCGCGTAAAGCCAGCCAGTTATCAAAAGACGATGCGGCAGTGCAAAAGCTGCTGAATGTTGCACCGGGCGCAGAGTTGGCACACGGCCAGTCACCACGCTGGGCCGCGATGATTGACCTGGTCGCGACGCTTTCCATCACTCCCGCTGCCGCCAGCCTGCAACAGGTGCAGACATTGCGCGATCAGGGCTTCACCACGCTGGAACTGCTTGATGTGATCCAGTCCGCTGCTTTCTTTGCCTGGGCAAACCGTTTGATGTTGACGCTGGGCGAGCCTTTTTTACCTGAACACTCACAAGGATGACCATGACCGGGCAAACCCACTCCGCGCAGCGTTTTCACATCACCCTGACCGGTAAAGGCGCGCATGCCGCACGGCCACATGAAGGCATTGATGTGATTGTGATCGGCAGCCATATCGTTTCTGCGCTCTATGCACTCCCCAGTCGTCATCGCCAATGGACGCTGGGTATTACGCGCTTAACGGCCGGTAACAGCTGGAATGTGCTGCCTCAGACAGCGGAGATCGAGGGCATCGTCCGCAGTCAGGATCAGCACACCGATACGCAAATCACCACCCTGATTGCCGGCATTGCCGCCGGTTTTGGCGCGGAAACGCACGTCAACTGGCAGCCACTGTCAGCATCCGAACCGGACGCGTCAGCATGGGCGCGGTGACCATGAGAGCAAGGAGGAAAGCGATGGCGATTTCGGTACCGATTCCCCGTCTGGATCACGTGGTGATCAACGTGGCCGATCAGTTAGATGAGGCCAGTGCGCTGTTTCGTCGGTTGGGGTTTCAGCTCACCGAACGCGGCCATCATTCGCTCGGATCCAGTAACCATCTGGCCGTGTTTGGTGATAACTATCTTGAGCTGCTCGGCTTCGAGCCGGGGCGCGCCAGTTTACGTCAGGATGTGTGGCAGTCACCGATTGGCCTGAGCGGGTTGGTGTGGAAGACCGACGATGCCGATGCGGTATGGCGTTATCTTGAGAGCCAGGATATTGATGGCGCTCTGCCTGCCAGCTTCTTCCGTCCGGTACAGTTGCCGGATGGCAATGAGGATCAGGCACGTTTCCGCACCGTGCAGTTACGACCGGCGCTGGTGCCGAATGGGCGCAGTTTCTTCTGCCAGCACGAGACCCCACACGCGGTATGGCAGGATGCATGGCGTCAGCATCCGAATGGCGTGACTGATATTGTCGAATTTGTGGTGGTGGCGCAGGATCCTGCGGCGGCAGCACAACCTTACAGTCGGTTGTTTGGGGCTAATGCGCTCACCGCCTGCCAGGAAGGTGCCTTCGTATTAAAAGCCGGCGTGGCGACCGTGCGCTTCGCGGCTGCCGGATATGTCACTCAACGTTTCGCCGGATTACCACCCGATTACAACGGCAGTGCACGCATGGCGGCGTTAAGCTTGCGCAGTGCAGATCTGCGCAAGGTAAAAGCCAGCTTGTTGCTGGGCGATATCCCGTTCCACGAAGAGGAATCCGCCCTAATTGTCAGCGCTGAGCATGCCTTTGGCGTGGCGCTGCGGTTTCAGCAGTCAGCTTGAGCTTTGCGGGCGGCCCATGGGCCGCACCTCTTAAATAGCGCTCTTGAGCTGTGATCGCGGCTAACCCTGGTATCAGAAGATCTTTATCCATTGCCCCTTTATGCCATTTCGTCACTTCCCTAAGGTTCTGTTAATCTTTTAACGTCAATATGCCCTCACTAACATGAGGGTATGAATGATATGAAATCGTTTTTGTTTTTTCAGTTTGATGAATGGATTGCCATATTGATGAGTGTTTTTACCATTACAGCCTTTTTTATTATTTGGTTTTCAACCTAACAACATCAATGAATTTTATCACTGGGCATTTTAACATCACTCATGCATTTAATCATTCCATCGTAGATATTAATAACACCTTTTAAAAGCTTGTTTAATTTATAACACCAATCAAGTAGCCCCCCATTTAAACGTCAGATTAATAACCTCACTAACTTCACAGATCCTGAAAAAAATTGACACTATGATTGCATCGGGGTCGCAATGGGTTACTGTTAAATTCTTGTAACAAATGTAACCAAAAGGATCTGTATGAAAACCTCTCTGCGTTTTTTAACAACCTCTGTACTGGCAGGACTCTCCTTTTCTGCGTTTGCGGCTGTACCTGCTGGTTATCCCACTGAGTATCAGAAAGTCATTGATGCAGCGACAAAAGAGGGCAAAGTGGTGGTGTACTCAACCACTGACACCAAAGCAGCGGGCCCGTTGATCAAAGGCTTTGAGACACTGTATCCGGGCATTAGAGTTGAATATAACGACATGAACAGTACCGAACTCTATAACCGTTACATCAGTGAGCAGGCCTCGGGTAGCGGCAGCGGTGATGTGGTTTGGAGTTCATCCATGGATACCGCGCTGAAGCTGGCCACTGAATATGCGGCGGAATATGCTTCGCCTGAGCAGAGCAAAATACCAAAATGGGCAGTGTGGCAAAATAAAGCTTACGGCACGACCTACGAACCGGTGGTGTTTATTTACAACAATAAACTCATCCCAAAAGACACCGCGCCTGACTCTCACACCGCACTGGCTAAAATGATTGCAGCCGATCCGGCTAAATTCAAAAATAAAGTGACCACTTACGATATTGAAAAATCAGGATTAGGTTTCATGCTGACGGTTCAGGACAGCAAAGTGGATCCGCAATACAAAGAAAACCTGGCGGGGATGGCGAAAGGGGGTCTGACGGTACAGTCTTCGACTGGCACGATGATGGAGCGCGTCTCTTCAGGCGAGAATTTGATTGGCTTTAATATTCTTGGTTCTTATGCCGAAGCCCGAGCGAAGAACGATCCGGCATTGGGCATCGCTTACCCGAAAGATTATATCCTGGTGCTGTCTCGCGTTTCGTTTATCACCGAAGAGGGTGAGCATGAGAACGCCGCTAAATTGTGGCTGGATTATGTATTGTCAGAAAAGGGACAGAGTATCCTGGCAAATCAGGCGGACATCCCTTCCCTGCGCAATGATATTGAAGGCAAAAACGATATTGACGGTATGACCAAAATGCTGGGCGATGCTCTTAAGCCGATTCCGGTGGATGAATCGCTGCTGGAATATCTGGAACCGGCAAAACGCCTGGAATTTATTAAACAGTGGCGTACCGCCGCCGGGAAATAATGCTCCCCACGTTATGCGCCCGTCGCGGCGCATAACATCTCCTTTCGCCTCCGGTGTTTGATAGGGTTGGCATATGAGCAGGTTACTGAAAAAGTGGCAGAGTTTGCCACGTGCATTGATTGTTCTGATCACGGCATTGGTTATTTACGTACCGCTGATGTTTATTGTGGTGCAGAGTTTTCTCTCCGCGCCGTTCTTTGCCAAAAAGAAAGAGCTGACGCTCGGTTCTTTTGGATTTATTTTCTCCGATCCTGATTTTTATAAGGCGCTGGAGTCGGGCTTTATTCTGGCTTTTGGTCTGGTGATCATTGCTATTCCACTCGGCGGTATTCTGGCCTTCCTGATGGTCAGAACCAACCTGCCAGGACGCCGCCTGATTGAGCCATTGATTCTGGTGCCAATCTTTGTCTCGCCAATGGTGCTGGCCTTTGGCTATGTGGTTGCCGCCGGGCCGGTGGGCTTCTTGTCTCAATGGGCGAATCAACTGTTTGGCGTGGTGCCGTGGAACATCTACTCGATGACCAGCATCGTGGTGATCGCCGGACTCACCCTCGTGCCACACGCCTATCTCTATATTTCATCGGCACTGCGCAGCGTCAGCTCCGATGTGGAGGAAGCCGCGCGCACTGTCGGCGCTTCACCGTTACAGGTGATGACTTCGGTCAGCCTACCGATGGTGCGCCCTTCGATTCTGTATGCCTGTGTGCTGCTATTCTTCCTGGGATTAGAGGTGTTCGGCCTGATGCTGGTATTGGGCGATCCGGAAGGCAACATGGTGCTCGCCACCTATCTGTATAAGCTGACTAACAAGCTCGGCACCCCTTCTTACCACCTGATGGCCGCTGTTGCCGTGGTGCTGATCTGCTTCACCGTGCCGCTGGTGATGCTGCAGCGCTGGCTGATGCGCACCGCCAACCGTTTTGTCACCATGAAAGGCAAAGCGTCACAAGCGCGCGCCCTGCCGTTGGGTAAATGGCGCTGGATTGCCGGTGCGGTGGTGTTGGCCTGGCTGACCATCACCATCGGCGTGCCGCTACTGGGCGTGGTGATGCGTGCGTTCATCTCGCATTGGGGTGTCGGCGTCTCACTGTGGGATGAAATATCCTTCGCGACCTTCCGCAGTATCTGGGATCAACCCAATCTGTTGCGTGCCATTGTCAACTCGATGCTGATTGGGGTGATCGGCGGCGCGGTGGCGGTGATCTGTTATTTGTTTGTCGGCATCGCCATGCATCGCAAGCAGGATCAGGTTACACGCTTCCTGGATTACAGCGTGCTGGTGCCGCGTGCCGTGCCGGGTCTGTTAGCCGGTCTGGCTTTTCTCTGGGTGTTCCTGTTCATTCCGATGTGGCTCGATCAGTCCCTGAAAAACGGCTGGCTCTCCAGCCTGCCGGTTGCTGACTGGCTGCGTGAGAATTTTATCGTTTGGCTGCGTTCCCTGCGTCAAACCATCTTTAGCGTCTGGCTGGCTTACACCGTGGTGTGGATGGCTTATGGCTTGCGCCTGATCTCCTCAACGCTGTTGCAGGTCGGCCCGGAACTGGAAGAAGCCGCACGCAGCGTGGGTGCCACCCCGGGACAAACCACGCGTCACGTGACCGTACCGCTGTCACGCCATGGCCTGATTGGCTCGTGGTTGCTGATGTTCCTGATTTTTGAGCGCGAATACTCAACCGGTGTGTATCTGCTGTCACCCGGCACCGAAACCATCGGTTCAATGCTGGTCTCACTGTGGTCAGCGGGCGCCATTGATATCGTGGCTGCGCTCTCCCTGATTAATATCGTGCTGGTGGTGATCGGCCTCGGCATCGCGTTACGCTTTGGAGTGAAATTACATGATTGAATTATCGGTAGATAACTTGCATCTGATGTACGGCGATAATCCTGTATTGAAAGGCGTATCGATGCAGTTGAAAAAAGGCGAAGTGGTTTCACTGCTGGGCCCATCCGGCAGCGGCAAAACCACCTTATTGCGTGCCGTGGCTGGTCTGGAAAAACCGTCACAGGGGCGCATTACTATCGGCAAAAATGTGGTGTTTGATGGCACGCCGAAAAGTGAAATCCCAGCTGAAGAGCGCAATCTCGGCCTGGTTTTTCAGTCCTACGCGCTGTGGCCGCACAAAACCGTATTTGAGAACGTGGCCTACCCGCTCAAGTTGCGCAAAGTGGCCACAGCAGAGATTAATCAACGCGTGCAGGCGGTGTTGGATCAACTGGGGCTCGGGCATCTTGGCAAACGCCATCCGCATCAGCTTTCCGGCGGGCAGCAGCAGCGCGTGGCGATTGGTCGTGCGCTGGTCTATAACCCGCCCGTGATTTTGCTGGATGAGCCACTCTCCAACCTGGATGCCAAATTGCGTGAAGAGGCGCGCGTGTTCTTGCGCGAGCTGATTATTCGTCTCGGACTGTCTGCCTTAATGGTGACGCATGACCAGAACGAAGCCATGGCGATTTCTGACCGTATTCTGTTGCTGAATAACGGCGTGATTGAACAGCAAGGCACACCGCAAGAGATGTACAGCCAGCCCTCAACGCTGTTTGCCGCTGAGTTTATGGGTAGCAATAACCGTCTGCACGGCAAAATCACCCACGTTGAAGGCGGCCGGGCGCGCATTGCCGGGGCAAAATGGGCGCTATGGGGTAAACCGAGTGGCGATGTGCGGGTTGGACAGGATGGGACAGCGGTGATTCGCGTCGAAAGTATGAATATCGCTGACACCGCTGATGACAACGCACTTGAGCTGCCTTTGCTCACCAGTATGTATTTAGGCGATCGCTGGGAATACCTGTTCCGCACCGAAGGGGATGATTTTGCGCTGCGCGCGTATGGCAAGGAGTTCCGCGGGAATCAGCGCTTCCGCGTCTCACTGCCGAAAGAGGATCTGTGGATTTTCACTAAAGATTGATTGCTAGCAGCAGGGTCGATTATGGTGAAGGCGGCCTTTCGGCCGCTTTATTGAGGTTTTGACCCTGCATTAATTATTTGCGCGCTTTGGCAGCCGCAACCAGTCCGTCCAGCCAATCCTGATGACCGTTAATCATCGGATTGGGTTTCGCGCTCGCCAGCTCAACCGCCGGTTTGCCGTTTTGCGTTTCCTGGGTCAGGATGCGCACGCGATTGCCAGAGAGATCTTCAATCAGCCAGGCATGCAGAACATCTAAACGGTCCTCGCTACCCACTTCACCCGCCCAACCATGCCAGGAAACACGGGCGGCTTCACCCGCTTCGGGTGCTACGTACTCAGTGACCTGCGCTTCCACCGGGAAGCCAAAGGTTTCGAAATAGAAGCGGACGCCCTGCGCCAGTTCCGGGCCTTTATTGTCATAGAAGCGCGCATTCGCCGAGTTCTGGTAATAAGTCGGCCAAAGTGACGGCGTGTTCAGCAGAGGCCAGATATCCTGGGTGCTCAAACCTGCAACGATCACTTCGTTGGAACAGTAGTTATCGCTAAAGCCCGGTACAAATCCTTCTGGCCAGTTAATCGCGTTCATTTTCATTTCATTCGTCTCACCGTGGATAAATCGTGGGTGAAGTATCTGACTCCCTATGAAATAAGACCAATCGCCATTATTTATTTTTGATATACGTTTTCGTGATATCTGGTAGCAGCGTATGATGAGGTATTGCCACACCATCGCCGGAAGATGATGAAAACCGATATCCGCAACCTCGACCTCAATTTGCTCAAAGCGCTGGATGCCTTACTGGATGAGCGCAGCGTCACCCGCGCGGCTGAGCGTTTAGCCCTGACGCAACCTGCAGTCAGCGGCATGTTAACGCGTCTGAGAGAGTGTTTTGATGATCCGCTGTTCACGCGGGCGCAGCGCGGCGTTGTTCCGACAATGCGGGCACTGGAGCTGGCTCAGCCCGTGAAGGCCATCCTGGCGGAAGTGTCAGAACTGTTGCAGCCCAAAGCCTTTGACGCTGCGACCGCCGAAATGACCATTAAGATCGCGGCCACCGACTATGCCCTGCGTGCGGTCATTGTGCCTTTTATGGCCGCATTACGAGTGCAGGCACCGGGTATCCGCGTGGCGGTATTGCCCGTTAACAACGAGCAGTTATCTGCGCAGTTTGAACGGGGTGACATCGATATCGCGTTGATCACGCCAGACAGTGCCCCAACCGATCTGCACGCCCGCTCGCTGTACGATGAAGAGTATGTGTGTCTCATGCGCGAGGACCATCCACTGTCTGCGCAGGCAGGTTTAACGCTCGACAGTTTCTGCGCACAGGACCACGCCTTAGTATCCTACGTGGGAGGCAACTTCAAGGGCGTGACGGATGAGGCGTTAGCCGCGGTTGGACGTTCGCGACGCGTGACACTTTCGGTGTGCAGTTTTTTAGTTTTACCTGAGATCTTACGCGTCAGTGATTTGATCAGCGTGGTGCCGCGTCGCTTAACGCACGATTTATCTGGTTTGAAGGTCTTGCCTCCTCCGTTAGCGATCAAGGGGTTCAACAAAATCGTGGTCTGGCATGAACGCACGCACCGCGATGCCGGACATCGCTGGTTGCGTGAATTACTGTTCTCTACGGCGATTTAAGCGGCCGCCTGCTCATTCCCCAGCAGATTCAATATTTGGCTGCGCAGCGCCACCAGCTGCGGATCATCACGGCGGCGCGGCCAGGGCAGATCCACCTCAATCATATCCACCACTTTCGCTGGACGTGGGCTGAACACCACCACACGGTTCGCCATCACCAGCGCCTCTTCAACGTCATGGGTCACCATCAGCGTGGTGAACTGCTGCTCCTGCCAGAGGTCAACAATCTCCTGCTGCATGCGCAACCGCGTCAACGAGTCGAGCTTGCCTAATGGTTCATCGAGGATCAGTAAACGCGGCACATTCACCAATGCTCTGGCTAGTGCAGCACGTTGGGCCATACCGCCAGATAGCTGATGCGGCCAGGCGCGAGCGAACTGCTTCAGCCCGACACGATCTAGCATCGCGTTAATGCGTTTATCGCGAATTGCGCGGCTCTCACCGCGAATCTGTAATCCCAGACCGACGTTGTCATACACCGTGCGCCATGGATAGAGCGTGGGGTCCTGAAACACCACGACGCGTGAAGGATCGGGTGCCGTAATGGCTTTCCCCTCTTCCGCCAGCAAACCGCTGGCTGGAGGTTCCAACCCCGCGAGCAAACGTAATAAAGTCGATTTCCCGCAACCGGAAGGCCCTAGCAGAGCGACAAATTCACCGGCCTTCACCTGTAAATTGATATTCTCCAGCACCGGTAAATCACTGCCTTCAAGCGTGAAATGGTGATTCACTTTTTCAATAGCAATATTCACGCCTGCAGAGGTCATGGCCATATTTCGCTCCTGCTAAATAATAGTGTGCCGACAGTTATCAGCAAATAACCATAAGCGTCTCTCTCTCCTGATTGAAATAGCCTTTTCGGCAAACCTATCCGTCATTTTTCATAAAGAAAAACTGCATGACATCATGCGGGATTGTTATTTGGTGACGGGAAATCACTAAGCGATAGTGCCCGTGATCTTTAATGACAAGGAAAGCAGAATGGCAATGCAAAAATACTTTATGAGCCGGCGCGCATTATTGCGCGGTCTGGGTTTAGTTAGCGCCGGTGTAGCGGTGAATCCATTGTTGAGCAGCAATGTTTTCGCCGACGACAAACCGCTTAAAACCATCAAACTGGCGTGGGGACAAACGGCGGTGTGTCAGGCGCCGATTTCCGTTGCCCTGAAACAGGGTTTCTTCAAAAAATATGGCCTCAACGTTGAGCCGGTTAACTTCAGCGGCCCGACCGATGCGCTGCTGCAGGCGATCGCTACCGGGCAAGCCGATGGTGGTATTGGCATGGCGCTACGCTGGCTAAAACCGCTGGAACAAGGCTTTGACGTCGATCTCACCGTCGGGACTCACGGCGGCTGTATGCGTTTACTGACCCCGCAAAACAGCGGCATCCGCGATGTAAAAGATTTGGTGGGTAAATCTGTCGCGGTCAGCGATCAGGCCAGCCCGATTCGTAATTTCTTCGCGGTGCAGCTGGCGAAACAGGGCATCGATCCTGATAAACAAGTCAACTGGCTGCAGTATCCGCCCGATCTGTTTGGCGAGGCGCTGCGCAAAGGCGAAGTACAGGCACTGGCCACCGATGACCCACAGGGTTGGCTGCTGAAGAAACAGCACAACCTGCTGGAAGTCGACAACAACCTGAAAGGAGAATACGTCACCATGACCTGCTGCGTGCTGGGGCTGCGCGGTTCGCTGGTGCGCGACGATCCTGCCACCGCACGGGCCATCACTCAGGCCATCGTCGATGCACAGCAATGGACGGCCGATCATCCCGCCGAAACCGCCAAAATCTTCCAGCCGTTTGTGCCGGGTTCGGTGCCGGTAGAGGACATCACCGCGATGCTCAAAGAGCACACTCATCACCACCACTCCACCGGCGCCCAGCTGCGCAGTGAAGTCGCGACCTATGTTGAGGAGTTGAAGAAGATCAACGTGATTCGCCCGGATACCGATGCGCAGCAGTTTGCCGAACACTATGTGCCGCAACTGCTGCCCGCCAAATCCGCCCATCAGCACGCCAGTAACATGGCGCACATGAGCAACATGTCGAGTTAAGGAGAGAGTCATGGCCAGTGAAACCCTCACGATTGCCCAACACCGTGCAGCACCGCGCCGCCTGCAACCCGCCGTCTGGGGTGCGCTGTTGCTATGGTGGGCGTTAGTGGCGCTGATGGTGGCGGTACCGGATAAGCCGCAGGGATTTGCTGCCCCGCGCTTTGTCGATCAAACCCATGAACTGTTTGCCGGGATTGCGTTGTTACTCACCGTGTTGGCAATAGCCTCTGGCGTGTTTCCGCGTCTGGCGCTGCTGGCTCCGTTGAAACGTAGCGGGCCGTGGTTGATTGTGCTGGCGCTGCTGATTGGCGTGTGGGAAACCGTGACCGGAAAGCTGGCGCTGTTGCCCGCGCCCTTCTTTGCACCGCCGCGCGCACTGGTCGAAGCCTACGCCACTGACTGGCCACGTCTGCTGGACAGCGTGCTCAATTCGCTGCGTTTGCTGGCCTTTGGTTTTCTCTACGGCAGCGTGGTGGGCTTTGTGACCGGCGTGGCGATAGGCTGGTCGCGAGGACTCGGCTATTGGGTACATCCGATTTTGCGCTTCCTGGGTCCCGTGCCATCCACGGCATTGCTGCCGCTGTCACTTTACTTCTTCCCCTCCAGTTTCTCCGCTGCGGTATTTCTCATCGCTCTGGCCACCTGGTTCCCGGTGACCGTGCTGACCTGGTCCGGCGTTTCCAGCGTCGATACCCGTTACTACGATGTGGCGCGCACGTTGGGCGCCAATTCGATATTCCTGGTGCTGCGCGTGGCGGTACCCGCCGCATTGCCGCACCTGTTTGTCGGCTTATTTATGGGGCTGGGCGCGTCGTTCTCGGTGCTGGTTGCCGCAGAGATGATGGGAGTGAAATCGGGCCTGGGTTGGTATCTCCAGTGGGCACAGGGCTGGGCGGCCTACGCCAATATGTATGCGGCGCTGATCGTGATGGCGCTGCTGTTCTCTTCCCTGATCTCCCTGTTATTCCTGGTGCGTGACCGTTTGCTTTCGTGGCAGCGCAGCGCGGTGAAATGGTAACGGCAGGGTGATGCGCCTGAAGGCGTACCTTTTAGAAACGTTGCCACATCTCAAGGGGCGTCAATCATGGCGCCCAGGCAGGCTACTCCACCAACGAGGTGAACTATGGTTGCAAAAATTTCCTCGTCAATCACCGAACTGATTGGCAATACCCCGCTGCTGCGGCTCTCGCGTTATGCCCAGCAACAAGAGATTCAGGCCGAACTGATCGCCAAACTGGAGCTGTTTAATCCTAATCACAGCGTCAAGGATCGCATCGCACTCAGCATGATCGAAGCCGCTGAGCGCAACGGCACCATTCAGCCTGGCGACACGCTGGTAGAAACCACCAGCGGTAATACCGGGATTGGATTGGCGGCGATTGCCGCCGCTAAGGGCTATAAATTCCGCGTCTATATCAATGATTTTGTTAGCATCGAACGCACGCAACTGATTCAGGCTTACGGTGCTGAAGTGGTGCCGTTCAGCACCATTGAGGGCTTCCGAGAGTTTTATGAAGCCAGCAATGGCGATTTTGTCGCCGCCACCAAATGGCTGGCGGAAAAGGTCACCGCTGCGGAGCCGGAAGTCCATTTTTTGTTACAGCTGGAGAATCCCGCCAACCCGGCCGTGCACGTTCAGACTACCGGGCCAGAGATCTGGCGCGACAGCGGCGGCAAGCTGGATATCTTTATTGCGGCAGTGGGAACCGGCGGCACACTGTCGGGAACCGGACGCTATCTCAAACAGCAGTACCCAAGCCTGCAGGTGATCGCGGTGGAGCCTGGCGTGGGTTCACAACCCAGCGAATTGCGTCCGGAACCGCTGGAGATCACCGGGGTGCACGCCTTTAGCAATCAGCCGCCCGAACGCATCCCGGCGAATCTGGACCACCGAGTGTATGACGAAGTGATCGCCGTAGAAACCTGGCAAGCGTATGCGGCGGCACGTCAACTGGCGCTCAGCGAAGGCGTGTTGGTGGGTGACTCTTCCGGGGCCGTATTGTGGGCGGCAGAACAGGTGGCGGCGCGGCCGGAGAATCACGGCAAGCGTATCGTGGTTTTGTTGGCAGATGGCGGCAGCAGCTACCTGTCGACGCAGTTGTTTGCGCATCAGGTGCCTGCTGAGACTTTCAAGCTAGCAAATGCGATTCAGACATCACAAAAGATTGCCTGATTCGCCGGGTTTTCTTTATCACGATGTCATTTATGGCGCATTCCTGAGCAACAACGCTGCTCGATGAATGCGCGATAAATCACTCCGCCACATCAAATTGCGCGTTATAAGATCGCCCCTCACACCAGCACATTGCTGGTGATACCCTTAGCGAACAGCAGCGGATCGGTTTCTGGCCGCAGCACTTTAATAGCCTTCAAATCCCGCGCATAAACATCGATCTCTTTGACGAAGGCATTGCCCACCGAATAGTGCCCATGGGTATGGGTTTTCAGTACGCTGGCGATCTCCTGCGGCGTGGTATTCAGCGCCTGACCGTTGAACTCGCTACCGATCGCTTCGGGATGCTGCGCAGCATAGGCGTGCGCTTGCAGGATGGCATGGGTAATCGCGGCAGCCACCTCTGGCTGTTCGCGAATCAAACCGCCACGCGTGCCCACCACACAGCAACTCAGGTTGGCGTACTCATCCATCAAATTAGTACCGACTTCGCGATAGCCCGGCTTCTGCGCCAGGCGCCACATAATCGGATCTGAACCGCTGGCGGCCTGAATTTCCCCTTTCTCCAACACCATTGGCAGCAAATCTTGGGGGAATACACGCCAGTTCACGTCGGTATTGGGATCGACGCCGTGCTTTTTCAGCATCAGTGAAAAGAAGTTCTTATCTGCGCCCGCCATATCGGTAACGCCGATGGTTTTGCCTTTTAGCTGCTCCAGCGTGGCGGGACCGTCACTGCGCGCTAATAAGCGCATGCAGCCACCGTGCGTGCCTGCGGTGAGTTTCACATCGAAGCCCTGCTCCAGCGCTTTTAACCAGCGCAGTGCCATGCCGATGGCGGCTTCCGCTTTCCCCGTGGCAATCGACTCCAGCAATAATTCGGTGGAATTGCCAAAGTTGACGAATTCCACTTCAAGGTTGTGAGCTTTGAAGAAATTATGTTGATCGGCCACCACAACCGGTGCCAGGCAAATGGCATTAAGGTTCACCGCGAGGCGAATGTGCGTGGGTTTCGCCAGTGCCCATTTACCCGCACCACCCTGCAACAGGTCGCCGGACATCGGCATATTGTGCATCTGATCTTCGGCGAAACTGCGCCCTGGTAACGTAGACGCCATCATCGCTGCGGCGGAATACCCAAGAAAGCGACGACGCGAAAGTAAATAATTTTCTGGCATGATTTTACTCCCAAAAATATATACAGGTGAAAGAGTGAGCGTTGTAATCATTCATTTCAGTAGCAGGCAGATTAATCGTTAATTAACAGCGCAACCAGCTGTGCAATTATGCCGATTACGCATGTGTTAAGCGGTTTTATTGCTTTTACAGCCTAGCCATATCAGGAAACAATCGACCCTATGTTATTCATCGATAAACAAGGTTTTCTTAATGGCAAATAACACGCCTTTTCTCGCTGAATTATTGCCAGCCCTCACCGAACAATTAGCTGAACATGCCGAACAGGTCGATCACAGCGGTGAATTTCCGCGCGCGGCTTTTGCTCATCTGCAACAACTGGGATTGTTGCATTTCGCTTTGCCCGTCTCCGCTGGCGGCAGCGGTGGCGATTTACGCGATTGTCAGGCGATCATTCAGGCAGTCGCGCGCGGCGAACCCTCCGCAGCACTGATTCTGATCATGCAGTATCTCAATACCCGGCGGCTGAGTGAGGAATCAAATTGGCCTGTTGATGTACGCGCTACAGTGGCGAGCAGCGTGGTCACCGAGGGCGCGTTAATCAATGCGCTGCGCGTCGAGCCTGAACTGGGTACGCCAGCGCGTGGCGGTTTGCCCGCAACCCGAGCGCGACGAACCGCCGAGGGCTGGCGCATCAGTGGCGAGAAGATTTACTCCACCGGCAGCTATGGGCTGAGCTGGTTTCTCGTCTGGGCCAGCAGTGATGATGTCGATCCGTTGGTCGGCGGTTATCTGGTGCCCGCCGATGCGCCAGGCATCCAAATCGTCGATGAATGGGATCATCTGGGAATGCGCGGCACCTGTAGCCATCGCGTGGTGTTAGATGAGGTGCTCATTCCGCTCAATCACGCGGTCAACGTTGCGCCCTGGAGCACGCCGAAACCCGGGCTAAATGAAGAAGAGTCTGTGTGGTTAGCCGTCCTACTCGGCTCGCTTTATGACGCGATTGCTCAAAGTGCACGCGACTGGTTTATCGGCTTTTTACAACAGCGCGCTCCTGCCAACCTCGGTGCACCGCTGGCATCCTTGCCACGTTTTCAGGAGTTAGTCGGACAGATTGATACACTGCTGTTCACTAATCACACGCTGCTTAACAGTGCCGCACGCGGTCAAGTGGCTAGCGGCCATACAGCACAGATCAAACAGGTGGTGACAGAAAATGCCATCCGTGCCGTTGAGCTGATGGTGGAAAGCATTGGTAATCATGCGTTAACGCGCCACCATCCGTTACAACGTCACTATCGTAATGTGTTGTGTGGTCGCATTCACACCCCGCAGAGTGATGCCATTTTCACTTCCGTGGGCAAAACCGCCCTGGCTGCTGAAAAGAATACTTCATAACGTTACGTTTGCGCAGGTGACATGGGCACTGATGCTTTTGAGCCAGGTTGCTGCTTCCAGCATCACCAACCTTTGTTTTCACGTTTAATGGCTATTGGAGCGCCCAGATTACTTCCGCCTTACACCCTATAAAATCGCACTAAAATCCTGCATGCTGTCCGTTTTAAGGGCCGCGATATCTGATAGCTATGACTGCCACTAAAAATGGATTTACTCTTGTAGCGCTGGCAATTTTTGCCGCGCTCGCCGTGCTTTTTTCTCATTGGACGGCGTTTCTCGCCTGGTCACTGCAAACGCAGATCCAACTCCACCGCCTGCTGGTGACGCATCTGCTGCAAATCAATAGCGGGCAATACAGCGCGGGGTTGTGGTTGATTGGCGTGACCTTCATTTATGGCATCCTGCACGCGGTTGGCCCTGGACATGGCAAATTTATCGTCACCACCTGGCTCACTACTCATCAACCGCCGCGTGGTGTCGCCCTCACCGTGCCGTTTCTTGGCAGCCTGGTGCAGGGCCTCAGCGCCATCGCCTTTGTGTTTATCCTGGCCGTTGGCTTTAACCTGACGACTGGCGATCTCAGCACTAGTCGCTGGTATCTGGAAAAAGCCAGCGCGCTGTTTATCGCCGCGCTCGGCGTGATGATGATGGTGCAAGCCTGGCGAGGTCGCAATAAGCATCTGTACCAACATCAACACCTGCACCAAGATCAGCATCAGCATCAGCATCAGCATCAGCATCAGCATCAGCATCAGCATCAGCATCAGCATCAGCATCAAGATGAGCATGAGCATGAGCATGAGCATGAGCATGAGCATGAGCATGAGCATGAGCATGAGCATGAGCATGAGCATGAGCAGCATCATGACGGCTGTGGCCATCATCACGGCATAATTACGGAATCAGTGGATAACTGGAAAGCGTGGATCGGCATTATTATTGCCACGGGCGCACGCCCTTGCAGCGGCGCACTTACAGTGCTGCTGTTTGCCAGCGTGATTGGTATTACCCGTTGGGGCATGTTTGCGGTGATGACCATGGCACTCGGCACCGGCATGGCGCTGGTTGCGCTGGCCCTGTTTGTTCGCCATTTCCGTCATCGCGCGGGAGAATTGTGGTTGGCTGAGTCATCGCCACGCACGCACCAAATACTGGGGATGGTACGTATTGCCGGAGGCGCTTTGCTGATCTTATTTGCGCTGGTGCTGTTTTTAACCGTAGTACCGATCAGTGCGAACGGGGATTATATTGCGGCGGGATGTTGATAATTTATCAAGTCTGATGCGAACAACGCCGGGCCGGCATCCTTGCCGCCCCTGCCATTCACTCACGAACACCCACGTGAATCCTGGCAGAGCACCCATCGCTGCGTGCCCGGTTGGTTGAAATCAGAAACGGTAAGACGCAGTCACCGAGAAGCTACGAGGTTCGCCATAAACGATGCCGCCACTACCGACGTTTTCGTCATACTCTTTGTCGAACAGGTTGTTCAGATTTCCCTGCACGCTCAGGTTTTTCGTCACGTCGTAACGTGCGAAAAGATCAACCAACGCATAGCTGCCCTGACGTGCGCGCCAGGTGCCATTGCCGTCCGGTGCGCCAACGTCTTTGTACGTCTTCGACTGCCAGTTCACACCGCCGCCCAGCGTCAGCTGATCCAGCATCGGCAGACGATAGCTGGTGAACAGGTTGAACGAGGTGCGTGGCAGCTGTGAGTTGTAGTTCTCACCATCACGGTCTTCAGCCACATAGGTGGTGCCACCGAAGGTCATCTGCCAGTTATCCGTAAGCGCACCGTTCACTTCGAACTCGACGCCACGGCTGACTACGCCACTCTTACCAACGTAGATGGCATTACCGGTATCCGGGTTGGTCGCCCCAGTTGCTTCCGCAACGTTGTCCAGTTCTGAACGGAATACTGAAATTGAAGTGGTCAGACGGCTGTTCAACCAATCAGACTTAACACCAGCTTCATAGTTCTTACCAATGACAGGTGAAAGGTAACCACCCGAAGCATCCTGATAATCTTGTGGCTGGAATACTGAGGTATAGCTAGCGTAAGCTGACCAGTTATCATAGAAGTCCCAAATCACACCGCCGTAAGGTGTCGTGTTGTTCTTCTCCATCTCTGCACTCAGCGTCTCACGATTCCAGTTGGTATAACGCGCACCTAAAATAACATGTAGCGGATCGGCCAGTGAAAGGCGAGTAGCGACATAAGCGGATTTCTGACGTACTAATTGCGTGTCTGATGCCGGCTCACGTGGATTCCAGTCGGTTTCCGGGAAGTTGCCATTGAAGTTATTGAAATTGCCCAGCTCGGCCGGCGAAATATTTGCCCACGCGCTGTAGTATTTATTATCCTGACGGCTGTAATTCACACCCACCATCAGTTCATGTTGGCGACCTAACAATTCATACGGGCCGCTGGCGAACGCATCGACGGCATCGACTTTACGTTTACCGGTGTTGTATCCAGTGCCGCCTACAACAGGGTAATTAGCATATGGCGAGGTGCCGATACCGGTGTTCTTATCGAAATAGCCATCAATGTAGAGCTGCTTACTGTCGAGGAACATCTCATTGTGTGTGCCGTTAAGCGTAATGTTCCAGCCGTTATCGAAGTTCTGCTGCAGGTTAACAAAGACCTTTTTGTTTTCTTTGTTATTGTAAGCCCACTCTGGCGAAGTGTTGTACCCGCGACGTAGATGCGTTTGTGAACCGTCAGTATACCAACGCGGCGAACCACTCCACATTGGGGAGTCGGTATCGACCTGGGTAAATTCATAACCCACAGACAGCTTGGTTTTATCGGTCAGGTCAGCATCCACCACACCGTAGATGAATTTCTTCTCGAAGCCATAGCGCTCGATAAAGCTGTTTTTATCTTCGTAACCCGCCACTACGCGGCCACGCACGTTGCCTTCAGGCGACAGCGGCGCAGAGAGATCGGCGACATAGCGCTGTTTATCCCAGCTGCCGTAGCTCGCTTCCAGATTCCCGGTGAACTCTTTGCTATCGGCGTGCTTACGCACCATGTTGATGGAAGCTGACGGGTTACCTGGGCCGGTCAACAGGCCGGTGGCACCGCGCACCACTTCAACTCGCTCGTACAACGCCATATCGGTTTGGGCATCGCCCAGGTTCCAGCGTGATGCAAAAGCGGTAGGTATGCCATCAACCATGTAGTTATCGATGATGAAACCGCGTGAGTAGTAGTTCGTACGATCCATATCGCTGCTGACGCCTCTAATACCGGTGGTATTCGACAGTACGTCATTCAGGGATTGCAGCTGCTGATCTTGCATACGCTGCTTGCTGACAATGCTGACCGATTGCGGAATATCACGTGCGGTCAATGCCATTTTGGTACCGGCACGGGTGACCGGGACGCTGTAATCTTTTGCTGCCTGCTCTTGCGCATCGCTGCTGGCGCTGGCATCCACAGTCAGAGTTTGTTCTGTTTTGGTGCTATCCGCGGCCTGGGCAATACCTGACGCCACCATCATTGCCAGCAGAGAGACACGCAAGGCACGTTGCGGCGCACGGCCAGATTCCCTGACGCGCTTTTCTTTGAAAGACATAATATTCCTCAATCAACTTATCGTTATTTTGTGTTGGCGGCATAGCTGCTGACGTCTGTTAGATCCAGCCATAAATAACGTGCTGAAAAGGAATATCAGGATGAGGTATTTCCCGACCGTGCCGTCCTGGCACAAACAGAACGACCGTAAAAATGCCGTTAAGAAAGCAAATGAGAAATATACGCATTAAGATTACTATTGCAAGAAATTGTTACCGGTTATCCGGCAATTTTACATTTGGATATTTCCTTATTCTTCAATGATTAATAATACAGGTGGGTTATTTTCGGACATTATCACGCAGATTATTGGAGCAAACCTGTGATAAATCACAGGTTCTCGTCGTGATGGTATTCAACGGATCACCAGGGCCAGCGTTTTTCCGCCAAATCCACGAGAAGACGTGAAGCGGGTGAAAGCTCACTGAGTGAGCGGAATTGCCAGCCAAAGGTACGCGGCATCATGACCAGCGGCAGTGGAATTTCAATCAACTCACCGCCCTCACCTTTTAATAAGCGGCGGGAAAGAAAACTCAACAACTGGGTTTGCGCCAGCACGGCGCGCAGCGGGGACAGCGTATTACTTTCCATTTGCGCGCGCGGCGCCGCATAGCCACCGCTGCGCAAGCGTTGTTCCAGCCACTGACGCGTCGCGACGTTATCGGAAGGTAACAACCAGTTATATTCATCAAGCTGTTCAGGCGTCGGATGAATGTTCGCCAGCGGATGGTGACGACTGGCGGCAATCACCACCGGATCCTCAATCAGCGGACGGGTAATAAACTCGCTGTTCCCCTGTGGCAGAAAACCCAGAATCAAATCGACTTTGTTCTCACGCAGTAACTTTTGCAGCAAATCATTCATCCCGACCGTCACTTCGAGTCTGGCGGTGGGAGCTTTGTGCAACAAGTCCTTACTCAGTACCGGTAGCATAAATTCCGCTGCCGTGGCCGCCACGCCTAACCGGATAACGCCCGCCGTTCCCGCACCCAGCGCCTGTAAATCCTGCCGGGTGACCTGCATCATGTGCACGACTTTTTGAGCACGTTCACAAAGTAGTAGTCCCGCTTCGGTGAGTTGCATCCCACGCCCCACCTTGAGAATTAACCGCGTGGCGTAAAACTTCTCCAGACGTTGCAGACATTTGGTTAAGGCGGGCTGAGTGATACCAAGGGATTGCGCCGCCTTACCCAGATGTCCTGTTTCCTTCACCGCCAGCAGATAATGCAGATCTTTCAGTTCCATTCATTCCCACCAGGAATCAATTGATAAAATTCAGAGAATATAATTTATCACTCTACGCTGCCAGGATGGAATGACATTAACAACAGAGCAACACGCTGTTCGCGTCACCTTGTGGCGCTTAACAAGGGAGTAAAGGATGAAACATTCACTGAAAACACTGGTCGCGATGATCGCTTTGGCCAGCAGCGCACAGGTTTTGGCACAAGACACGCTGCCGGTGACGTTACCGATGCAACAGGACAGTCGTCTGGAGCAGGTCGCCACCTCACCGCGCGTGTGGAATGGCATTACCGTCAGTCATGACAACCGTCTGTTCGCCTCGTTAACGCAATCGGAAGGTGCGGGTCTGCAACTGGCGGAAGTGATCAACAATCAGCTGAAAGCCTTTCCCGATGACAGTTGGAATCAGTGGAACGCTAACGATCCGGAGCATCATTTCTACCACGTTAATGCGCTGCGCATCGGTCCGGATGGCGATCTATGGGTGATGGATTCGGGCAATAAGGGGATTGGCACCGGCGATCAGGCCGTGGCCGGTGGCGCCAAACTGGTCCACATCAATCTGGCAACTGGCAAAGTGGTCAATAGCTATGTGTTCAAGGCTCCAACGCTGCAACCCACCAGCTATCTGGATGATGTGCGATTTAATGGCGATTTTGCCTATATCACCGATCCGGGTGCGGTGGGATTAGTGGTGCTGAACCTGAAAAGTGGCAAAAGCTGGCGGGTGCTGGATAACCACCCTCTCTCGATTGATCATCAGCCGATTTATGCAGATGGCAAGAAGTTGATTCTGCGCGATGGCCGTGAAAAACGCGTGGGTCTCGATCAGCTGGAAGTTTCGCCGGATGGCAAATGGCTCTATTACCAGGCGATCCCGGGGCCGCTGGCTCGCATTGAAACCCGTTATCTGAACGACAGTGCCCTATCGGCTGCAGAAGTGGCGAAGCATGCGGAGAAAGTACGCGAAACCTGGAGCACCGGCGGAACGGCCATTGATGCCGAAGGCAATATCTATGCGTCGGATATCAATACCCGCAGCATTAAACGTATTGCGCCCGATGGCAAAGTCACTACCGTGGTGCAGGATCCCCGCCTGGTGTGGATTGACGCGATGTGGGTATCTGACGGCGCACTGTGGATGCCGTCCGGACAGATCAATCGCACGCCTGCGACCACCGGCGGCAAACCGTCAACCGTGGAATATCCGGTGAAGCTGTACCGTCTGCCGTTACCGATTAAGCCTTCGCCGCGGGATCATCAATAAGCCATAACGTGCCGATTAAAGCTATTTAGCGCGGTAGTCACGCCGCGCTTATTCAACGATCTCTTTATTGATAAACAGGAGGAAATAACACCCAGATAAATCATCACCGTTCGCTATTTTAAATTTATTAAAACTAAGAGGTTACGCACAACTTTCGCGTATCCCTAACCTTGTGCCTGCCGAAAAAAACGCTGGATAATATTGCCAGATAGACGAGGTTGCAGAAGGTTAATTTGAACAATAAATAATCATTCGCTGTTTTTTATTTATTCCGAACACATTGCGTTTGCTACCCACAAACGTGCTCTATCCCTCTGGACAGGAACCCTCGTCATGCTGCTGATCATCAGTCTGCTTATGATAATCTGCTTTATTGGCTTATTAATGAGCAAAAAGCTTTCCGCTCTGACTGCATTAATCCTTATCCCCACGCTATTCGCATTGTTATCTGGCCATGGCGCGGATATGGGTGCCATGGTGATCAAAGGATTGCGTACCGTTGCGCCCACTGGCGTCATGTTGATATTCGCGATGCTCTATTTTATGAGCGTAACGGATGCTGGGATGTTTGATCCGATTATTAAAAGAATCGTTTCTGCAGTCGATGGCGATCCGGTGAAAATATTTGTCGGCACCGCACTGCTTGGCTTTATTGTTGCCCTGGATGGTGATGGCGCGACCGTATATATGATCGTGCTTTCCGCGTTTATGCCGATATATGAACGCATCGGATTATCAAAGCTCAGCGTTGCCGCTCTGCTATTACAGTGCACCGGGCTGGGCAATATGTTTCCGTGGGGTGGACCCACGGCGCGTGCGGCCGCCGCCGTTCAGGCTGACGTCTCTGCTCTGTTTGTCCCGCTGCTGATTCCGCTGCTGGCCTGCGTGGCATGGACTTTTATCCTGGCGGTGATGCTCGGCAGAAGTGAACGCAAACGTCTGGGTTTCCAGCCGCATGTCCCGGTGGAACCTGCCGTGCTGCAGTTTGAAGAGAAACACTGCGTGGCCTGGCGTTTCTGGTTTAACTGGGCGCTGACCATTGCATTGATGACCTTCCTGGTTCTGGATGTGATGCCCATGGCGTATCTGTTTATGCTGGCCACCGCCATCATGTTCGTTGTCAATTATCCGCAACTGAGCCAACAGCAGGAGCAGATCGGCCGCCATGCGCCCGCCATCCTTGCCGTAGCCGGATTGATTTTCGCTGCGGCGGTGTTTACCGGCATTTTTGCTGAAACCGGTATGGCGAACGCCCTGGCACAGGCGATTGTGCACACTATTCCCGCTGCACTCGGCCCTTATCTGGCGGTGATTACTGCCTTGATCAGTATTCCCGTCACCTGGATGGTATCGAACGATGTGTTCTATTTCGGCATGCTGCCGGTGCTGGTGCAGGCTGCCGGACACTACGGTATCGAACCGATTGAAATGGCACGCGCGGCATTAGTTGGTCAGCCGGTTCATATTCTCAGCCCACTGGTTGCCTCGACCTATTTATTGGTCGGCATGCTGAAACTGGATTATGCACAGACACAACGGTTCACGCTGCGTTGGTCGTTTATCACCTCAATTGTATTATTAGTGGTCGCACTGATCACCGGTTGCTTCCCGTTTCATCGCAGTATATAGAATATATTTATCCCCTTGTAGCCGCTATTTTCCGCGGCTACACCCTTGACTGGCTTGAGTGAAATATCTGCTTTATGTCTTATTGTTCGATATTGACACCACTCTGCTGAAAGCTTATTTTCCGGACAATTCTGCATTATAGGTAATATTTTCATTTGATTAAAATTAACGTAGAATGCCCCCTTTCATATTCGTTATATAAGTTATAAGGGTTTATTCATGAGCGATGCACTCAAAGCATTGAACAATCTTCGTACGCTGCGTGCCCATGCGCGTGATGTTGAGATTGCGGTATTAGACGAAATGCTGGAAAAGTTCGCCGTGGTGGTTGCAGAACGCCGTGAAGAAGCGGAAGCGAATAATGCCGCTCAGCGCGAAAAAGAAGAAAAACTGGCGCTGTATAAAGAGATGCTGCTGAATGATGGCATCGATATTAGTGAATTAACGAAATTAAACCAGAGCGAAACCAAACCGAAAGCGAAACGCGCTCCACGTCCGGCGAAATATAAGTTCACCGACGAAAACGGTCAGGAAAAATTCTGGACTGGTCAGGGTCGTACACCTTCACCGATCAAATCCGTATTAGATGCGGGCGGTTCGATGGATGAGTTTCTGATTTAAACGATCCGCATGGATATTGTAGGGTCGCCATTCCTGGCGACCGATTAAATCCCTATTTCAACACTGCACAGGCTGCCGCAATGCGTTTTCCGGCTTCGCGCACGCTTTCAATATCCGTGGCAATCGACAAACGGAAATACGGTGACAAGCCATACGCACTGCCCGCTACGCCAGATACGCCGCTCTCCAGCAGATAATTCAGCACATCCTGTTCGCTTTCCAGCGTACGTCCATCAGCACGCGATTTGCCCAACAGGCCAGCACAGCGACAGAAGATAAAGAACGCCCCTTCGGGATTCAGCACCTCAATGCCTTCAACCGGGCTTAGCTGCGCCATAATCGCATCGCGACGCGCCTGATAGGCCGCACGTTGCGGTGGCAGGAAATCCAGGCCGCCGTTCAGCGCCGCTACCGCTGCCGCCTGACTGATGGCGCTGGCACCAGAACTGTTCTGCGACTGCACCACCACCATGGCATCAATCAGCGCTTGCGGACCGGCACCAAAGCCGATGCGCCAGCCGGTCATGGCATAGGTTTTCGATACGCCGCCCACCAGCAGAATGCGCTCGGCTAAATCTGGCGCTACCTGCAACAAGCTGACGTGTTCACGTCCATCAAACAGAATGTGTTCATACAGTTCATCCAGCATGATCCATACGTTTGGATGGTCACGTAGCACCGCCGCCAGTGCAGTTAATTCTGCGGCGTTATACACCGCACCGGATGGATTGCCGGGATTATTCAGCACCAGCCAGCGGGTTTTGTCGGTGATCGCTTGCGCCAGCTGCAGCGGCTGCAGCTTGTACTCTTGCTCCAGCGGGCACTCCAGCAGCACAGCTTCGCCGCCGTTAAAACGCACGCTATCCGGGAACGTCGGCCAGTATGGCACCGGCACAATCACCTCATCGCCGTCATTCAAGGTGGCAGCGAAGGCGTTGAAGATGATCTGCTTCGCCCCGTTGGCGATACAAATCTGCCCCAACGCATAATCCAGCTGATTTTCACGTGCCAGTTTGGCCTGCACCGCTTTACGCAGCGGCGTGGTGCCATTGGTCGGCGTATAGCGCGTCTCACCATTATTCATAGCTTCAACGGCAGCATCACGGATGTGCTGTGGCGTATCAAAATCCGGCTCACCGGTGGTGAGATCCAGAATATCCACGCCCTGCTCTTTCAGCTGGCGCGTCAACTGACGCGCCGCGGCATTGGCAGAGAGCGACACAGACTGCACACGCTTTGATAAGGTGACCATGTTCAGCTCCTAAATGGTTTACAGCGCGGGCAAACCGAGGTTCTCGCGCAGCGTGGCGAATTCGTAATCATCGCGGAACAGACCACGGCGACGCAGTTCCGGGATCACCAGCTCGACGAACAGATCCAGTTGCTCTGACATGATGGCAGGCATGATGTTGAAACCATCGGCTCCGCCCTCTTTCAGCCACAGCTCAAAGTCATCGGCGATGTCTTCTGCGGTGCCGACAATCACGCGATGGCCACGCGAACCGGCTGCCACGGCGGCCAGCTCACGCAAGGTCAGGTTTTCGCGCTTCGCCATATCCGTCATTAATTTGACGCGGCTCTGGTTACCTTCGCCGAGCGGCACTTCAGGAACCGGACCATCCAGCGGATACTGGCTCAGATCCATGCTGAAACGCAGCGACAGCTGACGCAGACCGTTTTCGATATCCACTAGCGTGTTCAGCTCTTTCCACAGAGCTTTGGCTTCTTCACGGGTACGTCCGACAATCGGCATCACGCCCGGCATGATCACCACATGATCCGGATTACGCCCGGCGGCAATCACCTGATCTTTCTGCGAGCGGTAGAAGGTTTGCGCCTCTTCCAGACTGGCGGCAGCGGTGAAGATCACTTCGGCGGTTTCGGCCGCCAGTTTTTGACCGTCTGCAGATGAACCGGCTTCGATGATCACCGGACGTCCCTGCGGAGAACGCGTGATGTTCAGCGGACCCTGTACCTGGAAGTGCTCGCCGTCATGATCAATCGACTTAATTTTGTCATTAACGAAGTATTCACCGGTCTCTTTGTTCGGTTGTACCGCCCCCGCTTCCCAACCTTCCCACAGCTTGTTGGTCACTTCGAGGAACTCACGTGCACGTGCATAGCGCTCGGCGTGGTTTGGCATATCGCTGCGGCTAAAGTTACGCGCCACGTCGGTGGAGAACGACGTCACCACGTTCCACGCTGCGCGACCACGGCTGATGTGATCCAGCGACGAGAAGCTGCGCGCCATGGTGAATGGATCGCTAAAGGTGGTGGACGCGGTGGCCGCCAGACCAATGCGTTTGGTGTTCACCGCCAGCGCCGACAGCATGGTCAGCGGCTCAAGGCGCGCCATGGTCGATGGCAGACGGTACATGCTGGTCGCCAGCGCATCACCGACAAAGAACAGATCGAATTTACCCGCTTCGGCTTTTTGTGCGATGGTGATCAGCCAGTCAATGTCAGTGGGATCGCCGAGTTTTTCCGTGAGACGCCAGCCGCTGACGTGCTGCCCTACGGGTTGTACGAAGAGGCCCAAGCGGATGCGTTGTGGTTGTGCAGTAGCCATGAAGTTGTCCTGGTCGATAAAAGAGTAAAAGTTAGAAACGGTTTTCGGTTGCCAGCAGCGCCTGTTCTAACGCATCCGCATGAATGCGGAACGGCAGACGTTCAGCGCTGGCCGCCGGGAATTTAATTTGTTCCGCAATCGTGCGTATCGCCGCCGCGCGGTCGCCAGTCAACGGCGCCAGCGTCAGTGGCATCGCATACTGACGCAGCAACGCCAGCAGTTCCGCATCCGGCACGCCATCGTGTTCAATCAGCGATTGCACCAGCAGGCTGTAGCCAACCTTCTCGCCGTGCAGCCAATGATGCAGCTCGGGCTGGTGAGTGAGACGGTTATGAATCGCATGAGCAAAGCCGGGGGTGGAAAGTTGATCGCGCACGCTGTTGGCCAGGCCTGCCAGTACGATGTTGGCATCAATCACCTTCACCAACTCCGGCGTGACTTGCTGTTTTTCATTGGCGCTGACGGCGGCTTCACCCAGTTGGCGATAAACATCCAGCGCTCGTTGCGCCGTCATTACTTTGAGATCGAGCGCCAGATCGTGCGGGTTACTGCGCAGGTAAGGGGCAAATTCGTAGTACTTCGCCAGCGCATCGACAATACCCGCTTTGAGATAGCGCACATCGCTGCAGGCGATCACTTCACTGTCCACCAGCACCAGCTCCGGCATTTTCCCCAGCGGCTGGCTGCGCACGTGGCCGCCCTGCTCGTTATAAATGATGGCAACCGGTGACCATGCAGCGCAGGTCGCCGCCAAAGTAGCGAAGTTAATCACCTTCAGATCCGGTAACTGGCTACCCACCGCTTTAGCGGCATCCAGTACGCGCCCACCGCCCACGGCAAACAGCAGTTCTGCTTGCTGTTGCTCAACGTTGGTTTTGAGCGCTTCGATCACGGCATCGGTGCATTCACCGTGCAGATACTCCAACTCCCAGCGGATACCGTTGGTTTCTAAACTCTGGCTTAATTCCGGGTTAACCGCTTGCCAGGCATGGGGAGAAGTGAAAATGCGGATATGTGTGGCATAAGGTTTGATAAATTCACCAGCACGCTTACGCAGGCCAGCTTCATGTGCATAAGCACGCGGAGATTTGATCGCTAACACGTCGTCACCCTGATTAAGAATAAGGCTATAACGAGAAAAGTTATTTTATTTCATGGGGTTAATGCGAAATAGTTATAGCGCTATGTAATTTATGCATACTACGGTAAATCGCGATATAAGCAATGGAAAAGCCGCCATTTCATTTTCACAAATTCGCATTAGCTTAGTCATTTTTCACATATAGAAGCACAAGGCATTACTGATATTCTGAGTTGCTTAGCACGCTGGGTATTTTGAATTAGCACTTTAAATTGCGCTTTTTCAACCGCTATGCGCTGCTCAATCTGCATTCAATTTACCGCTTCCAGGCGGTTTTTCCGGGGATAGTTATGTCACTTGAATTTCGTCAGGTTAGAGAAGATGAGGTTGAAACCTATCAGGCGCTGATGCACGCCGCCTATGCGCCGACGCTGGCACTGGGCATCAAATTTGATGCCGCCACAGCAGACCGTGAAAAGACGCTGCGTCACATGCAAAGCCACGGCGTTTATGCGCTCTACGCGGAAGGTGTGATGGTTTCCTCAGTCACCGTGCGCTATCCGTGGGGGCCGCTGCCAGGCCCGTTTGGTCTGCCGCATATTGGCTGGTTCGGTGCCCATCCCGATTATCCCGGCAAACAGTATGGCCGCCAGGTACAGGACCGGCTGGAACACGAGATCCTGCTAGGCAAACTGCGCGCACCTGCGGTATCACTGGGCACCGCCACCAGCCATCCGTGGCTAATCGAGATGTATAAAAAACGCGGCTTCCAGTTGATGCATACCACCGATCTCGGCAAAGGCCACATCACCCAATATATGAAGAAAGTGCTGGATGACAGCGCGCATGATGCGTGGATGACACGTCAGGCCGAACAACAAGGAAGCAAATAATGAGTTTTGATGAGAGCGCATTGGGTCAACATTTGATTGCCTTCCGCCATGAGTTACACCGTTTTCCAGAACTCTCCAATGAAGAGTTTAAAACCACCGCGCGTATTCGCCAGCAACTGGATCAGCACCAGATTCGCGTGTTGGAACTTCCGCTGAAAACCGGATTGGTGGCTGAGATAGGTCCTGTTGTTGGGCCATTGATCGTGCTGCGTTCCGACATTGATGCACTGCCTATTGAAGAGCAGTCTGATGTCACGTTCCGTTCAGAACGTCCGGGGGTGATGCACGCGTGCGGCCACGACTTCCACAGTTCCGCAGCCTTAGGCGCGGCGATTCTGCTGAAACAGCAGGAAGCGAATTTATCGGGCCGCGTACGTATTCTGTTCCAGGCCGCCGAAGAGACCGGCCAGGGCGCGCCGGATGTGATTGCTACCGGCGCACTGCAGGATGCGATAACTATTTTCGGCATTCATAACGATCCTTCATTACCACCGGGCGTGATTGGCAGCAAAGCCGGCCCACTGACCGCCGCCGTCGACCGCTTTGATATCAAGATCATCGGCACCGGTAGCCACGCTGCGAAACCGCATCAGGGCAACGATCCGATTGTGATCGCCGCGCAAATTGTTTCTGCGGCGCAAACGCTGATCAGCCGTAATGCGCCTTCCGGCGACAATGCAGTGGTATCGATCACTCAGATTCACAGCGGCAGTACCTGGAACGTCATCCCGGACAGCGCGTGGCTGGAAGGCACGGTGCGTTCATTCTCACAGGAGACGCGCGAGCGACTGGAGCAACGCTTCCGCGAGATCGTGCAGGGAATTGGCGCGGCCTTTGCTGCCAACGTTGAGTTCAACTGGCACGCAGGTCCACCGTCGGTGGTGAATGATGCACACTGGGCCGATTTCGCGCTGCAACAGGCAGCGGCCAGCGGCTTTGAAGCGCGCGTGGTAGAGGCCAGCCCGATTGGTGAAGATTTTGCTTTCTATCAACAACAGTTGCCAGGTGCCTTTATGATGATTGGCACCGGTGAACCTTATGCGCTGCATCATCCGGCATTTCGTATTAACGATGATGTGCTGCTGCCGACCTCACGTTACCTGGCCAATCTCGCCGTCGCGGCACTGAACAGTGTGGCGCCACAATGAGTATCACCGCTGCCCTCGCTGAACTTATCGTCCATAGCCAACCCGATGCCGCTGCACGTGAAGCCGCGCGCGAAGGGGTAAAGGATTTTCTCGCTGTCAGCTGGCCGGTGCTGCAAGGCCAGGTGCCGGATAGCGGCTTGCCGGCACTACGAACCGTTTATGGCGACGGCGGCCCACGTTCTCAGGCGTTGCTGCTTGGTTATGCCGCTCACGCGCTGGATTACGATGATTTCCACGCTGATTTTCGCGGTCATCCCAGCGTGGTGATTTTGCCTGCGCTGTTTGCCTGGCAGCAGCAACAGGCGGCAGCGATTGATGATTTCCTTGATGCTTACGCCATCGGTGTGGAAATGGCCGGACGGCTTGGGTTGGCCGCCAGCCAGCAGCATTATGCGTTAGGTCATCACAATACCGCGACGCTGGGCACCATTGCCGCAGCAGCAGCACTGGCGCGTTTACTGAAACTGGAGGTCAGCGCAACTGCCACGCTAATCGGTATCGCCACCACCCAGGCCAGCGGGCTGCGTGCGCAGTTCGGATCCGCTGTCAAACCGCTCCACGCGGGTTTAGCGGCGGAACGTGCGGTTACTGCAGCCCAGCTGACGCTGGCCGGTTTCGATGGCAAACAGGATGGCGTGGTTGAGGCTTTCATTGCGGCCAGCAGCAACGGCGCAGCTCAACCTGAAAAATTGGTCGCGCATTGGGGCAAGCCGTGGCGCATCGTGACGCCGGGTCTGGAGTACAAACCCTTCCCGACCTGCGCCGGAACGCATAGCGCAGCGGAAGCCGCGCGCATTCTGCGTGATGGCTGGTTAGCCAACGGCAATTCGCTGGAAGCGCTGCTGGATAACATCACCGATATCAGCGTAGCTTTCCCGCCAGGGGGCGATATTGCCGCTTCCGTCACATCGCCCACCAATGGGATTGAAGCGCGTTTCAGTCTGGAATACGTGATTGCCGCAATGCTGATTTATAACGATCTGCGGCTGGAAGATTTTGCGGAAGGCGATCTTAATCATGCTGTGATGCCACTGGCAGCGAAAGTGAGACGAGAACCTGACGACACCGCACCGCCAGATGCCATTAATCCCGCATTACGTTTTCATCTGGTCACTCTTACCTTGCGCGATGGCACTCGGCTGCAACAGCGACGCACCCGTCAGCAATCGCTGGCCGATGGTGTGGTCGTTGAAGGTAAATTGCGTCTGGCACTGCGTCAGGAATCGGGCGAGCGACGGCAACAGGTGCTGCAAAGCAGCGCATTGCAGACAACCGCTGATCTGGCAGTGCTGCAGCAGTTATTACGCGTTTAATATCACGTCCGTTGCAGCGCTTTTAGTTCACCACATTACAGACGAAGTTGCGTCTATCGGGATGACGAGTGCCGTATTAATCTACAGGTCGCCGCACTTGCGCTGGAGTCAACTCTGGTGCGTGCGGCTGGACTGCTCCTGACTGCCAGACTCTTAGCTTAGGCACACACCATGACCAAAACCCAGCGACTGATGGAGCTTGTACAATTGTTACGTTGTCACCGCTATCCGGTGACTGCGCAGCATCTTGCGGAGCAACTCAGCGTAAGTGTGCGCACCGTCTATCGCGACATTATCAGCTTGCAGCAGCAAGGCGTGGAAATCGAGGGCAGCGCGGGTTTAGGTTATTTGTTGAAATCAGATGGCCATCTCCCGCCGCTGATGTTCTCGCGCCATGAACTCGATGCGCTGGCGTTGGGGTTGGACTGGGTCAGTCGCCATACCGATGCCGAATTGAAATCTGCCGCACAACATGCGCTGGCTAAAATCCACGCCGTATTGCCGGAACATTTATCTCACGCGCTCGATCATCAATCGCTGCTGGTTGCCACACGTGGTGAAGTGCTGTTTGAAACTCATCTGCCCGAAATTCGCCAGGCAATCCATACGCGCAACAAGATCACCTTACGATACAAAGATCTGAAAGACGCCACTTCAACCCGGGTGATTTGGCCGGTGGTGCTGGGCTATTTCGATCGCGTCCGCTTACTGTGCGGCTGGTGTGAGTTGCGCCAGGATTTTCGCAACTTCCGCGTTGATCGTATTGAAGAAATTCAGGCGAGTGATGAGGTGTATCCTGGAACGCGTTTTCAATTACTTAAGCGCTGGAAGGATTACCACCAGTTGCGGGAACAGAATGGCTATCGTGAGGCATGATATTTAAAGCCCACAACGAGCAGTATTTCATTTTGTTTTGCGCTATCTCTGATAACCATGAAAAAAACTTTCGAAACCACTGATCATAGACCACGCTTCAATGCATAGCATCGCCGCAGCTTTAGCACACTGCTAAAGCCTCAGCACCCTCAACGGAGGCACTATGTTCTGGAAAATTGGCTCTTGCTCATTGCTGGTCATGGTTTCATTTATTTCTGTGGCTAAGTCACCCTACAGCAACCTGTCCTACGCATTACGAGAGCAGCAGATCATCACCGATCTGCGCGCGCACTGCCATCTGGCGCAAGAGATACCGAATGAACGCATTAAGCAGGTGTTTCTGAATAGCTCAGAGAATCACGATGCGATTGTGAACGCCGCTGATGCCCTGAAGAAGAAGGATCAGTCTGGCTACCACCAGCATATTGAACAGGTGAGCTGCCCAAAACTGGCGATGTTCTCGCCAGCAAAAAAGTAGAGGCCGCGCTAGAGTAAGCCACTGTACAAAACCGGCCCCGTTGGCAACCCCGTTGGCGAACCGCCTTGAGGTTCAAGACTGATCGCAATCGTTGTCCCTGCTGCCAGCGTTTTTTGATCCATCTCGATCCGAGTGGCTGAATTGTTTGCCAGCAGCCCTAATGAAACCGGCTGTTTGCCGGCAGGGATCAGCCATAGCTGCAGACTGTTAGCTGTCGCAATGGCAACGGGTTTCAGCGGCGCGAGTTGCAGATAGCGGCTATCGCTACTTCGGCTCACCACCCACTGCCCCTGCTGCTGCGCATCACCGAGAATAATCAGCGGTGCGAATTCTTCCGGGCGATAGTTGTAATAAGAGACCAGCGTAATGGCCGCCAGACCCGCAGCAACCAGCCAACCCAGGTAAGGATTGGCGCGTTTAACCGGAGTTTTAGCCGGCAGGCTTAACGTGATCTTTTTCCAGACGCGTTCAGGCGGTGTTTGAGGCCGCAAGTGCGTATCTAATCCGGTTAACATCGTCTGCCAGCTGGCGACTCTCGCGGCGAGTTCAGGTTCCTGCTGTAGCCGCCGTTCAAAGCGCAAACGGGCATTGCCGCGCAGTGTTCCCAATGCATATTCGGCCGCGAGCGCGTCATCATGTTGCTTGTTGTTGTTCATAGGCCCACGCACTCCCGAAGATGCTCCATCGCACGACGGATCCAACTTTTCACTGACCCTACCGGCTGTTGTAACCAGGCGGCAATATCGCTGTGCGACATCCCCTGATAGTAAGCCAGCGTCACACTTTGCCGTTGCTCACTGCTAAGGTGCTGCAAGCAATGTTGTAAACGGGCCGCCTGCGAATCATCAAATGGCTGCTCTGTATTATCAGCATCCGTTTCCTGAGTACTGTCACTGTATTCCTCTGACGCCAGCGCTTCACGCGCCTGCCCACTGCGCAACCAGTCGATACAGCGGTTACGCACAATATGCGTCATCCATGTCATGGGGGCACTGAGTGCGGCATCATAGCTGTCGGCTCGGTTCCAGATGGTGAGGAAGCAATCATGCAGCACTTCTTCTGCCCAGGCTGGCTGGCGTAAAGTGCGTAATGCAACTGCAAACAAATGCGGAGAAGTGAGTCGATACAGTTGTTCAAATGCCGGGCGATCGCCTTGCGCAATCGCCCGCAATAATTTCACCTGCTGTTGAGCCAAAACGTTATCCATGTTTTTCCCGGAAGGCATTGAAATGCCTTCCGAGTATAGACAATTACTTAGGCATCAGGACGGTGTCGATGACGTCGATCACACCATTTTTCTGGTTCACATCATAAGTGCTGATATTGGCCACATTACCCATGCCATCTTTCAACTGAATATTGTGAGGACCGTTGCTCATAATCCATAAAGGCTGACCGTTAACGGTTTTCAGTTCCGCATGACCGCCACCTTGTTTAATTTTCATCTCCAGCGCTTTCATATCGTATTTACCGGCCACGACATGGTAGGTCAGGATGCTGGTCAATTTGGCTTTGTTTTCTGGTTTTACCAAATTATCCACGGTGCCAGCAGGCAATTTCGCAAACGCGGCGTTGGTTGGCGCGAACACAGTGAAAGGCCCTTTTCCTTCGAGTGTTTCCACTAAACCTGCTGCCTTCACTGCGGCCACTAACGTAGTGTGATCTTTAGAATTGAGTGCATTTTCAATGATGTTTTTCTGCGGATACATAGCGGCACCGCCAACCATGACAGAATCAGAGTTCATGGCTGCGAAAGTCGTGGCGGAGAACATCAGCGCGCCAGAGATGACTGCGGTGGTGATTAGCTTTTTCATCATAAATCCTCGTTGTAGGGGAGCGAAGAATTTGCTCACAACGGGATATACGTAAGGAGGGGGCCAACTGGATGCAGAGAAAAATAAAAAAATTTCGCCCCTCACAAAACGGTTTAAAACACCGTCATGTGAGGGTTCGCTGGCTTTACATCTCGTCTTCAGGTTCCAGGGCGTCCTGAATGGCATCAGCCAGATTAGAAATTTCATTCGCTACCGCCTGAAGATCCCACGACGCTTTTGAACCGCTGGCAGAGGTTGAAGCGCTGACGGATTCCTTCGCCACCGCTAAAGCGGCCGCCACAGCGATGGTTCGCTTGTGTTGTTCTGGCGTCATACCCATTGGGGGTGGTGCAAAGTAGTCATTGACCATTTCATCTCTCCGTTTACCGCGTTCAAATAATTAATCCTGCGTGCATTATCAGGATATTGAGCGCGAGCGCGACTAAAAGTTCACGTAATGCTCCTGACAGATGCTGTTAAAGCGAGCACGTCCTACAGCGGTAATTTTGGCAAAGAGATATTCGCTGGTAACCCATCCAGAAAAAAACTGTCAAAACTGTGTCGATAATCCAGCATGCCTAAACGATTTTTCTGCTGAACTGTTGCTCAGTAAGGGGGCTTCCCCACTGATCGCCCTCCCATTCTTTTGACAATTCAAATCCAAATGATTCGTACAATCGTCTGGCCGCGGTAAGTTGATTAAACGTCCATAACTGTATTGAAGCGAATTTCTGTTCATCACAAAATCTCGTCGCTTCTGAAATCAGTTTTCTGCCCAATCCGCTACCACGACACCCGTCGTCAAGGATGAACCAGCGCAGATGCGCCTCATTATTTCCCAGATCTTCACCGTCAATGGCAACTGACCCGACAATGCGTTCATTCAACATTGCCAGCCAAATCTGATTACAGGGTTTTTCCAGTCGCAACGCAAAATCAGCCAGACCGGCAGCAACCTTCGCTTCAAAGAAATGGCCGAAGTGATGCTCTCTGGCGTAAAAGCTGCCATGCATTTCTGTAATACGACCAATCATACCTGCATGATAACCCGAGACTATCTTGACGTTATTTTGCACTTGCCCTGCGGTGTTTTCCCGACAGGCTTTCAACGCGCTGGCGTATGACGATAGGCCCTGTGATATAGCGTCCTGAGTAAAGGGATCGAGTTTTCTGAGCGCTGCTGCTACTCGTTGGTCAGCGTAAGCATTGATGCTCTGCACGATATCTTTACCCTTCCCGGTGAGGCTCAGTCGCTTGGTCCTCGCGTCTTCTGAACATGGACTTTCTTCAAGTTCTCCGGCTTCAACGAGTTTAGCGAGCATGCGGCTGACGCTGGACTTCTCCAGCCCTAAAATCTGCACCAGTTGAGCCGCTGTCATTGAGCCATGAAGTTCAACTTCAAGCATGGCGTGAACGGCTGAGGGATGAATCGCTATGGGTTTAACAGACACCTCAGAGTCATTTAAGATGGCTTAAAGAGAGGTGCCCATGAGCGGTAAGCGTTATCCAGAAGAGTTTAAAATTGAAGCAGTCAAACAGGTTGTTGATCGTGGCCATTCTGTTTCCAGCGTTGCAA
>NZ_JAERJM010000016.1:0-95032 GCF_018257655.1 Pantoea sp. JGM49 | reverse complement strand
AGATGTCACCGACAGAATATGAAACCCAGTATTATCAACGGCTCGGAAGTGTCTAGATTATCCGTGGCGATTCAGCTTTTCGATAAAGACATACTTCATTTCAGGCGCTTCGCGAAGTATGTCGCGGCCTTTTGGAGAATGGCCAACTCCTCTGCCTGTTCGGCCAGCTGGCGTTTAAGACGGGCAATTTCCATAGCCTGTTCGTTCTCGCGTTCAGAAGTCGTGGCCTGATTCTGCTGTTTGGCGCGCCAGTTATAGAGCTGGGATTCGTACAGACTGAGTTCCCGGGCAGCGGCAGCCACACCAATACGTTCAGCGAGTTTCAGAGCTTCCTGCGAAATTCAGGAGAATGTTGCTTACGCGGTTTCCGGCTGGTTAATACGGACTTTGTCATGTGAGTCACCTCTGGTTGAGAGTTTACTCACTTAGTCGCGTGTCCACTATTGGCGGGTAGGATCAGTGGCCCAGCGCACCTTATCGATAAGCACTAAACATATGTCAGGATGAGATGCGAATCAGAAACAAAAAGCCCACCGAAGTGGGCTTGATTCTCATTGCTCTGGCGGCTCTGGCAATGGCATCCAATGTGTAACTGTATGGTGAGAATGCTGAACATTTCCGGTTATCGTCACGCGGTCAAAACCGTTAAGCCTATCAAAGTTAGCAACTCCAATGCCTTTATCTGTTGCCACAATGAACATTTAAAATTGTCTAACCGTCTCTGGTAGACGCTCGCCAACTGAAATCCAACCCATTGCCAATCTCCATGTTATAAATGAACTCACACCTTGGCATGCCGTGACCGCAAGGAGATGCAAAACCATAAGCAATGAAGATTAAATGAATATTATAGGTGCGGATATCTTAGATTTATGAAGGAAAAGGTGATCTCGAAAGAGTTAATTGCCTGTTTTTTCATTCAATGAGGCACCTGAGGAACAGTGAGTATTTTTAAACTTCAGGTTCTTTGAGCTAACTTGTTCAGAAACATCAAATCCAGCGAGAATTCTTGCAAATGTTGCTTCTGACATATCCTTGCGAGACACAATTTCGCCAGATTTATGTTTTTTTACAACATTATCAACTCGCCAAATTACCGCCTCTGCATAAACCACATAACTAGGATGCTTGATAAATTCGTGGTCACCAACTTGCAAGATGCAGGATGGGTCATGAGGCACACTTGGTTTTATACTAGAGATATTTACTACGAGAATACAATAACAGTCATTAACAGGATAGTACACGGGGTCATTGCATATTACATGCAAATGATTAGTGGGCCCTGAATGAGCCAACACTGTTCCTTTCCTATATGGCTGAAATTCTTTCATGTCAGTTGACTGGAGAACTCTTTGAGTTTTTGGGATTCGTTCATGCTCTCGATAATGCGAGACGCTTCTTCTTGTGTTTTACCATCACTCAAGAAAATCTCAAGCTTGTTGATAGGTTTACAAGAATGCCCAGGATCATGCCACTCAGGACACACCTCTTGAAGATGTGTCATATCTCTAAGCTCATACCGATTCATATGACCATATTGCGAGTAAATATCGTCTAAAATTCGAACATCTGCTCTGCTCAGCTCATCGAAAATCTCTTCAGCATCCATTTCACGCGGGTCTGTGCGAAGCATGACATCGTGTTCAATAGTTTGAATGAGGGAATACCAGTACTCGCCTGAGATTGGAGCCTTTCCTTTAATCAAGTCTAAGGTCGTAGACATGACTGGCCCATGTTTCATTGAGAAGAGACTGTCCTCACCCATCATGCGACCATAAGTCAGCATAGATTTTCTATTGGAGAGATACAGCAACTTCATCAATTTCAGATATGCCATGCGCCCGCCTCGTTTGAGAAGCAGGTAAGCAGCCATCTGTGCCACTTTTTCTTCGCTGAACATTCTGGAACTCCGGATACCATATAAAGGAAAAGTCTATTTCAAATTGGCAAAATATTGTGCGTGTATAAGGATCCACCAATCTGGTAACGCAAAGTGTATTATCACTGATAAATTAGTGCAACCACAAAGATGCGGTGAAAGTCAACAGTACAGGTATTCAGTTATTTGCGCCTACCTTTCCAAGTGCCACGCTAGGTAGTCATCAGTAAACCTTTAACCCTCGCGCTATCGCCCGCCCTATAGACTCCATCAAAGGGTCAATCTTGCGCACGTACGCGGGACCGATAAAGGGCCGCGGCGGCATATTTTCGGTTCCGACTTCCTGCCAGAATCCGATCTGACTTTTAGTGCCCACAATGGCCGCCAGGCCAATAATTTCACTCTCGATTGAATCCAGCAATTCGCCAGATCGCAATAGCGGATCGTCTTCGGTGTACCCCTGGCGCACACGGTCGGCTTTCGTTGATTCAGCCAGCGGCGCCCAAGCCTCAAACGGGCCGTAAGCGGGCTGATACACCCCAATCTCTTCTTTCGCCGTTTCCTCAATCTCTTTCACGATGATGTGAAAACCTAGTTCAAGTTCTGAAGCGATTTTGGTGGAAGCAAACGACAGTTCCCGACCTAACTGCTCGAGGTCCATCACCTCCCCTCCTCCCATTGTCCTGTATTCCAGCTGTATCTGCCGCCGTCGAACTCGCGAATTACCACGCCAATCGCAATGCGTTCATGAGGCATCAGCCGGTTAGTCCAGGGAAAATGATGCCGAACGGAACCCCGGATTTCATCAGCCAGCACTGATTGATGAACGCAGGGTTACGGGCGATTTTTTTGCGGCGGTCTCCGTGGCTTCATCCTCTTCCTCTTTCGACTTCTCACGTAACCAGGATGTCACCGCTTTCAGTCCGCTTTTACCGAGGATGGCCAGCATGCCTTCAATCTGTTTAGGATTCTGCGGCACTGTATATTCGTCACCATCGATATCCGCCACTGCCGCCACTGGGAAGGCATACATGTTCATGTACATCACGTTCATGTCCATTTCAGGGCCAATAGCAACCGTCAGGCGGGATTCCTGCACCGGGTTCAGCTCGCGCAGGGTGATAAGGCGCCCTGCTGTGTCCCTGACCTGGTTATAATCTACGGCGTTCAATGCCGGGGTGGGTTGCTTGCCTTCATGCACTGTGACCTTAACCATTCTTGTTCCTTAATGTACTTTTTTACGACGGTTTGCCGTCCAGGACAGGGTATGATTAACAGTCTTCTCTCCCTGCTTGTTGCCGGCATCGGTGAGATGAAACGATACGCCTTCATAACGAAAGACACTGACCGTGCCGTTCACTTCGGTGATGGTCTCAGTAATGGTGCCGCGAGGCTGATCGATACCGTTGTAATAGTTGTCTTCCCACTTCGCCCATAAGTCATCCAGCGTGGCATCCATACGTTCAGCAGTAATGGTGCCATGCCAGCCAACGGGGATTTGCAGCTCATCGGTAATGCCATTGAGTGGCGTAATCTTCTGGGTCGACACCTGCGGCTTAGAGTCAAAACTCATGATTTTAGGAATGCGCAGTTTGCCCGATGGCGTGTTGATATCGACTGCAATGTCGCGGCCTACGGTGTAGCCAAGGGTTGGCATGGTTTATCTCCGGTGTTAAGAGCGCAGCGGCTTTAGCGGGGTGAATCGTTTGAGACGGAGATGGACACGCTGCCACCGCCTTCAAGATTCACCAGGAAGTAGCGAACCACGTTCAGGTATTTAACCTGCACATCCGCCGTCATGTAACCCAGCGCCACACGGGAATCCGGATTATTGGTCGCATCGAGACGCACAGAGAAAGCCGGGCCGCCGTTAGGGTCCTCAATCATCTTCTGTGTTTCCAGATTCGACAGGAAAGACTCCAGGGTGCTTTTGGTTTCCCGGCGCAGATCTGTCGTCTGATTGTCCCCCACCACGCCCCCGAATCCTGCCGCCAGGGTCAGCAACAAAAAGTTAGTCATTCGGGTGTAGGTATCATCGTTCTGGGTCGGATTAGACCATCCTTTATGTACCAAACGTCGTCAAAAGCGCTGACTTTTATGCATCGCTGTTCGATATCAAGCCGATTAATGTCACGCCCACTTTTGCGATGTTTGTTTTTGAGAATGGATTCAAACTGGGCTTGTGGTCGAAATATACCGTTCAACCGCCGGTGGAGACGCAACATTTTACGGCCAACGGTGAAATCACTTTTAAAGTGCAGCACAAAGCCGACGTCGATTTCCTCTACAACGAATGGGGCGCGTTCCGTGAGATCACCATTGTACAGTCTCCGACCGAGATGGATTTTGGCTACACCTTCATGGCTATCGATCCTGATGGGCATCGTCTGCGCGTAATGTGGCTGCAGTTAGAAGATTAATATTTCGGGGCGGCCAGTTGGCCGCCAATGGGTAATGCTAACTTTGCGGCGGGATAAATGCCTGCACCGGCGTCAGTTCTCCAGTGTATTTGCGCACCTGAACCACGGTGATTTGACCACTGCAGCCCTGCGTCAGCGACGACGTGCCAATATCCAGCGTCAACACATTGGGGTTGCCGTGACGACATAACGGACGCAGCGCAGTGGGATCCACCGGATCGTACCAGGCGCCGGTCGGCAGTTGAACCACGCCGGGCATCACCGTGTCGGTCACGCGCGCGCTGGCGAGCACATGGCCGCGCTGATTGTATAGCTCGATAATCTCGCCGTCATTGATACCCAGCGATGCCGCATCATCAGGATTCAAGCTGCACACCTCACGGCCATCGCGTTTGCCGCTCAGGCTGTAATCACCGAAATCCAGCTGGCTGTGCAGACGCGTGGCGGGCTGATTGGCGATAAGCCAGAATGGATGATCGGCATCGGGCTTTTGCTGCGGCTCTCGCCACACCGGATGTCCGGGGCAGTTTTCATAATCGAAACTGGCAATCGTCGCCGAGTAGATTTCGATTTTCCCGCTCGGCGTTGGCAGTGGTGCAGCATCCGGATCGGCGCGGAAGGCATTCATCATCCGTCCACCGTCTTTAAGCTGCGGCAATTCCAGCACGCCCTGCTGCCAGAATTGTTCAAAATCGGGAATGTCGACCTGATGCGTTGCCAGCTTTTGCTGCAACTGTGCGTAATGGTGTTTCAGCCAGCCACGCGTATCGCGACCTTCTGTAAACGCCTCTTCACGTCCCAGCCTGCGCGCCAGCTCAGCAAAAATGGCGTAATCGTCTTTGGCTTCGCCGTGCGGTTGCGCGACCGGCTGCATAGCAAACAGATGGCGATCGGTTGGCGCACCGCCGATATCTTCTCGCTCCAGCGTCATGGTCGCGGGCAACACGATATCGGCATGCCGTGCACTGGCCGTCCACGCAATCTCATGCACAATCAGCGTATCCAGCTGGCAAAATGCCTGACGGAGTCGCGCTAAATCCTGATGGTGGTGGAACGGATTACCGCCCGCCCAGTAAGCCAGACGAATATGCGGATAGGTTAAGCGGCGGCCATTGTAGTCGAACGGCTTACCTGGATTGAGCAACATGTCTGAGATGCGCGCCACCGGGATCAGGCGATCAATGCCATTCTTGCCCTGCGGTAACGCCGGGAAACTCACCAGGTTGTGATGCTTACCGTAGTGACCCAACGCGCCCAGCGCATAGGTGTAACCGCCGCCCGGTAAACCCGGTTGGCCCAGCGCCGCGGCCAGTACCAGCCCAAGCCACACCGGTTGTTCGCCGTGCTCCGAACGTTGCAGCGCATGCGCAACGGTGACCAGCACACGCTTACCGGGTAAGTGACGGGCAAAATCAGCGATAAAGGCCGCGCTGACACCGCAGATCTCTGCCGCCCAGGCGGCATCGCGTCGCGTGCCATCTTCTTCACCACGGATATAAGCGACCATTTCCGGCCAACCCACGGTGTAGCGACTGAGGAAGGCTTCATCCGCTAGCTGTTCTTCAATCAATACGGACAGAACACCGAGAATAAAGGCGGCATCGGTGCCTGGACGCAAGGCCAGCCACTCCCCTTTAGCTTCGTCGGGCAGATCGCTTTTCAATGGGCTTACTGAGATAAAACGTGTGCCGCGTTGTGCAGCCTGCTTCATAAAACCGCGCTCGGTGTGTTCACTTAATCCACCGCTCGCCACCTGCGAGTTTTTCAGCGCCAGACCGCCAAAGGCGATGACGATTTCACTGTGCTGAGCAATCTCTTCCCAGCTCACGCCGCGCCGCGCAATTTCGTTCATGTCGCCGACGATATGTGGCAGCAGCACCGAAGCAGAGCCGGAACTGTAGCTGTTCACTGAACGTACGTAACCGCCCAGTGTGGTATTGAGAAAACGGTGCACCTGGCTCTGTGCGTGATGAAATCGCCCGGCACTCGACCAGCCATAAGAACCGCCAAAAATGCCCTCTGGGCCATGAGTGTCGCCGACGCGCTTCAATTCACGCGATACCAGTTCGTAAGCCTGCTCCCAGCTAACCGCAACGTATTCGTCATTGCCCCGGCGTGGATCGGGACCGGGGCCCTCTTCCAGCCAGCCACGACGCACCATTGGACGCGAGACGCGAGCCGGATGATTCAAAGCGGTGCGGAAATTTTGCAGCAGCGGGCTGGGATCGGGATCGCCTTTAAAGGGTTCGATAGTGAGCTGGTCGCCCGATTGCTGGGCATGAAAAGCGCCCCAGTGGGCGCTGTGCATTACCGGTTTTTGCGTCATCACTGTTCCTGGCTGTCAAAAATGAAAAACGGTGCTTAAAGCACCGTTGCAATAAAGTTTCTTACGCGCCCGTTTTCCGGGTCGTCGAGGACTTGTTGAGTGGGTCCGGCCGCCACGATTTTGCCGTCTTCCATAAAGACAATGTTGTCGGCAACCTCGCGCGCGAAACCAATCTCGTGCGTCACAATCACCATGGTGATGCCGGAGTGCGCCAGTTGCTTAATCACTTGCAACACTTCGCCCACCAGTTCTGGATCCAGTGCCGATGTCGGCTCATCGAACAGCATCACACCCGGGTCCATCGCCAGCGCGCGCGCAATGGCCACACGCTGTTGCTGTCCGCCGGAAAGATTCTGCGGCCACTCCTCTTCGCGCCCTGCCAGCCCCACCTGCTTAAGCAGTGACAGCGCTTTGCTGGTCGCCTGTTGGCGGTTCTGCTTTTTCACGCGCATCGGTGCATCAACGATGTTCTGTAACACCGTGCGATGCGGGAACAGGTTGAACTGCTGGAACACCATGCCAATTTGCGCACGCTGACGCGCAATCTCACTGCTGCTTAACTCATGCAGCGCCTGGCCTTTCTGCTTGTAGCCAATGATTTCGCCACCAATCCGAATGGTGCCGCCATCCAGTTTTTCCAGGTGGTTGATGCAGCGCAGCAAAGTGGATTTCCCCGAACCAGAAGGCCCAAGAATGACCGTGACAGAACCGGCAGGAATATCGAGATTCACTTCGTTCAGAATCGTGACGCCAGAGAAGCGTTTAGTGACTTTACGTAAGGCGATCGCTTCAGCCATTGCTTACGCTCCTTTCAGGTTTTTGCGCGCTAAAGCCCGGCAAGGATTTAAACAGGCTGCGTTTTTCACGACGCGTAACGCCACGACCAAAATAGCGTTCAACGTAGAACTGACCAATCGACAGTACCGAGGTCATCAGCAGATACCACAGCGTCGCCACTAGCAGCAGCGGGATCACTTCATAGGTACGCTGATAGATGATCTGCGCGGAAAACAACACGTCTTGCAGCGAAATGACTGACACGACGGCCGTGGTTTTCAACTGACCGATAATTTCATTACCGGCAGGTGGCATGATGGCGCGCATCGCCTGTGGCAACACCGTGTGTCGGAAAATCTGCGCGGGGCGGTAACCCAGCGCACGTGCGGCTTCCAGTTGTCCGTTTCCCACGCTTTGGATACCGGCACGCACAATTTCTGCGGCATAGGCAGATTGATGCATCACCAGCGCGATCACTGCCGCACTGAATGGACTCACCAACGCATTAGACTGGGTACTCCACAGCTCGCCCAATCCGGGAATAGAGAGTGAAATCGTTGGATAGAGCGCGGCAATGTTGTACCACAGGAACAGCTGCACCAGCATCGGCACACCCCGGAAGAACCAGGTATAGAACCAACTCACGCCCACCAGCACGGGGTTGGATGAAAGGCGCATCAGCGCCAGCACCGTACCAAACGCAAAGCCCAGCACCACCGAAATCGCCGTCAGTTGAAGCGTCATTAATACGCCCTGCAGGATCGATTCGCCGGTGAAGTTTTCCGCAATCACGCTCCATTCGAAGCGTGGATTGTTAATCATCGAGTGCGCCATTGCCACGACGCACAACAGCACCACCAGCGCACTCAGCCAGCGTCCGTAGTAACGTTTGCCGACAATTTTCAAATCATCGGTGTGGTCACGTACATCACTCATTGAAAGATTTCCTGGTTACGTTTGGATTCTTTAACCGCGCCAAAACCGATGCCCCAGTTGTCGAGGATCTTCTGGTAGCTACCATCTTTGATCAGCGAGTTAAGTGCCGCTTGCACCGCAGGCTCAAGCGCAGAATCTTTCGGGAAAGCCACAGAAACAGGCGCGTCATGCACGGTGATTTCGCCGCTCAGGGTGATAGGTTTAATCACCTTCGCCTGCCACAGCAGACCTTCGTACGGGCCGAGGAACATCGGTACGCGACCGCTGACCACGGCCTGAACACCGGCTGGACGATCCGGGAATACGGATACTTTGATCGGTTTTTTACCCGCTGCTTCACAGGCTTTGCTGGCTTCTTCCAGACGCGTCACCTGCGTGGTGCCTGAACCTGCGCCAACTTCCAGGCCGCACACGGCGTCAAGGGTTTTGAACGGTGCCACATTGGCATCTTTTCGCGAAATAATGCCCAACAGGCTGGCATCGTAATAGCTCACGAAATCGATAATTTTGGCGCGGGTCGCGGTGGCGTTGATATTGGAGAGTGCCACATCGTAACGACCGGTTTTCAGGCCGGGAATGATATTGTCGAAACCGCCGGTGTCCCGCCACTGGACCTGGATCCCTAAGCGTTCGCCCACGGCGTTCATCACGTCAATTTCACGTCCGGCCAGGGTTTTGTTGTCTTCTTTATAGAAAGTGGTCGGCGGCGTGTTGGGGTTGGTTCCTGCCACGATGTAGCCGCGCTTAACCACATCCGCCGGCAGCAGGCTTTTCAGTGCCGGGTCGGCCTTAACATGGAGTGAACTGTCAGTCGGGACGGATTGATCGGCGGCAAACGCGGTGTGTGCACTCAATGCAAGTGCAAGCAAGGTGATACCTTTGGCGAGTTTCACTGGAACCTTCTCCTGATATATATAAATGTTTCCCTGTCGGGAAAAGGCGTTGAGGTAGCGATGTATTTTTCTTCTTTCTCACCTCACAGCGGAAAGAAATTGTCATCCTCAGAACGTCCCGCAGCCATTCTCAGTAAGATGTGCAGCGATCACAAATGCGAAAAACGGATATCTATTGCCAGATTTCGGGAATAGAACTCGGCGCCCGTGGTGACCGGGATGACCGCGCCAGCGATGGCGCGGTTTGAAGTGAGGTATTCAGATTTAGTCAGGTATTCAACAGCCTGCTTTTACCATGGCTTATGAACGTTTTCTTCTTAACAAGACTTTATCGTTCTAAACGTTTGCGTATAGGCTCAAACTCTTTCGTCGCATGGCGTGGAACGGTATCGGGTAAATTTTGCTCCGCAGCCTGCCAGTATTGCCACGGTACTTTCTTGTCGCCCAATTCGTAATCCATCCCATCCCAGCTGTCTTCCCGGAAGCTGTAAAACGCCCAGTGCGACTGCTGCTGATCCAGCACCTTTAACACATCCTCCAGATATTGCGTGCACCCTGGTAAGGTGCGGACGCAACCGAACTCACCGACCACCATTTGATGGCGAGCCACACCGTGCGATTTCGCCCACTCAAACGGTAGCGCTAAATATTCTGCTACGCGTTGTGCATCCCACTGTTGCTGCAATCCCGCAAACGGGACTTTACCCGGGTAAGGCCAGGGCGCTTTGCGTTTGGCATTCGGTGCACTGGTGGCGGAATAAGGCTCATACATGTGCACGCTATATAACACCCGTTTATCTTCGAGCGGCTGTGGCCAATACGTGAAGGCATCGGCGGCAGCGTACCAGCCACTGTCGACCATCACCGGCGTCTGCTGATCGACTTCGCGAATCGCCGCAATCACGGTGCGGTAAAACTCCGGTAAATCCCGCGCGGTACCCTTGTGCTGCAGATACCAGCTTTTCATGGTTGCGGCAGACGCATGTTCGTCCAGACCGCCCATTTTCTCCGGTGCGGGTTCATTAATGATGTTGTATGCCGCTACTGCAGGGTGGTCTTGCAATGCAGCCGCAAGGTCACGCCAATAACGGGCACTTTGCTGCCAGAAAGCGTTGTCTTGCCACAGCCGGTCGTCGAACTGTCCGCCGTTATTTTGTGACCAGCGCATGCCGGGTAAGGAAAGCGGCGTAATCACCACTTTCAACCCTGCTGCCTCAGCGTTATCCAGCACATTTCTCAAAGTGGCGACATCTTCCGCCACTAATCCCTGGTAGCGATCCGCACTGCCCAGCAGAAAATCACGCTGTTTGGTGGGCCATTTATCCCAGGAGAGCCGCACCCAAGAGGCACCGTAAGTGTGGAGAGCATTGAAATAAGCAGTATTGGGTGGAATGCGATTAAAACTGTTGCCGCCATGTTGAGGTTGCAGCCAGAAATCCATCTTATCGGCGGCTCTGGCAACAGGAATAGTGAACGAAATCAGTAACAGGAATGTAAAGGTTTGTATGATCTGGCGCACACTTTCTCCTTGATTTATGAGAGTCCCAGGCACCCTTTTTGGTGCAGGCTCGAAGCTAAACGGATTCCCATGTAGTTACTGTGCGTTATCACTGATTTTAGTCTACTGATTTGCAAGGAATTGATGACAGTTTGATGAACGCTTTTCCTCCGCAACGTTTTTAAGCACAAACGTCACTCTGGCTTTACGTTTCTTCACGTTTCCCCCGCATTTAGCACCAATCATGGAGAAAAAAAGGAGACGCCGGTTTGTCGCATATACAATGAGAAACATTCTCATTATCATGCGCATTTGCTTACATATGTTAATACTTCAGGGAGAAGATTTAAGTGAATGTAACTTTGTATGTCAGGAAGCGCCCTCTTGCACTGATTGTGGCAGCCTTGCTCACCTCACCTGCTTATGCCGCAGAACCCACGGAAAAACTGGCTGACGATGAATCAATGATCGTCACTGCAGAACAGGGTCTGAAACAACAGCCTGGCGTTTCCACCATTACCGCTGAGGACATTAAGAAAAGCCCACCGGTTAACGACCTCTCCGATATCATCCGCAAAATGCCGGGCGTCAACCTGACCGGTAACGGGGCCAGCGGTAGTCGTGGCAACAACCGCCAGATTGATATTCGCGGCATGGGCCCGGAAAACACCTTAATCCTGATCGATGGCGTGCCAGTGAGTTCGCGTAACTCCGTGCGTTACAGCTGGCGTGGCGAACGTGACTCGCGTGGTGATACCAACTGGGTGCCCGCGGAGATGGTAGAACGTATTGAAGTGATTCGCGGCCCAGCCGCCGCGCGTTACGGTTCCGGTGCGGCTGGCGGCGTGGTGAACATCATCACTAAACGCCCGACCAATGACTGGCATGGATCACTGTCACTTTTCACCAATCAGCCCGAAAACAGTAAAGAGGGTGACACGCGTCGCGCCAACTTCAATTTGAGTGGCCCACTGGCTGGCGATGCATTAACCATGCGTCTGTATGGCAACATCAACCGCACCGATGCGGATGCTTATGATATCAATACCGCTCAAAACGGCTCTTATGCTGCGGGACGGGAAGGGGTACGTAATAAAGATATTAACGGTGTACTGTCATGGAAAATCACTCCTACTCAGATCGTTGATTTCTCCTACGGCTATAGCCGTCAGGGCAATATTTATGCGGGCGACACGCAGAACAGCAATGGAAATAGCAGTGCAGGTGGTTTAGTTGAATCTCTGTACGGCAGTGAAACAAACCGCTTATATCGTCAGAGCTATGGCGTCACTCATAACGGTATCTGGGATTGGGGCACATCCAAACTTAATTTCAACTACGAGAAGACCAATAACACTCGCTTGAAAGAAGGCACTGCCGGAAGTGTTGAAGGGATGATCAACAGTAATGTTTATTCGACCAGTCGTCTGGAAAGTTATCGTGCTGGCGGAGAAATAAACTTCCCACTGGAATTATTGGTGGACCAAACCGTGACGTTGGGAGCGGAATGGAACCGCGATGAGCTTAATGACCCTGCGTCAATGCAATCTGCAAGTACAAACCTTTACTTGCCAGGTAGTTCAGGCGATCCGTCTCAGCGCAGCAGTAATAACTCCGCCACGATAAGTTCTCTTTATTTTGAAGATAATATTGCCGCCACTGACAGCACTGAAATTATTCCGGGTTTACGCTTTGATTATCATGATTCTTTTGGCGCTAACTGGAGTCCAAGCCTGAATATTTCGCAAGGATTGGGCGACTATTTTACGCTCAAAGCGGGTATTGCGAGGGCATTCAAGGCGCCTAACTTATATCAATCAACTCCCGGCTACCTGCTATCAACACGTGGCAATGGCTGCCCAATTGGCCTATCCCAATGTTATTTATTAGGGAATGACAATCTCGATCCTGAAGTGAGCGTCAATAAAGAAGTGGGACTAGAGTTTAACCACGCGGGTTATGTCGCGGGTATCACCTACTTCCGTAACGATTACAAAAACAAAATTGTATCCGGTACTGATGTTGTCTACACCAATGGTACTTACAACGTGCTTCAGTGGGAGAATGGAGGCAAAGCCATTGTAGAGGGGCTGGAAGGGAACCTGACTATTCCATTGATTGCGGACACACTTGAGTGGCGGTCTAATGCGACTTACATGTTCCGTTCAGAAAGTAAGAAGACCGGAAATCCTCTATCGGTCATTCCTGAATTTACTATCAACTCACAATTAGAGTGGCAAGCAACTGATAGCCTTAGCGCCAATATCAACTGGACGCAGTATGGCCGCCAAAAACCGCGCCAAAATGCAGAAACAGTTATTGAGGGAAGACCAGGAGGTCTTTCACAACGTGAAATCAAGCCATATTCCATTGTCGGCTTGAACCTCAATTACGACATCACTAAAAATTTGCGTGCTAATGCGGGTATTAACAACCTGTTTGATAAGCGCATTTATCGTGAAGATGAAGGTGCTTCAACTTACAACGAACCGGGCCGCGCCTATTACGCTGGCGTCACCCTGTCGTTCTGAGTCCTGATGGGTGGCCTTCTAAGGGCCACCTCTATTGACTTGCATTCCTATCTCCCTGTTAACCCATCAATTTCCATCCAGAATCACATCAATATTTTTTTGACGTTTAGCCTGCAAATTTTGATGGTTTTACGTCAAATAACCGCTCGCCGCTGCACATCGCATCCGCTAATTTCATCGCTATCTCCCCTACAGGATATAACCGATGATCAAAGAAGCGTTTTATCGCACAGGTCACCCCGCACCTCAACTCGGCGTCAGCCCACTCTCCTGGGTCAATGAAGTGCTGCAATACCTCGGCGCAGGGACCTCGGCCGAACACTGTTTGAAAGAAGCGAAACAGGCCGGATTTCAGGGCGTCGAGCTAAGTCGCATATTCCCGCGCGAACCCGGGGCATTGAAGCAGCTGTTGGCACAACATCAACTGCAGCTGGTGTCAGGCTGGCATGACGGATTTCTCACCGAACGCAGCGTTGAGCAGGAGCTGGATGCGGTGCACAACCATGCCACCCTGCTGCAGGAAAATGGCGCCAACGTGATGGTGTACGGCGAATGCGGCTGGATGGCTGACAACGCGCTGGATGTGCCACTGAGCACCCGACGTTTGTTGCCGGAGAGTCAGGTCGCCGACTATGCCGATCGCCTTTCCCGCTTTGCCGAAGCCCTGTTTGATCGATACGATTTACGCCTCGCCTATCACCACCATCTCATGATGGTGGCCGAAACACTGCCGGAAATCCGTGCGTTGATAAATGCCTGTTCGCCCGCCGTTGGCCTGTTACTGGATACCGGTCACGCCACCGCTGCCGGATTCTCCTATACGCAACTTATTGAGGAATTCGCCGACCGCATTTGCCACATCCATCTAAAAGATGTGCGGTTGGATCGCCTGCAAAAAGTACGGGCCAGCGGTATGACCTTCAACGAAGCCGTGCTCGCAGGGATGTTTACCGTGCCAGGCGACGGCGGTATTGATTATCGGCCGCTGGCAGAGTTTATCGCTCGCAGCGGTTATCAAGGCTGGATGGTGGTGGAAGCCGAGCAGGATCCGGCGAAAGCGCCCCCATTGGAGACCGTGACTCGCGCACAACGTTTTGTTGCCCAACACATTTTACCTGCAAACGCTTAAGGAGCCGCTGATGGCTGGAAAAACACTGAATGTTGGCCTGATCGGTTCAGGCTTTATGGGCCAGGCACATGCCGATGCATGGCGCCGCGCGGGTTTACTGTATCGTAACCTGGCGCTGCAACCCGTTCTGCATACGCTGGCAGATGTCACGCCCGCACTGGCCGAAGAAGCGGCTCGACGCTACGGCTTTCAACACAGCACGGCGGACTGGCAGTCGCTGGTGAACAATCCTGAAATCGATATTGTTGATATCACCACGCCTAATAGCATGCACTTCGACATGGCGCTGGCCGCGATTCGTGCAGGTAAACATGTCTACTGCGAAAAGCCGCTCACCGTTTCGTTGCAGGAAGCGCAAACCCTGACCCAGGAAGCTGAGCGAGCAGGTGTGAAAACCATCATGGCGTTCAATAACATCAAAACGCCGGCAGCGCAGTTGGCGAAGCAGATGATCGATCGCGGTGACATCGGCACACCGACTCGCTTCCGTGGCTGGTTCGATCAGGGATTTTTCAACGATCCCGAGCTGCCATGGAGCTGGCGTTGCTCACGCGAACAGGCCGGTTCTGGCTCACTCGGTGACTTAGGCTCACACGTGGTGAGCGTGGCGCAATATTTGATGGGGCCAATCAAGAGCGTGGTAGGACAGGAGCAGCTGTTTATTGACACGCGTCCTGCTGCGGGTGGTGGTTCAGGCTATGGTGCCCAGGCAGATAAACAGGCGGCGCGTTTGAAAGTGGAAAACGACGATCAGTTCCAGGCGCTGGTCACTTTCGAGAACCGCGCCGGTGGCGTGATTGAATCTTCACGCATCTCCGCAGGAAAAGTGTTCGGCATTGCCTGGGAAATCTCGGGCACCGAAGGCACCATCATCATGGACGGTGAGCGCTTTAACGAACTGAAGATTGCACGTTATGGCGATGCGAAACACGATCGCGGCTTTAAAACCATTTATGCCGGTTCTCAGGTCGAGCAGTTTGGAGGCTTCTTTGGCTTCGATTTCGCTGGCGGTGGCCTGGGATACTTCGATGTGAAAGTGATCGAAATTTACGACCTGATTAAAGGCCTCAGCAGCGAAGCCGATTGTTTCCCGGATTTCCGCTTTGGCCTGGAGAATCAGCAAATCATTGAAGCGATGGTGCGCTCATCTGCCAGTGGTCAACGTGTGGAGATCGCCAGTCTGCGCAACTAACTAAAAAACTCGCGCAGTGCTTCAGCCAGCGCCTGCGGTTGCTCATCCGGGATGAAGTGACCGCAGTGCGCGATTTTGATGCCTGAAACCTCAGCCGCAAACTCCTGAAGCGGAATCGCCATATCGGGGATCGAACCCTGATCGGCACTGATCGCCAGCAACGGCACCGTCAATTTGCCGTTATCATGCAGCCATGCACGGTTTTGTTCCGCCGAGACGCTCACTTCGCGATAGGCCGCCATGCCTGCGCGCAATGCCCCGTTCTGTTGCAACAAGCGCACATATTCCGCCATATCTTCCGCGTCAAACACCATTGGGCTGACGGCTTTGCGTTTCAGGAACCAATCCAGATAGATCTCTTCGCGCCCGGCAATTAAGGCTTCAGGCAGATCCGGCAGCAGATGGAAGGCGAAATGCCAGGTTTTCCAGGCCTTATCGGGCGTGGCAGGCAGCGCATCCGGCAAGGTCACGCCCGGAATGCCGGCGTCAAGCAGTGCAAGTTTTTTTATCTGATTGGCATAACGCAGGGCAAACGGCCAGGCCACCCACGCACCGACATCATGCGCCGCAAGATAGTAGTGATGGATGTTCAGTTGCAGCAGCAGGCCCTGTACTTTTTCTGCCAGAGAAGTGGTGTCATATCCGCTGTAAGGCCTATCGGAATCCCCCTGACCGGGGAGATCGGGCGCGATAATGAAGTAACGATCGCCAAGCAGAGCCATTACCTTGCGCCACGCAAACCAGCTTTGTGGGAACCCGGCTAACAGCACCAGGGTTTCACCTTGTGGGTTGCCGCCGCTAACGTAGTGGATGCGAACACCGTCTACGGTGGCGTAATGATGGGAAAAATCAGGCAGGTTGGTGACAGGTTGTGACCAGCGCGATGTTATTTTTAATTCTGAGGCATTCATACGTTACTCCTAGAATTGGAAATGGTTACTTCCTAATTGGTCAAATTCTTGGTCGGATAGGTCGAAAACATAATCGTTCCTGGTTGGCATGGTTGGCCGCGTTCTCGTATCAAGATTTGAGTTTGCGCTAAGGGAGATACCATTTAGGAAATGATCGATTCCCAAATGGTACAGGATGGTAGGAAGAATTGACAAGCGGTGTGAGTGAAATTGCTGATTAGGGTGCAACACGGTATTGCACAAAATCCGTCTTCGTCGCGACCTGATCATACAGCGCTCGGGCGCGGTAATTATTCTCGCGCGTCATCCAATACACTTTCGAGCAGTTCAATGCCTCAGCGGCAGCATTCACCGCTGCGATCAACGCGCGACCCGTGCCTTGTTTACGCCCGTCTGGGCTGACGAACAGATCCTGCAGGTAACAATAGTCACCCAGGGTCCAGGTGCTGCGATGGCAAATAAAATGCACCAGCCCAGTCAATTTGCCCTGCTCCTCCGCCACCAGACAATGCATCGGTTCGCCTTCCGCAACCAATCGTTGAAATGTCGTATTGGTGACTTCTTCCGTGACCTCACTGACATAAAAGTCGAGATAGCCCAACCACAGCGATTTCCACTGTGCGTAATCCTCTGCAGTGAGTTTTCTAATGACCTGTTCCATTTCTTTCTCTCCATTGTTGGCATGTGATGGTGAACATCAAACTGGCGGGCGGATCTTGCGGATTAAACACCCTTTCGAGGAAAGTCATCCCGACCTTTTCCAGTACGCGGCGTGATGCGGTGTGGTTTTCTCTCACCACACCGACAATTTCTTTCAGTTTTAGATCTTCAAAACCGTGGCGGATGGCGCGATGCGCGAGTTCTGTCGCATAGCCTTTTCCCCAGGTATCCGGTTCAAAACGGTAACCCAGATTGTTGGTTCTGCGCCCGTTGAATTCGCTGACGAATACGCCACCGAAACCAATCACGTGTTGAGGATCGCTTTTCTCCATGATGACCCAGTCATCGAAACCATGAATAGCGCGGTCTTTGATTCTGCGTAATAACACTTCTCGCGCATGATCAAGGCTTGGATAAGGCCCGCGTGGGTTAAATTGATGTGTTCGTGCATCGCCATAGATGCGAAAAAGCGCCTGCAAATCCGTGCGCTCAATCGGCCGATACAGCAGCCTTTCAGACTCCCAATGCATTCATTTCCTCGCCGTTTTTTGTTATCCAGCGAAGTAACATAGCACCGCGACATCGCTTTGAGTGTTAAGAATTTTTGCTATGATGTCAGCCCATCTTTCTAATGATTGAATCTGAACCATGCGAACATCGGACTCGTTGCGACTTTTGCTGCTGGCGGCTATCTGGGGAGCCAGTTTTCTTTTTATGCGTATTGCCGTTCCCGCGCTGGGTGCGATTAATACGGCTTTTTTGCGCGTGTTATGTGGCGCATTGGGTTTAATCATCGTGATGGCAGTACTGCGCATTCCGCGTCGCTTCGAAGGCAAACTGGGTTGGGCAATGTTGCTGGGTGTGATTAACTCAGGATTACCTTTCCTGATGTATTGCCTTGCCGCTCGCGTGCTGCCCGCAGGCTACTCCGCAATACTCAACGCTACTGCGCCGTTAATGGGTGTCGTGATTGGTGCGGCGTTCTTCAATGAACAACTTACAGTGAGTAAAGTGCTGGGCATGGTGGCCGGTGTTGTCGGCATTATGTTAATCAGCACCACTGGCGAAGGGGTGCTCTCGCACGCATTGATACTTGGCATTGCGGCTTGTCTGGTCGCCACCACCTGTTACGGTTTTGCCGGCTTTCTGGCCAAACGCTGGATTGGATCGCGCGGCGGGCTTGATGCCACGAAAGTCGCGTTCGGTAGCCAGTTGGGCGCCTCGCTTTTCCTGCTGCCTTTCTTTGCCTTCAGCGCGCCACAAACGCCGGCGGCGAACTGGCACATTCCTGAAGTTTGGGCCTGTATCCTGGCCGTCGGCTTTATTTGCACCGCGCTGGCTTACATCATCTACTTCCGTTTGCTGGCCGATATTGGCCCCCTGCGCACCCTCACCGTCACCTTCCTGATTCCGCCTTTTGGCATCCTGTGGGGCTGGTTAGTGCTGGACGAGCAAATCAATCAGGGCTTTATAAGCGGTGCATTGCTGATTGTGCTGGCGGTATGGCTTGTCACGCGCAGCGGAATGGTCAAACCCGCCACGCCGAGTACCTCTGACAATTAATAACGCTATTTCTTACCGGTGGGTTTCAGTGAACGATTGAGATCCTGAATGCGTTTCATGGTTTTTACCGTGCGCGATGAAGTCGCTGAAGCCACCGACAAAATCAACATCTCCAGACACACCAGCACGGTGCCATGCAGAGGCATACGACCATTCTCCCCACCGCGCGGCACGTTGATAATCACATCCGCTTCTTTGGCGAAGGCTGAATCTAAGGCATTGGTCAGCAAAATCACCGGCATCCCCAGCCGCTTCGCCTCTTTCAGGGTAGTCAGCCCTTCTTTATGGGCAGATTTCTGCGCCATCATAATCAGCACATCACCACGCTGTAAGGTGATCAACTGTTCAGCGAGGGCAATACCCGAACGATTGAGCGTGACGGCAGGAATGCCAATGCGCGTGAACAGCCGAGCACTGTAATCCGCCAGAATCCCTGAAGCATTAATGCCAAAGAGCGCTACCTGTCGCGCGTCGATCAACATCGCGACAGCCTGCGCCACCGCTTGCCGATTGTGAGGTTCCGAGAGGGCATCGCAGGCGCGTTTATGGCCACCCAGTACGAAATCGATCCCCGAATTGATGTCACACGACAGCTCGCTGACGGTGGCGCTCATCTTCTCTTCTGAATTCATCGCCGGGCCAAACCAGGCTTTCAACGTGGTTTTCAAATCACGCAAACCGGCAAATCCCAATGCCTGAACGGCACGCACCACGGTGGCATCTGAGGTATGAGTCGCATCCGCTATTTCCATGGCGGTGGCATCTAATATTGCCTCACGATTATCGTGGATATATCGCGCGACGGATTGAAGGCTGGACGATAATGACGGAGCGCGTGCGCGATAGCGTTCACCTAATACATCAACCCGATTTTTAATTTTATTTATGGCCATCTTTTTACCTGTTTATCATCAGGGCGTGATTTCGTCCACCATTTAGGCACGGTATTGTAGTGATATTTCTTGTTTAATCCAGCACCCTGATCGCTATCGCTCCTTTGGGGCGGATCGTTGGATCACAGCAAGAAACAAGTTTATCTGACTGTTTTTGTTGTATTTATAACAATTAAGCCTCAAATGGAAATGGCGTTGATGGACTCTATTCCTGCTGTAGTATCCACGCCATTATTTCCGTTTACTACTACATTCTTTCATGTTTGAATGATTCTCAATAACATCACGCCATCTCAGTTTAAGGCGCACGATCCACAGAGAATGCTTATTTCATTCACTTTTCTCTGCTGAAAATAATTTAATCCTAGCTTCGTTTCATGGACGAGATTAATTCCGCACCAACACCAGGTTTATTTAAATGAATAACAACAAGAGTTTCGCTGTTAAAGCACAATGCCATCCGGCCATTATCGCCGCAATATACGGTGTCAGCGTTTTCACTGCAGCTGGCAGTCTGGCAGCGGAAAGCAGTAATACCCTGACGGTGTCCGCGCAGGAAAGTCGCCCGCAAGGCTATAACGCCACCAGCAGTTCCGTCGCCAGCAAAACGACCACGCCGCGTCTGAACGAAGCGCAATCGGTGAGTGTGGTGACCCAACAACAGCTTGAAGACTATCAGGCCGCTAGTCTCACTGATGCGATGCGCTTTGTCAGTGGTGTCACAGAGGGCAATACTCTGGCAGGCACCGAAGATGGCTTTGTGCGTCGCGGATTTGGCAGCAACTCTGATGGGTCAATCTATCGTGATGGCATTCGCAGCAGCCAGGGGTTGAACTTCGATGCCACCACCGAACGCGTCGAAGTGCTAAAAGGCTCGGCATCCCTGCTCTATGGCATTCAAAATCCGGGCGGCGTGATCAACGTGGTGAGCAAAAAACCGCAATATGACTGGCACACCAAAGTCAGCGGCCGTTCCTCCAGCGAAGGTGGTGGCGCTGGTACCGTTGATATCACCGGCCCGTTGGGCAACGGCTTTGCCTTTCGCCTGATTGCCGAAAAGCAGAATCAGGATTACTGGCGCAATTTTGGCAGCGACAAACATACGCTGATCGCGCCTTCGTTGCAGTGGTACGGTGAAAAAGCCAGCTTTTTCGTGAGCTATGAAGATTATCAATACGATATCCCCTACGATCGTGGCACAGCCTTTATCAATGGCAAGCCGCTGGATATCGGCTACAAAGATCGTCTCGACGACAAGGCGAATCATGCCTGGGGTCACAACAAAACCCTTAATGCGCACTATGACTGGCAGTTTAATGATGACTGGAGCACGCGCGTCACTTTTGGCTGGAATCAGCGTCAATACGACAACAACGAAGTGCGCGTCACCGCCATTAACCCCACCACCGGCGTTGTCACGCGTCGTGCTGATGCTAACCGTGGCTTTAACCACAAAACGAAATACGTTTCATGGGATCTGCTCGGTTCACAACAGCTGTTGGGCATGACCCACGATGTGGTGATCGGGACTGATTATGAGATGAACCAGACTTATCGCGCGCATCAGTATCAAGGGAAATCCAACACCGGGTTTAACTTTACCGATCCGCAATACGATATCCTGTCACCGGTCACCAATAGCACCTCGGAAAACACCGCCAACGCCAATAACCTGAACCGCATTCATAGCCGTTCGGTTTACGCTAAAGACAGTATTTCACTGACGGAACAGTGGATTGCGGTATTTGGCGGACGCTATCAGCATTACGAGCAGCGTGCGTCAAAAGGCTTCGACCCGGTGGTGGAAACACTGAACAGTGAAGGCAATAAATTCCTGCCACAAGCGGGTCTGATTTATAAAATCACCCCTGATGTCTCGCTTTACAGCAGCGTCAGCAAATCCTTTACGCCTTCCACCGATGTGGACGATGACGGCAATGTCGGTAAACCCGAACAGGGCACGACCTGGGAAGTCGGCAGTAAATGGCAGATCTCGCCAAAGCTGTTTGCCAGCGTCGCGCTGTACCGCATTGATGAACGTGACATGTCGCTCAGCATTAACGGTTCAACGCGGGCAATTGATAAAGCCCGTTCCAGTGGCGCAGAGTTTGAGCTGAACGGCGAAGTGTTGCCGGGTTGGGATCTCAGCGCTAACTACAGCTACGATAAGGCTGAGATTGTTGATGATGGCGTAAATTCTGCTAACAATGGCAATCGGCTGCAAAATGCACCGCGTCATTCGGGCGCGCTCTATCTCAGCCACAACCTCAGTATCAACGGCATTCCCGGTGATTTCCGCGTCGGTGGCGGCGCGCGCTATGTCGGCTCGCGAGCGGGCGATCCTGAAAATAGCTTCACGATGCCGGATTACGTGGTGGCGGACAGCTTTATCGCCTGGAACAATCAGTTGTTTGGTGAAAAGACACAACTTAAGTTGAATCTGAATAACCTGTTCAACAAGCACTATTACACCTCCAGCGGCGGCAATTTGCGCGTGCGTGAGGGTGAAACCCGTAACCTGATGGTCGAGGCCAGCGTTGAGTTCTGATTCTGTGGTTAAAGCGGGCGCCCGGCGCGCCCCTTCCCTCTGGGGGCCAATGCTGATTGTTCTGGCCTGCTTCTTACTGGTGCTTAGTAGCGCCGCGCTGGCAAAAACCGTCACAGATATTGACGGTAATCAGGTGGATATCCCTGACCATCCGCAGCGCATTGTGCTGGGCGAAAGTCGCATGCTCTACACGCTGGCGCTGCTGGAACCGGGCAATCCTTTTCAGCATATCGTTGCCTGGCCTCAGGATTTGAAAAAGTACGATAGCCAAACGTGGAACAGTTTTGCGCGCCAGTTCCCGCAAATGTTAAAAATCCCTTCCCTCGGTTCAGGCGGCCCGAATGCTATCAATCCTGAGCAGATCCTGGCGCTCAAACCGGATGTGGTGATCCTGCCGAGCCTGGCGCGCTACGATGATGCCGATCTGCGCCTGGTGAGTATGCTGAAAGCCGCCCATATTCCGGTGGTGAAAATCGATCTGCGCGTGCATCTGCTGAAGAATACCCGTCGCAGCGTGGAGATTTTTGGCGAGGTGCTGAATGAGCAGGCTCGCGCGCAGGCCTTTAACCGTTTTTATGACGCACATATGCAGGTGATTCGTGATCGGCTGGCCAGTTATCACGGTGCGAAGCCTTCAGTGTTGTTGCAGTTGCATCTTGGCCGCCGTAATGAGTGCTGTGTCACCGCCATCAACGGCAGCCTTGGCGAACTGTTAAACGCCGCAGGCGGCGATAATATCGCGGCTAAAACGCAGCACGGCGTGTTTGGTCGCTTGAGTGAAGAAATGGTGATTGCGGCGCAGCCTAATTACTACTTCGCCACCGGATTTGGCGATAACGAGGCGCAGGGTTTGCTGAAGCTGGGGCCAGAAGTGGCATTGCCAGCGGTGCAAAGCAGCTTCGCCCAACTGACCTCGCAGCAAAACGGATTGCGTGAATTAGCCGCGCTACGTAACGGCCACTCCGCCGTCATCTGGATGAATTTTTACCTCAGCCCCTGGCACATCGCGGCAACGGAATTTATGGCAAAAACACTTTATCCTCAGCTGTTCGCGGATGTCGAACCCGAGCAAACGTTAAAGCAAATCTTCAATGATTTCCTGCCCATACCTTATAGCGGGACCTATTTCACTCAAATCCCTGCGAGTTAATCGGCCTTATTGATAATCGAAGCGTTAAATACGCTTCGATTATATTAATAATTAATTATTAACCTTCATAATTCATTTGCTTAAAAAATAAGATACGAAAAAATACTCGATAATCCACTTATACGCTGCCGCCGCGCTTGTTAATATTCACAGTGGCACTAACCTTAATTCTGCAGTCTGGACATAACGTGTGACGCTATCCACGATTATGTAATCGCAATGCATGAATGAGGGCATTTTATGGCCGAGCATAGAGGCGGTTCCGGTAACTTCGCAGATGATAAACAAAAGGCATCTGAAGCGGGTAAAAAAGGTGGGCAAAGCAGTGGCGGCGGTAGTTTTAAAGACAACCCTGAGAAAGCCTCCGAAGCCGGAAAAAAAGGCGGAAAAAGTAGTAACAAAGGCTCTTAAGCCGCATCGGGCGCGCTAGTCGCCTCACCGACAAGGATGCCAATAGGTTCAACTGGCAATTGAATAAGTGCAATGACGATATATGACTGACGTCTTGCGCTTATTCTGCTCTCCCCTCTCATTCCAGTCACGCCTTTTATTTCCATCGCCGCAGCCATAATACCGCCTCGCTTAAGCTGAAAAATTTCAATTGGTCATTTTTTGACGTGACATATATCACATTTATGCCAGGCTTAATTTATCACTAGCGAAGAACATGGAGATTAAGATGAGTTCATTGACTAATAAAACGCTGCTCACCCATCAATATCCGACACCTCCCTTTAAAAAACAATTACAGGATTTTCCTGGGCTGGCGGCAAAAATGGAACCGCGCCCGGATCATGGTGAAACCAGCTATCGTGGCACTGGTCGTTTAACCGGTCGTAAAGCGCTGATTACCGGCGGCGATTCCGGGATTGGACGTGCGGTGGCGATTGCTTACGCGCGTGAGGGTGCCGACGTGGCGATAAATTACCTGCCCGATGAAGAACAGGATGCGGCAGAGGTGATAAAACTGATTGAAGCGGAAGGTCGTAAGGCGATTGCCATACCGGGAGATATTCGCTCCGAAGCCTTTTGCCAGCAACTGGTGAAGGAAGCGGCGACGAAACTCGATGGTCTGGATATTTTGGTCAACAATGCCGGCCGTCAGCAGTTCAATGAATCGATTCGTACCCTCTCGACAGAAGATTTTGATGCGACCTTTAAGACTAACGTGTATGCCATGTTTTGGATCACGAAGGCGGCGCTGGAGTACCTACCGGCGGGTTCATCGATCATTAACACGTCGTCAGTGCAGGCCTACGATCCCAGCGCCATCCTGCTGGATTATGCCCAGACCAAAGCGTCGATTGCGGCCTTTACTAAAGCTTTAGCCAAGCAGTTGGGTAAAGACCAAATCCGCGTCAACGCCGTGGCACCCGGCCCTTACTGGACTGCATTGCAGGTGTGTGGCGGACAACCGCAGGAGAAAGTGGAGCAATTTGGCGCTTCCGCGCCACTGGGTCGCCCCGGTCAGCCTGCTGAAATCGCGCCGCTGTATGTGACGTTTGCGGAAACCACCAATAGCTTCACGTCGGGACAGGTCTGGTGTTCTGATGGCGGCACCGGCACGGTTTAACCACGATAAAGGGCGCATCCATTTTGATGCGCCCTGTTCGATCTTACCCCGATGTTTTCAGGCGCGGTGTGCGAAACACCAGCATGATGCCGAGCAGAATAGCCAGCATTCCCATCATCCCCGACCACGGCAGCGCATTACCTAACAACAGGTAATCCAGTACTGCCGTTATCACCGGAACCAGATAAAACAAACTGGTGACGTTAACGATGCTTCCCGCACTCAGCAGCCGATACAGCAGCAGCTGCGCCACCACCGAGATCATCACCCCAAGAAACAGCACGGAAATCCAGAAGTGCAACGTAAAGTCGATATGGAAGGCTTTAACCGGAAGCAGTAGAGCACACAGCGCCAGGCTCACCGCTTATTGCAGCGGCAGTACCTGCGCGGGATGCTGGGACACCTTTTTCTGCATGATGGCACCAAACGTCATACACAGCAGTGCGCCGAGAGCGAAGACAATGCCGCTCAACGGCAACTGCGATGCCGCCAGACTGCGCCACACCAGCAGTATCAATCCTGCTAAGGCGATCACCAATCCCAGTAATTGCGTGCCCTGCATGCGCCTTTCCACGATGCAGAGCGTCAGGATAGGTTGTATGCCCATGATGGTGGCGATTAAACCTGGCGTCACCCCCTCGGCCATCGCCTGGAAGTAACACACCGAATAGGCACCAATCAAAATCAGACCGGTAAACATCACCGTTTTTCGGCTGCCTGCATCGGGTAACCAGCGACGTCGAAATAGGCCCACCAGCAATAATGCAACCAGCGCCACACCGAAGCGCACGATCAATAGCGCGATGGGTGAGGCATTGTCCAAACCCAGGCGAGAGAAGATGGCCGCACTGCCCCACAGCAGCACGAAGCCCGACGTCGCCGCTTGCGACGTCAAAGACGAAGAACGCATGAAAATGCTCCTAAAACAAACGTTGGAAATTTAAGCGTGAAGACTTCCGGTTCTTAGCGAACCACAACGCGTGCAGGAGGCGGTGGCGGACAGCAGATCGCATACAGGCCATGTTCGTATGACGGGGAAAGTGCGGCTGAAAGTGTCATTTACGCAGGCCTGTAGTCAAAATAGGGAGTTCAGAAACAAAAAGTTAACAGATCGCCTCTGGCTTGTCATCCATTGAGTCGCGCAGGAAATACCTCACGCAACCATTCGATAAACACCCGTAAACGCTGGGTCAGATGGCGGTTTTGCGGATATACCACGTGAAACGGATAGCTGGCGGGCCGCCAATCCTTCAGTATTTCCACCAGTGCGCCTGACGCTAAATCTTTGGCTGCTGCGTATCGAAATGTCTGAATGATGCCTAATCCTGCCACCGCAGCTGCCAGATGAGCATTGCTTTCATTAATCCCAATGCGATGCTCGATTTTCATTTCCTGTTTCTCATTACCCTGCACAAAGCGCAGCGGGAAGGCGCGCCCGCTTTGCGGGGATAAATAGCTAATCCAGCGATGGCCATTTTTAAGCTCTTGCGGATAGGTTGGCACGCCGTAATTTTTGAGATATGCGGGTGCCGCGCAGGTGATCATCTCAGCATCACCAAGATGACGCGCCACCAGCGATGAATCACCCAGTGGACCGCCACGAATCACGCAATCGACATTGTCGCTAATCAGATCCACAGCCCGGTCTGATACACCGAGATCGAGGCGAATCTCAGGAAATCGCGCAACGAAATCAGGTAGCAGTGGGATGAGAACCTCACGCGCCGTTGAGCCGCCAATATCAATGCGCAGATACCCGCGCGGTGTACCGTTTACCGCGTTAAATGCGCCATCAATATCTTCCAGGTCACGCACGATACGCAGTGCTTTATCATAATAATCTCGTCCTTCAGGCGTGACGGTGACGCGCCGTGTGGTGCGCTGAAGCAGGCGTACACCCAGATGCCCTTCTAACTCCTGCACCAGTTTGCTCAACGTGGCATTCGGCATATCCAGTGAATCGGCAGCGCGAGTAAAATTTCCCGCCTCCACCACGCGCGCGAATGCTCGTATTGCCAACAGTTGGTCCATGCTAATTATCCATACACAGGAATAGTGATTTTGATTTTACACCATTTATCACTAAACCATGCACGGTTACATTGCCTCCCATGCACTGCAACGCAGTCATCACACACTTAAATCCATTTGGGAGAGCAAACATGAACACTTCATTAAACGGTAAAATTGCCTTAGTCACTGGCGGCACCAGCGGAATTGGCTTAGCGTCTGCTCAGGCGTTGGCAGCTCAGGGCGCACGGGTGTTTATCACCGGTCGTCGACAGCCTGAACTGGATACCGCCGTGACGCTTATCGGTGCGCAGGCTACCGGCATCCGCGCTGATGCTTCTGTGCTGAGCGATCTGGATGCGGTGTATGCGCAGATAGCACGCCAGGCGGGCCGTCTTGATATTCTGTTCGCCAATGCTGGCGGCGGCGATATGTTGCCACTCGGTGCGATTACTGAAGAACACTTCGACCGGATCTTTGGCACCAACGTGCGTGGCGTACTGTTTACCGTGCAAAAAGCGCTGCCGCTGTTAAGCGACAAAGCCTCGGTGATTTTGACCTCGTCCACCACTTCGGTTCAGGGCACCGCAGGATTCAGTGTTTATAGCGCCAGTAAAGCCGCCGTGCGCAACTTTGCCCGCTCATGGGCACTGGATGTGAAAGATCGCGGAATTCGTGTCAACGTGGTGAGCCCTGGTCCGGTGCGCACGCCGGGTTTGGGCGATTTAGTGCCCGAAGATCAGCGTCAGGGATTGTTCGATGCATTAGCTGCCCAGGTGCCATTGGGCCGATTGGGTGAACCCGGTGAGATTGGTCAGGTGGTGGCGTTTCTTGCATCCGATGCCTCCAGCTTTGTTAATGCCACCGAACTCTTCGTGGATGGCGGCATGGCGCAGGTATGAGTTGAGGGTTAAGGAAAGACGTTCACATTAAGTCTGTTTTCCTCTAACGAAGTGCGTAATGGATGACGCGCTTCTTCGGTTAATCTCTTTTCTTTTAATTATTCCGTTCACCCTTTCACATCACAGAAAAAACACCCATAATTCAGCGCGATTGGAGAGCAAAATTTTTAAAATACGCCATGATGGCCATCAGGCAGCAATGCCATGCTGTCTTTCAATATTCAGGTTTTAATCCCTGATATTGTCTTAACCAGTAAGGAAAGCGTGCAGTGAAATTAAAAACTTTCGCGTTTATCGTTCTGTCATTATGTACCGTTTTCGGTGCGCAGGGTGCTACGCGGGTCGGGTTGCTGGCAGGGGCGAATAATATCGACCTTAATCAGGATGGCGTCCCGGATTTGCTGGTCTCTGCGACCTTTGACAATAACACCTCGCATCCCAATCAGACGCTATCTGCCTTCATCAATAAAAACGGTAACTGGTTTATTTTACCGGTTCCGGATGATGATGGTTTTACCTGGTCGGATTTTCGTCTTGCGGGTTCCTCTGACAAAATCATTGGTTTTGAACTGCACAATATCCAGGGCGTTTATTACCTGATCCGCGCGATGAAATTCTCGTCAAATCAGGACAATGATGATCTGACTGAAGCCGCGCAAATAAAATTCTCTCGCTATCGAGTAGCGGAAAGCAGCGAAGAACCTGGCGCTCCGGTTTTTTATTGGCAGCTGTCTGGCAGTTATACCACCTCACAAGCGTATAGCGATGTTGATCAGGCTTTCGCACAATTAAAAATAGATGAATTTAAGTAGCGCAGTGCAGGCGTTAATCCGCCTGCTCATCAATCCCGCACTTCATACTGCACCGAAAGTTCGCCCTTCTTCTCTTTCACTCGGGTAATGACGATATCGCCAACGTCTCCGGTGCGTTGCACATGCGTGCCACCGCAGGCGTAAGGTGTCAGATCGCCCCAACTGACCATTCTGCGTCCGGCGTCATCCCGCAGCACGCGCGCTAAATCCTGCGCCACCAGCGCATTTACACCTTCAGCGATGGCCAAGTCATCAACGGCTTGTGGTTCGCCCTGCGGTTTAAAAACGATACGTCCATTGCCGGGCCGATGATCGCCTTTGTAACCTAACCAGCCAAACTTCTCTCCGGCGTAAGCAATCAAATGCCCCGCAGAATGGTAACGCGTGTGCAGCTTACGCAGTGCCGCATCAATTTGGATATGCACGCAGCCCAGCGCCACTTCGCGGTCAGTGATATGGATTAACTCACCCTCTTGCTGGATGAGCTGTAACACCGTCGCCTCACCTATCGTACCCTGGTCAGCGGGTTGCCCGCCGCCTTGCGGATGGAACAGGGTCGCCGCCAGTTGCACACGAAACCGGCCATCTTCCTGCGCTTCACACCGCACCACTTCCGTATCCATCTCCAGCCGATCGCTGAAATAGTAGGCTCTATCCGTCATCACTTCCTCCATAACACTATCCTCCGCCCTTGGTGTTCAAATCGGCAAAACAGAGCTTGCCCTATCAGTCTATATGTATCCTGCCTGGGCCTGAACCAAGGGGACCTGCTCGATATCGTAAAAAATACTCAACCCCAAATCCTTGCCAACTTGCACATCCTGATCCGCTCCCGTTGAAGCGCCAGGCATGCGTAAAATGGCATCACAGCTCTGAATAAGACGATGCGCAACGGGATAGAGGAAGGCTTCACTGATTTCATCCCCGATCCGCTGCGAACCCGCCGCATTGGCGAGCGGTAACGCCAGCCATTCACCTATCACCGGGGTATGGCCCTTTTGATAAACCTGCAACGCCATGTGATCAAGTTTCTGCATATTTTGCTCAATCAGTTGCTGATCACCGTGAGTGCCACTGCGAACCGGACCTGCGATCAGAATCATCATGGCACTTTCTCCTCAAATTGAATGTTTAATGCCAGGTGTTGCAGCAACATGATGGTTTTGGCATCTTCGATTTCACCGTTTCGGATCGCGTCCATCGCGCGTGCGAAAGGCCACTCCAGTACTTCGATATCTTCCCCCTCTTCCTCCAGACCGCCGCCAGCATGCTTTCGGTCGCCATCGTGATATTCCGCGATAAAGAAAAATAACTTCTCCGTCACCGAACCCGGGCTCATATAAGCCTCCATCACCTTCTCAACATTTGTGACAGTGTAACCAGTTTCTTCTTCTGCCTCGGCAATAATGCGCGTTTCAGGCGAGGCGTTATCCAGCAAACCGGCTGCGGCCTCGATCAAAAAGCCATCATGCCCATGGATAAAGATGGGAAAGCGGAATTGCCGTGTCAGGACGACTGTCTGTTTATGGCGGTTATAAAGTAGGATCACCGCACCATTGCCACGGTCGTAAGCTTCGCGGCTTTGCTGTTGCCAACTGCCGTCGGCACGCTGTAAATCGAAGGTGTATTTTTTTAAGGTGTACCAGTTGTTGGATAATAACTGCTCACGAATATTGCGCACTTTATGCTGCATGTTTGGTCTCCCGATGGCTGACAAAACAGACGTTATCATGCATAATCGCGCACATACAAGCAAAAACACGAATGAGAAAATTATGCTTTCCAGTCAACGTAAACAGCAGATATTGACGATTCTTGCCGATGAGCAGCAAGTGATGTCTAGCGAGCTTAGCCAGCGCTTTAGCGTCTCTGAGGACTCGATTCGCCGTGACTTAAGGGAGTTGGCCTGCGAGGGATTACTGCAACGTGTCCACGGGGGTGCGCTACCGGTTTCTACTGCTATTGCCCCTTTCGAAACACGCAAAAACGTGCAAATCAGTTCTAAGCGCCTGATCGCGCAAAAAGCAGTGCAACTGATTCAACCGGGTCAGGTGGTGATCATTGATGGCGGTACAACCACAGCGGAAATGGTGCAACTGCTGCCCAAAGAACTGGCTTTTACCGTGGTGACCCACAGTCCGAGTATTGCCGTCGCCCTGGTTGATTTTCCTCTGGTTGAGGTGATTCTGATTGGCGGCCAACTGTATCGTCACTCGGTGGTTGCCGTGGGATCAGCGGTGATCGAAGCCATTGCACACATCAATGCAGACCTGTTCTTTATGGGCGTCACCGGAGTACACAAAACCGCAGGGTTAACCACGGGTAATTACGAAGAAGCCGGTGTGAAACGTGCACTGGCGGCGCGTGCGGCGGAAACGGTGGTGATGGTCTCTAAAGAGAAACTCAACTCAGCATCGGCGTTCGCCATTGGCGGTCTGTCACTGGCCAGCACACTGATTGTTGATGGAGAACCTGATGCTGAGATGCAGCAACTGCTGCAACAGAAACAGATAGCCCTGCTGTAATTCGCCCTTTTATGGCAGGCGTTGAGTGATTATCCCGCGCTAATATTTTTCTATCTGGCCGATGGAACGCACATCATTCAGTCACAATGCCAGGCTGTAATAGAGAGTTTTCGCTGACCCTGTGGGCAGCACTAGATAAACAGGAGAATAGCTGCATGTCTGAGTTTCCAACCATCGCCCTTGTCGGACCCGGCGCCATCGGTACCACTGTGGCTGCCGCGCTACATGAAATGAATCGCACGCCAACACTGTGCGGACGTACAGCACATACACAATTGCTGCTGCGCCACGAAGACGGTGAGATTGTGGTGCCTGGCCCGGTGCTGAGCAATCCCGCAGACATTGGTGCACCCTATGATTTGGTGTTTGTGGCGGTCAAAACCACCCAGGTGGCGGAAATTGCACCCTGGCTGGCGGTGTTGTGCGATGAGAATACGGTGGTGTGCGCGCTGCAAAATGGCGTGGAGCAAGTTGAACAGCTGTCCCCGTTAGTCAATGGCGCAACGGTACTGCCTTCTGTGGTGTGGTTCCCGGCTCAGCGCGAGCCTGATGCCTCGGTGTGGTTACGCGCGAAGCCGCGCCTGACGGTGCCCGACGTCGCGCCAGCACAGCGCATTGTGCAAGCACTGCAAGACTCGCGCTGTGCGGTCGAACTGGAGGCAGATTTCCTCACCATTGCCTGGCGCAAACTGTTGCAAAACGCCGTCGCCGGTTTAATGGTGCTCGCCAATCGCCGCGCCGGGATGTTTCAGCGCGAAGATATCACCGAGCTGGGTCTGGCCTATCTGCGGGAGTGTCTCACTGTGGCGCGAGCTGAAGGAGCCAATCTGAGCGACAACGTGCCGCAGGAAATTATGGCTGGCTTCCATCGCGCCCCGGCAGATTTAGGCACCTCGATCCTGGCGGATCGTCAGGCCAATCGCCCGCTTGAGTGGGACATCCGTAATGGCGTGGTGCAGCGACGCGGCAAAGCACAAGGCATCGCGACACCGATCAGTGATGTGGTGGTGCCTCTGCTGGCGGCAGGGAGTGATGGTCCGGGTTAAGATCAGAGTGAAGTCCGGGCCACGGACTTCGCTTCAACAGCCTTAACACTTCACCATGGATATCAGAATCAATTGACATGAATACATCAGACTTGCCATTATGTTACGTTATAACATAACACTACGTAATCGATAAATCATGCGCACTTTTTCGACCCGCCTTTTGGCACTCATAATGGTATTCAGCACTTCCACCGCCCTGGCTTCCACCTATCCCCTCAGCATTGAAAACTGCGGTAAAACGGAAACCTTTTCACGACCACCTGCACGCGTGGTGACCATTGGTCAGCATGAAACAGAACTCCTTCTGGCACTTGGTCTGGGGAGTAAAATCGCGGGAACCGCCGTCTGGTTCGGCCCTCTCCCCCCTGAATTAGCACAGGCTGGCAGTGGCCTTAAACGCCTCGCGGACAACTCACCGGGCTTTGAAGCCGTCGTCGCGCAAAAACCTGATTTGGTTTTGGCGCAGTACAGTTGGCATGTTGGGCCTCAGGGTGAAGTCGCTACTCGCGATCAATTTGAACAACCTGGCATCAAAACCTGGATTTCACCTGCTGATTGTCAGGGCAAATCGGTGACCGCCACTTCAAACGGGGACGGTGCGCGCGTGAAACCTTACTCGATTGACGTGATTTATGATGAAATCACCGCGCTTGCCAACATCTTCGATGTGACGGAGCGTGGCGATGCCTTAAAGGAGAAGTTATCTGCACGAATCGCTCATGCACAACAACAGGCGGCGCTTCACACCAGCAAATCCCTTAAGGTGGTATATTGGTTCTCAAGCACACGCCTTAAAGGCGATCCGTGGATCGCAGGCAGTGATGGTGCGCCAGGCTGGATCACTCAGACTCTAGGCCTCAAAAATATCATTGATTCCTCCGATGAATGGCCCGCCGTGAGTTGGGAACATATCGCACAATCTCAGCCCGATATCATCGTCATCGCCAGCATGGATAGAAGGCTGTATCCAGCCGATGATGTCGCCATAAAACAGGCTTTTCTCACCAGCGATCCCGTTACACGCGAAATGAGTGCGGTCAAACAGGGTCATATCGTGATCGTGCCAGCGATGTCACTCAATCCATCCCTGCGCAATGTCGATGCTGTTGAGCTGATCGGTCAGCAGATTGCCGCGTTTAAATAGTATGAATCGGGCTTACCCATTTAAGATCGGCTTTATTTTTCTCGCGGGCTTTATCAGCTTGCCCGTAATGATGATCTTCTCATCCAGCATTGGCGATATGCCCATCTCATTGAGCGCCACCTTCCAGGCGATCACCAACGGGGTGGGCTTGATGCATTATGATCTCCCTCCCGTTGAGGCTGGCATCGTCTGGCAATATCGGATGAGTCGGGCCTTCATGGCGGCATGCAGCGGAGGTGGCTTAGCCCTTTGCGGCCTGGTGTTGCAATCGTTGTTAAGAAACCCGCTGGCGGAACCCTATCTGTTGGGTATCTCTGCGGGTGCTTCCACCGGGGCCGTAATGGTGATGCTGCTGGGTATTGGCAGCGGCGTGTTGACGGTTGGCAGTGGTGCCTTTGCCGGCGCTTGCCTGGCGTTTGGCTTGATTATTTTGCTCTCAAGAGGGATGGGGGAAAACACCGGGCGCATCATTTTGGCCGGTATTGCCGGAACACAGCTGTTCAATGCGCTCACGTCTTACATCGTCAGCACATCAGCCAATGCGGAGCAATCGCGCGGTGTGATGTTTTGGCTCTTAGGCAGTTTAAGCGGCGTTCGCTGGCCAGATGCCGTTCTGTGCGCCATCGTCATCGTCAGCGGATTTGGGGTGATCATGTGCTATGCACGCACGCTGGACACGTTTTCATTTGGTGTCGATGTCTCGGTAACGTTAGGTACTCCGGTTGTGAAAGTGCGGGTGGTGTTGCTGTTGATTACGGCATTCATCACGGCGGTGATTGTCAGCTCAATTGGGGCGGTGGGATTTGTCGGATTGGTCATCCCGCACGTGACCCGCATGCTGGTTGGACAGCGACACCTTATCACCCTTCCCGTGACATTCCTGTCGGGCTGCCATTTCATGATCCTTGCCGACTTGATATCGAGAACGTTGATCGCACATCAGGTTTTACCCATCGGCGTGGTGACTGCATTGGTGGGCGCCCCTGCTTTTGCCTTCCTTCTCTATCAACGAAAGGGCAACTAAACGATGACGATATCGGTCAGTGACCTCAGCGTCCAACTTCAAGCGCGCCGCATACTCACCACGGTCTCCTTCGACGCAGCTCAGTCTGCAACCGTAGGTTTGCTTGGGCCCAACGGTTCAGGAAAATCAACGCTACTGCGTGCGCTGGCTGGGCTAATGCCTGATTCGGGCGCGAAGATAACGCTCGGCGAACTGAGGCTGAACCAACTTTCGCGCAATCAGCTGGCGCGCAAACTGGCCTTTGTCCCGCAACACGCCGAAGCCGATGATGAACTCACGGTGATTGACATTATTCGTCTCGGGCGCACGCCTCATCGTGGCGCATTCCAGTTCTGGACGGCAGAGGATGCCAGCGCCGTTGACGAGGCGGTGGCGTTAATGCAACTGGAAAATTTGGTCGACCGCTGCTGGCAACGATTATCCGGCGGTGAGCGCCAACGTTGCCAAATCGCCCGCGCACTGGCGCAAAAACCGGATGTTTTACTGCTGGATGAACCCGTCAATCACCTCGACATCCAATTCCAGCTTGAATTGATGCGTCTTATCTCTTCGCTGCCCGTGACGGTGGTGATTGCTCTTTACGATCTGAATCTGGCGGCAAAATATTGCCAACACCTTGTGGTACTCGATCAGGGTCGTGTGGTTTCAACGGGTAAGCCCAAAGCCGTCCTCACACCCGAACGCATACACACAACGTGGCGGGTTCAGGCGCAGATCACGACATCAGCACAGGGTGCGCTCAATATTCAATACGTATGAGTCAGCGCTTGAAGCCCACGGCTATACAGCCATCAGGAAACGGTATGTTCAGTAACAAAATATTCCTGCAATAATGGACTGCCACAATCGTGGTTGCAGTACCTACACGCGCGTCACCTACGAGATTATTCGATAGCCGCTGCTATCAAGCCCGCCAATGGCGGGCTTTTTTTCGCTCTAACCGAGTGAGTCTTCTTTTCCGTCAGAAATCCGGACGGCTTAAATAGCCTCTAATCGCGTTAGGTCGAAAGGCTAAATACCGTGCATTTTCGCCAGTAGCCACATGCGTTCAGCAGCCACATCCGCGTTATTCAGCAAACCAGCCTCATCCGCCAGTCTGAACGCTTCAGAGTAGTGCGTCAGACTGCGCGCACTCTGCATGCCGCCAAGCAAGGTGAAATGCTTCTGATGGCCATTCAACCAGGCCAGGAACACGATGCCCGCCTTGTAATACTGCGTGGGTGCCGAGAACAAATGGCGTGCCAGCGGCACTGTCGGTGCCAGTATGCGTTCAAAGCTGGCGCGATCGCCCTGCGCCAATGCATGCAGTGCGCTGGTGGCGGCCGGTGCAATGCCGTCGAGGATACCCAGAAGCGCGTGCGAGAAACCTTGCTCATCCCCGGCGATCAGTTCGGGATAGTTAAAGTCATCGCCGGTATACATTTTAACGGAAGCCGGCAGCAGGCGCCGCATCTCAATTTCACGATCTTTATCCAGCAAGGAGATTTTTATCCCCTCCACTTTTTCCTGATTTTCGCGAATCACCGCAAGGCAAACCTCCATCGCACTGTGAATTGTCGCGCCACCCCAATAACCGCGTAGTGCGGGATCAAACATGTCCCCCAGCCAGTGCAAAATAACCGGCTCACGCACCTGGCGCAGAAGCGTGCTGTAAACGGTGATGTAATCCTCTGGCCCCTTAGCAATGGCGGCGAGCGCGCGACTAGTCATTAAGATAATACGGCCGCCACAGGCTTCGATTGCTGAGATTTGCTGCTCATACGCGGCAATCACATCCTGTAAGGTCAGTTGGGAAAAGTCCGTCAGTTGATCGGTGCCAGCCCCGCTGGCGACCCGTGCCCCCGGATACGCTTTCGCTTGCTCAACGCTGCGTTTTATAAGCTCCAGCGCGGTTGGCCAATCCAGCCCCATGCCGCGTTGCGCGGTATCCATGGCTTCCGCGATGCCCAATCCCAGCGACATTAAATGATCGCGATATTCCAGCGTGCTGTCCCAGTCAATCGCCATATCGCTATGTGGATTTTGCATGCGCTGCGGGTCGGCAACCACATGCGCAGCGGCATACACGTCACGGTTAAATAGCGGTTTCGCCGGTACGCTCCAGTGGCGCTCACCCTGCATGATGTAGCTGTAGGGCTGACCGTTGCGATCCAGTAAACGCACTTTATTGCTCACAGACATGGTTCTGTTCCTTATTTCAGTGTTTTGCCAGATGCCCGGACGGCATCACATTCTGCGAACTGTTGTGGCTTCCGATAGGCAGGCGACGCACCCCCAGCAATACCAGGCTGCTGCAGATAATGACGCAGGCGGCGACCAGCCAGACCGGTTGCAGGGTGTAATGCTGCGCGTAATAACCCGCCACAATTGGCGAGATGCCGCCCGCCGCCATCCCCATATTCATCACAAAGCCGATGGCGGAACCGCGCAGAGAAGGCGGCACCAGTTCAGCAGTGAGCGAGAGAACAATGGGTGTAATCGGATAGCCAAGGAAACCGAGGATCAGCACCAGCACAATCACCAACGGCACCGAAAGATTGAATGCCATGGCGGCCATCACCAGCCCGCTGATAAAAGTAATGGTCATCAGAATGGTGCGACGGCGTTTGAAATCGCCTTTATCACAGTAGCGTCCCAGCACAAAGCCGCCCAAAGCCCCGGTAATGCCGAGCAGGCTGGCGATGGTGCCTGCGGCACCAATCGACAGATTTTTTACCTGCATCAAATAGCTCGGTGCCCACAGCAGCACAATCCACCAGCCTGCCAGCAGCACGAAATAGAACGCAGCCATCAGCAACACCGGCGCATGGCGGAACAAGGTTTTTAATGGCACTTTTTCCGCTGCCTGGCGTGCAATCAACTCGGCAGGTTTACGATCATTTTTCACCAGCACCAGATACAACAGCGCCACCAGCATGCCCATCGCGCCCGCCACGTAGAACACCACGCGCCAGCCAAAGATCGGACCGAGCATGGCGCCCATCCAGGTGCCAAGGAATCCGCCAATCGGATACCCCATCCAATAGAGCGACATGACCGTTGTGCGCTGTTTTTCGCTGGTCACGTTGGCCACTTCGAGCGAGGCGGCAGGCCAGAAGATGCCCTCACCGATGCCCGTCATCACGCGGTAAAAAATCAGGCTGGTCATGCTGCCGGCGACACCCGTTAACAGTGTCGCCAGTGAAAACATCATCAGGCCGAGAATCAATACCGGTTTGCCGCTTAACTTGTCGGCGATAATGCCGGAAATGAACAGAAAGACGATGAAGCCAAAAAAGAAGGAGGAGAGCAGAATGCCACTCTCCGCTTTACCGAGACCAAACTCTCCAGCGATCAGCCCGATGGCTGATGACACCGTCATGCGATCCACCGAGTACATCATGTAGCCAAGGCCGCACAGCACGGTGACCAGAATCATTTTGCGGGTATCTGTATTCATCTTTTCCTCGACAATGTCTGTGACCGACGAAAACAGCTTTTCAGCTCTGTCAGATACGGTTAACCGTGCGCCAGATGGCGAGCCTTGCAGGTCTTAAGCACCTCATCTGGATCCTGAGTCCACCAGTTCAGGCGGGAGAAAATTTCCACTTCATGTAGTCCGCGATAACCCTGGGCTTCTACCGCTTCCCGCATCGCGCGGATATCGATAACGCCATCGCCCATCATGCCGCGATCCTCCAGCAGATCCCGCGTAGGCGTTAGCCAGTCGCAGATATGAAACGCCAGCAGCCGTTTCAGACCCGCACGGGCGATTTCCTGATAAAACTCAGCATCCCACCAGGTATGATAGACATCGACGGCAATCCCCAGTCCGTCGTCGCCCAGCTCATCGCAGAGGTCGTTAGCCTGTTTCAGCGTGTTGATGCAGGCACGATCCGCCGCGTACATGGGATGCAGCGGTTCAATCGCCAGCGGCATGCCGCCCGCGCGGGCGTACTCCAGCAGAGCGCTGAGTCCATCACGCACTTGCTGTCGCGCCCCCGGCAGATCTTTCGAACCTGGCGGCAAACCGCCGACCACCAGCACAAGGCACTCTGCGCCCAATTCCAGCGCTTCATCCACCGCTCGCTGGTTGTCGGCCAGGGTCGCCTGGCGTGCTTGCTGATCAACGCCGGGAAACATGCCGCCCCGGCAGTAGCCACTCACCCGCAGATCGTGATGACGAATCAGCCGCGCCGCTTCTGCTAAACCGATGTTTGCTACCTGATCGCGCCACGGCGAGATGCCGCGAATCTCATGGCGCGCACAACCTTCAATGATTTGGCGTAAATCCCACTGCTGGCGCACGGTCGCCGTGTTGAGCGAAAGCTGTTCGGAATGGGGACGACTCATGTTCGGCTCCTTAGCGTTCCAGCGATGGCACATCAACCCAGCGACGCTCTTTCCAGCTTTTCAATGCCAGATCGACCAGTTGCAGACCTTTGGCTCCTTCCAACAGATCCCAGCGATATTCCCCTTCGCCCCAGACGTGGCGTAAAAACAGCTCCCACTGCACTTTGAATGCATTGTCGTAGACCTGGGTATCCGGCACGCTGGCCCAGTCATCGAAGAAGTTATGGGTTTGACGGATATCCGGATTCCAGACCGGCTTTGGCGTATTGACGCTAGCCTGCGTAAAGCAATCGCTAAGGCCAGCCACCGCTGAACCGTTGACGCCATCCACCTGGAATGTCACCAGATCATCGCGGCGCACGCGCACGCACCATGAACTGTTGATCTGAACAATCGCGCCGTTGTGCAGTTCGAAGGTGGCGTACACCGCGTCATCCGCCGTGGCGTCATAAGGTTGCTGCTGTTCATCCCAGCGCTGTGGAATGTGGGTTGCGCCGATGCAGCTCAGGCTTTTGATTTCACCGAACAGGTTGTCGATGACGTAGCGCCAGTGGCAAATCATGTCGAGGATAATGCCGCCGCCATCTTCGCTGCGGTAGTTCCAGGATGGACGCTGGGCCGGTTGGCGATCGCCTTCAAATACCCAGTAGCCAAATTCACCGCGCACCGATAACACGCGACCAAAGAAGCCGGATTCATTTAGCAAACGCAGCTTTTGCAAACCCGGCAGCCACAACTTGTCCTGCACCACGCCGTGACACACGCCTTTTTCTTGTGCGAAATGGTATAGATCCAGCGCATCATCCAGCCCCATCGCTACCGGCTTTTCCGAATAAACGTGTTTCCCCTTGCTGATGGCTTTCTTCAGCAAAGCCGGACGTGCCTGGGTGGTGGCTGCATCAAAAAAGATGATGTCATGCGGATTATTCAGTGCTTCATCAATGTTGGTTCCCCAACGTTCGATACCAAATTCCCGCGCCAGCGCAGCCATTTTTTCCGCGTTGCGGCCAATCAGAATCGGATCGGGCATCAATCGGTCGCCATTGGCCAGCGCCACACCGCCCTGCTGCCGAATCTGCACAATCGAACGGATGAGATGTTGATTTTTACCCATTCGCCCGGTCACGCCGTGCATGATGATGCCCACTGGAATCTGCGCCATGTATTCACCTCAAAGTCGTTTGTGATGGAAGTAACACGTTCAACATCTATTTCAACGCTCCGCCGTTCGCTGATTCATAATCAATCAACTAACTGGTTGATGACGTCACTATAATGGGCAGAAAGAGACCTGACTTTGATCGAATTCACACAACCAACTAGTTAGTTGAAAATCTTTTGCCCTTGTTTTATGCGCAAAAAGAGGCACTATAATGCTCAGTAAAACAGTGATATGTGGGGATTCTGCTTTGGTTGATCGTGTTGCGAGTAACATTGAGGATGTCACGGATAAGCAGGTGCGGATACTGATGGCCGCGCGCGCAGAGTTCGCTGAGAAAGGATTCGACGGTGCACGCGTTGATAGCATCGCCGAACGCGCTCATGCCAATAAGCAACTGATTTACTACTACTTCACTAACAAAGACATTCTGTTTACCCGCGTGCTGGAAGAAGCCTATCGTGACATTCGCGAGCAGGAAGCAGCCTTAAAGCTCGATCACCTCCCCGCCGATCAGGCAATTTTGCAGCTGGTGGAGTTTACCTGGCACTATTACCTGAAAAACCCCGAGTTCATTCGCCTGCTCAACAGTGAAAATCAGCTCAAGGCGCGGCATCTCAAAGATTCTGACATCACCGTGCAGATTAATCAGAGCTGGAGCAGTATCACCCAGCAATTGCTGCAACGAGGACGCGCCGAAGGAAACGTGCGCGAGGATATCGATGTGATGCAACTCAACATCAATATCTCCGCGCTGGGCTTTTTCTATCTGATCAATCAGTCAACGCTGTCGATTATCTATCAGCAGGATCTCAGTGCCAAAGCGGCGCTGGATGAGCGCCTGCGCGTGATGAAAGAGTGTATTGCCGCGTGGATAAAGCCGTGATGCATTACTGCGCCAGCCAGCCGCCATCCATGTTCCAGGCCGCGCCGCGCACCTGCGCACCGCCCTCACTGCACAGAAACAGCACCAATGCTCCCAACTGCTCAGGTGTAACAAAAGCCTGAGCAGGTTGTTTTTCTGACAATAACGCCAGGCGCGCGGTTTCGGCATCCTCGCCGGCTGCAATGCGTTTATCGATCTGCTGCTGCACCAGCGGCGTTAGCACCCAGCCCGGACAGATGGCGTTGCAGGTGATCGGTGATTGCGCGTTCTCCAGCGCAATCACTTTTGTCAGCCCTACCACCCCATGCTTCGCAGCGACATAGGCGGCTTTCTCTTTCGATGCCACCAGCCCATGCACGGAGGCGATATTAATGATGCGCCCCCAGTGACGTGCCTGCATGCCGGGTAAAACGGCGCGACTGGTGTGGAACACCGAAGAGAGATTGATGGCAATAATCGCATCCCACTTCTCTACCGGGAAAGATTCCACCGGCGCGGTGTACTGAATACCGGCATTATTTACCAGAATATCTACCGCACCATAGTGTGCCTCTGCCCACTCAATCATCGCGGCGATTTGCTGTGGATCGGACATATCCGCCGCGTGATAATCCACTGTTGCCCCGGTGGCCGCGATAACCGCTTTCGCGTGTTCCACTTCGCCAAAACCGTTGAGTATTACCGTGGCGCCTGCCAGTGCCAGTTGCTCCGCGATACCTAATCCGATACCGCTGGTAGACCCGGTCACCAGTGCCACTTTTCCCGTTAATTGCATCGATTCATCCTCCTTCAGACAATGCCGGTGAGGTAAAACACCCCAATCACAAACAGCACGGCCAGACTTTTGATAATGGTGATGGCGAAGATGCCACCATACGCTTCTTTATGCGTTAACCCGGTGATCGCCAGCAAGGTGATCACCGCGCCATTGTGAGGCAGTGTGTCCATCCCGCCGCTGGCCATCGCCGCCACGCGGTGCAGCACTTCCATCGGAATCCCCGTGGCCTGCGCCGCCTGCACGAAGTGTTCTGCCATCGCTGCCAGCGCAATACTCATCCCGCCCGATGCCGAACCGGTGATCCCCGCAAGCACGGTAATACTGATCGCTTCATTGAGCAGCGGGTTGGGAATCGCCTGCAGCACGCCAGACAGCACGACAAAACCCGGCAACGCAGCGATTACCGCACCAAAACCGTACTCGGAGGCGGTATTCATCGCCGCCAGTAACGCACCGGCGACCGCCGTACGACTGCCTTCTGCCAGACGACCGCGAATGTTGCGCCAGCCAAAAATCAGCACCACCAGAATGCCACTGAGCAGCGCCGCCTGTACTGCCCAAATCGCGGTGGTTTTCTTAATATCGGTGAGGATCGGCGTGGGGTTTCCCGGTAGCGTGACGCTGCTCTGCGCGCCGTACCACGACGGGATCCACCAGGTGAAGCAGAGATTGAGCACCCCGACCAGAATCAGCGGCAGAATGGCGATCAACGGATGCGGCAAACGAACATCTTCCGCCGTTTCTGGCTCATTCTTCAGGTTAGTGCCATAGGGTTCCTGGTTGGCCTGTGCCCGACGGCGTTGCCGATCCAGCCACAGTAAGCCCACCACAATAATGAAGAGTGAACCGATCAACCCCAACCATGGCGCAGCCCAGGCGTTAGTGCCGAAGAAACTACCGGGAATGATGTTCTGGATTTGTGGCGTGCCGGGCAGTGCATCCATGGTGAAGGAGAACGCACCCAGAGCCACCGTTGCCGGAATCAAGCGCTTAGGGATATTGCTCTGACGAAACAGTTCTGCGGCAAACGGATAAACAGCAAAGGCCACTACAAATAGCGACACACCGCCGTACGTCAGCAGTGCGCACACCAGTACAATCACCGGGATGGCATGGCGACGCCCCAGCAGCGCAATGGCCGCCGTGACAATCGAGCGTGAGAAGCCGGATAGCTCAATCAACTTGCCAAAGATGGCACCCAGCAGAAACACCGGGAAGTAGAGCTTCACAAAACCTACCATCTTTTCCATAAACAGACCGCTGAACACCGGCGCGACCGCAGCCGGTTCGGTTAACAGCACCGCTAACAGCGCGGCAATCGGGGCGAACAAAATTACGCTATAGCCGCGATAGGCGGCTAACATCAGCAACCCAAGCGCAGCGAGGGCAATAACGACACTCATGTTGCTTCCTTATTATTTTGTAGGGTTGAAGGTAAAGACATTGCCAAAAATTTTAATCGGTCCGCCTCAATCCGGGCGTTCAACCGCCAGGGCGACGCCCATACCGCCGCCAACACACAGCGTTGCCAGACCGCGCTTTCGCTCACGCTGCTGCAAGGCATGAATGAGCGTCACCAGAATGCGGCAGCCGGAGGCACCAATCGGATGCCCCAGCGCAATGGCACCGCCGTTGGCATTGACCCGTTCCGGCTGCCAGTTAAGCGCTTTGCCTACCGCCAAAGCCTGCGCGGCAAAGGCTTCATTAGCTTCGATCAAATCCACTTGATCCAGCTCCCAACCAGCCTGTTTCAGGGCTTTGTTGGTGGCAGCCACCGGGCCGATACCCATCACCGCCGGATCCACACCGGCCATGCCGCTCCCGGTCAATCGCGCCAGCACCGGCAATCCCAATGCGGCGGCGCGTGATGCTGACATCAACAGCACGGCGGCCGCGCCATCATTCAGGCTGGAAGCATTACCTGCGGTCACGCTGCCGTCCTTTTTAAAGGCGGGATGCAAACGCGCCAGCCGCTCTGCTGAACTGTCCGCGCGTGGCTGTTCATCTTCACCGATCACCAATGTCTCGCCTTTAGCCTGCGCCACCGCGACAGGCGTGATTTCGGCGCGGAATGCGCCCTGTTGCTGTGCCGCCACCGCTTTCTGTTGGGATTGCAAGGCAAACGCATCCTGATCGGCACGGCTGATGTGGAATTCATCGGCCAGATTCTCGGCAGTGATCCCCATGTGGTAGTCGTTAAACGCATCCCATAGACCATCGTGGATCACGCTGTCCATCAGTTGACTGTGCCCCAAACGACAGCCGCCACGCGCCTCCGGCAGCAGATAAGGGGATTGGCTCATACTCTCCTGACCGCCCGCGATAATGATCTCGGCGGCACCGCTTTGAATGGCTTGTGCGGCCTGAATCACCGCTTTCAGCCCTGAGCCACACACCATGTTCAGCGTGCTGGCTGGCACGCTGTAAGGCACGCCCGCCGCCACGGCCGCCTGGCGCGCAGGGTTTTGCCCGCATCCGGCGGTGAGTACCTGCCCCATAATGACCTCATCGATTAGCGCGGGATCGAGCGCGGTTTGTTTCAGCAGTGTGGCAATCACCTGCTGGCCCAGTTCTGCAGCAGTAAGAGACGCCAGCGCACCGTGAAAACGGCCGATGGGCGTGCGGGTGGCTGCCACAATCACACATTCGTTCATGATGCCTCCTTTGAAAAATGCATTTCACGGACATCATCGGCGATGCGTAATTGCCCGGCCGTCTTTGCACGGATCTCATCCAGCGTGACGCCCGGCGCATACTCACGCAGCACAAAAGCGCCCTCTTCAATCTCCAGCCAGCCGAGTTCAGTAATCACTTTACGAATACAGCCGACGCCGGTAAGCGGCAAAATGCATTCGGACAGCAGTTTTGATTCGCCATGCTTTGATGCGTGCGTCATCATCACGATGATGTTTTCCGCACCCGCCACCAAATCCATCGCGCCGCCCATGCCCTTGACCATTTTTCCGGGGATCATCCACGATGCGATGTTGCCGCTAACGTCCACTTCCAGCGCGCCCAGCACGGTAAGATCAACATGGCCGCCGCGGATCATGGCGAAAGACTGTGCCGAATCGAAGATTGCCGCACCCTTTCTTGCGGTCACCGTCTGTTTGCCGGCATTGATCATGTCGGCATCCAGTTCGGCTTCGGTGGGAAACGCCCCCATGCCCAACAAACCGTTTTCCGACTGCATCATCACGTCCATGCCCTCAGGTACGTAGTTGGCCACCAGCGTCGGCATGCCAATGCCAAGATTGACGTAATCGCCATCGCGTAGCTCCTGCGCCACGCGCTGCGCCATCTGTTCACGCGTGAGCATGTGCGCCTCCTTCACTCAGGGTGCGTTTCTCAATGCGTTTCTCGAAGTTGCCCTGTATCAGGCGATCGACATAAATGCCCGGCGTATGAATAGCTGCTGGATCCAGTTCACCTGGCGCCACAATCTCTTCAACTTCAACAACGGTGACACGGGCAGCCATCGCCATCAGTGGGTTAAAATTCTGCGCAGTGTGGCGATAGATCACATTGCCGTACCAGTCCGCTTTCCAGCCTTTGACGATGGCGAAGTCACCGCGGATCGCTTGTTCCAGAATGTAGTGGCGCCCATCGAATTCTCTGACTTCTTTACCTTCTGCCACGGGCGTGCCATAGCCGGTGGCCGTATAAAATGCGGGTATACCCGCGCCGCCTGCGCGCACTTTTTCCGCCAGCGTCCCCTGCGGCGTGAGAATCACTTCCAGCTCACCGCTGAGCATCTGCTGCTCGAACAGCGCGTTCTCACCGACGTAAGAGGCGATCATGGTTTTGATCTGCCGATTCTCCAGCAGCAGCCCGAGGCCAAAGCCATCCACGCCGCAGTTATTCGAGACCACGGTCAGCCCCTTAATGCCCTGCTGACGAATTTCGGCGATGAGATTTTCTGGAATGCCGCACAGGCCAAATCCCCCCGCCAGCAGCGTCATGTCGTCTTGCAATCCAGCCAGCGCCTGCTGATAACTGGTGACGCGTTTGTCTAATCCTGCCATTGCTGTATATCTCCTCAGCTCACCGAATAAAGCCATCCTCGCGTCACAAAAATGATTTGTTAATTTTGTTTTTATTGGCCTTTCATTTACTTTTCTTATTAATATTCTGTTAATCGTTGTTTTACATAAAGTTAACAAAAAGCAAAATGAAAATGACTATCAAGCAGTTACGCGCGTTCTTAGCGGTCGCTCACACTTTGAGTTTTGCCCAGGCCAGCGAACGTCTGGCGATTTCGCAACCGGCGCTGAGCCTGGCGATCAGCGGATTAGAAGAAGCGTTGGGCGGACCGTTGTTTATGCGCACCACTCGCCACGTATCACTGACGCCGGAAGGTGAGATCTTTTTTCCCATGGCGCGACGATTGCTGGCGGATTGGGAAAATGCCGAAGAGGCGATGCATCTGCGTTTTACGCTGCAACTGGGGAAAGTGTCGATTGCCGCCATGCCCTCTTTTGCTGGCAACCTGCTGCCTGCGGTGCTGAAGGCTTTTCGCCAGCGCTATCCCGGCGTCAATATCGCGGTGCATGACGTGATCAATGAAACGGTGCTGGAGATGGTGCAGGAGGGACGCGTGGAGATGGGTGTCGCCTTTGAACCCGAACTGGCCGATGCGCTGCACTTCACCCCGCTGGGTAGCGACCGCTTTGTTGCCGTGGTGCCCGCTGATAGCCCGTTAGCGGAGAAGCCACAGCTGAGCTGGCGAGAACTGCTGCATCTGGATTTCATTACCTTGCAGCGTCCTTCGGCGGTGCGTCTGCTGCTTGAGCAGTCACTGGCACAGGCAGGAAGAAGACTCGACGTCGCTTACGAAAGTCATCAATTGGTCACCGTGGGCAAAATGGTCGCCAGCGGTTTGGGAGCCAGCGCGGTGCCTGCTCTTTGTATTCAGCAGATGCGAGAACTCGGCGCGGTATGCGTGCCGCTGGTCTCACCACAGATTGAGCGGCGAGTGGGCATTTTGCGATTGAAACAGCACCAGCTCTCTCACGCTGCTGCCGCTTTGGCGCAAACCATGAGTGACGAATGTCGCTGGCCCGACTCATAATTCAGCGTTAATTCACAACGTAACCTCAACCAGACAATATTTGTCGCCTGGTCTTCCTAAATGCACAGTCTTTTTTTATCAATTAAATAAACACCAGACATTAACAATTGATTTAGCCAAATAAAATATTTCGTAGATAAATCATAGCCAGTAAGCTGAACCCTCATCCGCTTTGATTAATTGTACTAATCAAAGCGGTCACAAGATTGCTAATGATATGTAAAAATCTTCTCCGCGCGGACATTTTAAGATCAAATCCACCCTGCATTAGGTGTAAGAATAATCCTAAGAGAGATAAATATCCCCTTCCGTAAGGTGAACTTCATTACTCAATTACCTCGCCGCATCACAACCCACAGACCAGAGGCAGTTTTCATTACATCAAATAAAAATTAAAAATCCTGGAATCTCACTTTTAACACCAAAGATAATCAGGCTCAACACTGACGAACATTCAATTATTTAGCAATTAATGCTATCTAAATTTTGATCCCAAAAGCCGATTTTCACCATTAATCCTGGGGGATTTAGAAAGTTCTTAACTCTAAAGGGGTATGAAACGATGACGATCATGCCAAGTTGAGAAAAGACAATGGAATTTTAAAAATCACCATCCCGTACAACCTAAGACTTTTCTGAGGGTAAGAAATGACTAATTTTCTTAACTCGTTGAATAAAAACAACTATCCTGCCAGGATATCCGCAGCTCTTACAGGAGCGGATGAGTTTGTTATGAAAAATACCACACGAGAGGACTTACGCTGTGCCAGTTGCAAATATGGCTGCCAGCTGACGAACCGAAACAACGATATTCTTAATCGCTGTCCAATACAAAAAATTGCGATTTGGCCGGGGAACAATCATTTCCTGATTAAAGGTGTACTTTCATTAGTCGCTGGTCGCTATGAAAGTGTGTTTTGCCGGGGATGTATATTCGTTGATTTTTCGCGAGAAAACTTACGTTATCTCACCAATAAAAACTGGATTGATTATCTGAAATCCACCGGGCTGACCATCGTTTTGGTCTCCGATCGACCGCTGGCCGCTCTGGCTGCACACTGGATAAAGAGTGAGGGAATCCACTCCGTTATTTATTGTGAAGACCGGTTAGAGGATATCAAGAAGGTGATTAACAGTACCTATTATGGTTTAAAAGGAGGCGCAACAAGGAGAGTTAATGCACTGTCGAATGAGGAAGTAACCTTTCTGGATTTAGCCTTAAAAGGGAATTCACTTTCTGCCATTTCGATAGCAATGAACCATGAGATGAAAAAAATTTACAACATCAAAGATTCGATTCGACGAAAGACCGGTACCAGCCTTAATCAGCTGATCTCGGGTCACTAAGTAAAAGGATTACACGAAATGACGCAAACACATAAAACACTGCTTTCACTGGTTATCACCGGTGCCCTTTTCTCGGCCTCTGCCGTTGCAGCGTCCGATAACACCATTAATTTCCAGGGTGAAGTGGCTGATGAAACCTGTTCCATCTCGGTGAATGGCAATGCTGCCTCACCGGTGGTGCTGATGCCCACCGTGAGTAAATCCGATCTGGCTGCCAGTGGTGATGTCGCCGGACAAACCGCCTTTACCGTAGGTTTGACCGGTTGTACCGGCAACTCAGCTTCCTCAACAAAAATTTCAACGGTGTTTGTCGGCAACAACGTGACGGCCAATGGCAACCTGGCGAATACCGGCACCGCAAAAAATGTTGAGGTCCAACTGGTGGACAGTAAAGACGCGGTGATTTACCTGACAGGCGGCTATACCGGTGATGGCGACCTGACGCTTGCCGCCGATGAGACCGAATCCTCGGCCACTTATAAAGCACAATATTATGCCAATGGTGTCGCCGCTGCCGGAACCGTGGCTGCTTCATTACAATACGCTGTGACTTACCAGTAATAATTAATCAGCGTACGTTCGGATATCCGGGCGTGCGCTGCATGCCATGAGATTGTCTGTATGTATTTACGCAATGCCCTGGGCGCGTTATTTATCAGCGTGATGTCAGCCTCGGCAGCAGCAAGCGTCACGCTGCTGGGCAGTCGGATCATTTACCCGGCACCGGTCAGCTCCATCAATATTCAATTTAAAAACGACGATAGCATTCCATATGTTATTCAGACCTGGTTTGATGAGGGTGATATGGATGCCAAACCACAGCAGATTAATCGCGTGCCCTTTATCACTACGCCGCCGGTATTTCGTATTCAGCCGAAATCAGGGCAGGTCGCGCGTATTGTCGTCAGCCAGCCAGACAAACTGCCTCAGGATCGAGAGTCCGTTTACTGGTTTAACATGCTGCAAATTCCGCCCGCATCACAGGCTGCCGCCGATAAGAATGCCATGACGGTCATGCTGCGCAATCGGGTGAAATTGTTTTATCGCCCGGCGGCAATAGGCAAACCGGGCAATATTTTATCGGGTATTAAAGTCCGCACTCTAATCGATCCCCAAAAAGGCAGCGGATTACAGATCGATAATGCGCAGCCCTGGCATGCTTCATTCGTCGCTATTTCCCTGCGTATCGCGGGAAAAAATTATGCGTGTGAACCTGTAATGGTTGCCCCGTTCTCCGTGCATACCTGCTGGTTCAATCATACCAAACAACGCTTACAGGGTGTAGGCAGCGTCAAACTCGACGCGATTAACGATCAGGGAGCCAGAATAAGTGAAAATTACCCCATCAACTCCCAATGAATTGAAATTCCCCTTATTCTTTCTGACCGTTTCATTCTATTTCTCAACAGCCGTGCACAGTGAAGAATATTATTTCGATCCGTCGCTGTTTAAAGGCTCAGCCTTCGGTCAGAACATCGCGCAATTCAACCAAAGCGAGTTGCCCGCGGGGCATTATCTGGTCGATGTTTATGTCAATAATGGCCTCGTGTCATCCAGCGTGAAGCTGGAATTTTTGCCCCCGGCACAAGGAAAAGAGGCCGAGCCATGCTTGCCCTTTTCGCTGGTGAAAATGTTGCCGTTAAAAAAGGTTCCAGCACAGCCAATCGATCGCGAGTGCGCCCCGCTTGTTGACTGGACGCCACAAGGGAGCTGGGCTTTTGATGCCGCCGCGTTACGCCTGAATATCACGCTGCCCCTGTCAGCGCTTAAGCGCACGCCGCATGGTTATATTCCGCCCGAACAGTGGGATGGCGGGATGACCGCGTTATTCCTGCGCCACAACACCAATTACACCTGGACGGAAAACAGCGCGGCCGCCTACCGCTATCAATATCTGTGGAGCGGGATCACCGCAGGCACCAATGTCGCCAACTGGCAGCTGCGTCATCAGGGCAATCTTCGCTATCTCAGCAGCAGTGTGGGTGGTAGCAGCTATCGCTACAACAAGGTACGAACCTGGGTGCAACGGCCACTGACGTCGATCAATAGCCAGCTTTCCCTTGGCGATAGCTACACAGACAGCTCGCTATTTGGCAGCCTGCCGTTTAATGGCGTAAAACTCGCCACTGACGAACGTATGTGGCCGCAAGGCAGACGCGGTTATGCCCCTGAAATTCGAGGCATCGCCTTATCTAATGCCCGTGTGATTGTGAAACAGTTGAACAAGGTCATCTATGAAACCGTGGTGCCGCCTGGCCCGTTTATCATTGATGATCTGAACAACACCCGCAGTCAGGGAGATTTTGAAGTAGAGGTGATTGAAGCCAACGGTAAAATCGCTACCTTCACGGTGCCCTACTCCTCGGTTCCTGATTCGGTTCGTCCGGGCAATTGGCATTACTCGCTGGCGCTGGGCCGTGTGCGCCAATATTACGCTGTGAATAACGCTTTTTTTGAGGGCGTGATGCAGCGCGGCGTCAGTAATAGTTTGACGGCAACCGTCGGTTCACGGCTGGCGGAAGATTACCAGGCGTGGCTTCTGGGAGGTGTCTGGGCAACCGGAATCGGTGCGATGGGTCTGAACACCACATTTTCCCAGGCTAAGGCCGAAAATGACCAGCGCACCTCCGGCTGGCGTGCCGAGTTGAGTTATAGCAAGACCTTTCAGACCGGCACCAACCTGGTCCTGGCCGCTTATCGATATTCGACTCGTGGATTTCGCGACCTTCAGGATGTTTTAGGGGTTCGACGCCAGCATCAAGCGGACATCAACTACTACTCAGACTCGCTCAACCAGCGTAATCGCTTATCGGCGACACTCAGCCAGTCAATGGATGCGTATGGCCTGGTCAGTTTAAGCGCCAGCACCGCCGATTATTACAACAACCAGTCACGCATCACCCAGTTGCAGTTCGGCTATAGCAACAGCTGGCGCAATATCAGTTACGGTATCAATGTGGCGCGTCAACGCACCTGGTGGAATACCCAGCAATTTAACCTGAGCGTCAACGATAACCTCGACAGCAGCCGCCAGCAGCGATACAGCGAAAATACCCTTTCAGTGAATATTTCAGTACCGCTTAACTGGGGTGCGGGTCTTTCATCTGTGGCCTACAACTACAACCAGTCAAAACAGAGCCAGTCTTCGATGGCGACACTAACAGGTTCGGCAGGCGAACAGCGCGATTTCTCCTATTCGCTCTACGGAGGAACTGAGCATTACCGCAATGGCGTCAACGGAGAAGCGAGCTCCTTTGGGGGCAACCTGCAGCAAAACACCCGTTTTGGCGCAGTCCGCGCCAACTACGGCCAGGGAGATCACTATCGCCAGGTCGGTTTAGGCACGTCTGGCACTTTACTGCTGCATCGTGGCGGTCTCACTGCGGGGCCTTACACCAGCGATACGTTCGCGTTGATCCATGCCGAGGGCGCCCAAGGTGCAGCGGTGCAAAACGGACAAGGAGCCGTCATTGACTACAACGGATATGCGCTGCTGCCCTCGCTCACCCCTTATCGTGAAAACACGGTCAGCCTCGATACGTTGCACATGCGCGCCGATGCTGAGTTAAACGGCGGAAGCCAGCGTGTGGTTCCTTATGCCGGTGCCGTGAGTCAGGTGAGTTTTGCCACCTTACGCGGCACCGCGGTATTGATTTCACTGAATACCACCGAGGGGATGGCACCGCCGATGGGCGCCGAAGTGCGTGATGCCTCCAACACCGTGATTGGCGTTGTCGGTCAGGGAAGCCAGCTTTACGCACGCGTTCCGCATGACTCCGGCAGTTTGCAAATCAGCTGGGATGGCAAAACCCAACGCTGCGCCGTCAATTATCAAATCACCGGAAAGACGCAACAGGCGCTTATCCTCCTCAATGGTATTTGCAGGACGCTATAACTCGTGAAAATTAAATATCTCCTCGTAGTGCTGCTGATGCTGCCGCTGACGTTATGGGCAAACTGCATCAAAGTCACCAGCACCTCATCGCTTTCAGCCGCCGCTCTGGCAGCCGGCTATACCGCATCGTCCTGGACGGGTGCCTGTGATACCTGTTCAGGCAACCTGGGTTTGCCATCGGTGATCAGCATCAACAGCGGTACATCCTTTCAGCCCGCAGGATCGTTGCTGGCCAGTTCAGTCGGTTCGTTTCTCACCTCCGCCAGCAACACCGCTTACAGCCCGAATCAGATTCTCTACCGCTGTGCAGTAGCGGATGCGGGCAGTTTGTATGAGATGTACGCCACCAACGGTGACAGCGCCTATGCTGGCATGTATGCCAGCAGCGAGGTTAGCGGCGCTTATTACGATGTGGCGAAAAACGTGGCAGTGCGCATGACCAATCTGACCACCGGTGAGTATTACAGCCGCTACTGGAAGTCACGCCAGTTTACCGCCGACAGTTGGTACTCTGACGGCACCTACCTTTATATTCCGGCCAGCGCGTTTAGCAACGTGTTGTACGAAATGTTCAAAATCAGTTCAACCAGCTATTACGCCAATGGCGATAACCGCTACAGCGATCTTTGGACGCAGCCGCGCGGCTATATTGCTTTTAAAGGCCCAGGTCTGGACACCAACAGTCTGGCGGTAGGTCAGGACAGCGCCAGCTATTGGTACGGGTTTTACGGCAACTGGCCCGCCGCCTGGAGTACGTATCGCAACGTGACCTATGTGCGGGGCGCGTTGTGTGAAGTCCAGAACTACCCATCTGTGGTGCTGCTGCCAACCATCAGCGTGAACGCGCTCAAAGCAGGCGGTAGCAGTCAGGTACCGTTTTCGATCTCGCTGCAGTGCGAATCGGGCGCGCGGTCCAGCACCAGCACATCCACCAGCACTGCCGCCAATGTCGCGATGGGCTTGCTGGTGAATCAGCCCAATGCAGTGTCACAAGCGACACAGTTAGGTTTGACCACCAGCGGCGGCGGATTGACCTGGCTGCTGGATAATCAATATGGCAGCAGCGGCGTGGCCTCGGGTGTGGGCATCAAAATTTATAACGCCAGTGGTTCTGCCATTAACTTATTGCCTAACCTCGCCAGCACCGGCACCGGGAATACGCGCGGCTGGTATGCCTATACGGATCTCACCTCGCTGGTCTCTTCCGGTAGCAGCAATATTTACAGCGGTGATTTTTTGGCTTCGCTCGAAGCCATAAGTGGACAAACAGTAACAGCAGGGACAGTCAATGCGCAGTTGCAAGTGGTGGTCAGTTTTCAGTAACACATTGGCATTGAGCAGCCTGTTATTCGCTGCTCACGCCATGGCCGTGGTGAATGTGGATAGAACACGCATCATTTTTAATGCCGGTGAGAGCAGCCAGGCGCTAAATATAAAGAACGGTGCGGATACCCCCTCCGTGGTACAGATCTGGAGCGATGACGGTGATTTGATGCAGTCCCCGGAATTGAGCAGTGCACCCATTTTTGCCGTGCCGCCGATGATGAAACTCGCACCTGATGAGCAGCGTGCAATTCGTCTGGTGCTCACTTCACGCCAGTCGCTGCCGGAGGATCGTGAGAGCCTTTACTGGCTGAATATTTATCAGATTCCCGCGCTGAGCAGGCAAACAGGCAGCGCCGAACAAAAAATCATGTTGCCGTTGCGATTGCGGCTTAAGGTTTTTATCCGACCGGCGGCGCTGGGCGTGCCTCAGCCTGAAGATGTGCAGAAGCTGCGTTTTATCGTGCACGAACGCCAGCTAACACTAAAGAATCCAACGGCGTGGTATATGAGCTTAAGATTACAGATTGCCAATAAGCTTAAAGTGGATGATGTGCTGGTGGCGCCGTTTGGTTCGTTCACCCTCCCATTAACGCGACCGGTTCAGGTGGGTGAGAGCGTGATTTATGAGGTGTTTGACGACAACGGTAACCCGGTGGGATATCAGAGCCATACCGATACATAAGTTAGATTGCCGCGCCGTGATGGCGCGGTAATCTGGTGTCATTCACGAAGCGTTTTTGTAAGGATCGCGAACCTGAGCCACCGCCAGTGCGCCGAATAGCAATATTACCGATACTGCTAACAGTGCCCACATAAAGCCGCCTGACATCTGTTTAAATCAACCATCTGTTGCGAGACTCACCATGCAAGCGACACATACTCGCCACCTCGCCACCCTCAAAATATCTTACAAACGTGATTTAGCCCTAATGCCTATTAATCGCCGCCAAATAGCAGCCAAATCGCGCACTATGGGCGTGGATATACACAGTTTCAGGGCGCTGTAGCAGATCTAAAACGGTTTGCTCCACTTCATCACCCGTCGCCAGCTCTGCCGCAATAATGCAGTGCTCAAGATTAAAGGCTCGCAGTGAGAGTTGACGCTTAGCGAGGTATTCCGGGATCTCGTTGTAGAAGATGCCGGACTGCATACAACCTTCATGAATGAAAATTGCGTGTTTCCCCTGGTATGGTGATTTCGCGGGTTGATAGGTGTGATTAAGCAAGATTGCATAAGCTCCTGGTGGAACATCCTTCAAGCCAATGCGGTCTGGCAAAGCCGAGGCTTGGCTGGCTAACACTCGGCGTGCGTTGTACTGTGCCAGGTACTCATCATCCTTTCCGTATAAATGTGCAAAATCGCTGCTATTCAATCCGCTAATAATGTAATGCATACTGCCTCCTGCTAATAACATGGGTTCATCAGCAGTAAACGTTATCGAGCCCATCCTTGCTCGCTGGAAACGGACAGAGAATTATTGATCGCAACCGCAATTGCATTCACCTCCTTAGCTCAATCAGCCAGGGTTTGCTAAAGTAGTGGGCATCAGGTATCAAGCGCTGCACTTGCATGTTTACACGGGAATTTGACCATGCCAGATTACATTTTCTATAAAAAAGATCAGGTCATTGCCACTGTTGAAAGAACAGATGTCGAGAGCGCCGTCTTGCTCATTTCACAAAGCTATAAAAAGTTAGATGAAGAAGTTGAAGCGGCAACTCCGGAAGCGGCGTTAAAACGGTTAGCGGATATACAAAATCAAGATAATGTAACGCATCATGCTTTCGTGACGGGTTCGGTATTTAGCTCTATCGTCAGTGCGCTGTTCAAATGATTCTCCCTCGCCTGCTTTGCGCCGCTGAAACCCTTGTGGCGCACATTCTCCCAGCATAATTAACTCTCTGACAAACTGTCACCGCATAATATGATGCAGAATAAAAACGGTCTCCCTCATCACGACACAATCTATTATTTCACCCCTCAAGCACTTTGACAAAATATACCTTCATCGCTACGCTTTAATGCAAGGATATATGTCACAAACTTGCACATCTTAAAGAGATTACCTAAGGTATCCGCCTTTCAGCCTCTTATAGCTTTCATTTCCATAGGTGAATTTTTTGGCTGCGAAAGCTATAAGATCGCTCTAATTTTACTCATGGAGGTTTATGAGCACCGGAACGATTTCTAAACAATCTGACTTAACCGTTGATGATATTACGGTCATCGATAACAAATTATTAAAACGCGCTGTGAGTGCTGCTGCGTTAGGCAACACCATGGAATGGTTTGATTTTGGCGTATATAGCTATCTCGCCGTGATTATCGGCCAGGTCTTTTTTCCTGGTGCCAGTAACACTGCGCAGTTAATCGCCTCCTTCGGCACCTTTGCCGCTGCGTTTTTAGTTCGCCCAATCGGGGGAATGGTATTTGGGCCGTTAGGTGATCGCTTTGGGCGGCAGAAAGTACTCGCCTTCACCATGATCATGATGTCGATTGGCACCTTCTGCATCGGCCTGATTCCCAGTTATGCCAGTATTGGCATTGCCGCCCCGATCCTGTTGCTGGTGGCACGTCTGGTGCAGGGTTTCTCCACCGGCGGCGAATACGGTGGCGCAGCGACCTTTATCGCGGAATACTCCACCGATAAGCGCCGTGGCTTTATGGGTAGCTTCCTGGAATTCGGCACACTGGCGGGTTATCTGCTCGGTGCCAGTCTGGTCACCGGCATGATCGCACTATTACCGCATCAAGCCATGATGGATTGGGGCTGGCGTATTCCCTTTTTCCTGGCCGCACCTCTGGGATTATTTGGTCTCTATATTCGCCTGAAACTGGAAGAGACGCCGGCATTTAAAGAGCACATGGACAAGCGCGAAGAGCTTGAGCACAATAAGCCTCAACTGACCTTGCTGCAGATGCTGCGTGTACAGAGTAAACCGCTGTTGAAATGTATTGGCCTGGTGCTGTTATTTAACGTATCCAATTATATGTTGACTGCTTATATGCCCAGCTATTTAACCGGCGTATTGGGCATGAGTGAATTATCCGGGCTCATGTTAGTCATGGTCATTATGTTTATTATGATGCCATTGACGTTGATGTGGGGACATTTAACCGACCGTATGGGCCGTAAGCCGGTCATTGGCTTAGGGGCTCTGGGCTTAATATTGCTGGCTATTCCCAGCTATATGCTGATTGGTTCTGGCAATATGATGTTGGTATTTGCCGGTCTGGCGGTATTAGGTTTATTGCATACCTGCTTTAGCGGCACCATGCCCGCCACATTACCGGCCCTGTTTGTCACCGATATTCGCTACAGCGCATTAGCGATAGGCTTTAACCTCTCCGTGTCACTGTTCGGCGGCACTACGCCGTTAATCACTGCATGGCTGGTGGACACCACGCACAATGCGATGATGCCCGCTTATTACATGATGGGCGCCGGAATTGTCGGTTTGATTACGGTGCTAACGTTGAGTGAAACCGCGCGTAAACCGCTGAAAGGCTCTTCACCTGCAGTCGCCACCAAAGCGGAGGCGCATAAGCTGATTGATAAATTACGTAAGCAACGCGGCCGCAAGGTCCAGCAACACAAACCAGCATAATCTTCGGGGCGACCATCAGGTCGCCTTTCTTCTATTCACCTCCCTGATTAGCGAAGCGTAAGGCTTCGATAATTTCCTAAACACATCTGTTCGCGCCAGAAAAGCGCAAAATATCGACTATGATCTGTTCTCAGTCTTTCTTGTCGTCCCACTGTATATCGTACTCAGTCAGCATCTTTAAACGGAACGTGTACCGCTTGATGTCGTCCATTGCCCTTGCGAGGGTTAAACGAGGCAATTGAATGGAATTCAGATCATTTAAGAAATCCTGGGGAGCTGAGATTCAGGCGGATGGCAGCGTGCTATTCCGCTTGTGGGCACCGGGTCAGCAACAGATTACCTTGCGTCTCGCCGATGGCGATCATCTTATGTCAGCCTCGGACGATGGCTGGTATCAACGGCAACTGGGCGGCATACAACCTGGTGCGACTTACAACTTTGTACTGGCGGATGGCACGGTGGTGCCCGATCCCGCCGCTCGCGCGCAACAATCCGGGGTCAATGGCCCTTCCGTGGTCGTCGATCCTCGTCATTATGCATGGCAGCACACGGATTGGCGCGGACACGCCTGGCAAGAAACCGTGGTGTACGAACTGCATATCGGGACTTTCACACCCGAAGGCACTTTCGAGGCCGCCATTACCCGCTTGCCCTATTTGCAGGCACTCGGCATTACCATGATTGAGGTGTTGCCGGTGTCGCAGTTTGGGGGCAATCGCGGTTGGGGCTATGACGGCGTATTGCTGTACGCACCGCACTCCGCTTACGGCTCGCCGGATGATTTCAAAGCCTTCGTGGATGCTGCACATGGACACGGCCTGTCGGTGGTGCTCGATATTGTGCTCAATCACTTTGGTCCGGAAGGTAACTATCTGCCGCTGCTGGCCCCTGATTTCTTCCACAAAGAGCGCATGACACCCTGGGGCGCGGGCATCGCATATGATGTTGATGCCGCACGTCGTTACATCGTGGAAGCGCCACTCTACTGGTTGCAGGAATATCACCTCGATGGCCTGCGCTTTGATGCCATCGATCAAATCGAAGATACCTCCAGCAAACATGCGTTGATTGAGATTGCTGAACGTATTCGTCGTGAGATAACGGACCGCCCTATCCACCTCACCACGGAAGATTCACGCAATGTCACCTTCCTGCACCCGCGTGACAAACAGGGCCATGCGCCGCTGTTTACCGGCGAATGGAATGACGATTTCCACAATGCCATTCATGTGTTTGCCACCGGTGAAACCCATGCCTACTACCAGGATTTCGCTGACATACCTGAAAAGCTGATTGCACGCATTCTGACGGAAGGTTTTGCCTATCAGGGGGAAATCTCGCCGCAGAGCGGTCAACGGCGCGGCGTGCCCAGTGCGGCACAGCCTCCGATTGCCTTTGTTGATTTTATCCAGAACCACGATCAGGTCGGCAATCGTGCGCAGGGTGACCGCTTAATCACGCTGGCAGGCACTGACCGCACCAAAGTGCTGCTGGCCACGCTGTTACTGTCACCGCATATCCCGCTGCTGTTTATGGGCGAGGAGTATGGCGAAACCAACCCGTTCCTGTTCTTCACCGATTTTCATGGTGATTTGGCTAAAGCGGTACGTGAAGGACGCGCCCGAGAGTTTACCGGCCATGCGGGGCATGACGACAGCGTGCCCGATCCCAACGCGGCAGAAACTTTCACCCGCTCGAAACTCGACTGGAGCAAGCTGGAAAGTGAGAAAGGCAAAGCCTGGCTGGCGTTCACTCAGCAATTGCTGGCATTGCGTCAGCGCCACATTGTGCCGCTGCTCGCCACGGCGGGCGGTCACAGTGGCAAAGTGCTGAAAACGGCCAAAGGTTTTATCGCGGTGAGCTGGCAGTTCCCGCAGGGTGAACTCTCGCTGGCACTGAATATCAGCAAGCAGGCGCAGCCCTTACCCACTATGGCAGGCAAAACCCTCTTTGCCTGGCCGCAGGAGAATGATGTGTTGCCGCAACATGCCATTGTGGTGCGTCTGGCACAGGGAGAAAAAGCATGACAATTCCTTCAGCAACCTACCGTATTCAGTTCCGCAACGGCATGACTTTTGACCGCGCCATCACCTTGTTACCTTATTTGCAGCGGCTCGGTATCAGCCATCTTTACGCCTCACCTATCTTCACTGCCACCACCGATTCCACGCACGGCTACGATGTCACTGATGCCAATGAAATCGATCCTGCGCTGGGCGGACGTGACGGTTTTAACCGACTGTCGGCGGCATTACAGCAGGCCGGCCTCGGCTTAATTCTGGATATCGTGCCAAACCATATGGCGGCGTCACTGGAAAATGCCTGGTGGCGTGATGTGATCGAACATGGTGAAAGCAGTCAGTATGCACGCTATTTCGATATCGACTGGTCGCGTCCCCTCACATTGCCGTTCCTCGGCGATGATTTTGAACGCGTGCTGCAAAACGACGAATTGAGCATTAAGCCCCATCCGCAAACTGGCCATCCGGCGCTGGCTTACTACGACAGCTTCTATCCGCTGACGCCTGCCAGTTGGCAAGGACGCGCCGATGAGGTGCTGGCCATCAACGATCGCGCAGCGATTGCCGAATTGCATCAGCAGCAGCCCTGGCAGCTGATCAACTGGCGTGACGCACGAAAAGATCTCTCTTACCGACGCTTCTTTGAAATCACTGGGCTAGTCGGCGTGCGGGTCGAGGATGAAGCCGTGTTCAACGCCTCACACGCACTGATTCTGGAACTGGTTCACAGCGGTGCTGTGAGTGGTTTGCGTGTCGATCACGTTGATGGTCTGGCCGATCCGCAGGGTTATCTTCAGCGCTTGCGTCAAGCCGCAGGTGCGGATTGCTACATCACGGTAGAGAAGATTCTGGCAGAAGAAGAGCAGATTCCGGTTGAATGGCCCATTTCCGGCACCACTGGCTATGAGTTTATCGCTGCGCTTTCACATGCGTTGATCGACGATACCCAGATTGATGCGTTGCATCTGGCCTATGAAGCCGTCACCGAAGAGCGGAATGATGTCAGTGCTGGTCTGCGCGCCGCCCGTGAATTGATGGTTGACCGTAACTTCGCCGGTGAATTTTCACGTCTGCTGGCGATAGCGACCGGGGTGGCACATTTAGAACAGCGCAATTTTGGCGAAGCTGAGTTGCATGTCGCCCTGCGCGAGATGCTGATCGCCTTCCCGGTTTACCGCACCTATGGTCGCCCGGCGGGCATGCCTTTGGCGGGTGAAGCGCTGCTGCAACAGGTACTGGAAGCGGTGAAGTTCAGTGCTTTTCCCGCTGCACTCAGCTTCCTGCAGGCCATATTACTCGGTGCGGTCTCGGAACAAAGTGAACCGGATGCCGCTGAATTCCGTACGCGCTTCCAGCAACTCACCGGCCCGTTGATGGCGAAATCGGTGGAAGACACCCTGTTCTTCCGAAATCACGCCATCCTTGCCATCAACGAAGTCGGCGCGGAACCGCTGCCGCACCCCTTCTCTGTGGAACACTTCCACCAGCAGATGCACACCCGGCTGCACAAACAACCCGACGCCCTCTCAACGACATCAACCCACGATACCAAACGCGGGGAAGATGCCCGTGCCCGGCTATATACGTTGAGTGAAGCGCCCGCACGCTGGGCAGAGAACGTCACGCGCTGGCGGGAGCTGAATCAGTCCAAAGTGCTCACCCTGAACGAAGGCCCGGCCCCCGAACCGGCGGTAGAATGGATGCTGTATCAGGCGCTGGCCGGTGCGTGGCCCACGACCTTACGACCAGATGACCACGACGGTTTGCGTATCCTTGAGGCACGCTTTTTACCGTTTGTGGAGAAAGCGCTGCGTGAAGCCAAGCTTCGTACTGACTGGGCGGATGGCGACGAAACTTACGAACAGGCGGTGCTGGAATATGCAAAACATCTACTATCCGCTGAAAACCCAGCATTCCTGACGGACTTCGTCACAGCCATTCAACCTTTCGTTGATGCCGGCCTGGTTAACAGCCTGTCACAGACCGTGATTAAGCTCACCGCACCGGGCGTCCCGGATATTTATCAGGGCAGCGAAGCGCTGGATTTCAGCCTCGTCGATCCCGATAACCGCCGTGAGCCCGATTACGCCGTGCTGGAGGCGCAACTTGTTGATCGCAGCCGTCCTGATTTCACTCAGCCCTCTGACTGGCGCAGCGGCAAACTCAAACAGCAGGTCATCGCATGCTTATTACACCTGCGCCTGGATAAGCCGCAGCTATTCCGTTTCGGCGATTATCAACCGTTGTACGCCACAGGCGCGCATCCAGAGCATCTGATTTCCTATGCCCGACAGGACAGTGAAAACAGCCTCATCGTTGTGGCGCCTCGTTTAATGCTGGAGGGCACTTCCTGGGCTGAAACGTCCATTCCCTTACCTGAGTCACTGGCCCACCGGCACTATCGCAATCTGTTAAGTGGCGCAACCTTAGCGCTTAACGAACAACTTTCTTTAGATAACTTACCGCCTTACGCGCCACTGGTGCTGATTGCCAGTTAATAACAAGCCTGTATTTCTGTTCATCGGATGGAGAGGAATGAATGTCTAACGCAAAGCCTTTAGAAATTATCGCGGGTTCGGGTCAAACGCTTGGCGCAAATTATGATGGCGAGGGCGTCAATTTTGCCCTGTTTTCAGCGTTCGCCGAGCGTGTGGAATTGTGTCTGTACGACGAGAGCGGTCAGCACGAAATCGCGCGTTTTGATCTGCCGGAAAATACCCATGAAGTCTGGCATGGCTACATTCCCGGTCTGCAGCCAGGTGCACTTTACGGCTACCGGGTGCATGGCCCGTTTGAACCAGAAAACGGCCATCGATTCAACGCCAACAAACTGCTGCTCGACCCCTATGCTCGTGAGCTGCGCGGCGATATCCAGTGGAACGATGCGCATTTTGCCTACGACCTGCTGCATGAAGATAAAGATCTGACTTTTGATGAACGCGACAGCGCACCGTTTACGCCAAAATGCCGGGTGATCGATCCCAACGAATTTGACTGGCAGGACCGTAATCGTCCCGTTATCCCATGGTCACAGACCGTTATCTATGAGACACACGTTAAGGGCTTCAGCCAGTTGAACCCGGCAGTACCCCCTGAAATGCGCGGCACTTACGATGGCATGAGCAACAAAGCCACCGTCGAATACATCAAAAGCCTCGGTGTCACGTCGGTTGAGTTGCTACCGGTGCACTGGTTCCCGGACGATCAGCATTTGCTTGATAAAGGGCTGAAAAACTTCTGGGGCTATAACTCAATGGCGTTTTTTGCCCCGGCCTCGCGCTACTTTGGCCCGCGTGGCATTCAGGGCTTTCGTGATATGGTCCGCGCCTTCCACGACGCCGGTATCGAAGTGATCCTCGACGTGGTTTACAACCATACGGCGGAAGGTAACGAATTGGGACCGACGCTGTCGTTCAAAGGCATCGATAACTTCTCCTATTACCGCACCTTGCCGGATCAGCATCGCTACTACATCAACGATACCGGTACTGGCAACACCGTGAACACCTCCCACCCACGCGTGTTGCAGATGGTAATGGATTCTCTGCGCTACTGGGCGGAATCGATGCATATCGACGGTTTTCGCTTTGATTTGGGCACCATTCTCGGGCGCGAACCGGAAGGTTTCGATCAGCGTGGCGGCTTTTTTGATGCCATGACGCAGGACCCGGTACTGTCGAAATTGAAACTGATTGGCGAACCCTGGGATATTGGCCCCGGCGGCTATCAGGTTGGGGGCTTCCCACCAGGCTGGGCAGAATGGAATGATAAATATCGCGACACGGTGCGTGAATACTGGAAAGGCGACAACGTCTCAACCGACTTTGCCGCGCGCCTGCTCGGTTCAGGCGATCTCTACGATCAACGCGGCCGTCGTCCCTGGGCCAGCATCAACTTCCTTACCGCACACGATGGCTTCACGCTCAACGATTTGGTGTCTTACAACGAGAAACATAACGACGCGAACGGTGAAGATAACAATGACGGTCATAACGATAATCGTTCGTACAATTACGGCGCGGAAGGCCCGACCGATGACGAAGGCATCAACGCGGTGCGTGAGCGGCAAAAGCGTAACTTCCTCGCGACGCTGCTGTTCTCACACGGCACGCCGATGCTGCTGGCGGGCGACGAGTTTGGCCGCAGCCAAATGGGCAACAACAACGGATATTGTCAGGACAGTGAAATCTCCTGGCTGCATTGGGAAAACTTGCCGGAGTCCGCGGATGCCTTACGCGAATTCACTCGCCATTTGCTGGCGTTAAGGGCGAAACAGCCGTTGCTGCGCCGTGAAAACTGGCGCGACGGTATGGACATAAAATGGTTTAACGCTGGCGGCGGCTTCCAGCAGGCAGACCAATGGGATGAGGGCAGCACGCTTGGCGTCTACATTGGCCGTCCGGACCTGCAAACCGAAGAAGGCATCTGGCACGATGTGTTGATGTTGTTCAATCCGTTTGAAGGCAACGTGCCCTTCCGCATCCCACAATTTGGCGAAGGCGGTTGGGTACTGGAACTCACCACCTCCGATACCGCTAAAAAAGGGCTGGTGATTACCAAAGAGAAGGATTTTGAACTGGAAGGCCGCAGCATGGCGCTGTTTAGAAGGCCATAATTTTAAAGGGGAAACTGGAGTCCAGTTTCCCCTTTAAACAACAAATGCATCAGGGCCTTTAGCAGCCAGTGTATTTAAGATACGCAGTGCCGGGCCACTCGGCTTGATTTCTCCTCGCTCCCACTTTGAAACGCTATCCACTGTCATACCTAAGGTATAAGCCAGTAATGCCTGACTCAGGCCATACTGTTTACGCATGAGTTTAATTTCCAGACCGGTCATATCATGTACAGCTGCAACACGCTTGCGATACTCACTTGCAGAGATTCGCGTGGCAATCTGAGAGACATCTTCATCAGAAAGTAGGCCTAATCCTCGCAACTCTTCCGCATCTTCAATCATCTCATCCAATGTTGCTGGTGTAGTTTTCATCGCAGTTTACCTCTCTGAATGTCCCACGATTTTTAAGCTGTAGCAGGTCTGCCGCACTCGCTTGTAAGTAGCCTTTCGCAAGGATTTTATACGTTGCCAACACGTCATCCTCGATCTCTTTGGCATTTTTCTTATGCAACTCGCCTTTAGTCCAGCCATCATAAAAAAATAGTGTGTTTCCTCTTTTGAAGAAAATCACCGACCGGGCACCACCACTTTTCCCCTTACTCAGTGCTATACGCTTTTTAATCACGCCTCCCCCCAGGTCAGCTTCAAACTCGCCCCTTTTGACTTCCGCAGCAGCATGGCAAAGGTCAGCATCATGAAGACTGGCCTTTTTGAAATTCCGATCAAAACGTTTATGTACATAAATCGCCATTCCTTAGCCCTTAACCTTTACCCGTAATGATTATTATAATAACGATTACGACCTCGCGACAATATCGGCTTGTTAGGATTTCTGAATCTGTCGCACAACATATTTCACTGGATCTATTTAAGATCGTGAGAATGGCTAAAAATGTTGCGCCTTCGCTACGTATGATTTGATCTCCATCACCGTGCAATAAAAAATAATTAACTAAATCTCGCATTCTGCCGATGGTTATTAATCTGCCCTATTCCCTGATTTTCCTGAACCAGGGGTGCTTTTAGATTAAGGATAATTAGATGACCATCTCCCAGCGTCTCTTGCTGACCCTTTCCATGTTGTTTGGCGCCATCATCCTGCAGGCGATTCTTGCGCTCTCGCTACTGTCAGGATTTCAGGACCGTTTTGAATTTGTGCAAACTAACGCCATTCCTTCGATTAAGGACATCGGCAAACTGATCGATCAAAGTAACCAGCTGGCCATTACGCTTTACAAACACCAGAGCCAGATTCACGACAGCAACATGCCTGCCGTAGAAAAACAGATCGATGAGCAAATCAATGGACTGAAAGCGCTGACCGATTACTACATGGCAAACGATATTTCGAATGAGGAAGACAAACGCCTGACTAACATCGCTTTTGATAACATCCAGCGCGTTGCATCGCAGTTACCTGCATTTCTTACAGCGTCACGTGCTCACCAGAATGAAGTGAGCCTGAGTTTGCTGGAAGGAGATAGTGGTGTGGGTGCCGCCATTCGTCAGATGATCGCTGATTATCAAACTCAACAGGCACTCAACATTACTGCGGGCGACGCATTGCGCGCCACCAATCAAAGCACCTTCCATTTTGTCTTTTGGGCCACCGTTGCAGGTGTTGCGGCGACAGTGGTGATCTTCGGCCTATTCTCGCTGTTTACGGTGATGCGTATTCGCCGCAGTTTGGGCGCGGTAGGTAAGGTCATGCTGGCGGCCAGCGAGAACCTCGATCTGACTTTAAGCGCCGATGAAAGCCGGCGAGATGAAGTGGGCAATATGGCACACTCCTTCAATATTTTGATGCAGCGCGTCTCTGAAGCCCTCTCTTCAGTGCGTAAAGCGTCTCAGTCCGTGAGCAGCGCTTCAGTGCAGATTTCAGCGGGCAATGAAGATCTCTCTTCACGCACCGAACAGCAAGCGGCATCGCTGGAGCAAACGGCTGCCAGCATGACGGAACTCAGTGAGACGGTGCGCCAAACGGCGGACAACACCCGGCAGGCGAGCCAGCTGGCAGCCAATGCCCGCGCGCTGTCAGAGAAAAATGGAACCTCGCTCACCACCATGCTGTCGACCATGGACGAGATTCGTGGCAGCTCGCGCAAAGTGACTGAGATTGTCTCGATCATTGAAGGTATCGCTTTCCAGACCAACATTCTGGCCTTGAACGCGGCGGTTGAAGCGGCGCGCGCCGGTGAACACGGCAAAGGCTTTGCGGTGGTTGCCGGTGAAGTGCGCAGCCTGTCTCAGCGCTCAAGCAACGCAGCACGCGAGATCAAAGTGCTGATTGAGGAATCTCATCGTTTAACCGAATCGGGTGCCACGCAAGCCAGTGATGTGGGCCGCAATATGGACGTGATGAATGATGCCATTTACCAGGTGAGTCAGTTGGTGAGTGAGATCGCTGCGGCTGCCGTGGAGCAGAGCCAGGGCATCGTTCAGGTGCAGCAAGCGGTTAATCAGATGGATGATGTTACCCAGCAGAACGCCGCCTTAGTGGAACAAGCCGCGGCCGCTTCGCAATCGCTGCAAGAGCAGGCGGGTAACCTGAATCAGTTGGTCGGTAAATTCCATGTCAGCGATGTCATTGACGTTCCACAAACCATCATCCGTACGCCATCGCACCCCAAGCCACAGCGTTTAGCGGTGGTTAATGACGCCGACTGGCAGAGTTTTTAATCACTGTTTCTCCCCGCGTCGCGCACGCGGGGAGCCTTTCTGTTACCCTTTCCGCTAATTTATGGATGGGGATGAATATGGATTTACAGCAACAGCTACGCGGTAAATGGGCGATCTACGGCCTAATGTTTTTACCCGGTTTCACCTGGGCTTCGTGGGTGAGTCGTACACCTTACATGCGCGATATTCTGCATGCTTCCACGGAAATGATGGGCATGATCCTGTTCGGCTTTTCCTGTGGCTCAATGCTGTGCGTTCTGCTGGCAGGCAAACTCATCACCCACTTTGGCACTAGCCGTGTCATGCGTTATGGCTTTGTGCTGCTGTTGAGTGGCGTCGCAGTCATGTTAGCTGCCCTTCAACTGCACAGCGCGTACGGTGTCTTCGCCAGCCTGGTGTTGCTGGGCGGCGGTACCGCATTGATTGATGTGGTAATAAATGTCGAAGGCGCTGCCTTTGAGCGTCTGATTGGCAAATCGATCATGACCACCATTCACGGCTTCTTTAGCTTTGGCACGCTGATTGGCGCGCTGTCAGGACTTGCCATGACGGCAGTTGATGTCAGCATCACCTGGCACTTTGCCTTCGTGGTGCTGGTGAACCTGCTGATTGTCTCCGCAGCCCTGCGTCATTTACCCGCCACCAGCGACAGCGAACGACATGAACAGGCGCACAGCGGCGGTTTCCTCGCTCAGGTCGGACGCGAGCTGCGCGATCGCCAACTGCTGATCCTTGGGGTGGTGATTTTGGCGATGGCGCTGGCAGAAGGCTCTGCCAATGACTGGCTACCGTTACTGATGATCGATGGTCATAATCTTAATCACACGCAAAGCACGCTGGTGTACGCGGGTTTCACTGCGGGCATGACCGTGGGACGTTTCCTTGGCGGATATGTGGTGGATCGCCTGGGCCGTGTACTGGTATTACGCGCCAGCGCATTCTCAGCCGCCCTGGGTCTGGCGATGGTGATTTTCTCCAACAACCAATGGCTGGCGGCAGCGGCAGTGTTGTTCTGGGGAATTGGCGCTTCGCTTGGCTTCCCACTGACCGTCTCCGCTGCGGGCGATGGCAAAAACAGCGCGATTCGCGTGACCATCGCCGCAACGCTTGGTTATCTGGCCTTTCTGGTGGGACCGCCAGGACTGGGGTTTATTGGTGAACACGCGGGTCTGCGCATGGCGATGTTGCCGGTGCTGGTGATGGTGCTGCTGGCGTTAGTTTGTGCGGGCGCGGCAGGATCTCGTGATGCGAATAAGGCTGATCAACCCGTGTAAAGCTGGCGGCCTTCGGGCCGCCAGAAATGTACGTTTGGGAATAAGGCGCGCTAAAAAAATTAGCCCGAGGCTATGCCGCCAGCATCAATCCACCATTTTCATCATTTGCGGCCTGCAAGTACAGATCAGCAAGGCGATGGACGATAGTCAATCGGGTGCCACCCGCGTCATCGGGCGCGATTAGAAACGTCACGTCACTCTTCAGGTAAGGTGGTGCGTCATCACGTAACCGGTAACGGATCGATTTTCCAGGTTCGCAGTCAACAGGTTCAGCCTCCGCTAATACAGCGTTGGGTAGCCAGGCTTCCCGGTACTCCGCAATACTGATAGCGCGCCACACTTTCTCCGGCGTCGCATCCAGTTGATACTCTTGTACCAGTTCGTTGGATTTTTCGGCTTCACTCATTGGTCCATATCCTTCAGCAAACTTTTCAGGGCATCAATGCGTGTCGGCCAAAACGCGCGATATTTGGCTAGCCAGTTGACCAGAAACGTCATGCCCACCGGGTCAACTTCATAGTTCACAAAGCGCCCTTGCCGCTCTTCACGCACCAGCCCCGCACCCCGTAACACCGCGAGATGTTGAGACATCGCCGATTGGCTGATCTCCATCCCGTCGCGCAACGCCGTGGCATTCATGCGCCCCACCGACAGCTTTTCAAATATGGCACGGCGGGTCGGATCCGCCAGTGCTTTGAATATCGCATTTTCAATCATGTTGATGACATTAGCACTGACTTATTTAAGCGGCAAGATAATGCGCGGCGATCTCTTGCTCGGTGACGATCACTTTCGACACCAAACCGTATTCTACCGCCTGCTCCGCACTCAACCAGAAATCGCGCTGAGTATCTTGTTCAATCCTCTCAATCGCCTGCCCGGTGGCATCCGCGAAAATATGATTGAGGCGATTTTTCATGCGCACGATTTCATTACTGTAAATCTGCATATTGCTGGCGGGGCCTTGCATGCCGCCGGAAGGCTGATGCAGAAGGAAACGGGTGTTGGGTAACGCATAGCGATTTGCTTTGTTGGCGGCGACATAAATCAACGCACCTGCGCTGGCCACACAACCAGAACCAATCATGATCACTTCGGGAGTGATAAAGCGTATGGCATCAAAAATCATATCGCCCGATTCAGCATGACCGCCGGGAGAGTTGATAAAGATCGTGATCGGTCGATCGCTGATGGCGGCGAGGATGTGCAGATGCTGAACCACCTCTTTGGCCATTTTTTCATCCACGGTGCCGGTAATGAAAATCTTGCGTGCGTTGATCAGATGTTCCATCAGCGATGGGTTAAGTGGCGGTGCTGCCGGTTCAGAAGGTTCGGTGTTACTGTCGCGCATGGAATCACTCCGCAAAAAATGGGGACACCAAACACATTAGCAATTACTTATCCATTAGGCGAATATGATGCAACGTCAATCGATGACGATGTTAATCAGTAGGGCACCGAAAAGTGCCCTGACACGCCGCTATTGGGGGGGAATAATTATTTTTTGCTGTTGCTGCTGGTCATATTATCAAACTGCTGTGTGAGATAGTTGCTGGTGCTATTCAGTACGCTGACCACTTTATCCAGATTGGTGAACTGAGTTTTGTAGCGTGCGATTTTGTCATCAATGCGTTTACTGGTGGTGTTGTACTGATCGGTCAGCTGGTTCAGTTTTTTACTGATGCTGTCCGTCGCCCCCTGAATCACGCCTTTACTGCTCAAAAACGCGGTAAAAGTGGTATCCAGTACCGTGGTGACGCCGGTTTTCTTACCATCACCGGTGTACATATCACGGATGGCGTCAGGCCTGACTTTCAGTGCACTGGAAAGTTTGTCCGCATCCAGCTTCAATTTCCCATCGGTAGGATCGGTGGTAATACCCGCCTGGCTGAGCGTTTTGTAAACTCCCGAACCGGAGGCGTTGGCAAGAATGCTCTTTAACTGGGTCTGGATGTTACGCAGCGTGCCGTCACCCAGCAGTGCACCGTTTTTGCTGTCCGGTTCTTTACCCGCATCCACCGCTGTGTAGCGGGTAAGATTGCCCATCGTATCTTGCAGCGAATTGTAGGCATTCACCCAATCGGTGATGGCGCTTTTCGCCTTGCTGGTATCAGCGCTGACGGTCAACGTCTGAGTGCCGGTCGTCTGATCGTTCAGCTTGAGCGTAATACCTTCCACGGCGTCTTCAATGGTGTTGCTGCTGCTTTGAATTGCCACATTGTTGACGGTCAGGCTGGCATTTTGCGCTTCCACACTCTGAACCATGTGACTGTTAGCTTGATCGGATTTATCAAATCCAACAAAACCGTGCAGCGTATCATCACCCGTTACGCTTAAAGAGGTCACTGCGTGGTCGGTTCCCGTCGCCTTCGAGGTTAATGACAGACGGTATTCTGTTCCTGACACTTTGATCAAACTGGCGCTGATCCCCACATCGGACTTGTTAATGGTGTCACGCAGCGCTGTCAGGGATGTTTGATCTTTGGATAACGAAATGCTCTTCTCTTTGCCATCCGCAGTGACAAATTTCAGGGTACGCGATGCCGCATCGCTGCCTAGAGCCGCTTTGACATCGGTTTTCGCATCGCTGGTCAGCGTTTGCGATTGCGCCAGATGATCTACGCTGATGATGTATTTCCCTGCCAGCGCGCTGCCATTGGTATCCGCGCTAAATGCACTCGAACTGGAAGTGGTACTGGTCGCCGTATAGAGACTCGCATCTTTTAATTTGGTGTTAGCCGTCTGAAAAGCCTGAATCGCGGTTTTAAGTGTGCCATAAGCAGAAAGCTTCGCCGTGGCGGCAGACTGCTGTTTGGAAATCGGTGTCAGTGACTGTTTTTCAGCGGCGGTCAGCTTGTCCAAAATGGTACTTAAACCCAGTCCTGAACCCACACCTAAAGTTGAAATCCCGGCCATGTACGTAACTCCTGTTATTTTGACGTTACGGTACTATCGGCGACTTAACGCAAACCTTTAAGAAAACCTGATCATTTCTTTACTATTTCCTTACAAATATCCTTACAGTTTGCACAGCATCAGTGCAGACGCGGCTTCAGGGGCCATTGCCCTGTTTTTCCTCCATCGCTTCGCGGCGCAATAAAACATGACGTGTCTCACATTTAACGGTCAGTATGCTTGTCGGAATCACAGAGCGGCTTATGATCTCGCCAGATTGTTACTGCGCGCAAACGCAGGCAAAACCTGACACGCCGCCCTCCCGGTGGGTCAGGTTTTTTCTTTTTCAGGGCTGATAAAAATGAAAATCGCGAAGATCCTCAATAACAATGTCGTGGTCGTACTGGGCGAGAACGGCAAAGAACAGGTCGTGATGGGTCGCGGGCTGGCTTTTCAGAAGCGTGTGGGTGATGCGCTGGATGCGCAGCAGATTGAAAAAGTCTTCGCACTGCAGAGTGACACCCTGACAGGAAGGCTAAGCGAGTTGCTTTCTGATATCCCACTGGAAGTCATCACCACCAGCGAGTTAATCATCGCCAGCGCACGTCAACAGTTGGGTCAGCCGCTGCATGAGAGCCTCTCGATTGCGCTGTGCGATCACTGCCATTTCGCGATTGAACGCCATCAGCAAGGCATTCCGATTCGTAATGTATTGAAGTGGGAGATCAAAACGCTCTACCCCAAAGAGTTCGCGATTGGCATGGAAGCACTGGCCCTGATCAACAAACGCCTCGGGGTGGCGTTGCCTGACGATGAAGCAGGCTTTATCGCCCTGCACTTAGTCAACGCGCAACTGGGCAGCAACTTTGCCGATGTCTCTCACGTGACGCAATTTATGCAGAAGATTTTGCATATCGTGAAGTATCGGTTGCAGCTGGATTACCGCACCGACAGCCTGAGCTATAACCGCTTCGTTAACCATTTGAAGTTTTTTGCCCAGCGCATGCTGGGAAAACGCGGCGTGTGCAGCGAAGATGAGTCATTGCATGATGTGGTGCGCGACAAATATCCGATTGCTTATCAATGCGCGGTGAAGATCGACAGCCACATCCAGCAAAAATATCTCTATGCCCTCTCGGCGGAAGAGCGCATGTTTCTCACCATCCATATTGAGCGAGTTCGCAAAGAGACATTAGCGTTGCAGGAAGATGCCGACGAGGCGTAAAAACGGGCGACAGCACGCCCGTTAGCGGGTTTATTTCAATGCCGCGCCGTGGCTACGGATCACATCCTGATACCAGAAGAAGCTCTTTTTACGCGAGCGTTCCAGCGTGCCGTTGCCCGCATCATCACGATCAACGTGGATGAAACCGTAACGCTTCGAGAACTCGGCTTTAGAGGCGCTGACCAGGTCAATCGGTCCCCAGCAGGTGTAGCCCATCACTTCCACACCATCCTCAATCGCTTCCCGCACCTGCACTAAGTGATCATTGAGATACTGGATGCGGTAATCGTCATTGATGCTGCCATCGGCCTCAACCACATCTTTGGCACCCAGGCCATTTTCCACAATAAATAGCGGCTTCTGATAACGGTCGTACAAGATGTTAAGCAGAATACGCAGACCTTCCGGATCTATCTGCCATCCCCACTCTGAGCTGGCGAGATGCGGATTCGGCACCATCGACAAGATATTGCCCTGCGCTTTCTGGTTCTCTTCTTCATTGGTGGTGACGCAACCGGTCATGTAATAACTGAAGGAGATGTAATCCACAGTGTTGCGCAGGTCGCGTTTGTCCTCATCCGTGATGCTGACGGTGATTCCGCGATCGGCGAAGAAGCGTTTCATGTAAGCCGGATAGGCACCGCGCACCTGTACATCACCAAAGAATAACCACTCGCGATTCTGTTGCAGCGTTTCCAACACATCGGCCGGACGGCAGCTGAGCGGATAGAGCAACGCACCCAGCAGCATGTTGCCGATCTTACCGTCCTTAACAATCTCATGGCAGGCTTGTACGGCGCGGCCGCTCGCCACCAGCTGATGATGAATTGCCTGATAGATCGCCTGTTGATCGCTCTCCTCCGGTAATCCAACGCCAGTAAAGGGCGCATGCAATGACATGTTGATTTCATTGAACGTCAGCCACAGCTTCACTTTATGCTGGAAGCGAGTGAATACCGCGCGCGCATAGCGTTCAAAACAATCAATGGTGATGCGATTGCCCCAGCCGCCGTATTTTTTGATCAAACCGTATGGCATTTCGTAATGTGACAACGTCACTAGCGGAGTGATGTTGTACTTTGCCATCTCATCAAACAAACGATCGTAAAAGGCCAACCCCTCCTCGTTTGGCTGAGCTTCATCGCCCTGCGGGAAAATACGCGTCCAGGCAATCGAGGTACGCAGAACGGTAAAGCCCATCTCTGCGAACAGCTTGATGTCTTCCGGGAAGCGATGATAGAAATCAATCGCCGTGTCTTTGATGCCAAAATCATTGCCGCTGCGTTCAACGCGCGCGCCAAAAATACCTTTAGGTTGCAGATCCGAGGTCGATAGCCCTTTACCGCCCTCCTGCCAGGCACCTTCCACCTGATTGGCGGCAACGGCGCCACCCCATAAAAATGCATCCGGGAAACGTGTAGTCATTTACTTGCTCCTTGGTTATTTCAGCACGGCCAGCAGCGGCGAGCCTTCACTCACTGCGCTGTTGTTCAGGGTTAATACATCAATAAATTCATCGCTGTTGCTCACCAGCACCGGTGTGGTGAGGTCGAATCCAGCTTTTTTGATCGCCTCAATATCAAACTCCAATAGCACATCGCCCACTTTCACTGGCTGATCGTTTTGTACCTGAGGACGGAAATATTGCCCGTCGAGTTTGACGGTATCGAGTCCAACATGGATCAGCACTTCCGCGCCTTGATCTGACGTCAGGCCAATCGCATGTCCGGTGCGGAACATGGAGGAAACTACGCCATTGACCGGCGATACTACGCGGCCCACGTGCGGCAGAATAGCCGCGCCCTTGCCGAGTAAACCGCTGGCGAAAGTTTCATCTTTGACTTTCTCCAGCGGCAATACGTCACCCGCAATCGGGCTCACCACGCTTTCACGGCGCGTTAATGTCGCAGGCGCGGGATCGGCGACGGGTTCAGCCACAACAGGTTGTGCCGCAGACTCTCGTAAACCAAACACATAGGTCATGGCACAGGCGAAAACTAGCGCGACCGCTGCACCGGCAAAGGACGCCAGCACGCTGGCATCAATACCCGTGCTGGGCACGACCTGAATAAACGTGAAAATACTGGGGAAGCCAAAGGAGTAAATGGTGGTGTGCCAGAAGCCCAGAATGGCGGCACCCAGCGCGCCACCGATACAGCCGAAGATAAACGGACGACGACGCGGCAGCGTAACGCCATACACTGCGGGTTCAGTGATACCAAAAATGCTGGCAGTGAATGCCGATCCCGCCATCGCTTTGAGTTTGATATCACGCGTGCGCAGGAAGATCCCCAATGTCGCGCCCGCCTGTCCTAATACCGCCGGCATCAGTAATGGCAGTAGGGTGTCGTGACCGAAGTTGGCCAGATTATTGAGCATGATCGGCACCAGACCCCAGTGCAGACCGAATATCACACAGATTTGCCAGATCGCGCCCATCACCGCTCCTGCAACCATGGGGCTGAGGCTGTAAATCCACAGATAGCCTTCCGCCAGCAAGCGGCTGAGCCAGGTGGCTGCCGGGCCAATCGCCAGAAAAGTGAGCGGCACGGTGATTAGCAAGCACACCAGCGGCGTAGTGAAGTTACGCACCGCACCGGGTGAACGCGGATGTACCCAACGCTCAATCAGGCTTGAGACCCACGCAGCAAAGATAATTGGGATCACCGAGGAGCTGTAATTGAGTATTTCCAGCGGGATACCGACAAAGGTCAGTGGCTTTCCTGCCTGCTGCTGTTGCATCGCTTCAAGTATCAACGGATGCACCAGCGCTGCGGCAATCGCCATGCTGACAAAGGGGTTACCGCCAAATTTTTTCCCGGCGCTGTAGCCGAGCAGAATCGGCAAGAAGTAAAAGAGTCCATCACTGGCAACAAACAGCACTTTGTAGCTGCCGCTGCTCGCGTCCATCACACCGAGCACCAGTGCCAACGCCAGCAGTCCCTTGATGATGCCTGTCGCAATCATCACACCAATAAAGGGTGTAAAAATGCCGGAAACCAGATCGATAAAACGGGCAAACAGGTTTTGTGGCGTAGTGTCCTCCACGTTATCGGCATGGTCGAGGGCATAGCGTGCCGTTAACGCGCGGTAGACCTCCGCAACCTGGTTGCCTATCACCACCTGATACTGTCCCCCGCTCTCCACCACCATGATCACGCCAGGATTATTTTTCAACTCGGCGGTATGCGCTTTTTGGCTCTCTTTTAACTTGAAGCGCAGGCGCGTTGCGCAGTGCATCACGCTGATGATGTTATCTTTTCCCCCCACGCCAGCCACAATGTCATCTGCCAGTTCCTGATATTGCATCTTCCTTTCTCCTGCAAAACGCCTCGAATTTCGCGCAAAAAAAAACCTGAGGCGCGCCCTCTGCTATCGAGAAAGGGCTCGCCTCAGGTTTTGCCTGCCGAACAGTAACAATCCTTAATGACGGTTATCTTGCTGAGCATTGCCAAAAAGTAGCAAGCAGTTTTCAAAAATCGCGCTGAAATATGTGAAGCGCATCAATTATTGTTCAGGAGTGCAGCGCATGCCCGGCACGTTGTAATGCTGACAAAGCGAGGGCAGATAGCATCACACCAATCAAAATTAACAGTTTATAGCTCAGCGCGTTCAGCAGCAGAATACCCAGCACGCCGCCGAACAGGAATGCCATCACCGTGAAGAAGTGCAGTTTTAAACGCTCGATATAGAGCGGCGCATCTTTCGGGGATTCTTTACGGCGTAGCACATCAAACAACATGGCCAACTCAATGCCAATGTCGGTAGCGGTACCGGAGACATGGGTGGTGCGCACGCGTGCGTTGGAAATCCGGGTCACCACGGCGTTTTGTAATCCCATCAAAAAACTCAAACTGAGCACCAGCAATACGCCCGATTCACTAAAGCTGAACCAACTCTCAATGACGCCCAGCGCGAATAATGCCACGCCTTCCAGCAGGATGTTGATGGCATAAATCCCGCGAATTTGTCGCCTGCGTCCGGAGTTGATAATCAGGGTCGAGACAGAAGAACCCGCTATAAAGAGCAGCACGATGAGCAGGAAGAACAATCCGACATGCAGATTTGCTTTCGCCAGATGATCGGAAAGTGACGAGACGTTGCCCGTCATGTTGGCAGAGAAAAAACCGACGGTTTCAAATGCAGCTGTGTTCAGCGCGCCCGCCACAGCCGCCAGCGTGCAGGCGAGTCGGGTATCCGTATTAAAAGTGCGCGTGTTTTCGGAGGTGATCAGCATGGCTATTCCCGACCCTGGCAAAGGGGAATATCTTCCTCCTGCGGGCCGGAATTCTCAAGCCTCAGGCAAAAGACACCCTTTACTAACCGGGCATAACAGGGAGTTATGAGCGAGGGATACAGTCAGTGTAGATATTAATCGACATGGGTTCGATTAAACCCGTATTGCGTAAGCCGATGATGAAACTGAACATTATTCTCACAATTCAGTTTCGCGTAAATCGATCGCTTATAGTGACTGATGGTTTTGTTATTCAGTCTGACACGCAAGGCTATGTCCTGCTGACTGCTGTATCGGGCAAGCCATTTCAGCATGTGAAATTCTTGCAGCGAGAGCGAAGGAACACGGCTGCGTGTTGATGTATGCGGTCTCTTCTCAGCAAGTGTATTGACGTTTTGAACAATGCTGGCTAATGAGGATTTTTTTGTCAGAAATAAAACCGAGTGAAATTCATGGGCAAGAAAATTAAGCAGCGCAGCATCATTAATGTCTGTCAGTACCAACACGCGGATACAAGGATAAAGTGCCTGCAACAGGCGTAAAAACGCATAGGAAGATTCAATATCATCCGCTTCGGTTTTTAACTCAATAATCATTACTTCGATAGATTGATCGATTAATATTTTTTTTGCATCACTTAAAGATGAGCAGGATAAGAATTGATAACCTGCAGATATTAATAGCTTTTCTAAGCCAAGTGCGGCCCATAAATTGGCTTCAACATTTAATATTTTCATGTTTATTACTTAAACAATTAAAAAACCATTTAATCGTGATTAGTGGCTATTTTAAATCGGACAACATTTCTTTTTTTGTGCGATAAAGACTACAAAATATTAATTATCCCGTGCTGGCGAAGCCGCAATCGCGCACTAAAATTATGGAGTGACTAGCTAGTCCTTATCTCTCACGGAACATTGATATGAGGTCTTCCTATGAAACAACAGAGCTACAGAGGCGGTGCAGGGAATTTTGCTAACGATCCGGCACGCGCAAGAGAAGCTGGTAAAGCGGGAGGCAAAGCCAGTGGAGGCAACTTCAGAAACGATCCTGAACGCGCCGTTGAAGCGGGTCGGAAAGGAGGCAAGATAAGTCGCCGTCCTCCAACAAAGTCTGAGTAAAGCGCTTTAGGATTTGTTCTGCCAGGGACTGGCATCTTCTCTTAATGGATCCACCCGATACGACCTGGCCTCAGCCCTGTCGGCCACTGCCCTTCCTGTTTTTCCATACTAAATCCAATCGCCACCGCTTTGCCTACCAGATTACGCTCAGGGACAAAACCCCAATAGCGGCTGTCATAGCTGTTGTTACGATTATCCCCCATCATAAAATAGCTATCCGCCGGCACCACCCACTCTCCAGTCTGCTGACCTGGTTGATGGAAAAACGCCGATGCTGAAACAGTCAATTCAGGCTTCTGCAAAAGGCGATGCGTCACCCCCGCTAGCGTTTCAGTGCCCATCAATAGACGCTGTTCATCAGGCTTTTCCTCGCCAATTGGTCTGGCATAAAAGCCCGGATGCATTCCGGCAGTCTCGACGAACTCGCCCGCTTTGAGCGCACTGTAATGAATGGCTAGCGCTGGTGCACAAGATTGATGGTCCTGGCAAAAAGAGAAAACAGTGAGCTGTTGTGAGGCTGGATTGAAGATGACTTTGTCACCGGGCAAACCGATCACTCTTTTAATGAACAACTGCGTTTCGTCCTGAGGAAACGTAAATATCGCAATATCACCACGTTTAGGGTGTCCGGTGGCAAGCAACGTTTTCTGATTGAATGGATTTCGCAGCCCGTATGAATATTTATCTGCCAGCACCCAGTCGCCGGTGAGTAGAGTTGGCATCATGGATCCAGAAGGAATGCGAAAAGGCTCCCAGCCAAAGGCCCGAACCAGTAACACGATGACCAGTAACGGAAAGAGCGATGCGGGCGTATCCAGCCAACTCGGGAGGCGCTGACTTTTACCCTGCTGTATGAGCGAAGATTCTGCCTGGTTTTTCTCAACGGTGATGCGCGTCAAAGCCCAAAGCCTGTATGTCCAACTCAGGCCGCTAAAAACCACAGCAATGGCCAGTATCAGGGCGAAGATGTTCATCATAAGAGGGTTCCAGCGCTGCCGCGTTATTCATCCGCATCAATCATTGCGGCTCGTTAATTTGCGCCGTCAATATAAACCAAATGTTAGGTTATCGCTCTCCTATCTGTGCTTTACGGCTCGCTTAATATGATGCGAATGGTGAGGCTTGAGTTATAGGCTTTTCAATGCCATATTCTTTTCAATAATGTGGCTTGCTTAATCTACATAACTTAATAGGGAGTGATAATGTCCACCGAAGAGAGAATAAAGGAACTTGAAGAAACGGTTCAGCGTTTAAAAATCGAAACTGAGGTGTTACGTGAACTGATGATTAAACAGGTCGCGGTGAATAACATCACCTTCAAAGGGAAATATGATGAAGTCATTATTAACATGGCTAAAGAGTATGAAGAGCGCGGACTGGAAGTTGACCGTAACCGAGCCATGCATGAAGCGATACGGCAATACATCAAAGATGATGCATCATCCAATGATTGAAATGCTGTACCGCAATAATACCCTTGCAAATTACGCAAAAGAGCCGCTTACGCGGCTCTGAATTGAGAATCAGATCATCGGTTTTTGATCATCAGGTAGATCACGATCGTCAGTCTCATCACCCTCTTCATCGGGTAAGGGTAAATCGTCGCCAGGCAGCGGCTTAACATCATCTGGATCTGGACGTTCTGACATATATACCTCCATTCACCCTGATTGGGTATAAGTAGTTTAGTGGGGTGATGATTGATACGGTGTAGAAAATACGCGATTTTGTGAATCAAGCGTAGGATATTTTATAAAATATTTTAACCACTAGAAAATCTTACTTTATAAACTACATGCTTCGTTTATTTCGAAATTACAGGGTAATTAATCAAAAATTTCAATTGATTAACACACTCTATAATTAGAGAGATGTTTTTTAAATGTCGGGTGCGATTAATTGTCAGCGAGGCTATTTATCCTGATAAGGATCCTGCTTGTGATCTTTACTATCATCGCGCGTGCGCGGAATCTCTCCATGATCTTCAGGGTTTTCTTTTGCTGGATGGTCATCCTCTTCATACGCATTGCCGACATTTGGGGCGACTTCGGGAAGTCCCTTATGCACATCCCCTTCTTTATTACGTTGTTCATTCGTATGATGTTCTTTCAAAATTAACCTCATATTTAATGTCTTTCTTATTGTAGTCTAATTTTAACGACAGGAAATGAATACTGAACCCCTAAGCCATTCATTATTAAAACTGGTAAATTTTTCCGTTCACCTACGGTTTCGCTTACTTCAGCTTTTTAGACAGATTAATCCGTAATTTCGAAAACACGCCTCTTATTCAAGTCACTAACCCAAATTCACATCGGATAGTGTGCCATACTCTCACTACCCAAATTAATTGGAAAATAACATGTTTCACTTTGTTATCGCCCTCTTCAAGAGCCCTGAGTCATTGCTACAAGTGATGAGCCAGCAAGATATGAAAGAATCCATTCAGGAGGGTGACAGGATCATTATTGATGAAGACGGCAACGCTTCGGTTAATCCGTTAAGTCCCAAAGTTCAGCGCGATTTTGCCCATCATGTCAAAACCTTGAAGGATATCTAAATGGGAACGGCAATATTTATGGTGCTGATGGTGTGTGGCTATTGGTACACCAGCCGGGACATGTCGAGTCGCTTAAAAATAAAGCGTTCCTTTGGCTGGGATGTTTACTTTTTAATTGCCCTTTATGGTTGTATTTTTGTCTTACAGGGCGTGTTTGCCACCGGGATTGTCTGGCTGATATTACTCGCCGCTTCCGCGATCAATAATACTTTTGCACTTACCCGCCTGGTGCATGCTCGTTGGCATGTGGATTTTATGACCTGGAGCTTCCTGGGTATTCAGGCACCGGTCGTGATTATGCTCGCCTTTGCCGTGCTGTTTTGTGTGTATCGCTCAAACTGGGCTGGCAGCGCGCGATTAACCGCCAGCAGCCGCCGCGACCTCTATCAGCGATTGTCACGTTCGAACGGTATTGAACAGATTTTGTTGCAGTGTATGGAAGAAGGTGAGTTAGCCTGGATAACGCTAAAATCCCGACGCATCTACATCGGCATGATTCATGCCGCCACCTTCGAATATGCCAGCACGGCTAATATTGTATTAATACCGATGCTCAGCGGTTATCGCGATTCACGTACGCTAAATCTCGCCGTTGAGCACAATTACAGCCGTTGGTATCATCAGCACCGGATTGATTTCATGTCGAAACCCAAAACAGCTTTAGCGTTTCGTAAAGTGATTATGGTGGAACAAATCGAGAGTCTGTCACTATTTGATCCCGCCAGCGCCAGTGCTCTGGCAATGGGTGAGGCAGGAACCGATGAAGTCAGGACAGACGCATCACCCTAACTTCCAGCGTAACCAATTATCCAGTTCGCTTTCAGGTAATGGGCGGGAATGAAAGAACCCCTGCGCCTGATCGCAACCGAACTCTTTTAACGCTTCGAGCGTCTCAATATTTTCCACGCCTTCCGCTAACACCACATAATCCAGTTCTTTGAGCATAGCGATAATGCTGCGGGTGATGATGCGTGACGCGGTATCTGTGGCAAGTCCACCGACAATCGAACGGTCGAGTTTGACCACATCCAGAGGCATTTTTCGCAGATAACTGATATTGCTGTAACCGGTGCCGAAATCATCCAGCGCAATACCAAAACCGCGCAGTTTCAACATTTCCAGTCCCTTAATGGCCGCCGCGCTTTCGATGATGCGCTCAGTTTCCAGGCACTCAATGCCGAGCAGATTCGTCGGCAGACGTGCCTTGATCATCTTATTCTCGAGCCTGTCAGCAAAACTTTCCTGGCTAAAGTCGCGCACGCTAACGTTCACCGTGACAGGCAACTGGATACCTTGCCCGTTGAGCCGTTTCAATCGCTCAATGGTTTTATCAATGACCCATTCGGTGATCTCTTGCAGCAACGTGGTTTGTTCCGCGAGCGGGATGAAAACTGAAGGAGAAAGTTCACCTCGGGTGGGATGGCGCCATCGGATCAGCGCTTCGAGCCCAATCGGTAAACCGCTGCTCAGACAGATTTTCGGCTGGAACACCAGATACAAGCCATGATTGTGCCGTACAGCAGTGGCCAGGTCGTTGACGAGAGTAAAGTCATCCGTACGCCGCTCATCGTTTTCCTCACTGAAGTTCATACACGGGATCCCGCGACAAATGGCTTCATGCAAGGCACTAACGGCTCGACGCAGCGCTTCCTGAGCGGAAATTTCTGACGGCGAAAAGAGGGTTTCACCGGTATGTGTCGCTAAATCGACCGATAAACCTTCGCCAATCTCGGCGCGTACGCCTTCCATGCGTCGCGCAACCCACTCGGCGCACAATGGACTTTCTTGTTGAGTTAATAGCGCAAACCGCCCGGTTGCCACGGTATAGAGCAGTTCATTTTTGCCGGGACGCAGACGTAGCGGCAGTAACGTTGCCATATCTTTGAGGAGCCCTTCGACAGGTGCCATGCCCAACGAACGCGCCAGCTCATAGGCTCGCGGCATATCGATGCAGTCGATCAACACCAGTCGATACCGCGTGTTATCACCCGCATTACGCAAGGCTTGCAGGTCTCTAATCAGTTGCTGTCGGTTAGGCAATCCTGTAACCAAATCGGTAAAACCGACAGAATGCCAGGCTTCAAGAAAGGAAATTACCAGCTGTGATAGCAACGTCATCGTCGCCAGCTTTTCAGCGCTAAAGGTATGTGGTTTGCTATCCACCACGCACAGCGTGCCTAAGACCAGCCCTTCCTGGCTCTTTAGTGGCACGCCCGCATAAAAGCGAACAAAAGGTTCACCTATAACAAAAGGATTGACGGAAAAACAGGCGTCCAGTTGAGTATCGGGCACCACCAGCGGTTGATCCCCCTCGACCACGTACTGACACAATGAATCGGCACGCAACGTTTCACCGACGTTAAAGTTGTGCGCAGCTTTGATGTATTGGAAATCATCGTCAAGGACAGAGATGAAACTGCTGGGAACATCCAGCGTTTTACTGACCAAATCAGTGAATTTGCTCAGTACATCGTCACGGCAGATATCCGGATTCCGAAGTGCCTGGAGCGTGATGCAGCCTGGCTTCAATTCGTTAGTTATGCTCATTTGCACACGCCCATTCCATTGGCACGGATAGCAATGCTGAACTCAAAAGAATAACTTCATTATCATTAAGGAGAATATCCGCCATTTTGCGTCTATTTTGCTCATTATTAACCGGTGAATATCACCATATTATGCCCGCCATCACGGTTTGTCATGCTGAAATATCTTTACAAAAAGCTTACATGAAAACTGAGTAAAGGGATCCTTCACCCCATTCAAGCGAAGCGTAAATTGATAACAAGGATTACGGCTGCCCAGAGATCTTATCAATAACGCACACATTAATAGGATTTAATGATTACCGCATAAAATTCAGTCTGTTGTCCGTAATTCAACAAGCACAGAAAACAATCAAATAAGCGATGCATCACGGCATATATATTCCTGTCATATCGCTAAGTCGGTCCAGGTTTTCTCTTGATGATGCGTTTCGCTTATTAGCTTCATCTCTCAATCGAGGGATTATTTTATTTTAGCTGAGCTTTCAAATGCCGAACTTTCAACACCCTGCTCTGGGGAAATCCAGAAATATTACTCTGCAACGATTATTAAGCCGCTTCGCAGGGTATTTTTTCTTTAGTCTATCTTTTCCTCAACACATCACGCCACCCTGTCACGCTGTCGCAGGCTTAAACGGCTAAGAGGTGGAGATGCTGTACAGGGTCACGGCAAACTTCCCAACATTTCCCCTTCCATCTTATCCGGACGCAGCGTAATCTATATGCAAAACGACTACGTTTCATATACGGATCGCATAATGGGTATCGTAAAAATTTCTGATCTGATGCATGAGAATCTGCGTATCGCGAGCACGGCGTTAAGCCGTTCCATCAATGCGCAGGCAGAACACTGGATGAAGATTGGCATGCTGGCTGAGCTTTATCCTGACCTCAACCTTCAGGAACTGACGCGCCTGTTGATGCGTGTCGAACGTGACGGCGGCGCAGATTTAGCGCAGCTGCTTGACCAGCCTACATTAACCTCGCAGGGAATCGCGCAATGACCATCAAACTACATTCCGCTGAAGAAATCGAACTGGCACGCGCTGCCGGACACGCCGCGGCAAAAGTGCTGGAAATCATCACCCCTTACGTCAAACCCGGCGTGACCACAGATGAACTGGACGCCATTTGCCATGACTATATTGTCAATGAACTGAAGGTTGTTCCCGCGAATATTGGTTATCACGGCTATACACGCACCACCTGTACCTCGGTAAATCACGTGGTGTGCCATGGCATTCCAGGTGAGAAGAAGCTCAAGAATGGCGATATCGTCAACATCGACGTCGGCATCATCAAAGATGGCTGGTACGGTGATACCAGCCGCATGTATTACGTGGGTGAGCCATCGGTGCGCGCTAAACGTCTGGTCGATATCACCTACGAATCGATGGTGGCGGGCATTAAAGTCGTCAAACCCGGTGCGACATTGGGTGATATCGGCGCCGCGATCCAACAGGTGGCGGAGAAAGCCGGATTTTCAGTGGTGCGTGAATATTGCGGTCACGGTGTTGGTGAGATTTATCACGACGAGCCTCAGATTCTGCACTACGGTACGCCGGGCACAGGGATTGAGCTGCAGGCAGGCATGATCTTTACCATCGAGCCAATGATCAATGCCGGCAAAGCAGGCACCAGTGTTTTATCTGATGGCTGGACGGTGGTGACAAAAGATCGCTCGCTGTCGGCGCAGTGGGAACACACTCTTGCTGTGACCGAGACCGGCTTCGATTTGCTTACGCCATGGCCTGAAGGCACAGGCGATTACGCAGCAATAGAAGGCTGAGTGCGGCTTAGCGCGCTGACAGGCATTCAGGATGCGCCAATGCAGTGGCGTTACTTTTCACCGCCGTGTAAGGTAACGTCACTTTTTTTATCCGGAACTTAGACTGATGCGTGAACAAGCCATTTTTGCCGGCGGCTGCTTTTGGTGTACTGAAGCGATTTTCCAATCCATCCATGGTGTATTGAGCGTGGAAAGTGGTTATATCGGCGGCCATGTCTCGTCACCCACTTACGATCAAGTTTACAGCGACACCACCGGTCACGCCGAGGCGGTGAAAATCGAGTTCGATCCCGATCTCGTCAGTTACGACGATTTGCTCGACATCCACTTCGCGACACATGATGCCACGCAGGAAAACATCAAAGACGGCGTGGTGCGTTCACGTTATCGCTCCGCACTGTTTCCGACCAGCGATGCACAACGCATTGCCGCTGAACAAGGGATAGCGCGTGCCGCTGCCGAACTCAGCAAGCCGCTGGTGACAAAGCTGGAACCGTTAGCCGAGTGGTACGCAGCCGAAGACTATCATCAAAACTTCTGGGAGAAAGAAGGACAAGAAAACGCCTTCTGTATGATGAATATCCCGGCAAAACTGCAGAAACTGCGCAATAAATTTCCGAAACAGGCATCGGACGCTTAACGCGCCATCTCATCGATAACCTGTGTGATGCGCTGAATCACCCTCTGCGCCGCCCGCGATAACTGTCGGGATGGCGCAGTACAAAGTGCCAACGTCAGCGGACGCATCACGCTGTTTTTCAGCGGCACAAAGCACAGTTGCTGCTCCTGCACTTCAGTCATCACATCCAGCAAACTCAGCACGCATACGCCAGTGCCCTGAGCAACCAAACTGCGTATCAGGCGAATATCGTTACAGGCAATAATGTTATCCGGCGCCATGCCCTGCTTGCGGTATAGCGCATCGACCCGTTCATGGACCACCAGCGAATCACCAGGAATGATATGCCGCTCCTGGCTCAATTGACTGAGCGATAGCGCATCGCACTGGCTCAATGGATGATCGGGCGCCATGACTATACCCATATCCAGTTCAGCAAACGCCAACACATCCAGTCCAATCTGACCCGCCGGATCCAGGATTAAGCCAAAATCAATCGCAGACTGTCGAATCAATTGGCTGATGGCGTGGCTGTTGTCGACGGTAAGTTCCAGCCGCAGCCACTGATGTTCACGTGCAATATCCGCAATCGCATCAGCCACCGGTCCCTTAGTCAGTGATTGCACCAGACCCGCGCTGACGTTGCCGCGCTTCAAGCCCTGTATATCGTCGAAACGCTGGCACGTAACGCGAAACTCGCGCTGCCAGCGCATCACATCGTCGTACAACAACTCACCGGCGGTGGTCATCCGCAACCCATCCGGCAAACGCTCAAACAGCGGCGTACCAAAGCTCTCTTCCGCCTGCAGGATCTGCCGGTTAATGGCGGACGCGGAGACGTGCAGTTTCTCGGCGGCTTTACGTAAGCTGCCGCTGCGAGCCACTTCTGCAAAGTAAACGGAAAAGCGGGAAAACGGACTCATGCATCACCTGTACTGTTTTTTGCAACACTTGATTGAATTCTGTCGGATGGATTTATACAGAGCTAATTATTCACAATGTCCTGATAGAAATGAAGTCTTTCAATCGCCCTCGTGAGCCAATGGCAGGAACATCACCATGAATACCCGCAACGTCGAACTGCGGGTCCAGGTAGAAGATGTGCACGCTTTCAATCTGCGGGTATTTGAAGAGGATTGCCTGAGGGTGGAAACAAAAAAACCAGCGCCAGCCGCTGAACAGTTTATCGCGCTGTGCTGCTCACGCATTAAATCACGCAATCGGGTGATCGACCTGTAACTTATTTAGTGCGCCACATGCGGTACTGTCCCCAGAAGCCTACTTCTGTGGCGTACTCCTGTGGCGTGCCGTCAGCCACAATATCCAGCGACTTGCGCATCCCCAGACTCATCACTGAACAGTCATTACTGACGCGCAACTTGTGCAGACCATTTTCCAGATAAGCAGTGACAAACTGGTTTTGACGCAACATCGCGACATCCTGACCATCCACGTTCACCACGAATTTGCAGGTTCCACCGCTGGCACTTCCTATAAACTGCTTGAGGCGCGTAACAGTCACCGGTGTCTGCTTCTTGCTGGCATCCGGTGTCACCATTTGCTGATTGATGATGGTATCGGCTGATCCATAAGGTCTGGCGCACCCTGCCAGGGTTAAAACCGCTAACGCTATCAATGCTTTTTTCATTATTTTCCCTTTAGTCTGCTGCTCCATGCAGCCATTCGCTATGCGTTATCGGCGTTATGGGTGAAATCTTCAATACCACGCTATAACAACAATTGCCTCAGGTTGTAGAACGCTCCCGCCAGCGCGATCAGCAACAACATCAGCATTGATATCCGCTCCAGGCGCTGCTGATGTGCTCCCGGCAGCCAGCGCTTTACGGTGATGATATAAAACGCCAGCACCGCAAAATCGAAGGCCATCCACACCAGCGCCAGGGTGATCAGGCTGCTGCTCAGATCGGGCGTGATGGCGATAAACTGTGGAAACAGCGCGGCAAAAAACAGAATATCTTTTGGATTAGAGATGCCCACCACAAAGCCTTTCAGCAATCCCCCCTGTGCTGCAGGCCGGTGGGCGGTTGCACTTGTCGCAGCACGTAAGCCTCGCCATGCAATCACGCCAATAAACAGGGAACCCAGCAACCCGGCGACTTGCAAACTCAAGGGATCGAGAGAGACCAATCCCGTCAACATCAGTGCAGCCAGCGCAATCAACACCAGTGATGCCGCGTTAGTGCCCACCGCTGTGGCAAAAGCGCGGCGATAACCGTGTCGCGCGGCCGTGCCCGTGATCAGCGCCACCACCGGGCCTGGCGTCATTAACAGCAATAAAATCGCCAGCATATACGCCAGCAGCAGTGAGAGGTTCATGGTAACGACCTGAAACGTATTAGAAGGTGGCCAGTATGGTTTTTCGTTTCCACATTGAAAAACGCTTTAAAATGCCGTTTAATGTGAGTTTTACTCAATATTGAGTTTACCTTATGACGCTTCCTCCACTTTATGCGTTGCGCGCCTTTGCCAGTGCGGCGCAATTAGGGTCTTTTAGCCAGGCCGCTGCGGCACTCAACGTCACCCCTGGGGCGATTAGCCGCCACATCCGCACCCTTGAAGCGTGGTTCAATTGCCAACTGTTTATCCGTAAAGGCCCCAGGGTCGAAATCAGCGCTGCCGGTAGCGTATTAGCGGCACAATTACAGGCCGGATTTGCCTCTTTAGAGCAAGCTTGCGCCGCCTTCACGCAGCATGGTCATCAACTCCGTCTCAAGGCCCCATCGACACTGACCATGCGGTGGCTGCTGGATGCACTTCAACTCTATCGCGAGCAAAACTCAACACCTGAAGTGCAGATTACCAGCGTTTGGATGGACACCGACAACGTCGATTTTGCCCGTGAACCTTTTGACTGCGCCATCTTGTTGGGCGACGGTCATTTTGGTGCAGACACTGAGTGCCATTTGCTGTTTCAGGAGTGGTTAATTCCGATTTGCGCCCCCGCACTGGAACGACAGGCACAAAAGCAACTGGCAAGTTGTGAATTGATTCACCCCTCACACGATCGCCGCGACTGGCTGAGGTGGTCACAGGGGGCAGCTGATGCACCGGCTATCAATCTGTGGCAAGGCAAACTGTTCGATACGCTGGAACAGGGCACGATGGCGGCGATCAGTGGACACGGCGTTTCAATTGGTGACTTGCTGCTCAGCCAGGAGGCGATCAACAACGGCTTACTGGTGCTGCCATTTAACCAGCCGGTGGCGACAGGGGACGGTTATTATCTGGTGTGGCCGAAAACCCGGCCGGAAGCGCCCAACATCAAGCTATTGCTTCAATGGTTGCTTGATCAGGTGCCCGTGTTAAATAGCAAGAATTTAGAGTAATGGCGGCCTTGACGCCGCCTGTCATCTGGTTATGCGCTCTGACGCAGGGTAAACACGCTGACGCTGTTCACCATGTTTGCCGCTTGCTCGCTGAGCATGGCGGAAGCAGCCAGGGATTGCTCCACCAGCGAGGCATTTTGTTGCGTCGTGATGTCAATTTGGCTGATAGCAGTGTTGATCTGACTGATCCCATCGGCCTGTTCGGTGCTGGCCTGATTAATCTGTGACAGCACCTCCTTCATGTTCACCACGTTGTTCATCATTTCCGACATCAGTTTGTTGGCATCCGCTACCATGTCACGGCCATCAACGATGCGCGTGGAAGACTCCTCAATCAGATGGCGAATCTCATGCGATGAGGTGGCGGTTTTTTGCGCCAGCGCGCGCACTTCCTGCGCGACTACCGCAAAACCGCGACCGTGCTCCCCTGCTCGTGCCGCCTCAACAGCCGCATTGAGCGCCAGGATATTGGTCTGGAAAGCAATCGAATCAATCAGATTGATAATGTCTGCCATGCGACCGGCTGAATCATGGATCTCAGCCATTTTGGTCGACACGTTGTTCATCATGGTGGCGTTCTGCCCCACGGCGCTTTCCGCCTTTTCAGACAGATCGGCAGCAAAGTGGGTGTTATTGCGCGTGTTGCTAATGGTGGCGGTGAATTCTTCAACCGATGCTGCTGTTTGTTCAACCGAACTGGCTTGTTCTTCAGTACGCGCGGCCAAATCATGTGTACCCGACATAATTTCGCTGGCACCTCCTGAGATTTGCTCTGCGCTGATACGAATATGACTGACAATGGTCGACATTTTATCCTGCATCTGCTGAATGGCGTTTATTAACTGGCCCATTTCGTCTTTACGTTTTTCATAGAAGCTCGTACTAAGATCGCCATCAGCAACACGGCCAAGAAACGCAATAACGTTTTTTAATGGCACAGTAATGGATTGGATAATAATCCAGCCAATCAACGCAGAGAGAATAACCGCCGCAATAAATATCACCACCATTGAAATTTTAGTGGTGTGATAGGAATCCATAAAGTGTGTGTAGGAACCATTCATCTGCTGCTCTTGCAGTGCAATAAAACGCTGCACTTCAACCGTATAATCCTTTTGTTTACTCGCCAATGCTGTCAGATAATAATCCAGCGCTTTATTAGGATCCTGACTAGTGAGTTGCAAAAATTCATTACGGCCTTCTAAATAAGCTTTGCGTTTATCATCCAAAATTTTGAGATAAGCAATGGAATCGTCATCTGTTGACAGTGCATGGAGTTGACGATAAATCTCCGTAATTTGCCCGGTTGCCCCCTGAAGCTCATTCATGATGGCGCTGCGGCGCTCCGCATTGATTGGGCTGAGCAGCAAAGCCTGTCGCTGAATGGTAGTGTTAATCTCATTGATTAACTGATTGCCCAACGCAATGGTTGGGTAATCATCTTTCATCATGCCGTTGACGCCGGTTTGTGCCATAAACAGCGAATTTAAACCCAGTACCGCGACCAAAAGCAGCATACCGATATTGATGAGCGAAGAAATAATGAGTTTGCTGCGTAATTTAATATTACGTGAAAATCCTTGAACTATGTCCATTTAGAAACCTCAATGATTTTATTAGTGAGTCATGAAATCCAGGTGTTATTAAAACAAAGAAATGGAGACGCTCCGCGTTCTCATCGGCAGCATCCCTGCTGTTATCGTCAGCATGCTCACTAACCTTAATGCTTTTACTTAAATATAACTTACTCGTGCAAAACAATTCACTTCCTGTGGAATTGCGCAATTAAACAATTTGATCAGTTATATTAAATTGTTGGCAATAATAGTCACCTGAGTGATCAGTGCGCTTTACTTATTAAACTGAGTTTGTAGCGCTTGATCCTCCGTTTAGATAAACGTAGCGGCTTTTTACTGCAGTTTATGCAATTGCCGTTAACGAGCAATCATTAATAATGTTGGCTATTTTCTCTGCGGGCAGCCAGCAAGCTGCCCGCTGAAAACACTACACCGCGCTTGATGCTTCACTTTCAGCCAGCGAGTCTATCGATTGATTCGCTGCTTCAGGCAAGTCCGCAAGCAGTTTGGCCGCCATTTGCGCTTCCTGTTGCAAGATCCGCTGAAAAATGTCCGCGCCTTCACTGTCATCAGCCTGTCTGGCGGCGGCAATTAACGTGGTGTAAGTCGCAACTTTATAACTACAAAAGACATAGACGCTGACGGCCATCCGTGCGTCCTGCTCAACACGCAGCATATCGCTTGCTGCCTGCCCCACCACAGACAGGCGGCCTAATGCCTCTTTCAATGCCGACCAACTATCGTCATGGCATTTCAGAACCTCTTTCACCTGCAACTGCTGTGCGCGTGATTGCGCAAGATAATGCGCGATGTGACTCCCGATGGAAGAATCACTGTCGAGACGCTCCATCGCTTGTTTTAATAACGTTTCACCGTGCTTCTCCATCGCATGTGCATCACGTAGCCAATCCAGATAAACAGATTCCCTCGTCATTCATTCACTCCTGGTTGATGTGCTTTTAATGAACTACCTTTGGGGATGGTATGCAGTTGCTTAGCAAGCTAACCGCCTCAACGCCGTCGCTAATGGAATTATCTGGAAATAAGCGAAGCGTTAATTAACGGACTGACAATCATCTTAATTAAACGTAGCAAGTAAGCCCTTCTGCGCAAGCCAATCAACGCAGAACTGAGAGGGAGGATTAATATCACCACTTTGCCGCTTCGCTTATATTTAGCCTCACAACACTCTTTACTCAACATCTAAAGTGCGCTAACAATCATCATTCAAGTGAGTTTCATCCGCTTATAAACAAAAATCGACTTATCCTTAAACAAACAGTCCGCAAAATAATAAAACTTAAGATTAATCCTGACTTGATTATGGTAAAAACAACGCTACATTTATTTTTGCTTTATGTTGGTACAAATATAATGAGGAGAACGCATGACGGACCCTAACAAGCATCCTGAAGAGGAAGAGAAAAAGACGCAACGTCGTGGGGGCACAGGGAACTTCGCCGAGGACAAGGAGCGTGCAGCTGAAGCAGGCCGCAAAGGCGGTCAGGTAAGTGGCGGCAATTTTAAAAACGATCCGAACCGCGCCGTTGAAGCTGGCCGGAAGGGAGGAAAGATCAGCCGCCGGAAATAACACTATCAATAATTCAACATTGGGTTACGTTCGCTAGCCTTTATCACAACACTCTCCTGACGTGCATTAGCGCTTCGCTTAAATGCGAAATTCGCTACGTTAGGAGGGTTATTCCCATCGCTAACAATAAAAAATCGATCATTTCTTGATCAATCGTTCGTCATTTGCCGCTTCGCTTATCCAGAACTTTTCCTATATATATTAATGATCAATTTAGATCCCAGAATAAATAACCAAACACGAATTAACCAACATATTTGTACACGGAGATTCAAGTTGTACACCTTAGTCAAAATTAAGGTTGGTGATGATTAACTTAATTACAAAAGTGGAGGGGAACTGACCTTCTTGTCGGTGAGGGGATGAAATAACTATTCACTATAAAGACTTTTCCCTCCCCCCTCATTCATACTGACTGGTGTCTGCAAAGCCTTCCGATCAACGTCCTTTCCTTCGGGTCCTTCCAGCTATCGCAAGAATCGAATGACTTTTTTACAGGCTCTTTGATAAAAAGCGTTGACGTGGTAGAACGATAATTCTACTTTTAACCCATGATCAAAAAAACAACTGATACACGGGATAAAATCCTGAAAACCGCCGAAGAGCTCATCTACCAGAACGGTATCCACGCTATGGGCATGGACCTTTTGGTCAAGACCTCTGGTGTCGCCAGAAAGAGTATTTACCGTCATTTCGCGAACAAGGAAGACGTGGCATCCGCCGCGTTAACAGAGCGCGACGAACGGTGGATGCAATGGTTCAGAACAGAGTCTGACAAAGGCAAGACTCCTCAGGAGCGTATCCTGAACATGTTCACTGTTCTGAAGAGCTGGTTCGAGTCCGACGGATTCCGGGGTTGCGCGTTTATCAACACGGCGGGTGAGGTTGGCGATCCTGAAGACCCTGTGCGCCAGATAGCCAAGATGCATAAACAGAAGTTGCTGGATTACGCTCTGGAGCTTACCGAACAGCTGAACGTTGAGCATCCGGAGGATTTGGCTCGACAGTTACTGATCCTGCTGGAAGGCGCGATCAGCATGTCATACGTCATGGGCGACGGGAGTGCTGCCGACAACGCTCAGGACATCGCGAAACTCATGCTGGAACGAGCCTCCTCCGGACCCTGAGGTTCGCGAACGCTTTTCCCTGCATGAAGATTTAAATGCGTTTTTGAATTCGATTTATCTTCAGACAGGCGGGACCGATAAACGGTCTCGCCTTCAATCTGTGCGCATACCCGCAGCCATCATCATACACAACAGCGATGTCACCACACCGCCTGCCCGAACGTTCGCGCCGCACATACAGTCAACAGTCAAAGTCATCTTCTGCAACGGGATAGTTAATTTTCTACGGATAACCCACAGCTCGATGGTATTTCTTCTTATCGCCGTTTGAGTATATCGGGCACTTCCCTGGCGCATTCATAAGCGACATTTTATTCCCTTACCCTTCCCTGTTCAGACCTGAAACGGGCGAATCTCAGTTAATTTAAAACCAATTAAAAACAATATCTTATTTCGATTTTAATGCCGAATATTCTCTGCTCCCGGCATTCATTTCAGAAAAAATCATTGACTAGGTAGAACGATCGTTCTACCTTTAAATCACAGACAGGACGCCGCGCGATATCAAAGGGGAATCCCTGAATTTGTTGAAAGGTCTCCTATCAGAACGGTATTGATGCCACCGATGTGAGCCTTCTGGTCAAGGCATCAAAAGTAGCGAAGTTTTTGCTGGAACAGGTCTTTCACTGAGTCCTAAGTCACGAGAACGATCTTTAGACTGAAACTAAATTTACAGGAGTTTTACCATGACTGATTCACAAGTTCGTCCACCGCTCCCGCCTTTCACATTGGAAACGGCCATCGAGAAAGTCCGTCTGGCTGAAGACGGCTGGAATAGCCGCGATGCTGCAAAAGTAGCTCTGGCTTACTCACTGGACACCAAATGGCGTAACCGCGCCGAGTTCGCCAACAATCGTGAAGAAGCGCAGAGCTTCCTCGACCGTAAATGGAAGAAAGAGCACGAATACCGCCTGATTAAGGAACTATGGGCATTTGGCGGTAACCGCATCGCCGTCCGCTACGCTTACGAATGGCACGATGACTCCGGCAATTGGTTCCGCTCCTACGGAAACGAAAACTGGGAGTTTGGCGCTGATGGCCTGATGGAGCGTCGTTTCGCCTGCATCAACGACATGCCGATTAAAGAGAGCGACCGTAAATATTTCTGGCCGCTGGGCCGTCGTCCGGACGATCATCCTGGCCTGTCAGATCTGGGGCTGTAAGTCATTTCGAGAAAACGCTCCCGCTTGGATTAAGCGGGATATCGTCGCCAAAAACGCCGATCCTGTGTTCATTCCTTACCAGAAATTTTGAGATAAGAGTTCTTATAACCAGATGCACCACGCTCAGGTTTAGATTTATTTCACACCCGTTCCGTTTACTTCCCAGGCGCTGTGCCAGGCTTACACCTGAAGACACATCAATGGAGAATGAAATGAATAAGGTCGCCTGGATTGCGGTGATGTTACCTCTGAGCGTCGGTGCATATGCCGAAACGGGAGGATATGAAGCCGGTAAGACGCCCCCACCTCAGAATAAGGAAGATGCCGGGTATAAGGGGTCGGAAGATACGGCAGAAACACCGGTTACGCTGATCAAAGATTTTCGTCAGGGGGGCTATGTCACGCTTGAGGGCTATATCGTCAAAAAGATCAAAGGCGACACTTATCAGTTCCGTGACAGCTCAGGCACGGTCAACATCGATGCTCCGGCCAGCACTTTCAAAGGCAAAACGTACAGTGCAGAAGACAAGGTCCGCGTAAGCGGGAAAGTCTACGGTAAAGGCGAAAGCGCGCATCTCAAAGTTTCCCGTATCGACGAACCTTAAGGTGCTGTTCAGGGCCCCCGCTAAAGTCACTGCAGGGGGCCGGAATGCTTTATCTTCAAAATCCAAAGGCTAAGCGTTAACTTCATCTCCTCCCGCCCTTAGCAACTTTGCGGCATCTAATGCAAACGCCTTTACCTGCAGGTCTGATGACCCCGCAGCGATGCGTTCAAGTTCAATGATGATACTCACCCTGCTAAGCGGTACTCCTTTTGCGGCCAGTTCGACTACAGCCGATCCGATGGCACATCCAATCATTCCTGCGCGATTTGAATTCATGTCGTTCATATCAAGTAAAGAAAACGCCGGTTTGGTTTAAGTACAAAGTTAGTCGGAAAATATGAACCTTCAAATATACCTAACGTCATAACTTATATGGAGATTATCCCATGTAACGAATTTCGCCCGCCGATGCGGGCCTTTTTTTGCCCGATGAAGTTCAAACGGGTGAAGAATCCGACACGTTCAAAGCGCTCACTTCATGCGTCACCAGCCCCACAACGATCACATCCTCAAGCAAATCATCCTCAAGAAGCAGCCCGTCTTCAGTTAGGATACGGTTTGGATGAAACATCGTCACTCCATTCCAGCCTCCCCGCCACCTTTAGAAGCACGGTGCTATCGTTACCCGGCCGCCGGAGTTCATCCACAATGCAGCATCGCCCTCTTAACTCGACCAGATACCGGCTTACCACGCAGATCAGGCCTGAACACTGTCTCGCAACTGGCGTAAAAAGAGTTCACATCCACCAGGGCAAACATTAACGGCCCATCGTCTTAATGGAGTGCCGGACCACGCCGAAGATTTCAAACTGATCGGCATCGGGGATCGGGATAATGGCGTGCGCGGCGTTCATCGGTTTTAGGTGCAGGAAAGGCCGGGTCATCAGTTGCTTCACGGTGAACTCGCCGGAAATCGCGGCCACGATGATATCCCCATGCTCCGCGGTGACGGAGCTGTCCACCACCAGCATGTCGCCATCATTAATACCACCCTCAATCATCGAATCTCCGCTGACCCGGATGAAGTAGGTTGAGCTGGGATGACTGACCAGCAGATTATTAAGATCCAGCCGCTGTTCGACATAGTCCTGAGCCGGAGACGGAAAGCCACACGGAACTCTGGCAATGAAAAGCGGTAACTCCAGAATGGCGCGGATTTCCGCAGGTCTGAAAAACTCCATGATGATAGCCCTGACAAATACTGTATATATAAGGGTCTTCCCCGATCATGGTGGGAGACTCAGAACGCCATATTCAGTTTCCCGTAGTGGAACATCACTCCCAGCTTAA
>NZ_JAERJM010000015.1:0-96778 GCF_018257655.1 Pantoea sp. JGM49 | reverse complement strand
GCCGGGCTATGGCGCAGGACGCAGGGTCGAAGGACGAAGCCGCACGCGCCGCCTGAGCGGACTGAATGTCCCGCGAAAGGCGGGGAACGGGTGAGTCATGAGGCGAAGCCTGCCTTGCGGACGAAGCGGCCCGGCTAAGGTGAAGTCACGGCGCTGCCCGACGGGCGGAGGGTGGTTGCATGCATTTTATGTGCGCTTACCTGCTGTTTTAAAAAGTACGAATATGACTGCGCTCATGAAAATCGGCCGGCAGCCGAAGATATGATGTACATAACAGACAACTGCGAGTCACTACTCATGGCCAGAGCCCTGCCCCCGACCTATCTTCCCGTTACCCCTTCCTGCCTGGCAGAAAAGCTCCGTGAAATTGCGGACATGCTGGAAGTCCGCAGCCCGTTTATCCGCGCGGCAGAACGGCACTGCGCCACGGGAAGCCGCGGTGAGCCTTTAACGATTATCCGTATCGAGATTCAGGAGCAACCTGAGTAAGTCAGATATTTATGGTTAAAGTAAGGCGGATGACTGGCTCAGGCAACTCTATGCACAGAGCCATATCAGCATGGCCCCGTCCCGGGGCTTAAATAATCTTATACATCGGCAGGTGGATATAAACTACTGCGACTCACCTCTGCCGGTTAACTGAATGTCGGGAGACTGCCGGCATCGGATATACAGGGTGTCAGTGACGACCTGTACCACTGAGAACAGGCAGATTTATATTTAAGCACAGCGCCACTGTTAAAGTGGCTGTATTTTTACGCTTCGGTCCTTATCCAGCCTCTGCAGAAAAGAAACGAAGGTATGGAGTGCATGTTGATATTATTTGCTGAAAACTCGCTGTGGAGAAAAACCATTCCGGACATGCCATGGCTTTGCTGCACCTGAACAGGATTAAGCAGTCTGCCTGCGGGTGCGCCCTTCCGGAATCGGACGCGCATTACATGCACCGTGCTTCTGACAGTACGAGTTACTTGTTCTGACCCGGGTGCAGGCCAGAGTGAGAGATATTTTCTCAGGATAGAATTCACAACATCAATATATCAGGAAAATATCAAATAGTTATAATAAAAGGAAAAGATTCAATTTATTTATCCTTATTAATTCATAGCCACTGACTATGCACCTTATTTAAATCCCTACCCGCCATTTGCTATAATAATGGCGTGGTTAATTTATTCTCATTATTTTTAAGCGAGGTGTAAACGTGATGTACAGCGAAGACATGACCGGTCACGCAGTTATTGGTGAAGCAGCAGTCAATCTTGCCGTGCGTGAAGAGGAAATATCCGTTGATGCTCTCCTGACTGAGCTGAACATTATGCTTAAAGCGGAGAAAACCAGCAGCCGCAGCCGGCGCATCAGCGATGCCATCAGCTGGCTGCGCGACTTCCGGACCGTCGGTGCGCGCGGGAGTGCGGATAAAGAGTGGATGCTCTCTGATGCAGACAGCCGCAGTGCCGGCGAAGAGGCCACCATTCGCCTGCAGGCTGATGATGAAGATGAAATGAGATAACCACAACTCTAAGGAGCGGGCGCATAGCGTCCGCCTTCACCTGACTTCGTAAGATGACTGCCTGCGCGCGCCATGATTAACGAAGCGCACCCCAGCGCCTTTTAACCTATAATTTCTCTGTCATCGGGTACGTTCTGCAGATGCAGCGCTGCCGGCCACACAATAACAATCCGCAACACCACTTTTACCGCCGTCATCCGCTCAGGATGCTCCGGCAGGGACCTTCACAGCATGAAAAATACCAACTCAGTGACCACAATCCGCGCCCGCCTGCAGAACAGCGGCGACGCGCTGGCGGCTGAAAGTCAGGAGCTTGAAGAGGCAATACAGTCGATTCTGGCCTCAGGCGGACAGCTGACCAATAAAACGCTCATCTTCCACGTCATTCGCGACCTTGAGCAGGAGCGTGACGCGCAGAGACAGGCGGTGCTGCGCAGCGTGCTGGAGCTTATCGTCAGCCACACGCCGGACGACGCCGGCGGGCAGGCCTTATAACGCCTGCGCGACAGGGCTAATTCAGTTAAGTTTGGCGGCAAAAATCCGGATGGCCCGGCTGCAGGCCTCGCGCATGGCCATATCGGTACCGGACTCCTTCAGGCGCCACAGCGCACCGATAAGTTCGTGCGGGCTGACTGTCCCGCCCCTGTGCAGTACCTGCCTGATGGCCAGCCCGATGGCTTCATGCATCAGTTCCTGTATTTCATTTTCGGTTTTCAGATGCGCTCCGCTTATTGGGGATATACACAGTGTATCGTGATAAGCGGCGCGCAGATATGAGCACTAAAAAAACCGCCCGGAGGCGGTTAAATCTGCGGGGTGGCGCCCCGGTCGGGCGGAATGTCTCTGTCGCCGCCCGGCACCTCGTCTTCATGACCGGGCGCCGGCTCGTGGTCCGGCAGCGGGGTCGCATCGTCAGGCATCGGCTGGTCAGACATGCTATTTTCCACCCTTCTGCTTCATGGTATCGCTGTCCCTGGTGTCTTTTTTGTTGCCCGCGGGCAGCTTGCTGTGGTCGGCGTCTTTGCCATCCTTCACATTTTTATCATTACGGTCAGCCATGGTTACCTCCGTCACCCGGTATCGGGTAACGTTAAGTTTAGCCGCGTGACGGTACCGGAAGGTGAACAAATATCCGGTCTGTGACTTAAGCGTAAAAACCGCTCATTGCGCGGGCGGTGAAAGCGAGGCGTCCCGCGCTTCAGTCATGCTGTCGTCCACGCACAGCCTGCAGATGCTGGCCCGTATCTTCAGCTGCTGTGACGCAATCTGATACGCGTGCCGGTAGCTCAAAGCCGAGCCCAGAAACTGACGCTCCGGATGGTCCTCCAGGCAGACGCACCCCTTCACGTGCAGCTGGACCTGCTTATCCATCCCGAGCAGATAGTAAAACTGCCACATAAGCGACCTCCTTCCATGCTTAAAGAATCACTGTATGCCCGGATATATAACGGAGGAATTAATTTCTGTTGCGATTTAAGCTGCACGCTGGATGAGGGGAAGGCAGTAAGGGGCAGAATCTGTGTGGTCAACTCGTGACCATTTTGGGATCGTTCATTTCCAAACCTCAGTTTTTCCCGTATGATGGTCACTGTTCACGTTTCACTCTCTTCCGCTCTTTATACGCCTGCGCCTTCTGCAGGACACGCCTCCCTTCAGGACAGAACAGATGCCTTACCATTCAACCGATACCGTGTGCGGCTTTGCCGGCATACTGCCTGAAACCCTGCGTCGCTGGCGTCGTGCCGGTCTGGTCGCCACGCCGGGCCGCCCGGGCTACACCGACGCGCAGCTCTCTGAGGTGCTGCGGGTGCGCGACCTGACGGCTGAAGGTCACCGGCTCTGCGACGTCTACGCGGTTATGCAGTGGCCCGCGCTTACCCTGTCGGGCGGCTGGGCTTTCCGCGAAGAGGAGATGCTGCTGCTTCTGCACCGCAGTCCGGACGAAGACGTGCAGACTGAAATGCGGAAAATGGCCACCGACTACTGCACTGAGGACTTCATCAACCGCTACCTGCGGCCGCTGAATCTGTGGCTGCGCAGCGATCTCAGCTCCGATGCGGGCGGCCGGCTGGCCCGCTTCCACCGTTCGGTGCTTGAGCAATGGCGCCTCATGTCCCAGGCGGCCGGCGGACGCCGCTGTGCGCCTCTGTTTCTTGAGGCCGTCAGCGTGAGCGATGAGACTGAAATCTGGATGGAAGCCATACGGCTGACCGGTCAGGGATTCCGCGTCGAGGTGGCAGCAGCAGGCCAGCGCACGGCACACCGGCGCCATGAGCATCATCTGATGTGGTGCGGCAACGGCATCAGCCCGTCGGATATGCGGCGATACCGTCTGCGCGCCGGGGCGGGAGAATCCGTGATGCTGACCGGCCCCGATACCGGGCTGAGGTCCGCAGCGCCGGCCCGGTACGTGCCTTAAATGAACAGACCCGCCAGAGGCGGGTCTGTTTGTATTCTGTGCTGAGCATGGCCCGGTGGAAGCACACCGGATTTTAAGCCTGGCAGACAATCCGTGACAGCGCCAGCGGCGGACGGTCAATCTGAGGGAGATAAGCATCATGCAGATTACGTACCACGTGGATTATCAGTACAAGTTACCCGGTGATTACAGGCCGGCAACGTCATGCGCAGTTCGGCAGAAGAAACGCCGGTGATGTTTCTGCCGGCAGAGGGCGACTTTGTGGAGATTAACGGCAATCCCACGCACGACGACACGCTGACGTCCTTCCGCGGGCGGGTTGTCAGACGCCTGTTCCGCTATGAAAGGCAGTCAGAGACGGAAGTGTTCTGCCACATCAACATCATTGTGGAAGAGTGCGGTCAGGACTTTACCCGCCTGGTCAGCGAGTAAGTGGCGGGTAAAAAAAATCCCGCCGCGGCGGGGAAATTCGCTACAGAAGAGTATCTGCATATATATCAGACCGTTAATCACGGCCTGAGTTCATTTGACTTAACGTGACGTCCTGTTCGAGAGCTGCATCGCTCCGGATGGAACGGCATCCCGGAGAAGATCGTGCACAGAGTGACCGCCCTGACGTTACTGAAGTACAAGCGCTGGATAGATGCCGGGATGCTCTGCGCCATCGCCGCCACGGACGCGCGATGCTACGCCGCGGAGCGCAGGAAAATGCTACGTCTGATGCATCACGTTCACGTGACTGACATGATCGTGCGCGCCAATCTGACCGGCGCAGAGCCGCCTTATTCCGGCGTGCATGCCGGCAGGGTTCCGGACGCCGCCGCGCTGATGCTCTCGATGCATGCCTGCAGCAACTGGTACGTTGAGCACGCTTCGGCCCTGCCGCCCGAGGCGTGGGACCGCGTGATGACATACCGCCGGACCGACGGGAAAATGATGCAGGCCTCCACGCTCGCGCTGGTTGAGCAGGTCATCCTGCACGGCACCCGGCATCGCGGCGCGGTAAGCTGGCTGATCAACGCCTGCGGAGGAGCCGCACCGCAGGACGTGGTGTCCGGCTTTCTGCGTGAAAGCCTCCGGGATATCCGCTGAGCCGGCCAGACTCCGGACGACGCGGGTGTAAATGCTGCAGTGCGCTCTGTTATGATCGGTACCGGTTACTGATTAAAGGAGACTGCATATGTCCGGGGCACATCCCTTATCCGCGCCATCCGGCCGCAATATGTTTGCTGATTACGAACGCGACACCACCGGCGCTGTCGCGCTGCTGACCACTCTGCGGGGAGATCCGGCTGCCTCAACTCCGCCAGAAAAGGCGCGCCTGAAGCAGGTGGCCATGCTGACATGCGCACTCTGGGAGTTCAGAACGGCAGACATTCAGGACGCCAGTCCAGGATGGCGGGCGCGGCGCCAGCAGGACAGAGCCCGTCTGTTAAAACTCGCTGAGCGCGGGGGCTCCACATAGCCGGGAAATGTATCGCCGCGAAAAACAGACGCCGGACGTGATGGTTTACTGGCGGGCTGGCTGGACTCAGGGATCCGCTGTCATCCTGTCCGGGGAACATCAGCGTCATCCGGAAAAATCCTGACAGAATCTGGTCGCCCGGATGATTCTGCCGGGTCAAATTCCCGTATGCTGCTAAGCTCATTAAGCCGGAACGAGAAGCCGGCTTACCTTAATAACTCCTTTTCCCCTGCGGCGCCCGCCGCGGGGGGATTTTTTTGTACAGCCTTTCCCTGCTGAATTCCGACGTGCTGATGGCCAGCTGCAGATAAGCCTGACTTTTTTCATCGACGATTGTCCGGGACAGCGCCAGCCGGGCGTTCAGACATGCCGTCAGGATATCGTGGTAAATCTCGTTACCTGCCTGCCAGATGCGGATGGGCGCATTCCTTACCACGCCGTGCGCGTCGGCATAGCGAATGACAAGGTCGCGCATCTCATGCGCCCGCTGACTTTATTCCCTGCTGGATAATGTGAAATTGCCAGAATTCATCTCTGCCCTCCGGCAGGGTTGGCCGGACAGCAGGCGTCAAATGCAAGCGCAGAAGGCAGGGTCGGTGGCATGCCGTTTAATTTAGCACAGCGGCGCCCTGTCATCACCGCCCGGGGCGACAGCGTCTGATTCGGCCCGCGACCAGATGGCCTGACGGGTGAGCCAGAACCCGGATGAATGAAACACGATGCCCAGCTGCTCCGCCAGCGTCTGCGTCACCGGCAGGCGCCCCGCCAGAAAAGCCCAGGCGATATCGCTGTCCAGCCCGCTGCGGTCACACAGCTGTGTCACGGAGATATCATGCTCAGTCAGCAGATAAGCGAGAAAGCGTGCAGGAGAGGTATGGCCGTCCATAGATTACCCCGGGAGATTATGAAAAGTTTCGTCCAGATTAGTGCGCTCCGTCCGGTCTGCACAACGGGTGAGGAAAAAAATACCTGCCGTTAACTGCCAGATCCCAACGCTCGCCGCAGTCACGGCTGAGGCGTACCGCAGCAGCGCGGGGAACGAACAGCCGTGGCGAGGAAGCGTCACGTCACCGATGCCCCCAAAAAACACTTACGCTACGATGCGCACATATTGCGCGCATGATTGTTACCCTTAATTGGCAGGCTGTAATCGGAACAGTGAATTACTATAATCAATAAATATTGAAAAAGTGCAGAAATTGCACTTTTTCAGAATTTTAAAAGGAGAGCACATGACAGGATGGCATCTGAGGCTGTGGCGCAGGAGCATGCTCTGGAGCCGCGAACGGGCGGCGGCAGAGCTCGGTGTAAGCCTGCGTACGTACAAAAGCTATGAAAATGCAGAAGAGATTAAACGTTCGGTGGCCCTAGCAACGGTGACGCTTTCACTTACCGGGATGATGCCTGCACTCAGATCTCAGCAGCTGAGCGCAGAACGTCTGCTGCAGCTCCTCGGCGAGATGACGGAAAGCGTCAGTAAGGAAGTCTGACCGGGCGGCGTGAACTGGCCGCGGATGAAGAACAGGAAACAGCGGATAAAAAAATCCCGGGCGAGTGGCCCGGGAGCAACAGGAGTGAGCACTTCCGGTCTGAGGCCGGCGATGTTGGATCCTGAGAGCATGTCAGCTATTGCAATACGTCACACTGGTGTTGGCTCGAGGAATAACACACGCGATAAGCATAGCGCCCGACGCGTTTTTATTTGCCAGGAAGCGTCTGATTTAACAGGGCGAGGTGCCGGTACGGTTACAGTTTATTAAACGCCCTGGTGAAATCGGGGTGAGAAATTCCGTACCGGCACTGGAAAATTTATCACACTCACCGCGTTCAGGTATCGCGGTCTCCGGGCAACGGAACACCCTCCCGCCACAGCTGCCACATGGCCTGCCTGATGCTCCAGAATCCGGGCGAGTAAAATACGCGCCCGAGTTTCTCTGCGATAGCCGGCGTCACCGGCTTACGATCGCACAGCAGTGACCAGACATCCCGCTGTGCCAGACCGGATTTCAGGCAAAATGATTTTACTGTCAGGTCATGTTCGGCGAGCAGGTAGGCCAGAAATCGGCCGGGCGAGGTGCGGCCATCCATAATGCCCCGGGGTCCGTGAAGATGATAGCCCGAGCATAAGAGGACAATGGCAGCTGCACAAGATCTGTACCACCGTTTATGAGAGATCCCCTGCAATATTCACACAGGTGATAATGAGGGTATTAACAGAATGTTAAGTACTGCTGTCAGACAGCAGAAACAGAAAGGCCCGGAATTAATCCGGGCCATCTGATACCAGTGCGGCGTCATCCTGACACCTGTTGCTTCTGCATTATATTCCAGCGCTGCGCTTAACACTGTCAGGATAACGAAAATAATTCATTATCTCTCAGTATCCTGAGTGGAACAGGTCCGGTTCATTACAAAGACTGACTTGTCACAGAAACTGACCTCAATAATACTGTACATATAAACAGTGTTATTAAGAGGAGGAATTATGTGTCATATCATGTTGAGTTCAGTGCTGCAGGCCGCCATCAGTAAAGGGTCACAGCCGTGAAACCCGCCGTGTACAGCTCCGGCCTGATGCTGCTCTGGCCCCCCATCTTCACACCGCGCGTACGGGTGCCGCTGTTTGCGGATCCCTGCGCCGCCGGTTTTCCCTCTCCGGCACAGGACTACGTCGAGTCTGAACTTGACCTGAATGAACTCTGCATCCGCCGGCGCGCCTCAACCTTCTTTGTGCGCGCCAGCGGCAGCAGCATGGAAGGACTGGGGCTGTATGACGGCGACGTCATGGTGGTTGACCGGGCTGAGGAAGCATCGCACGGCGATGTCGTGATTGCCGAGGTTAACGGGGAATTCACGGTCAAACGCCTGCAGCTGCACCCCCGCCTCGCCCTGCTACCCATGAATCCGGCCTACTCCACCATTTACCCGGAGGAGCTGCAGCTGCTCGGCGTGGTCACCTGGTTCTTCAATAGCACGCGCGCGCGCCGGAGGTAACCATGCCCATGTTCGGACTGGCCGACGTCAACTCGTTTTACGCCAGCTGCGAGGCGCTGTTTCGCCCGGACCTGCGCGGTAAGCCGGTGGTGGTGCTCAGCAACAACGACGGCTGCGTGATTGCCCGCTCAGCGGGCGCAAAGCTGCTGGGCATTAAAATGGGCGCGCCGTGGTTTCAGATAAAAAATGAAGGTTATTCTGAGAAAATACATGTATTTAGCTCAAATTACGCCTTATACCATTCTATGTCGCAGAGGGTCATGACGGCCCTCGAGGAGCTGACGCCAAAGGTCGAGCAGTATTCGATAGACGAGATGTTCCTCGATATAACTGGCATTGATGGCTGCGAAGACTTTGAGCACTTCGGGCGGCGCCTGCGCGCGCATGTGCTGGCCACAACCGGACTGACAGTCGGCGTGGGCATGGGTCCGACCAAAACGCTGGCCAAAAGCGCGCAGTGGGCCAGCAAAGAGTGGAAGCAGTTTAAGGGCGTGCTGGCCCTGACGCCAGGCAACCCGAAGCGTACCGCCACGCTCCTGCAGAATCAGCCGGTGGAGGAAATCTGGGGCGTCGGCAGGCGCATCGCAAAGAAGCTGAATATCATGGGCATTGAAAATGCCCTGCAGCTGTCGCGCGCTCACCCTGCCCTCATCCGGAAAAACTTCAGCGTGGTGCTGGAGCGCACGGTGCGGGAGCTGAACGGCGAGTCCTGCATTCCGCTGGAAGAGTTTGCGCCGGCGAAACAGCAGATCGTCTGCTCGCGATCGTTTGGCGAGCGCATCACGTCAAAAGTGGCCATGCAGCAGGCGCTCTGCCAGTACGCGACGCGCGCGTCTGAAAAGCTGCGCGGTGAACGCCAGTTCTGCCGCCGTGTGGGCATCTTTATCCGCACGTCGCCTCACGCCCCCGGCGAGGTGTTTTATGGCAACAGCGCCGGTGAGAACCTGAAAGTGCCCACTCAGGACACCCGTGACGTTATTGAAGTGGCCATGCGCAGCCTGGACCGTATCTGGCTGGAGGGAAGGCGCTACATGAAAGCCGGCATCATGCTCGATGACTTCACTCCGAACGGAGTCAGCCAGCTGAGCCTGTTTGATGAGGACGGACCGCGTCCGAACAGTGCGCAGCTGATGAAGGTGCTGGACGGCATCAACCAGTCCGGACTCGGTAACCTGTGGTTTGCGGGTCAGGGCGTCAGCACTGAATGGAAGATGAAGCGGGAGATGCTCAGTCCGGCATGGACGACCAGATGGAAAGATATTCCGGTAGCTCACGTAAGGTGATGATGGCAAAAATGTACGACTTATGTAATACATAATAAATATATAAACTTTAATTACTTCTGAGGTGGCGTTAGTGGGATTGGTTAAAAATGAACTGCTTGAATGGGAAATGGGACAATCAGCCCGCGACTGGATAGAGGAAAATCATGGTCTGACCGAAGAAGACATGGATACCGCAGAATGGAAGGAAGCAATGGATGACTATGACCTGGCAATGCTGATTAAAACCAAACAGGAAGAGTATGACTGGTACGATCCCGAGGAAATAAAACGACTTGCGCTGCGCGAGTTTAACGAAATCTACGCCATTTTCTTACCGCAGCTGATGTCTCTCAGACACTGGCATGGGAACGAAGATAACCCGATGATGCAGAAAATGAGAATATCCTATGCTGTGACATTAATGGAGGTCTTCCTTCAGGACCTGCTGATGGCAGTGGCTATATCTTCTGAGTATCACATGACGCAATCGCTCACGCATCTGAAAGGTCTGAGTGCGCTCACCGTGCCTCTGTCATCCCTCCTGACGATTGATATACGTGAACATATCATTGCAGAAATCCTGAAGTGTCTTAAAGAAAAACTCTTTCATAATGTTCCGGTTGTGAAGTCTCTTTATGAAGCGGTGCTCAATGATAAAGCTTCGGATGAAGTTCGCCAGATGACGGGGAACATGATTCGTGTTGTGAACATGCGTCACGATATCGTTCATCGCAATGGAAAAACTGACGAGGGGCTTGAACGCAACATTACTCAACAGGAAGCGCTGGAGGCTATCGATGAGATTTACAAATACACGAAGTCAGTTTACGAATGGACACTGGACAAAATAATCAGGTAGTTAAACGATAAAATGTAATACAAATGAATTACACTTGTAATTATAAATTAGCTTTCAGGTAGTTCATTTGAACTACAAATATATTCAGCATCAGGTTCAGTTTTGCTTCCGGGCTGACAAAATAAGTTCTTCAGCGAGACGTCCGGCCGGCCTGAATCCCAGCCGGGTAAGATCCACGTTGAGAAGATGCCCGGGAGTGGTATCCCATATGCCTGAACCCGCCGCAAGCAGGTCATTGTGATTGCCCTGATAGCACTGCGTAACGCCGTTAAGCTTACGAGGGGTAGCTGTATTCCCCGTCACGGACATAACGGTGATGAGCAGTGTGGCGTCTCTGGCAAGCCCCATTGCCCATAAAAGCATCCCCCCCAGAGTCTGATCGGTATCGCTCGCCAGAACACCATAGTGTTCAGTCAGACGTTTATAAACTGCCAAGCTGATTTTCTGCAGCCGGTAATCTTCATCCACAAACACAGACTTAACCTGAGGCACCCGTCCGGGATAATCTGCGGGAAAGCGCAGGTCGAAAGTTAGCAGAAGATTCGCAGCCATGTCGCCGGTGGTGCATGAACGAACATAAACATCGGCCATTGCTCCGCCGTCGTCGACCAGTTCGACAGAATAGATGTCACCATCTGAGTCGGTTACGGAAGGGAGAGCAGTCAGGTGGCGAAAGGCGGCATCGGATGGCGCAGGGGGGGCCTGCAGCAGTTTATGATGATCGTCAATGAGATGAGGGGACACGGACGAGATTAATTAGCGTGACGGACGCTGGTTCTGAAAATCTCTAGCGCCTGCTCAGTGAAGTTAAACTGACAGTCTCTGAGATCTGACCATTCACCCGTCTGCACAGTCAGCTTGTTGACGCCGTTTTTCTCAATCTGAATGACTGCAACGGGTGGGACCGCATCGCCGGGTTTTGCACGCTGCCAGTCCTGACGGAAGACCATAATACGCGGACGTTCGCGACGGGAACGAAGTTTACGGACCTCAAAGTTACCCTTAATACCGGCCACGGCAAAGTGACCAACTAAGTCAGTCTGGCTTTCAACCGTAAAGGGTGAATGGGTAATCATCTCACCGTACCTTATTCAGAAAATGATGCGTTTTCGCCGCCAGATGCAGGATCGAAGCGGGTGATCATCAGTAAAAATGGGGTTGACGTAAATTTAGCATCTGAAAAGAGAAACCGCAAAATTAAATCCAGCGATAAAACATATAGTTAAAATAACCCAGTAGGGGTTGCGCATAACAGGCGTGTGATACACCCGCATGCCAGACATTCAGTTTTTTTTCTGCAGCATCAGCCGGAACGACTCGGCGTCAAGGCTGAAGTGGATCCCGAGCTGCGGGGCCACGTCCAGAGCAAACACTTTCAGATACTGCTCGGTGCTCTCATAGCGCTCGTGGCCCATGTAGGTCTGTACCACCTTGGGCGGCACGTGGTTCAGGAACAGGTGCATTGCAAAGCTGTGCCTGAGCGTGCGGGGAGAAACGGGCTCAACCGCAAACCCGATACCGGCCGCGTCAGCCCGGTCAAGCGCCTGCTGCAGCCAGGTCCAGGCCGTTTTGCGCGTCACCGCAAACAGCGGCGTGCGCCGGCCTGTCCGGAACGTGGCGAGGTAGCGGCGCAGCTCCCGGACGAATGCGCCATCGAGCAGCGGCACCACGCGTGCGACCTTCTCGTCCCTTGCCGGGCGCCCCCTGCCCCGGCTGCGCTGCTTGAGCGTCCGCAGGCGGACGAACGGGCGCGGACCGTCCAGCTCCAGATCTTCCGGCGTGACCATCAGCGCCTCGGTAATGCGCGCGCCTGTGTTCCACAGAAACGCAAACAGCATGCGCTGGCGTTCATCGTCAAAGCAGCTGAGCAGCACGGCCACCTCAGGCGCCAGCAGGTACTTCGGCAGGTCGGGCTGCAGCAGCGCCATGCCGCGCAGGGCCAGCGCCGTTTCCCAGCTCTGCGCAGCCACGCCGGTGGAACCTGACGCGGACATCAGCATGAACTACTCCTGACAGTCATTTGTATTACTCCTGTATTACCTGTGACATACATATGAAACTCAAAGGTAGTGTTATCGTAATCTATTCATTAAAGCGGCGCCCCGAATATGAATGACAAATGTAATACAGTTGTCATTCACAACAGCCACGAAAGCCTCGTTGTTCAGGGCTTGAATCCGTCGTCTCGCTCCGGTTTGTCACCTGCCTGAAAGCGGCTGACGTCCTCAGGATACTCATCGCGCCACCGGTCAAGTGCCGCCGCTGCCGCGGCAGGGTAATACTGTTCGTACAGCCTGCCGCCGCCGTCCAGCCAGATCACCAGCGTGCTCCCGTCCCGCTGCGCGACTGTCAGCACGCCGTTCTGCCCGAGCGTCAGTCTCTCTGCCGGCGTGAGCGTGAGCCCGCCCGGCGTTAAGGCCGGTATGTCATTCACCGCAATCGTCATGGTTACCTTCCTCATCAGAGACGGTCGGTGCCGCTCTTAAATGTATTACATGAGTAATACAGCGGCGCGCTGGGCGAATTCTTTTCATCTGGCAGGGGAAAACCCCGTCAGATTTCAAAATCCGTCGATCTGCCTTCTGACGCCTATTCTGCCCCCTGGCCTGCGGGTGCGCCACCGGAATAAATCGCGGATGTGAAAAGGGCAGGGTAACAAAACCCTGAATATTCCGGTATCTGTTACGCAGGAAAAACGCGGACCCGGCACCGATCGGACGGGATAAATTCGCAGAAGAGCCTCGCAGGCCTTGCTGGGTAAGGGCTGGAGCCGGAAAGGCGGGGCAGGGAAGGGAGGGTAACCGTATGCCTGTTTTGTTACACGCTACAAAAAGTAATGACTTTTTGCGTGACCCTGTCACATATTCAGCTAATGTTGAAAGATGATGACCTAAGACTGAGCTGGTACAGTAAAACGCAACCGCGTTGTTCCGCCAAAAGGATGGTTATTTACATGCTGCAAAAACTGCTCAGAAAGGAAGGGCTGGCCGTAGCGGCCGGCACCATGCTGCTTTATACCTCGGTCTATTTCTTTGAGCGTGGTTACTGCACACGACTCAATATTCCGCTGGATTATATCGAAATATCAATACCGACTATTGCTAACGACGTGATGTATTGTCTGATTTTTATCTTTCCTGTGGCCGCCATTACTCTGACAATCATGATCACCGGAGAAAGAAAGCAATTTAAAGGGTTTCATGCTTTGTCTCCCTTTTACTGCTGGCTGGCATACGCTGCCGTGCTGTTTTATTTTATGGAGCATACATGGGGGAATGCCGGGCTGAGTCTTTTTCTTGGCGGACTCTATTTCTATCAAATTACCCCGCCTGAAAAATCTGACGAGCCTGAATCGAAAATGAGCAGGCATTATGCCACCTTGATCCGCTATTCAATCGCGGTTGTTCTGGTTAGCACTACGTTCGTTATTTACGGGAACTCATTTGCAGCGGATGCATCGTTTGATACGTACACCCTGAATGGGAAGCAATATGCCCTGCTGAAGGTGTACGGCGAAAATGTGTTTATGCAGGAAATAAAAGACGGAAAGAGGGCACGTGAAATCACCTATTTCAACGCACAAAACATGACAGGAATGACACTGTCAGGTAAGTAAATGTACAGGTTTTAACAGGCCCTAAATTCACGATGTCGTTAACCTTTCCGGTAATTAGTCATTCAGCTTGTACCTGGCCGGAGCCTTTTCATATGCGCTTCCGGCCAGAAGCCCTCACAGATACTCTTTTACCATCTTGACCAGCTTCTCAGGCCCCATCTGATTAGCAAGGTGTAACGCGGCGCGGAGGATGGTTGAATCCGTGATGGTTTTGCTGGGTGCCAGATCCTGTACCGCTTCAGTCAGTTTTGAACACAGCATTTTTTCTTCCGCCGTCAGGCGCACTGTCTTTGGCGCTTCGCTGGTTGTTCTGTTGCGTTTGACCCGCACGTTGCTGAGACGCGTGTCCTGATCTGCTTTCACAACCGCCGGTTTCTCAACCTGCGGGCGCTGTAGAATTTTTCCGGCCATTACTGTGTTCCTTCTTTCAGAGACATCATCTCTTTAGCCATTGATTTGTAATCATTGATAACGAGCGCGTTACGGTCATAGAAATACACCGGTTTGAATATGACCTGAGCCTGCGCGACCTTTTCATCGGTACGGATGCGTGTTTTCAGCACGTGGTTCCGGAAGCGATCAATTCTTTCGAGCTCGCTTTGCAGGAAGTTATTCATGACCTTTTTGGTGCTGTTGTACTCGTTTCTGAACAGGCTGTAATGAGTGAACTCTTCTTCCTTAATCTCATCCAGATAATTCAGCACCGTCTGCGCGCCCGTGACGGAGAATGAGCCACCGTCAATCGGTATGAGCACGTGATCCGCCATGAACGCGGCATTTGAGGCGGACAGGTTGAGCGCCGGAGAGCAGTCGACAAAAATGAAGTCGAACTCGGCCATCACGGGTTTGAGGTGGCGCATCAGGATTTTTTCACGATGCGGCCGCGCCATGCAGTTTTCCATGACGCGTTCGAACGACGGGTCTGACGGGATCAGGAAGAGGTTAGGAATGTCCTGGTCGCCGTTTTTTGCCGGTATGATAGCCTCACGCACGTCAAACTTCTGGTTATTGTACAGGTCACAGACCGTATTCCCGTACAGTGCATACTCTTTCTTCCCGTTCGCCAGCACCTCAGTCGCATTCGCCTGCTGGTCTCCGTCCACAACCAGCACGCGCTTCCCCATCAGAGCAAGCGCCACCGCCGTGTTAGTAGTGGAAGATGTCTTACCGGGACCGCCTTTGTTGCTCATTGCGGCGATAACAAACGCGCCCTGCTTATCCTGATTTTCAGCCATATCTAGCTCCGTGTGTGTAAGTCAAAAGTATTACATTTGTAGTTAAGTTACACTCTTTATCACGGGAGCGTCAAGCCATAAATGAATACAAATGTATTACACGTGGAATACACAGCCCTACCTATCTTTTATCGCCTCTTATCAACCAGTACCGGTTACCCATACGGTCATTAGTCCAGTTCAATAATTCCTCCGATACCATAAAGATACTCCTCCCCAACGATTTGCGGGTGATGAATAAGGTGCTGATTAAAGAGGGAGTAATGCTGCATCATAACTGAACCGATACATTCTGGATCATTATTGACGACGCCGTATGTCGTCCAGAAAGTCGGATCGATGATTTCATAAGAAGGAGTGGTTAACCAGGCATGGAGATTGACGGCCCCCTGCGTCAGGGTATTGGACAACATAGCCTTGAGTTCAGCCTCGGGGGTGTAAAAAACATTGCGCTTGTTAAATTCAACGTACCCCAGCGTATACATCAGTGAGGTATTCAGAAGAGATTCGAGTTCTTCCTTCATAAAAAAGGCCACAGCAATGCACTGACGTGAGATCTGTTCTGCAGAGAATCTTCCGAGAGCGGACTGAATATACTGGCTTATTTCGTTACCATTCTCTTCAGTGACTCTGCGAGGATGCGTTCGGAAATAAGGCGCACACATTCCCCACGAATCCGTTCTCTCAATTGCATTATTAAACTCGCGCTCGTAATCGTTCGTATTCAAATTCACCGTAATTCCTTTATCGCAGATTTAAAAAAAAACTATTAAATGCAACCTAATATACCAACACTCTCCGGAATATTGATAAGTTTAGGGACCAGGCTGGCTTATGTGTCAGAGATTGCCAGAAGCAAAGGCGCTGTTATCACCGGCATGAAGTGGTAGGGGCTTTTCTGCGCACTTAAGGCGCTAACTTAGGTTCTGGTCGGAATAAAAAAAACCTGACCTTATCATTTTATGGATAACAGTGAGCGGGCATATAACCACAAAGTTAAACTACCTGAACGTCGTGTCGCAGTGATCCGCTTTCTTCCGCATACCGTACTTTCCCGGAAGCGTGGCGCGCCCGCTGCGGCGGGTCAGCCGCAGGTTTCCTGCCGGTACGTCCCTGATGCCTCCCGCATGTTGTGCCCCGGGCAGCTGATTAAGCCACTATATGTAGTATTTCGGGCGAAAAATAGCCGCCTGCCGGTAAAGATCCGGTTCCACCCTTTTCCGGAAGTGGGACTTTCCGGATCCCAGGAAAAGTACATAAGTTATGTAAGCCGGTTGCAGTGAATAATGCAGGAAAACTGCAAAAATCAAAAAAACACGCATTGAGCTGTTTCTTTGGTATTGATGCAGAAATCCCGCACCCTGACTTATTTGGAACTAACCGAATAAACAATGTCTTTAATTATTATTACAGCTGGAAAGGTAACCAAATCCCACTTTGTAAAAAATCGCTGTAGATTTTACTCGTCTTCCTCAAAAGACCGCCTGCAGGTGACGAAATACTTGCCTTCACTCCTGACTGACCATCCGGTGATAAAGCCATAGTTATGCAGAGCTCCGAGTAAAGCTTCGGCCTCGGTACTGTTGTTCAGAGTGAGAGTCGCCGTTTTCTGGGAAAATACTTTTCTGTATTCGGTTTCACTGAGTTCGTTCACAAGGGAAGACATGTCTTTCATAGTGAGGTTACCCGTTTTTAACAGCCTCAGTATCAGGCTTATTTTCAGGTCGTCATTGCCTGCCTTTCGAATCATATTTTTAATGATCTCATCGGATAACCCCAAAATATCCAAGCCTTCCTCGCCGAAGTTCTCGTAGCCATGTAATACAAGGCCGGCTTTCTCAGCTACACTAAAGTCAGCAGAACGACATACTAAGACCAGCATATATTCATGGTAAGTAGGATCATTATCAGTATTCAGATAGTGTTCTGAATTAGTCAGAAATTCCTCCCTGAACTGCGTAAACCAGAACAATAAAGTTTCGCACACGTAGTCGTTGGTTAGTGTGCCTAACCGCTCTGTGACTTTTGAAAACGACTCAGTCCCCAGACTGATTTTGTTATTAAATATCATACGGCTGACATTCTTGGAACTCAGATTCTGATCCCATAAATCCATACTTACCGGCAGGGCAGGCAGTACTGCTTTATACGCTTCGTCGCTCAGATCGTCATCGCAGATAACTCGTTCATATAACTGTTTTTCATCCCCGTCGCCGGTAAATGCGACCTGCTGGATGCCGAGAACTTCAGCGTGCCTGTTAATGTAGCCGGTCAGAACAACCTGGTCACACTCCTGATGAATATACTCTAGCAGTGGCATCCAGCGAGGCTCCACGTGGTCGTGCAGGAAAAACAGGTCCCGCCAGGACCGCACCTCATCTGTCTGGATAAAGTCTTCGCCGAACGAATGCAGGTCAGGCACGGAAAACTGCATTTGTTCCAAAATATCCGTTTTTGCCTCATCAGACAGTGTGTCATGAAGGAGCATGCTGACAATCACTGAGCTGTTCTCATCTGAACCAATAAACATTTCACTGACGAAAACATCAATGTTCGAATCAATGAGGGATTTCACCTGCGATAAGTCATTGTCCATTACGAGAGAAAGCGGGAGGGCATCGGCATCCTCACAGGATACGTTATCCTTTGCGAGCAGACCCGCGACCACAGTCCTGAAGTTGGCTTTATCAAAGCGGTACATACAGTGTTCCGCGATATAACTCAAAGCACGTGCCTCAGTATCGGTATCCGGCAGTTTAACGTCACTGTAAATTACACCGAGTTCCCTGATGTTATCCATAAAGGGCTGAAACGTATTTTCATCAAGGCGGGATAGCAGACTGTATCCTTGCTCTCTAACAAATTTTCTGTAACTTACCTTGTTATTGGAAATAACCGGATTAACAAATGCAATCATATTTATGATGATTTTGGTCTGTATTGGTGTAGGCTCCGTTGACTGAAGAAAAGACAGCATTTTGTCCAGATATCCGTTTTTATCCAGAGAATAAACAATGAAATCCTTAAAGGAATCACCGTGAATAAATTTGGACGCCAGAACGTCGAACACTGACATAATTTCGCTCGGCTTCTTTTCAAATAATTTAGAAATCATAGCTGAGAGAAAACCTGCATTTATCTCAGTGGGTATCTTCATCAGGTAGGTGACGATCTGATGATGCAGGGCGCCTTCACGATATATATAGTACTGGTCTGCCAGTTCGGAAATCACATCTTTTTCACTGTCCAGAGAAAAGCTGTCATTTACTTCTTTGCACCCGGTAAAGCGTCCCACTGCTTTGATGTAGTCGTTATCGTTTACTGAAATTGTTCCTTCCTGAAAGATTGATCTGAACATCATGTAATCCTGCATGATGTAGCCGTTGGTCAACAGGTAGTACAGAACTTCAAAGCCTCCACGGAGGAAGCCCGTTCGCAGGGTATCGAGCTGTTTCCCGTCAAGGATATCCTGGCTGCTGAACTTTTCTATGTAGCCTTCGGCTATTTGGGTAAATCTTTTTTCACCGATCAACGTAGTTAATTCTGCGAGCGTGATGGAATTGCGTATACGTATTTTTTCATTCACATCATCTAGATCCGATACGGCGTTCTGGTATTGCTGCCTTCGGTCTGAAAAAACCAGCTCTGCTCTTTTTTTGTATTCATTTTCTACATCACTGATATCAACTTCAAAACATTTGTATGTAGGGTTATATGCATTAGGGCGATGGGCATCATAGCCTATATAACAGTTACTGCTGCCATTAAAAAAATTCAAGAAAGTAATTTCATCGCTCCATAACTGTTCTGGAGTGAAAGCAGCACTATGAGAGCGACCATGCTGTGACTTACAAAAATAAAGAACGGGCCATAATGCTTCAGAAATGTATCTGCAGATAATTTCCTTTCTGACGTCGGCAGCTGACGAAGCGCTTTCTTTTTCAAGTCTTTGGGCTTTCTCCTCCAGTTCTGCTTTTTTTTCATCCAGCGAGTTGAAATAGTGAACATGGAGATTTCTTAACCTGTAATCCTTTATATATGAAAACAGCACCCCTGACTTCTTGTCGGTCAGGTTATAATCTTGGGCGTAGACGTTCTTGTAGAAAATGACAGAAAAAATCTTCGCTTCATTTTTATTTTCTTCAACCACCCGCCTGAAGACATTGTACTCGTTGGCTATGTTTTTAAGAGAGCGCATGTCAGAAATATACAGAGAAGTCTGCTTGAGAAGAACATTGTCTCTGACAGGAAAGCCATTCAGTTTGTTTCTAAGGTGGGTGTAAGCATTCCGGCTGTCGAGAACAGGAACGACGGGCAAAATGAAGTCAAAAAACTTGGTTCGTACATCAGAGCCAAGAAAAATATCATCACGGCAAGCATAGATAAATCTAATCGGCTCATTTTTGTTATTATTGTTTATTATCTGATTTATCTCCCTTAACTTCACAAAAATCTCCGAATTCCCCAGCCTGTCAAGGTCCTCAAACACGACTACTTTGCTTCTGGAACGGGAAAAGAAGTAGACGATTTCGTCGAGGCAGTTGTTTAGCAGTGAGGAGGATTCCTGCGCGGAAACGTCAGCGCTTGCCTGTAGAAAGGCTATTTTGTTCAGCTTCAGTTTTTTGTCGAAAAAGCCCGCTTTAGAGGCCACCCTGACAGTAAAAAAAAGGGAAGCTAAAGCCAGTATCATACTGATCACTAACCGGCCCGGAAACGCATTCTCTACATAAGCAAGCGTCTTCTCATCCGTGCCGAAATAAGACAATATTTTTTGTGGCATGACTGACAGGCTGAATAAAAAAAGCGGCAATACTATGCTGAGAGAGGAAAAAAAGATGCCAAAGATATGTTTTTTGTCTCTTTTCTGTATCCTGTCGATACGTGAGTCGGGAAGGGACGACTTGTCTTCCTTATAAAGGATTTGCTGAAGGATACTCAGCTCAATTTCTGAATTCTTTGGCGGTACCAGGTCCTTTCCTGAAAGGGAAAAATCGGCAAGAGACACGCTGATAAAATTTTTTTCTTTCCGTTCATCAAGATAAGAAAGTATCACCGTACTTTTCCCCGCCCCGTAGGGGCCGGTGACGGCAATGTTTCTTACCTGATTTTCTGAAAAGGCATAATCTAGGGCGGTAAAGTACTCTTCGGTACGGTCATCTTTTATTATCACCGGGGTCAGTGCATCGTAGACCTGTTCAGTACTGTTCTCAGGTACAGCTGTATCTTTTCTGCCAGAGATTATTTCGCTGCATTTCATTTTCAAATCCGTAAAGAGTCTCATTTTTATCCTTCAGCTGGATGGTAACTGCTGATGTGTAATATAATTACAGCCCTCCTGAATACAACCGGAGATGTTCACAACATAGCAAGTAAATGGACCAGTCAGACGGGAAACTGGATGAATATTCAGAATTATAAGCTGCTTAGAATATCTGTCACAAAGCTTAATTTCCTGCAGGTAACACTGTTACTCTCAGAGACAGTATTGATGACATCTATAACCCAAGAGGCTTAGCAACCTATGAGGTACATATCAGTGTAGGATTCTTCCTAGTCATGAATGCCGTGAATGCCACATTCCTTGTACCAGCGGATAGTTTCATCTGGCGAAGCTTTCCTTCTGCCTTTATAGACCAGCCCCCTTCCTATCCTGATATATTCAGGCAGGTAAAGATGATGCCAGTCCCTGCCCGATCCCAGCAGTGTAATCGACAGACGGGTGGCAAAATCTGCTTGGCTTGACACCATGATCAGCCATAATTGCATGGCTGGTGAGTTCACACCTGTAAACGAAGGGCACACCGGGATTTCTGTTGTATCCGACAGCATGGTTAAGCGCCCCCCTCAAAATCATCGGTGAACCAGCAGGCAGGAATGCCCCCTGAATCTCCGGTTCCCATAAATGCAACATCAAACCGGTCAAACCGCTGACGGGTACCGTGAAACAGTTCCATTACATTACTCCCTGCATCTGTTTATAAGGATGTGACAGGCAGTGGCGCTACTGATTTTTCAGGCGGGTGAACGACACATAATCTCCGAAACAGGCGCGACATATTTTGAACGCACCGTACCAGCCGCCCGCCGCTATTATTCCCCAGACAATCAGGCCAGCATTTTCACCGAAGCCCAGCGATGTCACCAGGTATTTTGCAATGAAATACCCGACTCCGGCAGGCATCAGAAAGCCCAGCAGCATGAAGAACCCAGGCGTACCATATTTGATCTCTGCCCGGCAACCTTTGCACACGTTAGCGCCGTAGGGAATGTCGCTGCGGCAATGAGAACAGGTAATAATTCTTTCATCAGACATGTATTTATCCTTAACACAAACTGGCGGAATAATTGAAAAAAGCGACCATTCTGTGATGGACTGCTTCAGATTATGAGGAATATATTATATATCTCCTGCAAAGGCCAAAAACAAACCCGCAGCACGTTAGGATTTCATTTGCCGACTATGTCATAGAGCAGTGCATAAAGCGGTCGCAAAGAAAATAATTAAGCTCACGCCCTGTCTTCACGCCTACAGAATAAATTATAAAAAAGTGTCCTTTTTTTTGCACATACCAGACCGAAGCCGCATTCACAACTGGTTTATCACCGCGATTAACAATGAGGTCAGCTTTATGACGGAAGATAATTTTAACACCTTACTGGCTGAAACAGAGGCTGCAGAGCGCCTGTCTGCGGAAAAGCAGGGAAACCGGTACTCTGATATGCACATGCTTTTTGCACATAAAGAGCATGCGTTTTCTGAAGAGAACAATGCAGAACTTGCAGGTGCCTTCAGAGTGCTTGCCTTTATCTGCCACATGGCAATGGCACCAGAGAGTTACAATGTGCCTATCATCCCTTCTGTAAGGCTGCAGGACGAGAGGTCAGTTTCACCCGAGGATCTTTCCGGAGATGATCGCCAGTTATTAGACAGGATTTTTTACGCTATCGGTACGGGCCTGTTAAAGAGCAGAATTGCAGAAATATCGCTTTATCTGGATACGCCGAGGCGCTGGCAGCTCGTTGACGGGATAATTGATGGATACCTTCTGACGCCGCTATCTGAGGAGAAATGGCATTTTGACCAGCGAAATCACTGGGTCCGCGCCCTTACACTCTGCAGAACGTTTCATAAAGATGAAAAGTTAGCAAGAATTGAGGAGTCAATGCAGAGCTATATTGACAGCCATACGATTTCATCCCCGGGAATTAGTTTTAACCTCATTTATTTTATGTATGAGTATGCGGTAGGTCGAAGTTATACAGAAAGAAATGTAGAGTTAATCCTGACAGCTGCAAAAGAACGAAGAAGTAATAATGATTTTTACCCTGCTGAGCGGTTTTATTATATGGCCCATGAGATCTACAACTCTCTGAAGAATGGAGCTGAAAGCCTGCAGGCTCTGTTTGAAAGTGCAGAGTGTCTCTTTGAGGAAGCAGAAATGCGTGGTGAGTCGGAAAGCCAGGGAAACATGATTGCCAGTGGACTGTATGAGCGTGCATTGCAGAGATACCGGCTTATACCGGGCAAGTCGCGGGCAGTATTTTTCGCTGATCAAAAAATTGAGGAGTGCCAGAAGCGCCTGAGAAGGCACGGGGAACTTTCACTGGATGACATGCAGACCTTTTCGCTACCTTCAGTAGACATTTCCGACATTGTCGAACATTCGGTCAGGCATGTAAGAGACAAGAAAGATATATTTACGAGCTGCCTGTTTTTTACCGGTTTTAGTATCATCAGCGTAAAGAGCCTGGACGAAAATAATTCAGAACGTGAAATCAGCATTGCCGACCTCTTTGGCGCGGTGCATCTATCATCTGACGGCCGCGTGGTCGGGCGCTCAGGCAGAAACGGGGAGGGCCCGGGTAAACAAGATTATGAGAGGCTGCGTTCGTATGACTTTTCTCTGCAGGTAGCGGTTGCAGGTCACATCCTTCCGTCCCTTAACCGGCTTCTGCAGGAATACAATTTTACCCTGCCTCTTTTCAAAGAGCTGTGCCAGCATTCGCCTCTGATTGACCGCGACCGGGTAGAACTGACCGCCAGAGCTTTATTTCTGGGCTTCGAATACCGCTTTGCCGAGTGCATTCACATTCTGGCACCGCAGGTTGAATACCTGGTCAGGACTCTTCTTAAGAAATCAGGGGTGAGGACCAGTAAAGTGGAACCTGATGGTACTGAGGAAGAAATCGGGCTGGGCTCACTGATGCAGAAGCCAGAGACGTATGAAATTTTCGACGAAGATATGCATTTTAATATCCGCGCGCTTTTCACTGAATCCCTTGGGGCAAACCTCAGAAACTGCGTGGCTCACGGACTTCTCAGTGACGGAGCTGCAAACAGTACAGCTGTGGTTTATGCGTGGTGGCTCTTCCTGAAGATAATAATCCTTTCACTGACAACAGCGCCAATGATAAAAATCCCATTAGAGCATTGAATAGATGAAATCTATCTAGGTACTTAATTGAAGCCAGTGGTTTGTATTACCGAGTAATTTTCCTCAAGGAGTTTAATTCCCCGCTGCCAGCAGCGGGGAAGCATATCATGACTAGCCACGGACCACTGGAATGTCCCGTAGCCTCGTTGTGTAGCGAGGTGACAACATCTCACGCTTCATCTGCCAGCTGCTGTCCTGAGCCCCCTGGCCCGCAAACCATACCTTTCCCCGGCCCGAACGGTTGATGCCGTCCAGCGCCGCCATCAGTGCGTCAGCGTTGGCGCGCGGCAGCTGCTCGCTGAACATGTCGAACTGCGCCACGCCAGAGTGATAAAAATCACCCAGCATGACGCCGGCCTTCGCGTACCTGTATCCGTCACGCCAGATGGTGCTCAGTCCCCGCAGGGCTGAGTCAATGATGTCCCGCGTATCGTTCGTCGGGTAGTCGCAGATGCACGATGCGGTGTTCGAGTACTGCGGTTCATCCCCGTGTCGGCCGGTGGCTATCGATACGCTGATGTGGCGGCAGCGCGAGTACTGCTCCCTGAGCTTCTCCGCCGCACTCGTGGCGTAAAGCACCACCGCCTGCTGCATGTCCTCCAGATGCGTGACGCGCTGCCCGAAGGAGCGCGAGTTCACTATCTGCTGCTTCGGCGGCGGCGCGTCCTCAAGCGCCAGGCAGGACTCTCCGTTCAGTTCCCGCACGGTGCGCTCGATTATGACGTCAAAGTTCTTCCGTATCATGCTGACGTTGCTGTCGGCCAGCTGCAGGGCCGTGCTGATGCCCAGCTGGTTCATGCGCACGCTGATGCGTCGCCCGATGCCCCAGACGTCGCTGACGTCAGTCAGCTGCAGCAGCTTCCGCTGCCGGTTCCGGTCGGACAGGTCCACCACACCGTGCGTCTTCGTCCACTTCTTGGCTGCATGGTTGGCGAGCTTGGCCAGTGTCTTGGTCGGCCCGAAGCCCACGCCGATAATCAGCCCCGTTTCCTGCTGGATGCGCGCACGCATCTGTTGCCCGAACATATCCAGCGGGATCAGCCTGCCAATTCCGGTCACGTCCAGAAAGCTCTCATCGATAGAATAGACTTCCTGCCCCGCCGCCATTTCTCCCAGTATGGCCATCATGCGCGCCGACATGTCACCGTACAGCTCGTAGTTGGAGCTGAACACGTGCACGCCGTTCTCGCGGAAGAAACGCTCGTTCTGAAACAGCGGGGCGGCCATTTTAATGCCCATCCGCTTCGCCTCTGCCGAGCGGGCAATCACACACCCGTCGTTGTTAGAGACGACGACGATGGGCCTGCCGCGCAGGTCGGGACGGAACACGGTTTCGCAGGAGGCATAAAAGTTGTTGGCATCCGCAAGGGCAAACATGGTCACTCTCCGGCGGGTCCGCTGAATCCCAGCCCGGCCACGTCGGTGAGGGCATAGGCCACCACGCCCCAGACCGGCAGCGGCTGGCTCACGTCGATCAGCGTGACGGTTTCATCCGCATCCGGCGCCTGCAGGGCGGGAACGGGGTTGAGCAGCAGGCGCCGCAGTGTGAGCTCGCCTTCCACCTCGGCAACAATGAGCTGGCCATGCGTCGCGGCCAGCGCCCGGTCGATGGCCAGCACTGAACCTTTCACGATGCCGGCGTCAGGAAAATCGCTGTCGCTGCGCATCAGATAGGTGGAATAAGGGGAGAGGCTGACGAGGTCACCCAGGTTGAGGCGCGTCTCTCGGTAATTCTGGGCCGGGCTCTGAAAGGCCATAGACAGTCTCCGTTCTGACAGCAGGTAACCGCGGTAAAATGAGCATGCATTGTTTAACCGGCTTCAGTGTCGCGGGGGCATATCACATGCGCGCGCCCTGCAGTATTTTACGCGCCCGATTATCCACTGTCGCCAGGGGTGGGCTGCCGGCCGTCTGAGCAGCGTCTGCCACTGCGAGGCGGCAGGCGGCCAGTCATGCGCCATCTCCGCTCTGACGGCGGGCTGACTCAGCTTCTGATAGTAATTCATCTGCAACTCCTGTCTGCACCTGCGCACCAAATTAAAGCGTCTGATATCAGTATATGTCGCTATCCTTACAGCAACAGCGGGAGGTCTCTATGTGTGGAAGATTTGCGCAGTACAGCAGCCGTGATGAGTATTTTGACGCCCTCGGTTTGAAACCTGACGAAATCACGTTCGACCCTGAGCCCATCGGCCGGTTTAACGTTGCGCCGGGCACGCGCGTGCTGCTCCTCAACGAGCAGGACGACGTCCTGCGCCTCGACCCTGTTTTCTGGGGCTATGGCCCGGAGTGGTGGGATAAACAGCCGCTGATTAACGCACGCGGGGAAACTGCGGCCACCGGGCGGATGTTTAAGTCGCTGTGGAACCACGGGCGCGCCATCGTGCCCGCTGACGCCTGGTTCGAATGGAAGAAAGAAGGCGATAAGAAGCAGCCGTTCTGCATTTATCATAAAGATAATCAGCCCCTGTTTTTTGCGGCCATCGGCAGGCAGCCGTACGGGCAGGACCACGGAAAAGAAGGGTTTGTGATTGTGACGTCGGCCAGTAACAGGGGCATGGTTGATATTCACGACAGGCGCCCGCTGGTGCTTTCCTCTGACGCCGTCCGTGAGTGGCTTAGCCCGGAGACGACGCCCTCGCGGGCAGAAGAAATTGCCCATGACGCCGCCCTGTCGGAAAAGGCGTTTACCTGGCATCCGGTAAGCAGAAAGGTGGGTAACATTCACCATCAGGGCCGGGAGCTGATTGAGGCCGTTATGGAGAATAATGGCTGACCGGCCGGCGCCACAGGAGGCATACGCTGTACCAGTCGTTTCAGTCTGACTCCCGACCCATTTCTTCGTCCGGTTCGCCGCGCAGCTGCTCAATGGCAAAGAGCAGAGAAGGGGGACACTCTTCTCTTTTCTCAATTAAAGTGCCCAGCAGCCGCATCAGCTCGATGGCCAGCCGCTCACGATTTATTTCTCCGCCCTCGCTGGCAAGCTTCATGCAGCACATGCCGGCCGCGAAGCAGGCATCGTGGTAAATTTCCTGGTCAGTTTCATCTTCACTAATTCTCATCAGAACTCCTGCAGAAGTCGTATCCGATAACGAATGCATGCTTACAGTGAAACAGGTTTATCAGGACGGGCAGCCCGCTGCCTGAGAAGACTAAAACTCAGGTTACCATTGACAGGAGTCGGATGAGTACAAATTTCGTACAGATTGCGATTGCCGCAGTTCCGGGATGAAGTTCGGGCCATGCCCCGTTATCCGGTGCTGCAACATATGGCGCCGGATTTAATTAATTTATTCAGTCGCATAAAACCCGGGCTCTCTGAGCACTTCACTGACCTCGTCCAGCAGCTGCCTAAGAGCAATTTTTCCGGGAAGTTTACCGATGGTTTTCCTGTTACATGACGTCCGGGCAGCCCTGTCGGCAAATGCCGTGAAGCGTTCATCCTGCCATACCTGACCAATCATCATCATATTAATGCCAATCTGGGCGCTGGCACTGGGGTCATACCCGTATCCCGGCCTGAATATACTTTCCAGTGCTGGCCGCACGTCATCGTTCATGTGGCTGAAGTCCTGCTCACGATACCAGGCTACGGAGCGCTTAATCATAATGAGCAAAACATCCTTAAACTCTGCTTCTTCGTTGTCGGTCATATACCCTCAGAGGTATTTATTCAAAATCCTCAGACAGCATTGCATGCTGACCACGATCTCAAAAAAGCACAGTAGTGCAGTCTGTCCTGGCTGAATATCGAATCTGATATCGGGGCTGTCTAGCAGTGCGCAGCCTGCACCTGAATGCCTCATAGGGGTACGATACTCAGAGAAAGCAGCTCCTCCTTAAAACCTTAGTAACAGAACATATTGAGAATTCAGGGGTATCTGTTATGCGCGTAGTCAATGATAATGTATGCATCACGGTATCATTGCAGGACCCTCAGTCAAGGTTAGCAGAGTGATACCGCTTGCCAGCTTAATTATGATATTGGACAGGTATGGAGCAACTTAACCTTCAGGCTATACGAAGCAGAGTAATCACGGACTCGGTTAGCAACAGACATATATTTTTCGGTGTAGACAGCAAGTTCATTTCTCATGCGTTAATCACGGTGATGTCGGTCATAGAGCAGGCTGGCCACTCCGTTTACCATTTTCATATCATTTCTTCAGAATTTGGTGAAAGTGATGCAGCCCGGTTTTCTGAAGTTCTGGCAGGTAAAAAGCATGGGTTAACAGTTCACCATGCGGGCGAGGGTCTGTTCAGTTCACTTCCGACAACCGCGTTGTTTACACGCGCTACCTATTATCGCCTGCTTGCGCCTCGACTGGTTCCGGAAGCCGATCATGTGCTTTATCTCGACGCTGATATGGTCTGTATCAAATCACTCGATCCTTTATGGCTATTAGCCAAAAGGGATCCGGATGCTGTGGCGTTCGTTGTCGGAGAAATTGACAATCTTCAGAGAGCCCTAGCAGAGAATGCTGGGCTGAAAAACACGGTCTATTTCAACGCGGGTATGATGCTAATCAACATCCAGAAATGGAATGAGATCGGCATCAGCGAAAAGGCACTCCAGGTACTGACTAACGCAGAAAAGCCTTTGCAATATCTTGACCAGGATGCACTTAACATCGTTCTTGAGGGAAAAGTTTGTTACGTCGACAGACGATTTAATCACATTGAAATGCTGACTCACAATGTGCTCGGCTATAAAAAAGATGTGCCAGCCGATACCTGCATTATTCATTATGCAGGCGCTGATAAACCATGGCAGCAATGGAATCAGCAGAAAGTCTGCCAGTACTATCAAATAATATATCGCCACTCCCCTGTGGCCTCCCGTTCATTCGATCTGCCTCTGAATCATCATCAGGCAAAAAAAATGTACAAGACCATGTTCCGGACGCACCAGTTACTCAGAGGTGTGTACTGGCGGTTACGGTATTTCCAGATGAGGTATTTCTAAGATGTTGCACCTTAAAAAGAGGCCCGTTATTACGGCCCGATTAGCTTATCAGGCTATTTTTATTGTTATCTGCACGGCCCTTTCAACATCCCTTTTTGTCGATGCCTATCCGCGAAAGCTGTTATACCTCGCCGGCTATGCATCGTTGCTGTTTATGGCCATAAATATTAAGCAGAGAAATTTTGTTTTCGACAGAGTAGCTCTGGCTGTAGCTGCTGCACTGATGTTGATCGGCACGATCAGGTTTACGTGGGGAGAGATGTATTCACATGCTCAGTTCAGCGATATCACTTCAAATTATCGTACAGGCGGGAAACTCTTCATAATTTCTGGCTTGATGGCATATTTTTTTATCGCATGGCGGCACTACATTACGCGAAGGGCTGTACTCATTGGGTTTGCTATCCTGCTTGCGGGGCTCATTGCCACAACGGGATTTGCAGTACATGAGCATCTGCTGACGGGGCTGCGGATACAATTGCTGACTGATTCAGCCGGCACCGTGTCGTATCTGATTACGGCTTTGGCTTTATGTACGCTTTTCACAGGCTATAGAGCCGTGGAGCACGTAGGAGGCAGGATCTGTATATTCAGCATTACTTTCCTGCTCAACACGTTGCTGCTTATCCTGACTGAATCCCGGGCGGGAGTGCTGACCTTACCCATACTGTATCTGGGATTCTTCTGCCTGACGCATGCACGGCTCATCAGATTCGCATTAATTCCTCTGGTCGTATTGATGGCCGCCGGCTTTACCATGTTGCCACAGTCTGTATGGCAGAGACTGGACAGCATCCGCACGGAGATTGGGTCTTACAATACAAATAATGATACGTCGATTGGCGCACGCTTTTCTATCTGGAAGGGAGGGGATGCCAGTATCAGCTGGACTCTGATGGGACAAAGCCCAGACGAGAGAACGTCAAAAGCCCGCCAGTTTATTGTCGATCACGAGCGAAAAAATCCTGAAGCTTACAAGAATGTTCAGTATCACCTTCATGATGACATTCTGGAAACGCTGTCACTGCAGGGGATTGCCGGCGGAGTATCAATTCTGGTCTTTTATCTTGTGCTGCTGATTGTTCCTCTGACGAGGCGCCCTTCAGCCATAACCATTTTGCCGGTTTCGTTTGTTATTTTCGGACTGACGGATACCGTATTGATACAGTCACTTTCGGTCACGACAATATGTCTCTCTGTTTTTATCAGCTATGCCCTGCTGCAGACTGCTGAAGGCAGCAATTCCAGCCAGAGATAATGACAGCTTGCCAGTGACCGTCAATTAATTCAGCGGCCGCTGGCAGGCTGATGCTCTTTCAAAGGGCACGCGTTAAACAGAATTTAAGGTACTTTTTCTTAAAACTCAGCCTCACGCGGGCATCACATAAAAACGACACGAAGGGTATATGGTTTAAAATACCCCGTACATGTGCCCTGTCTCGTTCATCTGAAATGTCTGCATTATGTCTGTGCTGAATATTGATCCAGTGGCATGCAATCAGGTTTTCATAGCCCACACCAAAAGCGACCGCCATCTGATCTGTGGCCTGGATGAGCATGCTTACCTTTTCTGCATCAATGTCTACGGATAAGCTGTTCTTACGCTTAAAGTACAGGTAAGGACCACTGCGGGCGAAAAGTATTGTGTTAGATCTCGCCAGCACATACGGAAAAAGATAGGCATCTTCATAGCAGCGGAACTCAGGAAATCTCAGTCCGGAGAGGATATCCCGTAGGATAAACTGCCCGATAAAATGAGCCTGAACCTCACGATGAACAAGAAACTTCGTGATGGCTTCATCCCGTGAAACTGCAGTAGCGTTCAGACCTGTCCAATGACATTTTATCTGTGAAGCGTCATAAACTTCATTGAGGCGGGTGAGGAGCATGTCCGGCTTATGCTCACTGAGCTGAAGCAAAATGTCAGACAAGGCTCCCTGAATAACCTGATCATCACCATCAATCATCGTGACGTACTGACCACTGCAATGGTCGAGTGCAAAATTGCGCACCATTCCGATATTCCTGAATTTTACCGGAAAAAATGTCACGTTTTTATGCTTCTGAGAGAATATTCGGCATATTTCAGGCGATCGGTCTTCAGAGTCATCGTCTATGAGTATTATCTCAGAGCAATCGGGTATCTCACCGGCAGGAGTCTCAAGGCTTTTCAGACACTGTTCAAGGTAATTCTCACAGTTATGCGCCGTTACTATGATGCTGAGTACGGGACCATTATTAGTTGTTATCATTGAACTCCCAACACACGTGCATACACCAACCCTTTGGCGTGCTGAAAACTACCAGAAAGATTATGTTAAGAATAGTTCAATTTTGAACAGAAATCTCATCGTGCAAAGTTAAGATGTTGACAAATAATGTTTTTTAACCCAATCAAGGAAAATTCTGTTAAACAGCCACAGACAGATTCTCAGTGCAGTTATCCTTTTCGTATTGCTGTTTCAATCGCCGGAAATACAGTCGATATCGAACACTGACTGATATTGTCCTCATCGACGAGGATCTGTTTTCCCAGAGAAAAATTGGGTGCCCATATTTTATACCCGGGCAAGCCGGTATCCTTGAGTTTACGCCTGTTATACAGCGCGACGAGAGGTCGATTGAGCGCATTAGCTATGTGGACGACAGAGGTGTCCGTACTCACCACAACGTCAGATATCCTGACGATCTCAATTGCAGTGTTGATCGTACTGTCCGCCAGGATAAAGGCTCCGTATTCGCTGAATGGCTGTACCTTAGCACTCTGGCCAATTACCACAATCTTGACAGTCGGGTAAGCGGTCTGAATAAAGCGAATGAGCGTGATGACCTGCTCTGCAGAAAAGTCCTTATCCGGTGCACCTGAAAAAGGATTAATGGAGACGATAACGTCGCCGTGGGTGTACCTTAGGGCACTTCTGACCTTATTCTCCTCAGCGCTGCATCGACCGAGGTGATAATGAAAATCTTCGTTATAAACGTTAAACAGCGCGAGAACACGTTTATGACGTTCCGTAATGTGTTTTTCCGCGTCCAGATAACTGATTGAAGGGTTGTAGAGGGCCGGTATATTTTTATTGAAGCCAATATGATGGCTGTGCTTCATACGCCATGCCAGACTCAGACGTTCATAATCCAGCACGTCGTCTAAATCAATGATGACATCAAACTTCTGTGCGTGTAACACGTCAAGTGACATGCGGTTCTTATACTGAATGACCTGATCCAGATAATCACAGTTCTTCAGCATCTGACCACATACCGGGCCAGTCAGGACTGAAACCCTGAAGCCCTTTTTAGCAAGTAAATATGCCGTCCCTGTCGTGACAACCATATCGCCTACTTTATCATCGAGACGAAGCAGCAGGATATTGCGAACCATATTGAGTTCAAAAGAGGAACGGGATCTCTGTACACGGAGGAAACATAACAAAGCCTTTTTTTTGATTTCCCTGAGGAACTCGTTTTTATTTCTGTTGAATGCTTTAAGGAACTGCATAAATTACCCATACCTGAGAACAGGTCATAATAAAATTCCGGTTAATATCCATTCGGTAGATGAACGGATTATCTTCTATATTAACGTTTTTCAGGTATCAAAAAAACCGCTCTGAGGCCCCACGCATTTTGCAACCTCGTGTTCAGGCAGTATCTGTAGACAACAGCCTGCCTGACTGAGGACTGAAGCACTTTGCATGAAAATTATTCTGGACTTGAGAGAGTGGCATGTATAAAACGCCCGGATGTCTTTTCAGTCACCGGAATTTTTACGTGAATCAATTTAGTGATTTCTCCACGCGGGCAACGTTCCGCAGGCTTCTTCCTTACATATCCCCATACAAAAAGGGATTATTTGCGGCAAGTCTGGCCCTCATAGTCAGTGCCGCAACAGATGCAGGCCTGCTATCACTACTTAAGCCCCTGATGAATGGAATTGGCTTTGGCAGCGTTACACCCGAATCGTTACGCTGGCTGCCACTTGCCGTCATCGCACTCGTTGCGCTACGTGGTGTGACAGGATACGTATCAGATTACTGCATGGCCTGGGTGTCGGGTCGTGTGGTGATGTCCATGCGACGCCAGATTTTCAGTCATCTGATGGGAATGCCTGTCAGTTACCATAATCGCCATTCGTCAGGTAGCCTTCTGACCAAAATTACCTATGACTCTGAGCGCGTTGCATCGGCCTCATCTGATACCCTCGTCTCGCTGGTCCGGAATTCTGCCTCAATTATCGCTCTGATGGTGCTTATGGTCTGGAACAGCTGGCAACTTTCCATAGTGCTCCTGGTCGTAGCGCCGGTTATCGCGCTGAGCGTCCGGGCGGTTTCCGGCAGGTTTCGCCGAATCAGTCAGGATTTGCAAAAAACCATGGGCAGTGTAGCCGTCAGCGCTGAGCAGATGCTCAGAAATCATCGTGAAGTACGCATGTTCGGCGGGCAGATGACTGAGCAGACGCGATTTGCAGACGTCAGTAACTCAATGCGCAAGCACGGCCTGAGAATGGTCTCTGTTGCTGCTCTTACAGACCCATTCATTCAGATGATCGCTTCGATGGCACTCGCCGCGGTGCTTTTCGCTGCCAGTTTCCCGTCCGTACTGGAGACACTTTCTGCCGGCTCTGTGACGGTGGTTTTCTCCGCCATGTTTATGATAATGCGCCCGCTGAAATCATTAACAGGACTCAACGCCGGTTTTCAGCAGGGCATGACGGCATGCCACTCGCTGTTTAGCCTTCTGGATACCGCACAGGAACGCGACGAAGGTACTCTCTCTGCTGAGGGTGTGCGTGGAGAGCTGGAGTTTCGCAATGTCAGCTTCCGCTATGAAAACTCGGAAGACTATGCTCTTCGTAACGTAAGTTTCCGAGTGCCTGCGGGTAAAACCGTGGCGCTGGTAGGCCGATCAGGTTCAGGAAAATCTACCCTGGTTAGTCTTCTCCCGCGCTTTTACGATGATTACGACGGAGAAATACTACTGGACGGGCACGAAATCAGGAGTTATCAGCTGAAATCGCTACGGGAAAAAATTTCGCTGGTTTCCCAGCACGTCCATCTTTTTGACGCAAGTCTGGCTGACAACATCGCCTATGCCAGCTCTGAAACTATTTCCTGTGCGGATATCAGTACCGCTGCAACTAAGGCTTATGCCGATATTTTTATTGATAAATTGCCCGAAGGCCTTGATACAATGGCCGGAGAAAATGGTGTCCAGCTATCAGGTGGTCAGCGTCAGAGAATAGCCATTGCAAGAGCACTGTTAAAGAAAACGCCGCTGCTCATCCTGGATGAAGCGACTTCAGCACTGGACAATGAGTCCGAGCACGCAATAAAAATGTCACTGGAAAATTTCAGGCACGAATGCACGGTACTGATTATCGCTCACAGACTTTCTACTATTGAGGCCTGCGATGAAATTATCGTAATGGATGACGGGCGAATCAGTGAGCGCGGAAGCCATGAAAGCCTTTTGCAACAGTCAGGTATGTACAGCAAATTGCATGACATGCAGTTTACCGCGCAGCAGTAGATATTCGTAAAACTCATCTCAAAACTTAGATCAGGCAGGCGAGCAGTGCGCAGCCTGCCCCTGAATGCCGCGTAAGCGGCATGGAGGCGCCAGAAACCGTTAAGGACTGCTCTTTTGCAATCGGGCGCCGTGATCCCGGCAGAGCCGGTTACAGGCTTAAATATGGCGAAAGCCCAACCCCTCCCTGTCAGACGCCGTTTAAGCAGCGGCCTTTCAGCCGCACATAAGCCGGACGGTCGCAGACGAAAGATAAATATCGCGGGCCTCAGTCCTACAGCCACTTCTGACTTTAAGTACAACATCCATCTATAAAGCGACTCAGTTCCGGCCCTATGGGCCGGGGCGGCGGCGCTTTTCAGGTGGGTTTCGCTCTTTGGTAATGTCTGCGCGAGTGTGATGGGCACATTTGTCGGTTGTTCCTGCTGAGCTGATGAAACCGGGCAGTTTGCCCGCCGTTTCTGGCGGGAGCTACCTCAGACGCGAAGCGTCTTGACGAACCGGCGCGGACGTCAGTCCGCTGCAAGGGCGTTCGTTATTCACCTGTCCACAGGACGGGTGTCGAATAGGTTTTATTTTTAAAGGTAAGTAATAACGGTTTTTTAAAAGAATAAAGATCGGGTGTTTAAAAGGAACAGCGCGGTTTAGAAAAAGTCCGGACAGCAGTTAACTGACTATACGGTCAGAAGTTATGAAACAAAGCCTCTCGTGGTTAATGTGGATAACTTAAAAACGTGTCCACCGGCGCCAGATCTGTGCGCCGGATCCCATTTGGATGGCTGTAGTAAGGAACTGATGTGGATGAATTTTATGCGAATGACTTACTGCGGACGTGCGAAGGCCTCCGGCGCAAACCGGATAGCTGAAAACGGGGTGGTGTCAGGGGGATAACGGCCGTTCTGGCCGGATTGCGGGCAGGGGAAAGCCGGCGCTGCTGCGCCAGTGGATTGCGTGAGGTCTCTGCGGATGTCAGGTCGTGACCAGCAGATCGTCGTCCAGTCGGGCATAGCGGCCGCGTGAAAGCTTCATGCGCTCGGTGACGCGGCGCTCTATTTCAGCCTTAACCGCGTCCAGACCGCCGAAGAAGCGCTCGTGACGGATTTCTTTCTGAAGCTGCAGGCGGACCAGCTGCTCTATATCCTTACGGGTGCGCGGCGCGTCTTTACGCGCGCGGTGGCGCTTCAGGCCGTGCTCGCGGCGGGACTTCTGGTACTCACGGAAGCGCTCGCGTACGAACGCCCAGGCTGCGTTAATGAGCTCGCCGGCGTCGGCGCGCGGCTGGCCCTTCTTCTCGCGCTGGCGGTTTTCCCACTCGATGCGGCTGCGGCGGGCGGCCGCGACGGCTTCTTCCGACACGTCGAGCACCTGCCACATCAGCGGCGCGAAGGTGATGTCCGTGGGGATATTGCAGCCGATGTCTTTATCGTATTCGGTGGTATAGGTGAGGAGCTTCAGCTGCGCCAGGAACTGCACGGCGCCGGTGAAACGGGTGATCGAGAGGCGTTTTTTCTCCGTGGCCAGCCCGCAGCGGATGCTCATGGTCGTGAGTGAGGCCCCCACGCGGTTGGCCAGCGGATTGTAATAGTGGCAGAGCGCCTGCAGCGCGGCTTCAAGCGCGCGGATGCGGAGCTCAGGCGGACGGCGTTTGCGGGCTCCGTGGGCGATTTCCATGGCCACCAGTGCCTGGAACTCGATGCGCTGCGTAAAGCCTAAAGCTTTTTCACGGATTTTTTCGCAGAACGGCAGGGTTTTTTTGCCTTTTTCCGGAATGAACTCCGGATTCGGGTTTTTTACCTGACGATAAAATGATGAGTTATCAGAGACCTGCTTATTCAAACCTTCCTGCGCTTATGTTGCACAGAAGGAGCAGGCACCGAAGGTATTGCAGTTTTTCGGGCATGAAACTATACTCCCCGCATAGAGCAACAGCTTCTATGCAGAATAAGTGGGCCCCGTTAGTCTTCTACCTAGTCGCCAAACTGAGGAAGATTATCGGGGTTTCGTTTTTTCTGGCCTTAACTAATCAGTCAGTACCAGTCCTCTGCCACCTTTCGGCGTGGCCCGCCAGAATTCTTTACGGTTTGCAATCTATCACTTCAACTGACATACGACAAGAAAGTAATACCATTACCTATTCATCGGTATCATCAAATGCTTGTTGCAAAAGACGCTCAATGTACTCAGCCTGAGTCACGCCTTCCTTTTCACACTCAATCAAAAGCCTGTCTTTAATCGGATTTCGCACGAAAATCTTGAGCTCTTTATGCGTCAGCTTTTTTCTGGCCACAGCTGCCTGCTGCTTTTCAGACGCGCTTAAAGGATTACCTTTACGGTAAGGGCGTTTAGATCCTGATGAGGAAGTGACTGCGTTAACTGACTGCGACATCTCGGCCTCCTCCACTAAATTCAAAGAGAATTTAGCTGAGAATACTACAGATCTCTTAAATCAGCGACTTAACTTTATTCAGAGGTGTGAGATGCGTTGGCGCGCATCTCAGGCAAGGGGGATAGAAAGTCTGGTGTCGGATATCAGTAGGTCGAATGCCAGTCTGTCCCGCCGTCCCATCGGGACTGCCAGTGCGCCAGATAGGTCTGCGCCAGCGATGGTATGCCGCGTACAACCACCGCGTTTTCGGAGTTGGACTCCGCAGCGCTGCGCGTATAGTTAAAGGATCCTAGCTCCACATTCTGCCCGTCTGTCACAATCACCTTGTCGTGCATAATTTTGTACTGGCTGTTTGTGCGCAGCGGAATGCCGGCATTCACCACGATGTTCATCGCCGCCTGGCTGGCTTTGCTGCGGTTGCCCTTGTCATCCACAACCACCCTGACGTCCACGCCACGCCTTTTAGCCGCGACCAGCGATTTGACGACCTCGGGCGAAGTAAAGCTGTAGCCCATCAGGCGGATGCTCTCCCGGGCATCGTCCAGCGTCCTGAGCACCAGCTGCTGCGCCGTGCCCTCGGGCGAAAATCCGACGTCGATCGAAGGCGCGGCCACTGCCGCACCGGTAGAGAAGGCCAGCCACAGTGCTGTAGCCACGATTCGTACGTTCGCTTTCATTTCAGTTCCTTGTTAATCCGGGCAGGCCGGACAATCAGTTCAAAAAAACCAGGATTCAAAGTCGTTATGCGTTATTGCCGCTTCACAACGGCATATACAGATATCCCCGTAGCCGCCGTCGTGAGAGGCCGCGTACCGCGCAATTGCCCGCGCGTCCTGCAGCCCCGCGACGGTCGCAATAATGCGGTCACTCTGCATCTCCGTGATCCTGTAGTGCCCGGCAGTGGGCATAACGGCGGGCTCATACACGATGCTGGCCATCGAATCGCCCCGCCATGGCCAGCTTATATACCGCTGACCTTCATACTCCACTTCGCTGACGTGCAGCGCCTGCAGCTCCGCACGTTCGGCGGCCTGACGGTCATTCTCGCGGATCTGTGCATGGTGTTCGCGGGACCAGTGCAGCGCACTCAGCCAGGCAGATTCGCTGATGTCGCGAGCGATAAGGTGAATCTCAGCAAGCACCTCCGCGCTGTAAACGCTCAGCTGTACGCCCTCCACGTCATCGTCAGTCACCACGAGTGCTGCCATAAGCAGGGCATGCTCCGCGTCATCGCACAGCAGTCCTTTCAGCCGCATTTGTGCCCGTGTAAAAGCAGATTGCCCTCGTGCCAGGCAAGCAGGCGCAGCGTTTCCCGGTGAACTGCCGGCGCAGGTGAGAGCCGGCGGTTGTCAGTCCCGGTCGTCATAGTCGGTTCCTTATGGGATGGCTCAGTGCATGGCGGCCGCGGGTATACGTCGGGGTATAACCGACAGCCGGAAGGGTATGCGGGGGTCAAAAAAAGAGGGCCCCGGAGGGCCCTGCTAAACAGCTATCAGGGAAAAGTATGTTGTTATCGCGTTGTTTTACCGGTTTTCCGGCTGACACTCTGTATCGGTCAGCGCCGGCAAAACCTTAGCGGCAGACGTATATTTAACGTCAGCCGTGCGCGTACTTTTCCTCCAGCCATTCCGCATCACGCTCTGCGTCCTCCACCTCTGTCAGCAGCGCGGCGAGGTCGGTGACGCCAGCCTGCGGGTTTCGGCAGGCGCGCCGGTAGCGCAGCCGCAGCGCTGTCAGACGAATAAGGGATTCACGGTAAGGCGTTGCGCCGGTTCTCATCATCACGTCTCCTTTTGTCAGGCTTCCTGTGACGCCGCCTTAACAGGGGCCATCGCCACGTAGTTCTGCGCGGCTTTTTCAATCGCCTCGCGTCCCGCGCCCATCAGGCGGGGTTCGCGCAGGCGAACCTTATAGCCCCTGCCCCGCGCCGGCAGGCTTTCCATGACCATGTGCCAGAGTACCGCCGAACGCACCGCGGCTGAAGGGGGTCGCTTCCAGCTGTACTCACATTCGAGATCGAACTCACAGACTGCGGCAAGCGCCGGGTCGGTCAGCATCAGCCGGCTGGTATCCTGCCCGCCCGGAGGCGCGTCCAGCACCTGCAGAATGTGCTGCACCCGGTCGGCCCGCACATAGCTGCGGCGCCGGCGGTAAGGCATCGTCGCCAGCAGGCGGGCTTCAGAAGGCGGGCTCACCTCCATAAAGCGGTTAATGCGCACCGCCTCCTTCGTGAACTTGTCGGCGTCGGCGATGTAAAGGGAGCTGCCGCGCACCACCTGACCTCTGAACAGGGTGACGTTCTCACCCTCCTGCAGCGCCTGTACCTCCTCCACGTCGACCTTTTTCTTTTCGCTTACCTGCAGGCGGGGGTCATCGCTCAGCCCGCTGCCGAGGATGCTGCCCTGCTGCACCAGCGCGCTCATGTGCGCGCGATACTCGGTACCGGCCATCAGCTGCAGGATTTCCAGCGTGTCTTTCGGATCCATGATTTTGCCGGTGATGCGCACGCCCATGTTAGCAATCAGCGTCCACACCGCGTCGCCCGCCGCCGTCTTCAGGCGCTGCACCTCCTGCCCGGCCAGCAGCAGGCAGTAGCCCAGCGAGCGGATCTGCGTGGCCAGCTCGCCGAGCTTCTCGCTGTAGCCGGCGCCCACCTCGTCAATAATCCAGAGCAGCGGGAAGCGGTCCTTAAACTTCCGCACCTTCATGTTGTCTTCCGGCCGCCCTTCCAGCTTCTCGCCGAGGTCCTGACTTAAAATCATGGCCAGCTGAGACTGATAGAGGCGCCCCAGCGTGCTGCTCTCCGTAGCGGACAGCTCCAGCGCCGGGACCAGCACGATCAGGATGCGGTCGTTGTGCACCACGTCACGGAGGTCAATGTCGCCCGCGTCGCGCGCAAACACGTGCCCGTAGGTGTCGTTAAACAGGCTCAGCATGCGCGTGTACTGCTGCATCAGGTAGCCGTGCTGGCGGTTTGCTTCCGGATCCCAGTCGGACGGCGTGCCCACCTTGTCCATGTCGAAGCCGGCCAGCGTGCTCAGGTAGTTTTCCAGCGCCACGCGGATTTCTTCGTGCCACTGCTCCTCGACCGCCTGCACGTAGAGCCCGGCGATTTTGCGCAGCGGCAGGTGCGCCTGGATGGTGCGCTGCGACATCACCGTGCCCTCGCGGCGGCACTTGTAAACCAGCGCGGTCACCAGCGCCTGGTTCATGGATCGCGCCTTCTCCTGCCAGTCGCCGCCGCTGCCGCCGGTTTTGGGCAGCATCGAGTCCATCAGGTTGATGGTGTAGGTCTCCTGCGCGAGGCCGAACACGTTGGTGGTGTTGGTCTGCGGACGGCCTTTCACGTCTTCCAGCAGCTCCTGCGCGCGCGATCGGCCGCCGGTAATGAAGTTCATCATCCGCAGGTCGTCTTCACGCCCGAAGCGGCGGGCCATGGACATCATGCCGAGCGCCACGTCGTTCTGCGCCTTGTGATCGGAGAATATAACTCCTTTGCCCCAGCACAGGCCGTTGAACACCCAGCCCAGCAGAGTCTCCGTTTTACCGGCGCCGGTGGTGCCGAACATCAGCACGTGACGCGTCAGGTCGTCCATGGAGAGCCACAACTCGCGCCCCGCATCCCTCCCGCGCAGGTAGCCGGCGTACAGGATGCCGGCCGCGCGGCCGGTGTGGATGCGTACGGTGGCCACCGGCAGAAAGCCCAGCACTTTCGCCGGCACTTCACGCGCGGTAGACGGGTCGTCACGGTTCATGTCGGTGGGCATGCGCATCGGCATTTTCCAGCGCCCGGCGGGCGCCACGACCAGCGACCAGAACGTCAGCACCGGCAGGCTCAGCACCAGCGTGGCGGGCCAGACGATGCCCGCCCCCACCGCGACCGGCATGGCCCATGCAAGCGTACCGGTCTCACACAGTACGTCGATGAGCCACGAGCGGCCCGCGTGCCGGTTGACGCGTGCGCTGTCGAGTGCGGCGTTACTGTCCGTCATGGCCACCTCCGTTTAAAAAGTCCGCGAGCGCCGCAGGCGAGCTCAGCACGCCCTGCGGCACGTAGCGCCCGTCGTCTGAAATTGTCCACGGGGTGCCCGGCAGGCGGTAGGCCCGGAAGGCCACCTCATTGACGCCAATCGCCCCCCGGGCGGTTTCGGCCCGCGTCTCGTCGGTCACCGCCGGCGCGGTCTGCGCGGCGCCCGGCACGCCGATGCCGGCGTCGGCCGCAAACAGCTGTTTCCAGGCGGCGGCGCGTTCACCTTCCGGTAGCGCCATCACCGGCGTCAGCGCGTTCAGTGATGCCTCGCGTCCCTCGATGGTGACCGGGAATATCACTACGTTCACCACGCCGGCGGCGGTTTCAAAGTGGCGCTCCATGCGCTGGCAGTTCGGGCAGGCCGGGTCGGCGAAGACGTAAAGGGTGCGCGCGTGTCCGGATGACAGCGGCACGGTGAACAACCCGCGTGACGCGGCGCTGCGGAGTTTTGCCGGCAGCTCAGCGCGTACCTTCTGCGGCAGGTCCCAGCCGTCGGCCGGGGCAGCTGTGGTCTGCTGCTGTAGTTGAGGAGGTTGCGGTTGCGGGCGCCCGGATGGCGCCTCATTAGTCCGGTACGGCCTTCCGTCCGGTACGCCCGTCTCAGGGGCCGCGTGGCGGTCAGGTCCGGCCACTGAATGAAACACTGTACGGGTATCCACTGTAGTGAGCAGGCGGGGGTCTTCTGGCGAAAAAAGACGGGAAGCCATCACGGCTGTTGTCAGCCAGGCCGCCGTCAGACCGGCCACGACAAGGGCATAGCCGAGCTTCCGTAGTTTCCGTCCACGAAGGCGTTTACTCTCTACAGTGGTCAGCAGGTCAGAAATGCAGCGCAGCAGCTGCGCCGCGTCATCTCCCTGATAAAGCGGCGTCAGAGCATCATGAGCGTTCTGCGCATACAGGCCGTTACCGTGCATCACGAACCACGGCATCTTCCGGAGAGAGCAGGCAAACAGCATGGTTAATCCGCGCCCTGTCAGCGAGCCCGCTCCCACTGTTTCGTCAGTATGACAGCGGTGAACACTCAGCAGGTCGCCGGTAATTTTGGCCCCAAACGGGCCGTCTGTACGTGAAATAGTCATGGTCAGGTCCTTGTCTCAGCGCGCGAGGGCGCCGTCAGAAAATTCGTCTTCGCCCTCAGCGGGCAGATAAAGTGCGTCAGGGAACGAGATTTCGCGCTGCGGCTTCGTGCGTTTTGGCCGCGCGTCGCGGGGGTACACCAGTCCGAGCGACTCGAGCTCGAGCTGCAGCCCTTCGACGGCCTCACCGGTCATCAGCGGCGGGCACGGCAGACCCAGCCGGGCGGCCATCCACTCTGCGCGCGCCTGCGCAACGATCCCCGCGCCCTCAACAAACACCTTGTCGGTGTCGGCGGTGTGCAGGCCGTACCACAGCGTACGGTCGCAGCCCTTCAGCCAGCGGAACCGCGCAGGGGGCAGGCGCAGGTCGCGGCCATAGAGACCCGCCAGCGCGGAGCGCACCGTCCGGTGCGTTTTCAGCCATTCACTCACGCCGGGGCTTGCCAGCACGCGCGCCACGTGCTTTTCCGCCACCTGCCAGTCGGGCACGGTGCGGAACTCCGGCGCCCGGAACAGCCGGCGGATGACGCACGAGCGGTTCAGGTCATCCAGCAGCCTGGTGGCGGCCCTGCGGTCACCGGTGAACACCTGCAGGCCAAACACGGCCAGCAGCGCGCGCTCAAACGGCTGCCACTGCTCAGGCGGTGTCATAGCAGGCCCGGTCTGCGCGTCGAACAGGGCAGTCGCCGCCTCGCGGTTCAGCACCCGGCGCTGAATCAGTCCGTGCACGTCCGCAAACTCTTCGGGCTTTTGCGCCCAGGCATTTTCCGGCGTGGTGTCGTTCATCAGCCCGTCGCCGCGGTGCCCGGAGAGCACCGGGATAACCGAGGGCGCGAAGGTGGCCATCACCCGGGGCAGCGAGTGAATGTCGATCGCGCGCCGGCTGCGAAAGCCCAGCGCCGGATGGCGCGCCAGCGCCCAGCTGGTCACAGCAATGAGCGGCGCCATGGGCACAAACAGGATGCCGGCCGTGTGGTTCATCACGTCCCGCCATTCGCTGAGCCCCACGGACTCTGCCCCGTTGCCGGTCGCGGCCAGCAGGTTGATGCGTTCGGCAACGTAGCGGTGGAAGTGCGGGAAGTCGGCAAAGCGCCACATCCAGTAGAGAAACCAGCAGCTCCAGCGCACGAAGTCGGCAAAGAAAAGCCAGCAGACCAGAAGCGCGAGACAAAAGGTCATCAGCACCATAGCCGGCTCGTTACTGCCGGCGGCGTTCGGGTGATAGGTCGTCATGTGAGAGTTTCCGGAAGCGGAGACGGGCAGGTGAGCCCGCCGGACTGCAGACAAGAAAACACCGGCGCGGAGGCCGGTGTCAGGGGAAAAGCGTCAGAATGTCAGGAGAAATCAGTTGCTGGCCTGAGGCACAACCACGTCGTGTTCAAACTCAACGAAACGGCTCTGAATGCTCACGTGCAGCGGCCACGGTTCCTGAGGGAATGATTCAACGTAGCTGTTGTGGCTCATCGCACCGAGCGTGTTAAACAGCTCTCTGGTTACCGTCGGATGCGCGTTGATACTCAGCACCGGCACCTCAGGATTTTTGGTCTTAATCCGCAGCGTACCGTCTTCAAGCTCACGTTCCGTCCAGTCGCGCATGCTGAGGCCGATAACGTCAACAACACCCTTCTTCACCATGTGGATGTAAAGAAGGTTGCCGAATTTGATGTCGATGCCCAGGTATTTACCCTGTCCCGCATCCATCACCTGATGCTGCTGCAGCGGGCAGAAGCGCACATCGCTGGTGAGCAGTGCAACCATCTTTTTGAGCTGACGACGACGATTAATGATTTTGAAACGGCGAAATCCAAGTGGAAGAAGAATACCCATCCAGACAATAAAGAATAAGTAAGCCATATTAGGATCATGGCCGCCCGGCTCATTTCCCGAGTAAATTATGATGCTAGCCAGTGCGAGTAAAACAAGGCAGGGTAGCACCAAAAAATAATAGATAACGCGAGTTAAGGCCCAGATATAATCCTTTGATTTATCATATCGTTGTACTTTTTTCATGGCATCCTCCTGCCGAAATCCCTCTGATTAAATTATACGCACAACTGTAAATAAATCCAGGTATAATTATTTCACACCATCTTTATTATCTGGCTTTTCGGGGTTAGTGACATTCTGGAGACCCGGCGTCCTTCGGGTCCCGCCGCCAAATGCGGCGAACATCCCTTTGACGTCATCAACCAGCCCGCCCATGATGCCTGCCATACCCGCACCACCCAGAAATGTGATCACGTAATCAGCCAGCGTAGCCTGCAGACCAAATACTCGCGTGACGCCAAACGTTGCTATGCGGGCATAAATAATCAGCCACCCAACCATTTTAAATACCCCAACAATAGAGTCTGCGTTTGCGTTGGCCAGCGCGGTCCCGAACAGCAAGTTAAGCAGGGTTCCACCCGCCATGACGGCAACAGAGGCAAAGAAGAATCCCAGCACCATCAGCGAGGGGCGCAGCATCATATCAATCAGGAAGATATAGCCGTATGCGCTACGGCTGCCTTTATCTTCCTCGGCGCCGAGGTGCGTAGCCGACCACATCGGGCCCGCAGCACACCCCACCATTACACTGACAAACCAGTTGAATGCACCCACCATCCAGTACAGGAAGGGTACCGCAGGCAGAAACACGGCCAGAGAAAATCCAACGGCAAACAGAAGCAACAACAGGAAGTAAAATGGAGGTGAGAGTTCAGACAGAACATCTTTAGCCGCCGCAGTTACGTTGAACGGGAGTATTCTACCAACGGTGCCCAACAGGGAATTATCAGCAGCGGAAGCAGCAGCATAGACGAGGGTGTAGGTTGTTAATGCACTTTCGCTGGCCAACAGCGTCCAGTCACCAATGGTCTGCATCTTGATGAGAGGATTGACTTGGCTTGAAAAGTCAGCCTGTGTACCTATTTCTTGCGTTGCTATGGCCTTAGTAATTCTCTGCATTGGATTTTTAAAAATACTGATAAAGACCGCATCTGGATCTGCTGCATTAGCAGCCGCACCATCATCCTTAGCCGTTTGCGTGCCCAGCGGCGCGGTGTAAGTACTGTTTTGCACCTGCGAACGGTAGGCCGTAAACACCTGGTGATACAGGTCGCCGGTCCCGGTTTCGCCGTGCAGGCTTGCTCCGGACGTTACCGGGGCCGCGTTGGCGACTTCGTTCGTTTTACTGTTGGCCGTCGCAAAGGTGTTGTACCAGGCGCCCAGCGAAATCCACCCATAGGTCTTGAGCTGCGTCGTCAGCTGGCTCTGGAGCGAATCCTTATAGTTCAGCTGGTTCAGCGCGTTGTTGACCGTGGTTTCATACGCGGCCGCTGCGTTCTGAATGCTTGTTTCCGGGTCTACCAGCGTGCCGCTGTCCTGATCGCGCCGGCTCAGATAAGCCGTCACGTAGGCCTGCGCGGCTGCATCAAGCGTGGACTGCATGGTGTCCAGCGCCCCCCGGGACGCCGTCGTCACGCTTGCCGTATTTACGGCAGAGCCGAACAGGCTGTCCAGCACGCCGGTAGAGGGTTCCGGGATGCGAGCCGTGCCGCATATCGCGCTGCCGTTGCCGGTCGAGTAATCGCCGTTGCCGCCCTTCGTTGTCATCAGCGCCGTGCGCGCCTGACCGTCCTGATAGAGCGAGGACAGCTCGCTGTTAGTCGCGTACTTGCACAGGTTCATTTCGAACACCGCGCGCGCCGCCGAACGCGTGGAGGGGGCCGTAGGCTGCACGACCAGCGACATACCGCTGCTGATCATGTCGGCCGCCTTGTCCGTGAACAGGTTCGCGCTGCCTACCCCCATGGTGGAGGCCGCCCACAGCATCACCAGCTGTGACAGCGACCAGCCCGACGCGGTCGGAACGAGCGTGATAAAACCGGCAAAGCTCATCACGGGGTGCAGCCAGGTGCGGCCGGTGCTGAATACCTTGCCGTCCTGACCGCCTTTAAACAGCGTTTTCAGCGTTACGATAAGGAACCACGTCAGCGCCACAGCGCACAGCACGCCGTTCAGCAGCGCAAACAGCGAGCCAATGAGGGTCTGCTGCCCGGGCTGGAAAGGCGTGAGCACCACGTCGCCAAAAATCATCACCAGCGCCTGCCGGGAAAGGTCCCCGGTCTTGCTGGCGGCGTCGCTGATGGTCTGGTAGTCCACACCGTCGGCAAACGCCGGGCAGGACGCGGCGCACAGCAGAGCCGCCGCCTGAATTTTTGTCAGTAGCTTCATGAGTTACCTGCGGGTCAGGAGCTGACCTGATAGGAAATAGGGGCGCCGCCTGTGCGGCCGTGTAGGGGGAGTTTTTCAGCGACCGCAGCGGAGGGCAGCAGCATCTCGCAGGATAATATTCAGATGGTGCTTAATTGCCTCTGCCGCACTGCAAAGCAGAGAGACAAGGACGACAACCGCAATCAGCGGAAGCGCCATGGCACAGGCGCCACCGATTAAAACCAGGTAAACAAGAATAATCCAGCCTGTCGGGGGTAAGCCTCCGGCGAAAGCGGCGTCGATAAGAGGTTGTGCCTGCGCTCTGCAGAGACATATGAGAAGCACGACGCCGCCCACCCGGGCAATAAAGTCCAGTGTTTGTTTTAGCATGATAAGGGGTCCTGCATACGCCGGCTCCTAACCGGCTGAGGGAGGGTGACTGCCGGGAACGCCGGCGTCTGAAAAGAGTTACTTCACGTACTGCCAGACGTGTTTGGGTACGCGGTCAAACAGCTTGCCGGCGGCGAACTCGGCTTTGCGGTGGTCATAGGCCGACGTCATCGCAAATTCTTCATGGGGGTTGCCGGTATAGCTCAGGTGCTCATAAACCTTTTCAAGCGTTTCAATATTCCGGCAGCGCCGGAACTTCATAAGCCATTCGGTTCGTGTCATCGTGTTCTCACTGGTGGGGTAGCAATGCGGAACGGGATAATAACGTAAACAAGCGAAACGCATTATCCTGAAAATACTGAATTTAATTCACTTTTTTGCCTGAAGATTGTGGTATGACGTTACAAACTTTTCCACTGCCGCCAGTTCAAACTTCAGCTGACCACCCTCTTTCAGGGCCACCGGAACGCTGAGCCCGCGCAGGCGTTTTCCGCCACTGGCCGCCTGCCACAGCACCAGCGGGGGAATACCGGCCCGGCGCGCAAAGTCATCAAGTGGTATCAGATTTTCTCCGGATGCCGGCGGCACCGCGACGGGCTCCCGGGCGTGCCAGCGCCGGGCGAACTCCGTGGCCTCAGCCTGATCGAACATAACAGCCGCGCCCCGCACCTGATGGCGGGCAGGCAACGCCATGCCGTCCAGCTCGCCGCCGGCGCGCACCGCGTGAAGCAGTTCGCCGGGCCTGATTCTCAGCAGGCCGGCAAAGACATCGAGTCGTATGTACATCTTTTCTGTCCTCCGGAATCAACTATGTGCTCAGCAGGCGCCACACCCCGTAAAGCAGGGCGGCCATGACTAAGAGGATGCTCATCCCTGCCAGGCTCGCGACAGGCCGTTCAGCAATAAACCGTGCGTAAAAGCTCCGTTCCTCCGTCACAAAGTCCGGCAGCAGCAGGTCAATGGCCGAGGCTACGGGCTCAAGCGTTTCCGCCGCGGCACCGGCGGCCTGCAGGCGACCGCTGACGGAGCTTAACGCTTTCACAGCCTCAAAACAGAGCGAGCTAGCCACGGTGGTGCACCCGTCACGACTTGCCCGCCGGGCGCTGTGCAGCAGATTCATAATACGTTCGCGATCGTGGCCCAGCGCTGCTCCGTCCAGCAGGGTGATGACCCGGATGAGCCGCTGTTCGCGTTGTCTGTTTCGCATGTCTGTTCCCTCAGAGCAGGCCGCCGCTCAGCACCTGCCGGCACCAGCGCGTTTCCTGCAGGTAAGCCTGAAAACTCCCGTTCTCTGACGCCGAGACCCGCTTTTCCGTGAGCTGCCACAGACGGTAGCCCGAGGCCAGCGCCTGCACGAAGCCGGTCGCAGATAGCAGCATGAGCACGAGCATGACGCAGCTCACGCGCAGCCAGCCGGTCCCGCCGATGCTGCTGCCCGCGGCAATCAGCGCAAACAGGAAACCTGCTACCGGCAGGCCGGTGAGCCACATCAGCCCCCACCAGATCCAGCGGCTGATGCGCAGGTTCCGCGCCAGCCGCTCCGGCGTCTGCCCGCTGTCCGCCACCGCCTGCGCCCAGTCCGCGGGCTGATAGTCACCGTGACCGCGTCCCGCCGTCACCTCACGCAGTCGCTGCCACAGGCGCGAAACGTTTCTCCCCGCGTGGCGCGTCACGCTGGACACCTCCCACGCAGGGAGCACCACGTTCAGGGCTATCCAGCCCGCGCGCTTCGCGGTGATGCGGGCGGGCTTAGCGCCGTCCTGACGGACGGCTGAGTCGTTGTCTTTCACAGCGGTTCTCCTTCTGCGTTCATGACGGGTTCAACGAGTGCGAACGTCACGTGACGAAGCGCCGCCATCGCCTGCAGCGCGCTCATCAGAAAGCCGTACACCGACGTCAGGTCCTCACTCTCCATGCAGCGGATGTCGGGCGTCAGAAAGATGACCTGCCCGGGCCGCTGCCGGAGCGTACTGAGGTTGAGGCCCGGCGCGCCGGTAAAGCTTTCCGCCACGTGCGGATGATGGTAGGTGCCCATACGGTGGCGGATGGCCAGCAGCGCTTCGCTGGCATCCTCCCGGGTGAGCATCGCCCGCACCGTCTGCAGCGTCGGGTCGGACGGGTGTTTCCGGCTCCAGCGTGCGATGGCCGCCCACGGGTCGTCGGCCCAGAGCTGCCCCGCCAACGCCGGCAGGTCGCTGACGTGTCCGGTATTTTCCGCAAAGGTCAGCAGGCAGGCCATCAGTTCCCGTGTAAGCCCCGCATACCGGCCTTCCGGGAACAGCGCAGCGGCAAGTGCCGCTGTGCCGGCCGCCTGATTAACCTGACCGAGCGCGCCGATGACGTTCCACACGTCGCCCTCCTGCGTCTGACCGGGCGCCAGCCGCCAGGCCTGCCACAGGCTCGACCAGCGGGGCGTGTTCCAGAAGGTTTCCCACAGCACGCCGCAGGGGTCCAGCACCAGCACCGGGCCGGTGCCCGCGTCCAGCAGGGATGAAAGCGCGCCGGCGTCCGGCGCAAAGGTACCGCTTGTTATCATGGAATACTCCGGAAGGGTTACTGAGCGCTCACGCCGGCGCTCATCTGCGAGGACAGCGCCTGCAGCTGCGGGGCGTACTCATTTTTTGCCGCCAGCGCCAGCTGCTGGCCGCTGATGATGTTGGCCTGACGCAGCTCGTTTTTAATGCCGAGCGCCAGCCAGTTGGCCGCGGCCAGCTGACGGGCGACCTCACGCGTCAGGTTGTCGCCGTCCATGGCCTGCAGGTCGGTGACCCAGGCGGTGTTGGCGTAGCGGCGACCCACCTCAAACGCCTCAAACTCGCGCTCGCTCATGGTGCCGGTCTGCTTCGCCTGCGCGGACGCGGTCTGCTGGAAGTAGCTTTCCGCCGACGGCGCCTGACGGGCCTCGGTGAGCGCGGCCTGCGTGGCGTCCTGCGGCTGGCTTGCCGCCACCATGTCCAGCTGCGGCTGCATCGCCGCGCTCTGCATGGCCTTGTACTGCGTGAGCAGGCCCTGATACTCCTGCCCGGTGGCGGTCTGGATTTCGCCCTTGCCCGGCGTGCGCCCGGCGTCAAGCTTCGCCGAGTTATTCACGTAGGCCATGGCCGCATCCGTCTGCGCCTGGGTGAAGGTCAGCTCCGGGTCTTTGCCCGCGGGCCCGGCCCCGTCATAAAGCGATCGCGCCTCGGTGTCGCCGCCCGGAAGCTGAGAGACCGACGGGCACAGGCCCGTGCCGCCGTAGAGCTTTGCCTCCTCCGCGGTGCAGTAGGCCGCATGAATGAGCGCGCTGCGGTAGCCGCCCTGCCGGGGTGTGGTGGGCAGGCTCGCCAGCGTCTCGCGCACGACCGCGCTCGACACCCCGCTGCCGCCGGCAAGCTTCGAGGCCGCCGCCCGGGTTGCCTGACTCACCTGCGCGGCCGTGCCGGAGGCCGACTCGCTGCAGATGCTGTCCGGCACCGTGTAGGACGCGCGGGCCTTCTCCAGCCGGTCCGCCTGACGGTTGAAGTTCTCCGCCTCCCGCTGGGTGCGCGCGGCCTCCGTGACCGCGGTGGTGACCTTGTCGGCGTTCTGCACCACGGCCGTGCCGGTTTCAGTTTCGGCGGAGAGGATTTCGCCGAGCGTGGTCTGCATGGTGCCGAGCGCGGGCTGGATAACCGTCTGCACCGGGATACTGGTCATCACCTCGACGGGATAGGCCAGAGCGCACGGAGACAGCGCCGCCAGCACGCAGGCGGCAAGCAGCCGGCGCCCCGCAGGGCGCCGGTGTGTGGATGGTTGCATATCAGTACTCCTGAAGGATCAGAGGTCGTAGCCCTGTTTATCGATAAGCTCGGTGGCAAGCGCCCGGATGACGCTCTCCCCGCCCGTGTCACCGGCGGTGCGGCGGCGGTGTTCGATGACTTTTTCGGCAGAGCCGTTCGGGAAAAAGCGGCCGAGAATGCGGCGGGCCGTGTCGGCGCCAACGTCTTTTTCAATCGTCCGGCGCAGCGACATGTCCACCGGCGTGGTGCTGTGGCCCCACAGCTCCTCCGGGCCCACCGTATTTTTCATGATGTGCGCGATGGTGCTGCCCCCCTTGATGCGGAAAATGCCGAGGAACGGCACGCCGCTGCCGTCCGCCGACGGGCCGCTGCCCATGCGTTCAAAACGGTCCAGCGTCACGTCAGGCACCTTAAAGCGCGTCTTCAGCAGCTCGCGGTCCTCAGGGTCAACACCGACCATGTAGACGTTGTTTGCGGACTGGCGCAGCGCGTCGGGCATGTCGCGGAAGTACTGCGAGGACAGCACGGTACGCACGCCAAACTTGCGCTCCTCGCGGTTCTCGGTCTCGAGCATCGGGAAGATAAAGGGCACGCCCTTGGCGTTGTGCAGCTCGTCGTACTGCTTGGTTTTGACCTCCTCGTCCAGCTGCTGCACGCGGGCGCGGTGCATCGGGTGCCAGCGTTTGTGCAGCGCCGGAAAGAACTCGTCCTGATACTGCGGCAGCACGAAGTCGCCGCCCGCGATGTGCCCGGCAAACAGGTACATCATGCCCGTCTGCAGGTAGCCCGCCTTCGACTTGTTGCCGGCGACGTACTGAATATCCACCGTGATGACGCGCGCTTTGGGGCTGATCATAAAGCGCGTGCGCCCGGCAAACATGCGGTACTGCCCGCAGGCGTCGCGCAGGCAGCGCGCCATGTACTCAATCAGCGCTTCACCGCTGCCGTCGCGCTGGATGCTGCCGTACATGTCTTTGTAATCGGACGACGTCAGGCGCGGCGCCATGTCGGCCAGCTCCGGCACCGCCTGGAACTGCGCCCGCTGCGCCGCGTCCGTGTGACCCGCGTCCTGCAGCAGGTCGCGCACTTCGTACCAGGTGGCGTTGTCCCGGTAATCCGGATGCGCCTCCCAGATGGCGGCGGCCTCCAGCGCGGCGTCGACCTCCGGCACCAGCCCCGGCTCAAAGCGTCGGGGCTCCTCGCGGCAGGCCTTAAACGCATCGCTGACCAGGCGGCGCAGGATGGCCGGCGTGTCGCGCCCGTTCGGCGGCTCGCCCGTGCCGGGGTCGATACACAGCGCGGTGAGCGCGTTCTCCATAAACTCGGACTCGTAGCTGAGCGGCGCGGTCAGGCCCAGCTGAATGTCGAACAGGTTGCGGCAGTGCTGCTCATCGTTGCGCAGGATGATGCTCAGCACCTCGTCCTGCCGCTCAGGCGGCAGCGCCGCGCGCAGTATCGACACCTGCCCCACCGCGCTAAACCCTTTGTCGATCCCCGCAAAGAACGGCAGCTGTTTCTGCGCGGACATCGCCAGGGCTATCGGCTGGCGGTTAATCAGCACCGACTTACCGCCCCCGGACTCGCCCGCCACAATGGTGGTTTTCTTGGTCTGGTTAGACGCCGCGAGCGCCACCGGCATCAGCTTGCCGTCAGGCGTGATGAACGCCGCGTTGCCCTCCCCGCTCCACGCCGTCGTCGGTCGGGTGAGCGGCATCAGGTTCAGCGCCTCGGACAGCGGCGGGTACATCAGGCACGGACCGCTGGCCGCGGACGACGCCGTGAGCGTGGCCACCCAGGCCTTCACCGGGTCGCCGAAGGTCTGGGTCACGCCGCAGATGCCCCATGAGCCCAGCGCCTGCTGCAGTAAAGTCAGGTTGCGCGTCACCGTCTCCGGCGAGTCTCCCCAGGTCGCGGCGGTGATGGTCATCACGCACACCGGCTCGTGCATCTCGCGATGGGCGAGCAGGGAGATGGACTGGAATACCGGCTTCAGGCCCGGCACCCACTCGGTAAAGCTCAGCACCGCCTGCTTGCCGCCGAGCCGGCGCATGCCGCCCGGCATCAGGTCCTGACGGATGCGGAACGGCACGCTGCGGGGAATCAGATCGCGCAGCTTCGCAAAGCTCTGCGGGTTCTGTGGCCCGAGGTTCACGGCCACCGTGCCGTGCCACACGCCGTTTATTTTCAGCAGGTTGTTGCTTATCTCCTGCACGCCCGCCCCCATTACCTGAAACTTCAGCCAGGGCGCCAGAAAGGGCGTGGCATCCGTTCCCTGACGCACGCCGTGCGGGATGATGCGGTCATCGGGCAGCAGCGGCTGCCAGACGGCACCCGTGCCCGGGTCGGTCTGCGCGCGCAGCACGCGCCCCGCTTCATGTGCGTCAATGCGGCGCATCAGCACGCCCTTGCCGCTGTCGCCAAGCGCGCGCTCGACCTGCGAGAGGAAGGCGTCATGCCGGATTTTAAGCCCCGCCAGCTCGGTGGGCAGCGGGTTCTGCCCGAAGGTGGCCGTGGGGCTGGCCGTTACCAGCTCGCTCAGCCGCGCGTTTTCGTCGCGCAGCTCGTGCCCGGCCAGCACGCCCCGCCCGGTGTAACACACAAGCCAGGTGCGCTCGCGGTTCACCCAGGGGGCAAGCTTCGTGACCTGCTCGTCCAGCAGGTACTGCAGCTTCAGCCCGGTGCGTTTCAGGGACTGATACTGCGGGGTAAGCAGCTGACGGATTTCATCCTTCCCGCCCTCAGGTGAGCACTCGTGCACGATGCTGATGCGGTGCCCCGTGTAGCGGTACTGGGCGGTCAGCGTCTCGGTCATGCGCTGCAGGCGGCCCTCCCACGCGTCGTCGTGCGAGGCCGGCAGCGTTTCGTCTGACTCGCGGTAGCTGCCGGCGATCTCAAACACCGACAGGTAGTCGCCGTTGTGCGTGACCATAATGTACGGCGCGGTCAGCTCAGGGTGGCGGATGCGGTCGTCGGCGGTCAGGCGCACTACGGTCTCAAGGTCACAGTAGTCGGGCAGGTCGCGCGATACGGCAAAGCGCGTCGCGGCGGTAATAATCTCTTCAGTCCAGCGGACGAGGCGGTTTGGCATACAGGTCGCTCCGGGTATAGGTCTTCCAGGCCGGGGTATGCACGGCGCTCTCAGCCGTGCGCCCCAGCGGCAGCAGCAGGGTCAGGTCGGTAAACGCATCAGCGGGCAGGATGAGCACGCAGCCTTCCAGCCGCTGCTGCAGCGTTCTGCACTTTGCAGGCGACAGGCGCGCAAAGGCCGCCGCGAACTCCGGCGCGCGGGAGGTTCCCCACATGCCCTCTACCTCACGGGCGTGGCGGGCGAGCCAGTTCCAGAGCTTCTTCGACGCTTTACGCACGGCTTTGCTGTCGCTGTGCTGCCCGATAAGCGCACGGCGCTGCAGGTTGATGATGTCGGCCGCCGGCGCGTCGGGCAGCCAGGCCAGGTGACCGTGTGCCGCTGTGGGGCTGTCAAGATTGAGGGTCAGCCAGCACAGCGTGCAGAGCGGCTGTGCGTCCGGCCCCTGCCAGAGTCGCTGTGCACGCGTGCCGCAGCAGCGGCAGGGCGGTCCGGGTTCAACAGAAACGGGCCGCGGGGGCGCGTCTTCGCCGCTGACGTCCGGCACGAGCGGCAGCAGTCCGCCCGCCGGAGCAGGTGATAAATAAGCAGACATAGCGGGTCCTTACAGGCAATGCCTGTTAGTCAGTTACAAGACGAATGAATGGGGTTGCATCAGCGGGCCACGTCTGCCCCTTCAGGGCACCGTGCCTCCTGTCAGAAAAAATTGCAGAGCCAGCCCGCCCGCAGTCAGGGTGAGGATGCCCTGTGTAACCGCCGCAAACTGGCTGGCAAATTTTTCCTGACTCAGTACCTCCACCGTCACTGTCAGCAGTGAATAAACAATTACAGCCAGAGCACTGGCACTGACAGGGAGCAGGTATACAAGCAGCCCGGAAAATACGGGTGAAAACATCATCAGAATCATGCCCGCCAGACCTGCACACTCTCTGTGCCAGGGTAACCGTGACATGCTCACAGGACGCGCCTGACGCGCCACAGCCTCCAGTCGCTTCAGCACGTCTATCAGACGCTGAATCTCCGCGACCGCTGGATCGCCATGCCCCTGCTCGCGAACGATGCGAAACTTCTCCTGACGTATTGCGTAAGTCAGCATTGAAACCTCCCCGGGGTCCGGGTAACCGGAAACATGCCGGTCAGTACTCATGCGGAAAACCGCTTTCAGCATACGGTTTCGCTCACTGGTACTGATGGAACACTGCCTGACGATTTGCCGCCGTATAGCCCACAGGAACGCCGGGCATGTGTCCGTATCGTTGCAAATCAGCGTCGCGGACATATTGCCTCCACTAATGAACGGTGCGGTCAGATGAGTGAAACAGAGAGGGATGGAAGTTACTGGCCGAACAGGCCCGGCTCCTCTTCCGGAACGGGTCGCCACTGTGGCCAGCCGGTTTTAGGCTGCACGCCGCAGGCTGATGCATGACCCGCGACCTTAGCCACAGCCCCCTGACTGAAGGCTTTACCGTCCAGCCAGCATGTACCGTTCTGCGCGCTCAGGTTCAGCGCGGTGAATATCTGCTGCAGGCGACTGTCGATAACCAGCGTGGTGGCGTTCAGCTGGTCGAGCTTATGACTGACGTCAGCATCATTCACCGGCTGACCGGCAGACGCGCCGGCGCACAGCCCGGCGGATAGCGTGAAGGCAGCGATCATGCGAATTGAGGTTTTCATCGTGAGGCTCCGGAAGGTTTAAGAAGGAACAGGGAAAAATGTGCCGCCCCGCAGGGCGGCCGGAAAATCAGCTGACGCTGACCGGCGTCAGGCCAATCTGCGTCATGCCGCGCTTGATCATCTCCGCGATACCCATCGCCGCCAGGCCGCCAAGAATGGCCAGCGCAATCATCCAGGGTTTAATCTGCGGGTTGTTCTTCATGGCCTTGATGGAAAGCAGTCCGCCGGCAAATGCAAAGAACCCGATAACCTGAATGATGGTGATCCCGCTGGTCTGCATAGACTTGGCACCTTCCGCGCCGGATTTGGCCATGTCAGCCCAGTCGCCGTCGGCCATGGCCACCGGAGAGATAAGCGCCATCCAGGCGCATACGCCGCGCAGGGTGAGTCTGCGCAGGGTTTCAGAAAGCATGAGCGCGCGCAGCTGAGCCGCGCAGTAAAGGCGAGTAAACATGGTGTTTTCCTTTTGTGAAAAATGGCCGGATGGCCGTTGAGTCCGTCCGTATGGACGTAAGGCTGAAACGGCCGCGTCAGAGCAGGCCGAGGGTTTTCTGTGTGGCGTCAAGCAGGTAGGGGTTACAGACCATCATCACGCCAATGATAAATTTCACGGTGCCCTGGCTGACGTCGTTGCCCGCCGTCAGGCCGGAGTGCCCGTCCTTACGCGAGCGGCGCCACAGCAGCACCCCGGAGAGCGCAAACCAGACGCCAATCATGCGCAGCAGGCTCAGCAGGGCGTTGGCGGCGACTGCACCCTGCCCGAACGTGCCCTGGTCAACGTAGCTGATGGCGTCAAAGGAGACCTGCCACCCCACCTGCCGCGCACCCGCGCCGATAATCTGGTCCAGGCCCACCAGACAGCAGCACAGCAGGCCCCATGCCACCACCTGGCCACCGCTTGCCGACTGACCCGGCGCCTTGCGGGCGAGCCAGGACTGCCGGGCGAGGAAGCCGCCGGCGCCGATCACGCCGAACAGCGACGCCAGCGTCAGCGCAAGGTCAGTGAACGAGCTCTGCAGCCCTGAAGCCAGGTTGGACAGCATCTGAATGCCGTCAAGAGAACTGCCCATGACGCCTCCCTAGCGCAGCACGCCGGCGCTGGTCGTCACGCTGCGCTCGGACGGGTTGATGTCGCGCACCGTGACGCCGCCGAGGCGGTCACCGGACGCCACCGCCCACGTGCGCCCCTGCCAGCTTATCCACGCCATGCCGTCCTGCAGGCTTTCCAGCCGCATGCCGGCGAGCGCGGAGCGCGTGCCTTTACGGCCGGAGGAAGCTGCCCCGTTCGCTTCAGGTGCGGGCCGCACGGCCAGCACGGTCACCAGGTTGCCAAGGCGCGCGTTCTCCTGCGCCACCCCGTCGAGCTGCTGCTGCAGCAAGGCGAGTGCCTTCGTCTGCGCGCGCACCGTGTCCGACAGGCGGGTGATGGCCTCGCGGTTGGCCGCTTCAAACTCACGGCTTTCCCGGATGGCCGACGCCATATCGTCCGGCACGCTGCCGGCGGTGCCGGGAGCGCTGACGGAAGCGGGGACGTTCAGTCCGCCGGTCTGCAGCGGCGCCGGGGCAGCGGCGGGTTTCACCGGCGCGGCGGCGGAATGCTGAACCGGCTCCAGCCCGCCGTCCTGTCCGAAGGCCCGCTGGCTCGCGTCCTGAGTTGAGGACGACGGCCAGAACAGGTACCAGCCCACACCGGCCAGCACCAGCACGATGCCCGCCAGCCACGGCAGGGAGTAGCCCATCAGCACAGGACGCGTCAGGATGCCCTGCTTCGGCGGCGCGGGCGGTGAAGCGGCCGGGGGCACCGGCGCGGTCTGCGCCGGCTGTGGATCGAATTCAGTCACGGTGAGTACCTCTCTGTTCGGCGGCGCGGATGCGCGCCTGCGTTTCCGCGCGCAGCTCTGCGGCGGTCGGGGTCGGGTTACTGCTCAGGGTCGCGGGTTCGCTATTCCCCGGTGTCGTCTGTGAAATGCCCTGCGGCGACTCGGCGTCGGTGCTGAAAACGCCGCGCATGAACTGGATGGCCACAACCTCGCCGTTTTTCACCGTCACGGTGCGGTCCGGCAGGCGGGCAGCGTCGTTTGTCAGCACCTGACCCGCGCGCTGAGCCATGCCGCCCAGCATGACGCCCGCCACCGCTGTCGGATCCGGCAGGCCCGGACGTGCGGTCACGGCGTTAAAGCCGTTGCTCAGCAGCTGGGTGTTGGACTGCGCGTAAAGCTGACCTGCTTCCCCTGCGCCCCCGAAGATAGAGGGCAGCACGATGCGGCGGACGTAGTGGTGATCGACGTCGGTCGCGATGTTGGCCACGAGCGTGTCGTCCTGCAGCGCGTAGGCGTCCACCCTGTAGTTCTGACCGTGCAGCGCCATGGTGGTGAAGTGAATGATGACGCCGTCGCCGGAGAGCTTCGCCCCCTCCGGCGCCTGCAGCACCGCCCCCGCGTACTGGCCGGTGGTGATGCGGCCCAGCACCGGCGTGGTGCCGTTGTCAGAGTTTACCCCGGTATAAATCTCACCCGGTCCGCGCCAGTAAGGTGACACCACCACGGTCGCCGGCGGCGTATTCGCAGCGTCCTGACGGCTGCGCACTGCTGCCTGCTGCACGTAGCTTCCGGGCTGCGAGTCGCGCCAGGCCGTCCAGCCGCTCTCTTTTCCGCCCAGCAGCTGAGCCGCCGGCAGGTCGTCCGTTTTCGGCTCCGCCTGCATTTTTGCCAGCAGCGCATTGAGCGACTTTGCACGGGCGTCGGCCAGCGCCTTCTCCTGCTCCGGCGTGCGTCCGCTGGCCGGTGGCCGCTGCGGGGCCGTTACCGCCGCGACCGGCGCCGCAGCGGTGACAGGTTTCGGGGCAATAACGTCCTGCTCCAGCGGGATGCTGGCGATAAAGCTCCGGTTCTGCGTGGCCGCGACCTGCGCGCCCACCGCGTTGCTCTCGCGCAGCCTTTCGCGGTAGTCCGGCTGCTCCTGGGCGCTGACCTGCGTGGTGCTGCCGACCCGGGTCAGGTTCACGCTGGAGGTTTCCGGCGGCGGCGCGGCGATGTAGCTCCACAGCCAGTAGCCACCGCCCACCATTATCACCGCGCCCCCTGCTATCAGGCTCATCATCAGGCGAATGTTGCTGCCGCCGGTGTTCTGTTGATCGCTCATGATTACTCCAGGGCAATGCTGAGGGCTTCGGTGCGCCCGTCAACGGAAAAGGCCACGCGCGGCGTCAGCGGCAGCTTCCACAGGTGCGTGCCGTCGGCCGAAGAAAGCGTGGTGTCGAACTCGTCGCGGATGTCCGCGCGCGAGCGGATATAGAGGTCGTCGCCCTGCTGCCACACCGCCGTGTCCGGCACGCTGCCGGTGGTTTTCAGGCGCTTTGCGCCCGACGGCGGCACGCCGTCCAGAAACGCCTGCAGCACGTCGTCGTGCAGCCCGATGCGGAAAGGGCCCGGCGCGTCGGGTGCCGCCCCCGGACCGCGACGCGGAATGCGCAGGTCAAGCCGCGCGTCCACCGTCCAGGTTTTCTTCGCCGTGTCCGCCTCGCCGCTCATCACGCTTATCTGCAGCGGCACCGGCAGGCCTTCCAGCCCCACCGTCACCAGCGTGTTCACGAAGTCGCGCTTTGCGGTGATAACCATAAAGGACATGCCCGGTATCCACTTCACGTCGATATCCGGCGAGCCGCTCACCGGATCCCCGAGGATTTTCCAGGGCGCACCGGTGCTGTCGATAAAGCTCACCGTGGCGGGCCAGTTCACCGCCGTGCGCACCAGCGGCAGGCTCGCGCCCGGCTGCAGGCTCACGGTCTGCGCGGTGATGCGCGGCACCGCGATGATACCCGGCGTGGCCAGCGCCCGGTTCTGCTCGGTCTGCTGCGCGCGCAGCTGGCGGATTTCATCCGGCGTCAGCGGGGCAATGGCTGCCTGCGCCTGGTCGTACGACACCGACACAGGCGGCGGCAGCGCTTGTCCGGGCAGTGGACCTGCCGGGGCGGCAGCACTACCCGCAGCCTGCGCCGCCGGGGTCTGACCGGTTGCTGCGTTGCCACCGGCGGGCGCGGTGGAACGCCACCCGCCACCGGGTTCAGACGCCGGGGCGGTGCCCGCCGACGTGGCGGCCCCCGCGCTGCCGCACAGCGCCAGCCACAGGGCCAGCGTGCGAAAGTTGCTCATAGGATTATCCTGCGTTGTTGGTGATGGTCTGCGTGACCTCGAGGCCGCGCGGCTTGAGTCGCGTGTCCGCCTGCTGGATGCGCAGCGTGAAGATGTAGCGCAGCGGCGGCGTGCTGCTGTTCTGCCCCTGCAGCTTCAGCGTGACCGGATACTGGAATTCCCACGTGTAGCGCCCGCCCATCACGCCGCGGCGGGTAATAACGCCCGGCTCCACGGTGTTGGTCAGGTTCATGCGCTTGTCCTTAATCAGCGACAGGATATTCGATCCGGTGGTCAGCGCCTGGTTGTAGCCGGCAAAGCCCTCCTCCGAGAAGTCTGCGGCGGCCGCCGTCATCTGGTCGCGGTAGTGCACGAAGTCCAGCGTGAAGGCCTTGCTGATGGTGTCGGCGCCGAACTGACGGACGTCACTCTCGCTCCACACCGGCTTGTCCGTCGGGTAAAACGGCGTGATGCGCCCGCCCTCGGTGGCGAGGTACTCACGCGGCAGGTTCACGTACAGGAAAATCAGCACGATGATGGCCACGGCCTGCAGGGCATTGACCATCAGACTCCAGCCCAGCTTTTTCAGGCAGCTGCGCGCAAACTCTGCGCCCAGCGATCGTTCGTGCTGCGCCTGCACCGCATGTTCATAGATGTCAGGCTCAGTCATGGGCACTGCCGCCCCCTCGGGCGGCGCGGCGGGTTGAGGGTTTTGCATGGGGGCTCCTTACAGGCCGTAGGACTGCCACGGGTCGATGCTGGTCGGCAGGTTGCTGTTGATTTTGTCCGTCAGCGCCCCGCAGACCTTCTCTGACGCCTGGTTCATGATGTCCTGCAGGCTCGGCAGGTTCGGCAGGCTGATGGAGATGTTGCGGATGCCGGAGAGGCAGTTCTGCAGCTGATCTGACGTCTGGCTTTCGCGGGCCGCCCAGGCATCGTTTGCCTTTTTGGCGGCGTTGTAGCCCGCCTCGCTGCCGGTCTGCGCCGCCGTGCCGGCGCGGCAGGTGGCAGCGCCGGCGTGAAACGCGGCGCAGCAGAAAAAGACCGCCACGAGGGCGGTCAGAGGTTTCTTCATGTGAGTTCTCCAGTCAGGAAATGGCTTACGCCGGGCGGGGTGGGGTGACCGGCGCTGCCTGGGGTGCCGCCGCCGGACGATCCTTTGGGGCGGCGGTATCTGCCTTGTAACGCTCATCGTAACCGAGGCGGGCGTGCAGTGCGGCGGGCACGTCTGCCGGGGCGTCGAGCTTCGCAATGCGCGGCTCTGCATCGCCGGTGAGGCGTACCACCACGTGCTCGCGCGGCACGGGCTGGCCGTTTGAGCGGTTAATACCGTTGCCGTTACCGATGGGCCGCGCGCCCTCCGGGGTAAGCAGGTTCACCACCATCGGCGGTGCCTCCGCGCTGCCGGGCAGGCTCACCAGCACGTGCTGATACACTCCCTCCTGCCGCACGATGCCCTGCAGGTAGTCGCCGTCGCCCTGCACCAGCAGCAGGTCCGGACGACCGTCCGCGCCCCACGCCGACATCACCGGCGTGCCGGCGCGTTCGTTATGCGCCGGGCGCGGCGCCGACAGCGGGTCACCCGGGACGCTGCTGCCCTGCCCGTCCGGCTTCAGCCAGTAGAGGCCGTCGGCGGGCTTCGGCGGGGCATCAATATCGAGTCCGAGGCGGCTCACCAGCGTATGCTGAATCTGCTGATAACGGTTCACGTCAACGGCCGCGAGCCGCACCATTTCCTCAGCGCCGGTCTGCACGCGGCTGCCACCGGCCGGGGCCAGCGACCACTGATTGCGCCGGGTCTGCACCTTTTCATACTGACCGCTGAAGTTGCCCTGCGCGTCCTTCATGGGCTTATTGACTGTGACCGGCTGCTCCCCCATCCACTGCAGCGTGACCACACGACCGGGCTGCAGGTGAGTCTCACGCAGCAGGCCGGCGAGTTCCTTACCCCAGAACGTCTGCGGGCCTTCTTTCGTTCGCAGCGTAATAAAGGTGCTCTCGCTGGCGTCTTTTTCAAAGCGGAACGGCGCCTGACCGCAGGCGGTCACCTTGCCGGTCACCGGCTCCCGGGCCTTTTCTGCCGGGGTATGTACGGCAGGCGAAACCTTCGGCGCGGCGGGCTCAGGAGCGCGTTCAGAGGCCGGCTGAGGTGACGCTGTCACGGGTATGGCGTGCTGCACCTGCGAAATGTCCTGCTGCTCCGCCGGTGATGGCGGCATCACGGGGGGAACCTCAGCCGCGCGCGGGGCCTGCGGGTCGCCGCGAACCGCATCGGCGGGGGCGGCTGGCATGACGGGCTGACCTGCAGCCCGGCGTGCGGCATCCAGGTCGGCCTGCTGGCTGGCGTTCTTCATGCTCACGTCCAGCTTGTTGGCCACGATAACGCCGATGGCAAACGCCTTAAACTCATCGCTGCCGGTGAGTTCAATGCGGCCATGATAATGATTGGCGGCGGTCAGCAATGCTGCCAGCACCATCTCCTCGTGCGCGCTGGTTCCTTCCGCCATGACGAGGCGGTTCCCCCGGTCAATAAAGGCGGGTTCACCATCGAGGCGATACAGGACGCTCTGGCCATCCGGCTGCTTCTCGTGCGTGATGCGGCTCAGCAACCTGTCGGCATCGATGCGGGACGCGTTCGGGCCGGAAGACCCGGGCGCATCTTCATCCTGCGGCGCCACGCGCGGCGCATCGACCAGAATGGCGTTCTCCTCACCAGAGGCGGCCGCCAGCGGTGAAGGGGCGGCGCCCGGGCGCTTTTCCAGCTCCGCGCGCAGTTCTGCTTCCAGCGCCTCGCCTTCCTCCGAAGGCCAGCGTGCGCCCTGGGTATCGTGACCCTGCGACCACATCTCCGTCAGCGCGATCCGCTCATTAATGAGCGCTCCGGTCCGCATGGCCAGAACATCCGTATCCAGACTAGCCGCTTCGTCTTTCAGCGCACGCAGGCGCTCACTGATGTTGGCAAAGCCTGCGCTGAAGTCCGGGAACTCCGCCGTGGCGGAAGCGGCAGAGGCAGGCTGTTCGGTGCCTGCAGACTGTTCCGCATCGGTGGAAAGCGCCGGGGAAGCCTCAGCCGGCTGAACCTCAGGCACGTTCAGAGCCGGTTCAGAATCAGCGACTGCAGCTGCAGGCTCTGCCACTGCCGGTTCGGGAACCGGCATGACCACGGCTGCGGCAGCAGGAGCGGCCGGTGCTGCTTCTGACGCAGGCACATCCTGAGCCGGTTTTGGCGTTTCAGGAGAAGCAAAGGAGACGTCAGGAGTAACGGTTTGTTCCGGCTGAACCGCCGGCGCCGGAATATCAGCGACCGCCGGGGCCGCTTCGGCAGGCGCCGCGGCAGAGACGCGGGACGCAGCCAGTGCGGCAACGGCTGCGGTTACGGCACGGCCTTCCGTCTCGCCGGCGGCCAGGTCAAGGCGCCCGAACGCCGCCCAGGATGACTGAACGTCTGCGGCCGACTGCTGACCGGAGAGCTCCGCGCGGCGCAGGTCGTTGCGCACCTCCCGCAGTGCCTTTTCCAGCTGAGGACGCGACAGCTCGCCGTCCGCCAGGCGGGTGTAAAGCGACTGGATCTGCGCCGGGATGGTTCGCACGTCCGACTGGCCGCTGCTGCGCAGAGACAGCGTGGTGTCGCTGTCCTTCAGACCCGCCGCGCTCAGCGCGCGGCTGAACATGCCCGGGCGCTCGCTGACCGCCAGTCCGTCGCCGGTCAGCCGGTCAAACACCGCCTGCGTTTCGCTGACGTAAGCGTCGTTGTAGGTGCCGGACTCGCGCACCTGGTTAAGTTCGCGCTGCAGGCGATCGGAGGTGTCCTGAAACGCTGCCGGGGTGATGCTGCCCTGAATCAGCGCGGACAGCGCCCCGCGCAGCTCGCCCTGAATCACCGGCGGCGCACGCAGGATATCAGCATCAGCCGCGGGCGCGGCAACCGGCGTTGCAGGTGCCGGCTGCGGGTCAGCTACAGCAGGCGCTTCTGCCTCTGTGGCTGCCGGAACGACCGGCTCTGACGCGGCAGCGATTTCAGGGAACGCAGCCGGAGCCGCCTGCGGTGCGTCGGGTGCAGGACTGTCCTGGACTGCGGCCACCGGTTCCGGCGTTTCCGGCTCCGGTTTAACCGGTTCCGCCGCGGGCTTCTGCTCAGGGTTCATATTGCTGACAGCGCTGTCGACCAGCTGACCCAGCCGGGCAGCATGGTTATCCTGAGTCAGGTCCAGGCTTCTGACGGCTTCCGCGTAAAGGCGGTTTAACGGGGTGATCGCCGTTTTTCTGTCAGGGGGGTTATCGGCCGTTTCAACCAGCGTATGCCTGAGCAGAGCGGTCAGCCTTTCCGCTTCTTCCGGCCTGTTCTGAGCGCTGGCCAGACTGACCAGCTCTGAGCGAATGGCATCATAATGGACCGACACACCCGGCTTTTCCTGCAGGATTTCAGACAGCCTTGACGCGTCCTGAGCGGCATGACCTGACGCCCTTTCAATGTACTGCGCCATTTCAGCCCGGGATGCCCCTTCCGCAGAGCGTAAACGGACGTTATCAATGAGGTCTGTGTTGACGATGGCCACGTAGCTGTTGTCTTTCAGGGCATCAATGCCTGCCTCTTTCAGAATACGCATCCCTTCCGGGCTGCCGGCATACTGAAAAAATGTCGCATCGATTTTCTCGCAGCCGGCGAGCAGATCTCCGTATCCCAGACGAGAGGTCTCCCCTTTCGCTGTCAACGCCTGATCGACCGTTTTCCCGGCCTCTCGTATCCGGTCCCGCAGGGCATCCGTGAGTGTGGAACTGTCCCAGCGGTCCAGAATCACCGAATGAGAGGGGATCTCCAGTTCATACACGTGATAGTCCGGATGGTTGATTTCCTCCATCGCATATTGCACGCCTGTCACCGAGTTATCGGTATAAAACCCGCGGCCCATGAAGTTCTGACCCAGACCAATTTTTTCAGGGTCAACGGCGCTGAAGGCGGCCGGCGAGCCGTGGTAAAGGGTGATCGTGTCACGCACAGGCGCAGAGGCCGCAGGGGCTAAATCATTCGCCCTGCTGGCCGGCACGTCACCGGCAGCCGGTGCTGGCGGTGTGACTGGCGCGGCCTCAGGCTGCTGCGCCTTCAGGATGCGGTAAACGCTGGTCTGCCCGATGCCGAGCTGCTCCGCAATCTGCGCGGGCTTCAGCCCCTCATCGCGCAGCTTCAGAATTTCATCCGTTTTCTCTCTGGCAGCACCAGGGCGGCGGGCCGGAGTGGCGTCCGGAGACGCGGCAGGGACATTATCCGGCGCAGGCTGTGCGTCGTCAGGTGTGGCCATGACGTTTTCCTTATAGTGAAGCCCGGCAAGGGCCTGATTGATTTGCGGCAGGAGGTCAGCCCGGAGGGCCTCCGTACCGCGTGACTGGTGCACATCGTTGAAATCGGTCAGGCCTGCGTCGCGCTCTGCGGCCGTAAAGTCGGGAATAATCACTTTGCCGCCGGTATTAAGCGCGGCCTGCTCTCCCATCACGAGCCCGGTGTTCACCGGCTTGCTGTGGTCAAAGTCGACCATGAACAGGTGAGGGCTCTCCGGGTAGCGGGCGCTGAGCACGTTCGCCACGTTCAGCATGTTCCCGGCGTCGATGGTCATGACCACCGGACGACCGGTCACCTCGTTCAGGCTGCGCGCCGTGGCATAGCCTTCGGCGTAAAGGATGGGCTCCCCGCCGGTGAGCGCTCCGCCCACCACCCTGAAGTGGCCCGCCTTGGGTGCCTCGGAGAACAGGTATTTTTCGCCGTCGGGCGGGATGTACTGCAGCGTGCGGAACGCACCGTCCACGTCCTGAAACGGGATAACCAGCGCGCCGTTACGCGTCTGACGGATTCCGTCGTCCGCCGTCACGCCCTTGCGCTGAAGATAGGGGTGCTCCGGGTCGGCGGGCGGCAGGCGCTCATAAAGCGCCTTCGCTTTGGCCGTCTGCCGGGCGTGCGTGTCGGCCAGTCGTCGCGCAGAGTCATCGCGGGACTGGCGGGCAACCGCCTTCATGTGCAGGCGGGCAACCGGGTCGGACTCGCCGCCGGTGCCCTTCCACTTCGTGATGTCCTTATGGGTTTTTGCGGTCCAGTAGTTAATGAACCAGCCGCCCGGCTTGCTGCCGTTCAGAAAGCCACGGTAGACGCCGTCGCCGTTGCCTTTCGGCCCGTCGGTGACCGACACGCGGTGTATCTCTCCGTCCATCACCGGCAGGCCGTCAATAATCAGCCCGGCGTCGGTCAGCGCGTCCAGAAACTCCGTCTGCGGGTCTCCGCCGCCGCTGCGCCGCGACGGGTCGGGCAGCCAGGCCTGCAGCCGGCTGAGGTCGGCGCCCGGGCGGGCGTACCAGAGCTGCGCCTCTTTATCCCAGGTGATGGCGTTGCCCCCCTTCGGGTGCTTCCCGGCATCGGCGCGCGCGGCGTCGCGCTGGTCCGGCATGACCGCAAGCCACACCGGGTAGTCCGCTGTTTTCATAAAACCTCCTGTGACGCTGTGTCAGGACGGCTACTCGCCGTCGGTGTACCGGCGGTACCACCACGGGCGGCCGCTCAGGCTTTTGCCGCGCGCAAGGCGTGCCACGCGCGTCAGCAGTTCGGTCACGCCCCAGCCAAACATTTTCAGCACGCGGAACGCGGCGATGATGCCGGTGACGACGTAGAGGGTGTTCATGGCGGGGAACCGGAACCAGAAGAGATAAAGCAGAAACAGCCAGGCGGGGATGCCGACAAAGTCCAAGGCGCTGCCGGCGCGCCGCCAGAAGCCCGGCGGATAGTCCTCTTTTCTGAACTCGCTCACGCGGTGCCCTCCTCAAATTCGCGGCGCTGGCGCGGCGACATCACCACGGCCAGCTCGGATTCAGCGATGCGGCCGGCGCGGTACAGCTGCCAGGCCTGGTCGACAATCCGGCGCTTCTCCAGCCGGATAAGGGTGTTGATGTGCTGCCCCCACTGCGACCACGGCATGCCGGCGAGCTTCTCCCGCAGGTAGTAGTCGACCAGAATGTACTCGCGGACCGCCACGCGCTTGCCGTCGGTGGTCCGCAGCAGCGTCTGAACCACCACGTACTGCAGTACGCCCAGTAGCGAAAACGCCATGGCGTCGCGGCTTTCGTAGGCAAATTCATTAATGAGTCGGGGGAACACCTCGCCCGGCGAATCGATGTGCGTGGTGGAGAGCATCAGGTGGCCGAGCTGGCCGGCACGAATGCCGGCGTCAATCGTCTCCCGGTCACGCATCTCTCCCACGCCAATGACTGACGGCGCCCGTCGCAGGTCCGCGCGGATGCCGGTCGCGAAGTCGGGAATGTCTTTGCCGACCTGCGACTGCAGCGGCGGCAGCACGTCGCCCGGGCGGCCCAGGATGAACTCAATCGGGTCCTCTTTGGTCGTGACCTTGCGGTCGGGGTCCGTGTCCAGACAGTAGCGATAGGTGGAGGCCAGCGACGTGCTCTTGCCCGAGCCGGTAATGCCGCCCCAGAGGCCCACGCCCTTGGCCGGCAGAAGGTTGGCCATCAGCTCCGGCTCCAGGCCATGGCTTTCCAGCGGCGGGATATCGGAAGGAATGACGCGCAGGGTCCAGCCGATGGTGCTGTCCTGGCGCCCCGCCGTGCCCTGCAGCAGGTTCACGCGAAAGCGGATGCGCTCGCCGCGGCTCAGACCCCAGCGGCCGGACATGTCGCCGTCGAGCTGCATCGCGCGGTCAGCCGGCACCCCACCCCGCACCAGCGGGCGCAGCTCCGGGGTAAACACCTCGTCCATCAGCTTGGCCATGGTGTCGTCGGCCACCGCAAAGGGGCTCGCCCTGAGCAGGCGGCCGTAGCGGCCCACCACAAAGTGATTGTCGCCCTGCAGGTGAATGTCGCTCACGTTGTTGCGCGCGCACCACACCATAAAGCCGCGCAGCGCGTCGGCGTTAAGGCCGCCACCAAAGTCGAAAAATTTCAGGTCTGAGGCTGACATCAGCGCTTCTCCGTGTTGATGACCGGCTTCCACTTCGCCTTGTCGGTGACAAAGCCGGCGCGGGATTCCAGGCGACGCTCGCGGTCGCCGGTGGTGAGCTTGTTGCTGTCGCCGGTGACCGTCTGCTGACGCTCGGTGACTACCGGGGCGGTAATGAGGTTCTGACGGCGCAGCAGCACGTACTGCAGCATGCCGTTGTAGTCGCGCGTCAGGCGGTTGACGTTAGCCTCCAGCGTCTCGTCGGCGCTCTGCCGCCCTTCCGCCCAGCCTTCGTTCACCGCCGCCTGCCAGATGTCGCGCTGCACGCCGTTTTCCGGGATGAGCCCGCCCGCCGGTTCGTCCGGCGGCACGGTGCTGAGGCCGGCCATCAGCCAGCCGCGCCACGTCGGCGGGTTGCTCACGAAGCGCTCGGGCTGAACGATTTCGTACACATGGCTCGCGGTGCGTATCTGATCGGGCGTGACGTGCGCCACGTCCACGGCCTCGGTGATGACCGGCGGCAGCCAGCCGCGTGCGCTGATAAGGGGGCGGAAGTCATAGGTGGCGTCAAGCTGCTTCGCGCGCGCCTCCAGGTCACGCCGGAGCTCCCACGCGCGCTGCGCCTTGCCCCCGCGAAAGCCGGTGGTGCGCCCGCCCTCGGTCAGCATCTGGCGGCGGTTGTCGGACACGTCTGACGTGTCACGCTTCTGAGGCGAGAGGTAGGCCTCAGGACCCGGCGGCGGTGCGCCGTCCGGCCCGGGCGCGGGCACCGCCTTCGTGAAGTGAAATCCCGCGCAACCCGCCAGCAGCGCGGGCAGCAGCAGGACGGTGAGTCGGGCTTTCATCGGCGCTCCCCTCTATTCGTACGGACCGGCGCAACCGGCAGCGAAGGCATAAACTGCAGCACCATTTGGCCGGGATAGGTCACGAGCGTGGCGCGCCAGGCGGTCTGCATCTCAATCAGGCGCAGCACGTTCGCGTAGGTAACGCCCTGCACCTCGATGTCTACGGGCAGCGGCAGCCGCACCCCGGCGTAGCTGAATGTCTGGCCACGCGCGCGGGCAAGTGCGCTCAGCAGCTCCACGGCGTCGCCGTTCCAGCTGAACGTTAAGCGGTCGCTGTCGGCGCGGATGGCCGCGACGGGCAGCGCCGATCCTTCACGCAGGTCGCCCTCCATCCACAGCTGCGTCAGCTGCACCGAGGTCTTCGGCGGGGAGGTAACTGCCTGTGCCGGTGCGGACCCGGTCGCGTGAGGTTGAGATTGCAGCTGGCAGCCGCACAGCAGCAGCGCCGGCAGCGCGGTCAAAATGCGTTTTTTCATGGTGTCTCCGGGGGTTGCCGGTCTTCAGATGAGTGAGCAGGCGCCGCCGTTCAGCGGCTGGCCAGCCAGATGGAATAGACTTTTCTTGCATACAGCATGCGGCGGGCCTGATTGCCGTCCGCAAATCCGGCGTTGTAGCTGCCGAGGCACTGCCAGGTCAGGCCGCAGACCTGCAGGTGCTGCGCGAGGATCCAGGCGCCTGTCTGCACGTTAAGGCAGGGCTGCGTCAGAAGGTCGCGCTCGTCGCTGATAACGCCCATGGCTTTAAGTTTTGCCAGGTGTGTGGAGTTAATCTGCATCAGCCCGAAATCCCGGCTGGTCACGCGCCCCTGCCGGTCGCGGTTGTAGCCGACCGCGTGCGGGTTCATGCCGCTTTCTACCTGCGCGATGGCGCGCAGGAGCTGCGGCGAGACGTTATAGCGGGCGCCGGCCTCGCGAAAGCAGTAGGCCTGTGCGGTGGCGGAGAAAAACAGCGCGGCCGCCAGCAACAGCAGCGTGCGCCAGAAGTGGGTAATTCGCATGGGTGAAATCTCCGGCACCGGGCAGCCGGGCCTGTGGCTATGACATCAGGAGGGGTAGTTATTCAGCAGGGAATTCTTTGAGCGCACGGTGCATCAGTATCCGCTCATCGAGCGCCTTTTTGCAGGCATCATCAGGGCGCCCTTCACTTTCGGCCTTTATCCTGCAGCTCAGGTCACTGTATCCGGTGACGGCCAGCGACAGACTGTGCATGAGTGCGTCAGAACGGTCGGAAAGGCAGCCGAACCACGCCGCGCTAAAAGCATCGAAAGCCTTATCGCCTTTGACGGCTTCGCGAGTTAACGTTTGGTTCTCACGGGTACATTGATGCCTAAAGATTGCCTGCGTCAGGGGTAGCACGGACGCCTCGTCCTTCTGCCAGGGTGAGAAGTCAACGTCATACTGCCAGCTCAGGTATCCCACCGCGCAGTACCAGCCGAGAAAAAATACGCTGGCTGCTATGCCCGCCCGCTTTAACGTTACTTTCTGCATGATTCAGTTTCCTGTGAGTTCGATATAGCGCGCATATACCTTGCGGGCGTAGCGCATGCGAAACGGCTCGTTCGCGTTTTTAAATCCGGCGTTGTAAGCCCCGACTGACGTCCAGTTCACCCCGTTCTGCGCGATGTTTTTCGCCAGTATCCAGGCGCCGACGTGAATGTTCTGGCAGGCGTTGCCGAGCAGCACGTCACGGGTTATGCCCATCGGGCTTAACACCGGCAGCCAGGAGGAGTTGATTTGCATCATGCCGAGGTCTTCGCTAAGTACCCGGCCGTTCTTTTTGTTGAGCCCGATGGCGCCGGGGTTCAGTCCGCTTTCAACTTCGGCGATGGCCTGCAGCAGCCGCCAGTCAACGCTGAAACGTACGCCCGCCTCACGAAAGCAGCGGGCGGCCTCCGGCTGCACTTTCGCCGCATCCGTCACGCCTGCCACGGTCAGCAGCAGGCAAATCATCACAGCGCGCCACATAGCGACACCGCCACGAAGACCGGATAGAGAACGGTGATAAACGGCACGCCGCGTACGAACCGTCCCGCTATTGCGGTCAGCAGCAGGCTCATGGCAAGACACGCGCCCGACCAGGTCGGGGTCAGCCAGGCACCAATTGCCGGCAGCACGTACAGGTCACCGGAGGCCAGTGCCGGCGGCTGCGACCGTATCCAGGTGATGAGATTCAGCAGCAGCGCCGGCAGCAGCATAACGGCGGCCCCCGTCAGGGCGGGAATGGCATCAGGGCCGCCCGGCAGCAGCGTGGTCAGCGCCAGCCAGGAGAGCAGGAAAATGATCAGGTCGGGCACCCACTGCGTCACGCAGTCGATATAGGCGGCGCTGGCCAGCAGCAGCACAAACAGGATAAAGGCCGGGTTGTGCGTCATAAGCCAGGCGGGAAACACGCCACCGCAGAGCATCACGGCAGCCAGCAGCGGCCGGATGGGCGCCACGTCCGGATAGGCCTGCGTTTCAGCCGCAGAGGCTTCGGCAGCTATCCGGGCGCTCGCGTAGAGAGCCGGCAGGTTAAAGGCGAGCACCAATGAGAACATCAGTACGGCGGGAATAATCAGCATTGCATTACCTCACGTAAACCACATAGCCGGCCGGAACAAAGTCGGGCCGGGCAAGCCGGCCGGACGGCGTGTTGATACCGGCCGCATCGCTCAGGCCAAAATGCGAGCTGTTTTCTGTGTCTGTCATCAGCTGGGCATAAACTCCCGGGCTCGCAGGCATAAAGACATACCCCGCACCGCCGCTGATGCGCAGCAAAATCGTGCTGCTTCGGGGCAGCCAGTCCGGCAGGGTTATCCGCGCGGCAGCATCCCCGTCGGCCGGAGTGCTGCTCGTCCAGAGGTTGTTCAATGCAGAGACGTACTGGAGAAACTGCCCCGCCTGCTGACCCTGCGTCACGCGGTCCACGTTCTCGCGGGCGGATAAATTGATAAACATCAGGCAGGAAGTGGCTACCGCCAGCAGCAAGGCAGCGAAGAAAACGGAAGATCGCATAAGTGTTCCGGGGTGAGGTGATGGAGCCTGACCGGGTGGAGCGGACAGGGGTTGGCGGCAATTCAGTTGTGTACAAAGACCTCGGCGATGGGCAGGGCTGCACGAACACCTGGGCGCTCAGTGCTTCTGCAGGAGGAGTAGGCGCAGCGTCTGCGTCTGACAACAACCCGGCCTAAGCTAAATCAGGAACGATTTCATTTCAGGTGCCTACCTATACCTGTTATTCGATCGTTTCAACCCCCCCTGCCAAGCCAGGGATGTTCACCAGGTGCTTTCACCGTATATACCTATGAGTAGAGGCTGAGAAATACGACAATGTTAGCGGCAAAGGACTGTATACAGATCAATGTCTCCGCCCTGATTGCGTAACCCAACCATAACAGTACCGTCCGGACACATGGCAAAACCGTCGGCACCTTTTGAGTCATGATATGAAGTCTGTCCACCGTACTGGACTGCACCTAAAGAAAACCCGGCTTTAGTCCACACACCGGATTGGCAGGAAAGTATGGCGCCAGCGCTGTCGCGGCTTACAGACCCCCATGTGTCGCAGGATGACCCAGCGGTATTGACCTGCTGGAGCTTAACTATCCCGCCAATGACGGCATCATGTGCGCTGCGCAAGGTCCCGTTAGCCAGCACATCATTGTTCGCCGTTACGTTACCCGCCGCCGTTATGCTGCTGTTCGACGTGATGTTGCCGTTGGCGACCATGCTGCTGCTCGTGGTGATGTTCCCTCCCGCCGCAATGTTGCTGCTGGAAGTGATGCTGCCACCGGCATTAATGGTGCCGTTCGACTGGATACTCTGCGTGGCCGTGAGCCGGGCGGTGTTGACGTCGGCCGACGCGTTCAGCGTCTGAGCACCAACGGTTTTCGCGCTGCTGATGTCGTTGCTGCCCATGTTCAGCGTGGTGCCCATGGTGTTCAGCTCCGGATGCCCTGCCACGCTGTGACGGTACAGATAGTCATTAACCAGCGCGCCGTTGGAATAGAAGCCGGCAATCACCACGCTGCCGTCGCCCGGGTTATAGCCGCCAAACGCGGACAGGTTCTCCTGCCAGCTCCCGAGCGCCCCCTTCGCCACGCCGCTCTCGATGTAGCCGCCCGCCGGCCCGATGTGATTCGCGAGCCGGCGGGCGTCGCTGAGCGACAGCGTGGAGCCGCCGGTCAGAAACGTCATGGTGTGAAACTTATTTGCTGTCGGCTGAAAAATCAGCGTGCGGTAGGTGGCGGTGTAGGCGTTGGTCGACGAGTAGCCTACCGGCAGGTAGCCCGCGGTGATGAGCATCGGCACCGTCAGCGTGTAGCCCGATGAGGCGCTGCTGCCGGCCGCAATGGTCGCCTGCTGATCGGCGATATAGCGGTTCACCGCCTTCTGCACCGTGTTGGCCTGTCCGGCCGCCACGTTCATGCGGTATTCGTCCGCCGCCCACAGCGTGAGGGGGATAAGCAGCGTAACGATAATGACGGCGATGACCCCGTAGGCCACCGTTGCATCGGTGATTTGCGCAATGCCCCGCTTCATCCTGCTCATGGTCTAATCCTTAAAGTCATAGGTGATGGCGTTAAACTGGTCGTCAAAGTTGAACTGACCCGCCGTGATTTTGGCGCGGATGGTATCGGCCGTGGTGGCATGCTTCAGGTTGAAGCCGGTGATGTCCACCTGACGCTGATTATTGGTGGGGTTGACCCGCATCTTCTGGTGCGCCAGTACGTACAGCGTGCTGGCAATGTTGGCCTTGGCGGCCGGGCTGATTTCCTCACAGAACATCACGTAGCGCTCCAGCGCTTCCCTGGGGGACGCTGCATGGATGGTCGAGACCACGAACATGCTCAGGGAAGCCTTCAGCACCTCATGCGCCGTGGCGCCGTCGCGGATTTCGCCCAGCAGAAACGCTGATGCGCCCATACGATAAGCCTTGCGCGTGGCGCTGGCATAACCTTCGTTTTCACCGACCTCCAGCTGGATGCAGCGTCCGTCACCGTGACGGCCCTGCAGCAGCGTTTCCGCCGGGTCTTCAATGGACACGCCGAGGTGGCCGGTGACCGCGATTCGCCGGCTCAGAATGACAGCGGCTGAGGTGGTCTTGCCCGCCCCCATTTCACCAGCGATCAGTATCAGCCCCGTGGCGCCGGGGTGCTCCACGGAGCGGCGCAGCGGCGTGCTGAGGGGGATGTCAGCAAACGACGGCAGGACCGCCGGCGTCTGGCGCAGCACCAGACCGGTGCGGCCCAGCAGGTCGCGGGACACGGTGGCGCGGTAAAGGCGTCCGTCGTGAAAGCAGGAAAACTCGTTGCGACCGCTTTCCTGATGCCGGCGCTCACAGAGCGCACGCAGCGCCTGAACGTCGGCAGCAAGCGGGTCAGGCACGGAGATAAGCAGGCGCGTGGCGCCCACCATCCCTTTGATTTCGGCGTAGTCTTCACCGAGATAGAGATCGATAAAATCGGTCTCGCTGAGCGCGGTGGCGGTCATAGTCGGTCCGGATAAGGGCCGCCGCAGAACGGCGGCAGGGAGTTAGGACTTGGTGGTAAACGTCAGGGTGTTGTCACCGTCCACGCAAGCGGTGGCGGCGTTGGCCGCGGTGACCTCAGCGGTGTACGTGGTGTTGTTGATTTTAGTGGACGCGAGGTCCGCGGTGCCGATGCTGCGTGCGACCTTCACGCAGTCACGTTGCGGCAGCCCGGCATCGGTCACGATAAAGCCCACGCCGTTGCCCTTCACCGTCACCTGACCGCCTGACTTGTTGTAAATCAGGTTATTGGTAATGGTGTAGCTTTTTGAAATGCTCCCGCCCTTCACCAGCGCCGGCACGTAATCATCGGTACCGTAGCCGCTGGATGAGCGCAGGTTGCGCGTCTCGTTCATGACCGTGGTCACAAGCGTGACCTCGCTGGTGCTGTTCACGTAGAAATAGGCCAGCGCGCCGGCGGCCACCACCAGGCTGATGACCACGATCATAATGCCCAGCGAACTGATGGAGTCAGTAATGTTCGCAATACCCTTTTTTAACTTCTTCATTTCATCACCTTTAAGGAAACACACGGAAAGAAGCCGCGCGGCGTCGGGCCGCACGGCTGACAGGAAAATCATGGAGCGTTGAAGCGAACGGCCGTCCGCCTAGTTAAAGAAAAATGCCTTCTGGATGAGGCTGAACATGATGAGCATCAGCGAGGCGACCAGCACCCCGCACAGCAGCAGGCTGACGATGCGCAGGCGATCGCCCGTGCGCTCGACGCTGCTCACGGTGCGCTCAAGCCAGGTGGCCGCAAAGCGCTTCAGCGACCCTTCGCTGTTGCGGGTCTCGAACAGGCTCTGCAGCTTGACGATGGCGCGCTCGTCCGGAAACTCGTAGTCCGTTGCGTCCAGCGCCACGCCGAGGTTCTTTTCACCGGAGGAAATGGCCAGCTCCAGCGCGTCAAGACGCTCGTAAAGCCAGGCCGAACGGGTTGACGCCTTCATGGTGGCCACGGCGCGCTCCATCGGTATACCGGCTGCGTCCATGGCGTTGACGTTCATGATGAACGCTGCGCCGTGGATGCGGCGGTAAATGGACCACGGCGGGAAGCGATCGAGGAAGAAGCGCACGCGCCCGGTCAGCCTGGGCAGCGACCACACGACCAGCAAAACCACGCCGGCGAACAGCAGTAGTAGCGCCCACCACCAGTCAGAGAGCAGCAGGTAAAAGTAATAGACCGCCGTCTGCAGGCCGTTCCACTGGCTGAGCGGCACCGCCTGCATAATCACCGGCACCAGCATCATGCAGAACATCACCACCACGCCCACGGTCAGCAGCGTCAGATAAGCCGTCACGGCGACGGTCGACTTCACCGTGCCGCTGATGCGCCCGGTGCCGCTGGCAATATCCATGGCGTTAACGAAGCCGTCTGCAGGGCGCCCGGCCAGGTCACAGGATTCGATGATGCTGAGTTCCTGATCCGGTACCCACTCGCGCAGCGAATCCGCGAGGCCAAAACCGGCCCCGAGGTTCTCCGCACACTCGGTCAGGATCTGCGCCACGGCATCGCCGGGTTTCTTCCCGCGCCGGCTGTAGTTGTCGATAAGCTTCTGGTAGGTCTCTTTGACGCCGCGGCCGTCCAGCAGGTACTGACGGAAGTCGTCATAGATTTCGATGCGGTCCTGAGCGCTAAAGGTTGCCCGATATATCGCGCGGGCCAGCCTGTTCACAGGTCGCTCCCCGCTGTCAGCCGGGCATCCCGGTCCAGGTTGATGATGCGGCGGTGTGTCCATACCGGATCCGCCACGCCGCTGTTTATCAGCCGCAGCAGGTTCTGACACAGCGTTACGCCGCCGCGCTCAATCCAGTCAAGATAGGCTGCCATTTTGCCCTCACCGCTGTAGCGCCGCATAAAGCGGTTATCCGTTTCAATGACTTCGAATATTCCGGTGCGCCCGTGGATCCCCGTATGCCCGCAGCATTCGCAGCCGCCGGGATTACGGAGAAATACGCCGCGGGTCTGTGCGTGGGTCTCCACCATGTCCTGCATCACCGGGCTGACGCTGCCGCGCCCTTCCTGCCAGGGAATGCGGCAGTGCGTGCAGAGCAGCGGCACCAGGCGCAGGCCGACCAGGCATGAAATGATGGTCGGATCGAACAGCAGGTCTTCGTCGACCCCGAAGCGGCGCAGTCGCTGCAGAATATCCGCCGGCGAGTTGGTGTGGATAGTGCTCAGGACAGGCGCGCCGGTCTGAATGGCCTCAACGACGCCGTTCGCGGTACCCGGGTCGCGCACCTCACCGTTGTAGATGCGGTCAGGGTCCATACGCAGCAGGTTTTTGATCGCATCTGCAAAGGTCTGCAGGCCGAGCGGCGTCTGAAAGACGCCTTCGATCGGTGATTCGATGGGATCTTCCACCGACATGATGTTTTCACCCGGGTCCTCACGCGCCAGAAACTCGGCGGAGACCTGACACACCGTAGACTTGCCGTGCCCGGTCGGGCCGCTGAAGAAGGTCCCGCCTGAGCTGGTCAGCGCACGCCGCAGCATGGTTTCTTCCGCAGGCGTCAGCCCCAGCTGCTCGAAGTGCAGGCTCTGCTTGCGGCGGCTCACCAGGCGCAGCGCGACCGCCAGACGACCCTGGCCGCCCGGGCGGCTGGCAAAGCGGATGGTGCTGAGACCGTAGCCGTTCACAAACTCCTCGCGCACGCGCGCGTCGCAGGGCTCGGTAAAGCTCAGCGTGGTTTTGCTCTGCTCCTCGCTCATCGAGTTATACAGCGCGTTGACGAGGCGCGTGCCCCACTCTGCCGAATGGGAGTGCATCGGCCGCAGGTTGCCGTCAATGCGGTAGAGCACGCGCGTGTACTTGTGCTCGATGCGGATATGAATGTCCGAACCGCGCAGGGCGGTCGCCTCGGCTATCATGCCGAGAATGAGGTTCTGAAAGTCGCTTGCCCCCGTCACGCTCTCACTGCGGTCGCTGAACTGCTGCGAAATCTTCTCGAGCTCCTCGCGGTTACACCAGGTCACGCCCGGGTTAAGGCCCTGGCTGCGCAGCTGCTCGCGCAGCTCGAAGTACTCGGTGCTGGCGTCCAGCTCGTTCAGCACGTAAAGGCAGTGAGACTGGTTCTGCTCGTCGCGGATAAAGCGGACGCTCTCGCGGATTGCCGTGGAAAAAGGGCGGCCGCCGGCGGGCGGAGCAAGCGGCAGCAGGGTATGGGTTTTTTCACTCAGGTTCATCATGACGTCACCTTAGTTCAGGGTAAAGACGCGGCCGTCAGGCGCGCGCTTAATGACTACGCCGCGCATTGAAACGGATACCACGGTGTAGCCGCCGCTGACGCTGTCGCCCGGGCGCACCTGGGTGCTGCTGCCGTCCGTAAAGCTCAGCGTGGCCACCGTTCCTGCCACCTTCTCAAGTACCGGCAGGGTGCTGGCCGGCGCGGTTGCTGCCGGCGTGCCCGGAGGGCCGCCAGGCACCGCGGTGGGGGTGACCGGTACAGCAACGGTGTCAGCCTGCCCCGCCGCCATTTTTGCCTTGTTGTAGGCGGCCTGCGCGTCGTAAAACACGCGGCCGCTCTGCAGGCGATCGAGGTCGCCCACCGTTTTAACGTCCGCTTCCGCGCGCGCAAAGCCGCAGACCAGCAGCATCAGCGCTGCATACTTAACGTTTTCCATAGAGCGATCCTGAGATTTTATAACGGGTTGAGCCGTCGGAGGTGTTGATGCCCACCGTGACCTGCGAGAGGCGGATACCGGTGAAGCCAGCGCCGGCGAAAATGTCGCGGGGCGGGACGTCGGTTTCGGCAGAGAACTGATATTCCTGCCAGTCCTGCAGCGGCAGGTCTTCCCCTTCGCTGTTCTGCTTCACGTCTTTAATCGGCACCGCCGACACGGCGAGGTCGATGTTCAGGGACTGGAAGCGGGAGATAAACTGCATCAGCCGTTCATCCACCGGCACCATCGGGTCATCCCCCTCCGGCTTCTGCGTCTGAGGCAGCGTGAACGAGGTCTGGCTGCTGTCGGCAAAGCTGAACACCGGCGTGACGCCGAACAGCATTTTCACTGCGGCGACATAGTCAGCGGTGGTGGCCGCCGAGTTGGTGCGCCGGAGGGACTGCACGCTGACGTCACCCTGCGCGCAGACTACCGTGACGGTCATCCAGCCCTCGATGGAGAGCGGCACGCGGTCCAGTACCTGCTGGCACTGCCCGACAAAGGAACCCACCGAAGGCTGCTCCGTCCACGGGTGGCGGAAGCTGTCCAGCGCTGCCTTGTAGCGCGCCTGTTTGTTCAGCTCGGCCTGACGGGCCATCTCCCGCTGCAGCGCCACGCGCGCCGCGGCTTCCCGCTCGCCCTCCACGTGCAGCCAGAACCCCAGTCCCGCCAGCGCCAGCGCGGTCACCGCCGCCGCCGCCATCAGCTGCCCCCGGGTCATGCCCCATGTCAGCGGACGCAGCCGGAAATCCTTGCTCAGCTGCTTCGGCGCCAGCACCGACTCCAGGTCTAGCGGCGCGGTTACGCCGGCGACAGCAGGATCGCCGTACACCGGCACCTCCAGGTCGCCCTTGCTGCCGCGCAGTTCGCCCCGCAGGTCAATGAGCGTCTGACGTAGCAGCTCTGCCGCGTAGACCTTATCGGACCACGGGTGAATCCCGCCGCGCTCCGTCTTGCCGACCAGCGTGTACTGCAATGTGCCATCCGGCCCCTCACCCAGCGGCACCACGGCAATGCAGCAGCCCTCAAGCAGCGAAGCCAGCGCCACCGTCAGCGAGAAGGTGCCGCGCAGGCGAAGCCGCGTTTTGGGCGCGAACCCCGCCTGAATGCTGTCGCTGCGACGTACCGCCACGAGATCCAGCCCCTGCGCCTTACCGACGCGGCGTATCTCCTTCATAGGGTTACGCTGCGCGCGTATGGTCTGCCAGGTGAGGCCCACCACAAACCGGCGCTGATTGATGGTCATCACGCGGATATCGCCAGGGTCCTGCGCGGGCGCCGGCGTCTTCCTGTTTTTCTTCATGATGGTTACCTGATGTAAGGCGTGACGGTAATGACGAAGGACTGGCGGGTCCGGTCGCCCGAGCGCTGTCCGCCGGTTATCTGGTTATCCGGCGACAGCTGGCCCTGACGGTTCGAGGTCGCCACGTTCTGCTCCAGCCCGCTGATGACCACGGTCTGACCGGGTTTCAGCCAGACGCGCTGCGGAACGGAGCGGGAGTCCACTTCCGGCGCCTCCAGTTTCTCGGTGTCCGAGCTGATTTCGCGCAGCTGGATGAGGCTGGAAATGTTAAGGAACATGTTCAGCATCATGCGATCGCCGCCGTCGAGTATTTTCGGGAAGATGGTGATGTTGGTTCCGGTGGTTACCGAACCCGGCGTCAGCGTCTGCGACGGCAGCGTGGTGCTGCCCGTCGAGTACACCGTCGTGGAGACGCTCTTGAGATAGGCTATCTGACGCCCCACCACCACGGATGCGGAGGCCATGTTTGTGGTCATCAGCGGGATCGTACGCACGTCCGCCACCTTCGCCTGTTTGGACAGGGCGTCAAACAGGAATGAAGAGCCCGCAAACTGACGCGCCGCGCCGGTGGCCGTATCCAGCACCGAGAAGCTGACCGAGCCCGCGTCGGCTACGGTACCGGACGGTCCCGCCAGGTTAATACCGTACTTGCCGGCCAGCGTCTTGTAGATAACGTTCCAGTCGATGCCGACCGCATCGCTCGTTTCGGTGTTGACGGTATAAATCACCACCTTGAGGTTAACCTGCCGGCTCAGCGCTTTGTTCTCAGATGTCAGGTATTCCCCTACGCGGCGCACCACCTCCGGCACGTCGGTAATCACCACGGTGCCCGTGGTCTTGTTCATATCGAGGCGCCCTACGCCCGGCGTCAGCATGCTCTCCGCCGTGGACTTCAGGTCGTCATACAGGTTGTTGCCCATGGCGACGTCGGACTTGAGGCTCGTGCCGCTTTCGCCGGAGACGCCGCCGCTGGAGCTGGATCCTGAGCTGCCGGAACCCGTGCCACCGTCGGAGCTGCTGCTGTTGGACACGCCGCTCACCACCGAGCCGGTCAGTGCGTATTTCGCGTCAGAAGGCTCGATGTCAAAACGCGCCGTCTGCAGGTAGAAAAACGTGACCATCCCGTCCTCGTACTTCCACGATATCCCCAGTCGCGCGGTCACGATATCCAGCAGGCCACCGAGGTTGCCGGTGTAGGTTACGCCTGAAAAAGTGCGCGAGGTACCGCCCGCAGGTGCCGCTGCGCTGGCCGTGGTGCCCGTGCCGAACGAGTCCAGCGGACGCATGTCGCCGGCGGTCGGAAGCGCGGGCGACGGCACGCTGGTCAGACGCTGAGTCGGCGAGCCGCTCTGGCCACCACCGCCTCCCAGCGCTGCTGCCGCATCGGGCGTGACGCGCGTGCGTATGTGGCAGACCGTTGCGATGTCCTGGCTGAACTGCCAGATGTCCTGCGGCTTGACGGCCCGGTACGGCATGTTGCAGTTCACCACCTCACGGGGGGCGTCGTACTTTGCAACCGGCAGCGGCACGGGGCTCACGTACTGGCTGTTCTGAAACTGCACCACCGGGCGGTTTTCCGCTGCCTGACGAATGAGCCCGGAGGCCTCATCGGCGGTGCTGCCGGCCGAGCGCTGAACGTCATTGATGCGCTCCAGGGCGCAGCCCTGCAGCAGCGTGCTGCAGATCAGCACGGCGAGCGTGGATTTTCTTAGCATAATTATTCCTGTGGCGAAGACGGAGACGAAGTGGACGGGGGAGCGTCGCTGATGACGACGAGGCACTGCTGTCGGTAGCCGCTGACAAACAGCGGCACCTGTGCGCGGTGCCAGAGGTTAAACAGCTGCGCCGTCGCATCCTCAAAGCTTGCCGCATGAAACGTCAGAGTGTAATCGATCGGATAGTTGGTGCCCGTATCCCACCGGACCGTCCATTTTGGCTTGTCGGAGGAACAGGCTTCCTGTGACACCCACTGCTCATAACCCTGACGGAGCGTGGTGCCCCGCTCAATTTTCCAGATGCGCACCGCGGGCTGTGGCTTGACCACGGTTTTCACCGGTTCACCGGTCGGGCTGATTACCGCAGTCCCGGCCTTATTTCCGCGGAAGGGGTTCCGGCCGGTGGTGGGTAACGGCGTAGCTTTCACCGCGCCCGCTGCTTTAGCGGGCGGCACCGATTGTGCTGCAGCTGTAGCAGCATGTGCGGTCTGCGCACGCTGTGCCGGCTCAACCGTTACTGTGTGCGTCTTTTCATTGACGGAGACCTTCAGGCCATGCGCGGCCAGCATCTTGTCCGCAACGTACTGCCAGCGGTCATTGCCCGTCCAGCGCCACAGCTCCGGCGCGTCGGCGGAAACGGCCTTATCGAACACCACGGTCTGTCCGGGCGGCACGATTTTACGCAGGGCTGCGCGCAGCGTGGGCGCCGCACCGTCCTGACGGATAAAGCCGTCGGCAGGTCCGGCGCCCGGTGCTGAGGCAGGAGGTGAAGACGCAGGCTTAACCGTCAGCGCGGAAGCTCCGGTGATACCCGGCGTCAGTGGTGTGACAGCTTTCGCGGCGGGCAAAGCCGGCCGCTGAGCCGCGGGCCCGGTCTGATGCACCCGGTACTGCATGGCGCTGATGTCGGCCGCGCTGCGCGAGAGCATGCTGTCCACCACGCTGCCCGAAGGCGGCCCGGTGTAAACAGCAGGCTGCGCGCAGCCGGTCAGCAGCAGGACCGGTATCAGCCCTGCCCGTTCGGTAAATGACATAGAGAGAACTCCGGATAACTCAGGGCTGCACCGTCTCTGCGGCGGCCGGAGCCGGACCGGCAAAAACCGTGCGGGAAGGCAGGCGAACCTGCCGGTCAGTAGGGGTGTCGTGGCGCCGGGTGCCTCCCGGTGCTCTGGCCAGACTGACAGACGCCAGAGCGGCATGACTTAGACTTGTCGCATCGAATTAATAAGCAATAAGACGATGTCAGTCTGACCGCGTGCGCTGGCCGCAGGTCCGCCACAACGAAAAGCGCACTGACCGGTCTGGGCGAGTGCGCTTTGCGTTGTGAAGAGAAATATTCAGGTTCAGCCCGACGAGTTTCCGGGCTCCGGTTCAGTTGGCGCTGATAATCCAGATAAGGAATCCGTTATCCATGTAAATCCAGGATAATAAGACCCGCCGTCAGGCGGCGGATGCAGGGGTCTGCGATGTGATCAGAGTCGGAGCAGGTGTAACGACAGAGGATGACTCGCATTGTTCAAACCAGAACACAACGGGTTCGGCTTTGACGTGACAGAGTCCGAAACGCAGAGCCGTGCGAAAATTAGCGCTGTGACGCTGAGCCCGCTCAACCTGCTCGGCGAGCAGCGCGCGAAAGGCTTCCGGCGAGGCATTGCCCTTAGCGGTGCGGCATTCCTTACACACTGGCGCAATGCCACCCTGCACATAGTCCTCGCCAATAAATTCTGCGTGCCACTCGCGGGCAGGCAGCTTGCTGCCGCAGAAGGCGCAGCGCCCTCTGAACTGCTCACGCAGCGCTTCCCGTTTTCGTTTTGTAAGATTCATGTTATCCCCTGATTGTCCTCTGAATACGTCCTGCATCTCACAGATGCCTGTTATGTAATATCAGCTCGGTCAGAACCGCACCGGGCTGACCCACTCAGTGTGAGTGGGCCCGCACAGACTGCTCTGCGTCATCTTTGCGTATGTGGCGTAGTACGGCAGGGAAACCTGTTCGCGCCTTCAGTTCACTGAAGGGCTAATCATCACCAGTTGCAGGGGGCCCGACGGATCGCCCCGGGGCCTACAGTGGCTACGTCGAACTGATTCGCAGGGAGAATAATATGAAACTGGTTAACAACCCGTTTGCTGCTGCGCGTGTGCGCAACGCTAATACACTCCGGAAATTGAATTTCCGGAAACCGGCACCGCGAATCCCGCAGGTGAATCCAGAAAAGGTGTATCGAACTGACTCGTTGGGATATGGACGTACTACCCGACATTCCGACTTTGAGTTGTGCCCGTCAGTGAAATAAGCGACCTGGAATGCCTGCCTCAGTCGCTTATAACCTGCCCCGTAAAGCTGTGGGTTCCCCTGATGTGATTCTGGCCATGACATAGCCTCCGGACGTCTTCCGCGCACCAGAACTGCATGCCGGCAAGAGAGGACCTTGAGATCAGGGTTTCGGGCACATTGTTAAAGAGCGGAGGCGGTTTTCGGGCAAAAAAAAAGCCCTGCGCGGATGCGCATAATTTCATTAAAAGGAAAGCCAGCAGTAGCTGATGCTGACTGATAATTTAATTGTTGGTTGCTTCGCTGTTGTCAGCGCTAAACCGGCGCCCTGGTGTGGCTAGGTCAGTAAACGACTTAAGATGATCTTCAAGACGCACAAGTGCCTCTTTGGTATTGCTGCGACCGGAACGGTCTGCGGCCTGGCTCAGCATAGCGGTCATCTCCGGGGAGAGGCGCAGCAGGACTTGCATTCCCTTTTCTTTGTTAATGTGAGCAGGCATCTTTGTTCTTCCGTAACCGAATGTATGGATCGTGTTAGCAATGTAAGCATTAAATAAGATTGGTCCTAATATGCGCAATAACCTAAATGAGGTCATTGACAAAATGCATAATTGATGATTTAGGGTGGGCTTTCTCTAAGTGCAGGTTAAAATCCAAACTTGCAGAATAAAAAACTGAGATAAAAAAAATGTGGCCCATATTTAATGGGTCACATTTATTAGAAAAATTAAGATATTGTAATACTGGCCAGATAAGACTCGAGCCTTACTAAAACAATTATCCTGAGAGTCTGAAGAGAATTAATGTTCATTATCCGTAGAAAGTTATCAATGGCCTTCTGCACCTGACTATCATTCACTAAAAATGCGGAACAGATGTTATCCATCGTCTCACCTGAACAAAAAGCGCACATCAGCAGGGAATGGTTGATATCAAGCTCAGGAAAAAGTCTGAAGGAATTTTGCTCTCCGCGAGTTGATGAAAGAAATGTCTCGATATCAAATTTGAGAGATGAACTTCTCTTTTTACCTGTTCTGATAAGGTAAAAAGCATTGAACATGAGACGAGTTAAAAAAACCGGGCGGATACTCTGCACTGTATAAAGTTCAAGATTGGCCTGTGCCTTCTCAAGGGTTTTTTTTATAGAAACAGGCGATTTCCCCCTTATTTCTGACACCTCATGATATGTAGCACTCGTTGAGAAGATAAAACAGTTTTCAGCCTGAGTTTGAGACAGTTGAGGAAAAAGGTTGATCGCTTTTTGAAAATGAATAGGATCCACGGCAGCCATGGCAGCCTCCCTGTAAGGTTGTTATGGTTAGCTGGTTGTACAGGGGTCCAGCCTGTGCAATCAGCGACTAAGTACTTCAATTTGGCTTATGTCTCTTCTGTTAATCTCCTCATGGTCGTGGTAAATCTCTGATAACGCGAGCAGGAGCGTTATCCGGCTCATTTGAATCATAACGAGGCACTGACTCCATCTCCGCAGCATTATTGCGGTACTTCTCACGGAACCACGCCTCGGTGACGTCAATTCTGTCCTGCTGGGCTTTATTGCCTACACTGAACCGGTGGACTGGATTATTAGCATTTAGTACCGCGCCGCTGTCCAGCAGGCGTGTCACCGACGTTTGCTCACCATTGATCACTGCATTATCGCCTGAACGACGTGCGGTGACTGCAGCGGCAAGCCACCAGGTTTCCTGATCGGCTTCATTTCGCGGATACACTTCCACCCTGTCACCATAATCAGCAACCTCGGTTATTCCGTTGCGCTGGTATTCCACGCATCCGTCTTTGCTGAGCCTGACATCATGTGTCGGGTTACGAAGAAGTGGAGCATCATCACCCGGGCCAAAGGAGACAACGGCGTCAGGAGAATGAATTTGAGATCCACGCTGTTTTGCATTGCGCTTCTCACGGTAAGCCCAGCCACGCATCTGACTCAGTGCAGCAACGTCACCTTTCACCGCTTCGCGTTCAACCCACGACTTCCAGCTCAGCGGACGGTTTTCTCCGGTCTCTTTCAGAGTCTGGCGTTCTTCTCGCAGCTGCAGGCGCAGTTCGGCCATGGCCTTCATCTTTTCAAACTCAGCCACGCGGTACATCAGCTTGCGCATCAGCGGATCCCTGACGCTTTCGCGGACGTGAGCCTTGGCCACCACGCAGTGAGACGCAATCTGACGGAACCGCTCACCCGCGCGCAGGTCAGGTTTGTCCCAGCCAGTTCGGTAAGCATCGTAACGTGCGCGCAATATGTCACGCGCTACCGCGCGGGCTTCCCTGCGTTCACGACGGGCTTCCTGATCGCGCACATGCAGCTGCGGCATATAGAATTTATCAACGACGAGTATCCCGGCTTCATGATTATCAGGATCGGATGCAGGAGGTGCCGGTTGGTATTCTCCCCAGCGCTTCACCATAGCCGTATGGCTGATAGCAGGGTGAACGTCAGACGCTTTCACTCTGATGCCTTCCGGGTTCAGAAGATCGTAGACAGCGAGCCCACCCTGCTGCTCGCGCAGACCGAGTCCGCGCGTGTAAAGCACGTTATGGACCAGCGGCCAGTCCAGACAATCCTGTTCTGCAAAGTCATTCAGCATCTGACGGGTTTCGCGAACGGCATAGCCATGCAGGCTTTCTTTATCAGAGAAGATTTCACGCTTAGCCGCGCCGCGCGGGGTTGCTGGCATATCACGGCGGGTACGGTGAAGGTCACCATACGCATCCATATGCCAGCTACCGTTATCGACTTTAAAGCCGAATTCGCGCTCCAGAACGCGGCAGCACTTCTGCAGCTCGTCGGCGTCGTTCCACATGTTTTGCGCGCGGAACGTCGACGGATGGACGCGGTTAGCCGATACGTGACAGTGGATATTGTCCGTGTCTCGGTGGATGGCGGCGACGTACTGATGTTCTTCCATACCCAGCTGTTTGAGGCTGTACCGGACGGAGCGGAATACCGCATCGGGTGACGGGTCTTCGTCGCCCTGCCAGGACAGAATAAAATGATACACCGCATCTTTGCAGTGGCGGTTCTGCGAGGCCGTATGGTTCATTTCGGACGCGGCGGTATCCAGAGACCAGCAGTTGGTTTCACACAGCACTTCACCGGAGAGCACGCGCTGAATGCCCTCGGGTGAAGTGCTGACAATTTCTGTTGCCGGTGCGGCGCGCTTACGTCCGACGTAATCAACCAGCTGACCAAATCCCGGCGTGGCGACGTATTCAGTTCCCGCAGTATGGGCCGCTTCATTCGAGACGACTTCACCCGGTTTCTTTTCCTCCCGCGTGCTCACGTAGCTGACCAGCTTCTTAAAGCTGGTCTTCTTATCGCGACGCTTTGGCGGGATGATAACGTTCATCAGTCTTTCATGTCCTCAACCGGCACCGGTGTCATGTCCAGCGCGTTAATGGCGTGCTTGATGCTGGTCAGCACCTCAGAAAACTGGTGGCTCAGCTCGGTGGTCATACTCGTCTGCATCTGGGTGTACAGGTGTTTCTGCAGGCCCCCCAGACGCAGCAGCTCGTTCATCATGCGAATGTCAGTACGTACGGTAATGCGACGATTCAGTGCCGTACGGCGCAGGTATTCGGAAGTCGTCAGCCCGGCGGCGACGGCTTTCTTGTTGATGGCCTCGTACTCCGCCTCTGTGCAGCGGCACTTGACCAGTTTTTCCCTCTGACGCTTTTCGCTTTTCGACATAACTCAACCTTGGCACATTACACGGGTCTCGGGGCGGAGCCCTGAGCAGGTCGTTTTGGGAATCACTGCCAGCGTGCTGGCGGTGTTCACAAAACATTTCCTGTCCCGTCTTTAATCAACTGTTTGTATTTTGCCACTTAGCTGCTCAGAAGTAAACCAGCGTCATGTGAGGTGATGGGGGTGGAAATGGTGGTAAAAATCCAGCAAAATCGGGTCTTTACCATTGCGAAGGAAGAAATGAGATGGCGGTACGTAATGTTTTCACGCAGGAGCAGCTGGATGAGGCGCGCAGGAATCTGGAAAATCTCCCGGATTTGACGCCGCAGCGCATCACCAGAGAGGCGGCACTGGAAAATCTGAAGGACACTATTCTGGTTCTGGCAAAAGAGAAGGGTTACACGGTTTCGGATATCAAGTCGGCGCTGGATGCCATGCAGTTTCGTTTCAGTGAAAAGGCAATTTCCGCTGTGGTGAACGAGGGAAGTGGAAAGAAAAAACGGACTCCGCGTAAGGCGGAGGCAGTACAGCAGAAAATCACGCCGCAGGAAAACCAGCCTGCATCATGAAAATATCCGGCGGGTTGGATACGCGCCTGCCGGACTATTTTTTACCAGTTGTGGACGCTGAATCCTTCAAGTAGGTCAGCATCAGCGTCGAAGTGAATCATCGAAGCCCGGCGCTTTTCAGACAGAAAGGTGACAACGTGACAGAAGTCATCCGACAGCCCTGCCCCCCTGAGTATCCCAATCGTGTCCGAACTTGCTGAAAGGCGGATCAGAAAACCGTATCGCGTGGGATGTATCCAGTGACAGGCACCCTCTTCACCGCTCACCCTGGGTGATATTGAGTCCAGAATCTCAGAATCACTCTGCGTCATGTGCGCATTACTGATAACCGCACAGCGACAGATTTCCGGTTCATTTGGCTTACTTTGAAGAGCATTTAATGAAGTCATTTGTGCAGACCGTCTTAATGACGGCTTCCGATATTGTGTGATTTTAATTTCGCTTGGTTCCGTGAACAGGCTCGATTTATTGCCCGCTAACGGAATGTTATTTTTCTTTTCAGGAGCGCAGAACCGTGAAGCCAATGTCAAAGTCATACACCGCTAACGGGTAGCGAACACCGACGTAAATTTTACGCCCTTCCGGTTCCTCGGTGGGCTCATCAATGACGGTCAGTGCCTGAAACTCATGCCCCTGAATGCCGCCCGGTCCGGTGAATACGCCCCAGCGACAGATGTAGTCAGCAAGGTCGTTGAACTGCTCCTGCGTGAGCGGTTTGTCATCCACACTTTCGCTGTTTTCCAGCTTCTGAACCGCATCAGAAATGGCGCGTTCGGGGATGTTGTAGATTTGCGTGTATTCCTCATTTGTCAGCGGGCGGCCGAGGCTGAAGGAAACAGAGTCTGCAACCAGATCCGCATAGCCTTCGTGCGAACTGTTCATGCCTTCCGTAATATCTGTGATGGTCATATTCATTTCATTCAGTCCCACTGTGCATGTTCATCGGATTCCTCATCGAAGTGCATCCGGGCGGTATTGAGTATGCTTACAAATGTGATGGCACCATCAACCGGCCAGCAGTGCGCGCACAGGTGCATAATGTCCGTCAGAAGATCGGTGACGGCGGTTTCTGCGGGTTCGGTGCTGTAGCCGATCCCCGTCTGCTCCGCGAAACCCAATAGTGCGGATGCCGCCAGGCTGATGCGGCGGGCGTTATCGTTCACCTCTTCAGAAGCTTCCGCACGCTGCGATAGCGCCTGTAAATCAAGGATGGTGAACGTTTCTTCAGAAGGTGAAGCGGTTAGTGAGTTAATAGATTCGGATTTCATTGTGACGACCTCTGTAATGCTGTGACGCTCAGAACGGGACGGAAAAACAACGTCATGAGGCCGGTTTTTCTCCGGCCCCTCTGCGCATCAGGCGCAGATTTTCCGGTTATAAATCACCTTTAAATCGGTGTATCCGGAACCCTCACGCAGTGGTTCCAGCCGCACCACGTTCTCCGCCACGCCGTTCATGGTCAGCACGCGCTCGATGCCTGCGTGCCAGTCTTCCTCCTCGTTCAGCGGAAACCAGAGGTTATTATCCATTCCACTCAGCAGCGGATCGGAGCAGACGTGCACGCCGCGACCGTGTCGGGTATTTTCAGTGACTGTTACGGTCAGTTCGCCGCGCACCTGACGCGTAAATGAAGCGCGTACCAGCTGCGTAACCACGTCGTCCCAGCTCCACTCCTTATCATCCGGGACAGGCAGTTCGACGGAGCGCAGGGACTTGCACCCCGCGCGCGCCATGCTCTGCGCCAGCCCTAATACGGAAGGCTCACCGCAGCTCGCGTCCGCGCCGGTGATCCAGTTGCCGTGGTGATAAAACGCTTCGTCGCCGTTATCCAGGCGGATAAAGGTGTATTCGCCCAGCACGCGGATGATGTCGTTCTGCGTCACGGGTGCCAGCGCGAAAGGTAAATTCATGTGCGTTGCGATGCTCATGGCTGCGCCTCCATCAGGTTGTTTACGGTGGTCATGAACTGCTGCCACAGGGCAAAGGGCATGGCGGGCACGTGCGCCAGCTGGCCATTACGCAGGGCATTTACAAAAGTAAGTGCGTGTGCGACGATTTGCGGGTCAAAATTCATAACTTCTCCTTAGTGCAGATTTTGATGAGGCAGCCAGGTGGGACTGGCCGCCGTAATGAAGCAGGGGCAACCCTGCTTTTTTACGCCTGTACGTTACTGCCCTGCTCCAGCTCTGCGGTCAGCCACTGGCTCGCCTTCAGGAATGCTTTTTCCCCCTGAAGCCCGAAGTGCGCCAGCGCGATGCGCCCGGCCTCCTTCCACACTTCTGACTCGTCAGCCGGAAGCATCACCTGATTTTCCGGCACCCGCTGCGCCACGGCCCCGGCCAGGTTGTTCAGGATATGGGCCATAAACTCCCGGCGCTGGGTGAGCGTGATCGCGACGTCATTCAGGTCGGTCAGCGCCGTCAGCTGGCCACGCAGGGACTGGCGCACGCCCTGGCTGTTGATGTACCTGCGCATCCAGTAGCCCGCATCATGTTCAAAATCAAACGAGCGCCAGATAAGCGCGCCTGACGGCTCGCGCACGACCAGGCGAAAGTGGCTGCCCTGATCGTCCTCAATGAAAACATTGCTGAAAGCGGCCGTGACGTGAGTGGCCTGCTCGCGCGAAAATGCGCCGTCGCCCAGCGCCGCGACGCAGCGCATTTCGGTGGTGGTGCCCGTCTGGGTTGAAGTCATGATGTGCTCCTGTCTGAAATTAATGATCCGGCTGACCGCCGCGCGGTGCCTGAAAAGCCCTTCTCTGACGCGGGTTTCTTCTTTCCGGTCTGGCCTTTCGCGGCAAAGGGCAAAGGAGCAACGACGAAGTGAGGGCATAAAGGGGCGACGACAAAAAGTTTTTGCGGCCCCTGGCGAAAAGTTTTTGGCGGCGTGCACTTCACCCCTTTCTGCCTGAACCGGCGGTGCTACGACCAGCCCTCCGCGCAAGGGCTGGCCGGAATGCAGAGGAGCGTCAGAAGGGAAGTTTCAGACCGCCCCGCGGGCCTTAAAGGCCCGGCGGGGTTTTGCCGGGACGGTGAAAGCGGCGGCGAAGCCGGCAGCAGCCGTTGACCTCAGCCATCAGACCCTAGCCGTCAGGCACGGAGCGCGGCCCTTCGCGTTCCGGCGGAGCTTACCGGCTTTGCCGGTTAGCGCAGTAGGGCTCGACGACCCGGCTTGCCGGGGAGCCGAAGGGGGCCATGTTTTTGCTGTGGCTGTGGCTGTGGCTGTGGCTGTGGCTGTTAAAAGGTATTTTTATGCGGCAGGAAGTCAGAACTGACTGGAGAAAAACAGAAGCTGAACCGGGTCTGGAGATGATGGCCATACGCATCCGGGCGGAGAGGACCGGTGCGCCAGCACCGGTTTTCCCGGCCCGCAGGGCGGCGGTGTTGCCTTTCCAGGCTGGCAGAAAGCACCAAGCAAAACCGCGCAAGGCGGCGCGGTGTAAGGTTATCTTTCGCAGGGTTACTTGCCGGGCCGTTCCTGTGCAGTAGCGGCCAGCACGCCCGGATGCGGGGGAGTAAACATCGTCATCAGGCATCTCCTCGCGGTAAAAGTGCAGCGGTATGCTCTTTAAAGCTGCGCCAGCGTCTGCAGGGTTTCCGGGTTCTGCTGCACCATGCGGATCAGCAGTACAGCCTGAGCGTTCGGCTTAGCCCTGCCCTGCTCCCAGTTCTGATAGGTGGTTTCGCCCGTGTGCAGGTAGTGCGCGAAAACGGCCTGTGACAGGTTAAGTTTTTCGCGCACGTCGCGCAGCTCCTGCGGCGCGATGGTGACGGGCTCGCGCTTGCTTACCTTGTAAGTCTTGAGCGTAATTTTTCCGTCCTGGTGATCTTTCAGCTCCTGCATGCCGGTCATCAGCTCACTGAAAATGTCGCGTTCAGTCATGTCTCAGCCCCTTTTTAATTACGTTCAGCGCCGCCGCCAGGGCGTCGCGCTGCTGTTTGGTCAGATCGTCACGCTGATCTTTATCGTAGATGGTAAACAGGATGAACTGGCCTTTTTCGTTGGTCCAGTAATAGATAACCCTGATCCCGCCACGGGTGCCCTTGTTTCGTCGCTCGTCCCGGAACCGGACTTTACGTAACCCGCCCGTGTCCGGGATCAGATCACCTTTTTCCGGGTCGGCCAGCAGCATGCTCTGAAACAGCCTGAACTGGTCATCATTCAGATAGTCGGCCCGGTATTTCTGAAAGGTAGAAAGCTCAATAAATAACGCGTGCATGGTTAGTTCCTGTCCCCAACTTAAGGACATTATATCCCCATATTGGGGATAGTTCAATATTCATCAGTCACCTGTTCCTGATAAGACTGCGCCGTCAGCTTGTTTGGCACCAGCCAGCGGTTCATGCCCTTCTGCGCGCTGTCCATGTGCAGCGATCGCAGGTGAATTTCTCCCGCCACTTCACAGGCAACGTCTCCGGCATACGGCTGCAGGGTTTCCAGGCCGTTCAGCGACGGAAAGCGCCGCGCCCACGCGGCGATCATGTTCTTCAGATCGTTTTCCGGCACGCTGTCACACCAGGCGGCGAACCAGCCGCGCAGGGTCTCCGGCGTGCGAAATGCCAGCTCAGTTTCAGCCTGACGGATGCGGTTCTCCAGCTGGCGTTCCTGATAGTCGGTGCCCAGCCGTTCCCGCCGCGCCGCGTGGCTGACGGACTTATCTGCAGCGTGTTTTACACGTTCTGCCCGGCGGAAAACGGCCTCCGGAAACAGCGTGGTGGCCAGTTCGCCCGGCAGCGGCAGCGGGCACACCTCGCCCGACGTGCTGAGGAAAATATCCAGCGCCCCTTCCCACTCCGGCAGCGGCGCGCGCTTTTCGCGCGGGCGCAGGTAGATGCCCCGGATGCGGTTCAGTGCCTGGACGCTGACGCGGCTCCTGCCGCTCAGCTGCTTCATAAACGCGGCGGCGTAGGGATGGCGGGCCAGCCGCGTCCCCCGCTGCTGCGCGTGCTCAACCGCCGCGATGGCCTGCAGGGCGGCCTGACGTTCGGGCAGCAGGGTGACCAGAGAAAGTGATTTTGGGATCATGCGGCGTGCCCTCCCATCCGAAGCGCGGCGACCAGCTGACCGGCACCGGTGAAGCCCGCCCGCGTGTACTCTGCAATTTTTTCAAGCGTGGTGCGAAGCGTTGCAGGTTCAAAACGATAGCCAGCGCTCAGCGGGACGCGTGACCGGGTGCGCGCATCCGTCAGCAGCGCGCACCAAACGGGCGAATCGGCCGACGGGCTGACCAGCTCGACGGCAAGCCCGGCGGCATCGGCGAGGGTCAGCCGCAGGTGTACGGGATAGGCTCCGCCCCATTCGCCGCGCATCTCGCAGTCTGTGCGCCAGTTGTCCGGCAGCTGCAGCGCGTTCAGTACGGCACCGCTCAGGCGCTGGCGAAATGCTTCGCCCCGGTTGCGGTAGGCTTCAAAATCGCAGCCGGTGAAGGCCTGCAGGGTGTAAAGCGTGAATTTTTCTTCCTGGGTCATGATGTTCTGCTCTGTCTCGGGGTTCAGTTTCCCGGCCCGTTTAGCGGGCCGGTGCGGTGTCCGGCAGGGTCGTCCCTGCCAGCCGGGCCGGGTTTAATCCGGCTTGTACGCCATGAGGCGCACCACACAAACCCCGGTTCCCGCAAACATCCCCTCCATCGGCGCGGACCAGCTGCAGTCCCAGCCCGGCAGCAGGTTTTTGCGGTCGCTGCCTGCGGGCAGGATGGCCGCCAGGCGTCCGCCGTTCTTCACCAGATCCGCCGCCGCGTTCAGGTGCGCCACGGCGCGGCCTTCACTAAACGGCGGATTCATCACGACAACATCAAACCGCTGATCGGTCACCGGTGCCCACGCCAGAAAATCGGCTTCGATCACGTTGTGGCCTTTGGCCTCCAGTACGCGGCAGTGCAGCGGCGAAATTTCCACGCAGGTGGTCTGCGCCTTCGGCATCAGGTCGGCCAGCCCTCCCATGCCCGCGCTCGGCTCCAGGCAGGTTTCCCCCTCGCGGATGTCCGCCTCATCGAGCAGCTGCGCGGCAAGTTCGCCCGTGGTCGGGTAAAACTGATGCGTTTTCAGCTCCGGCAGCGCGCCGGAAAGCTGGATATCTTCCAGCGCCGTGGCCGGGTCGTAATCGAATTCGAACCAGGTAAAGGCGTTAATGTTCATCTTTACGCCGCCCAGGCTCAGCAGCACTTTTTCCGCTTCCGCGCGCGCAGCCGGGTTCTCATCCGAATAGCCCTTAAAGCGGCGGTTATAGGGGTTTGTCGTCACGGGCGGGCGCGGCTCTTCCCGGCGGTTGCGCTGCTCTGGCTCGGTGCGCTCTGTCTGGAGGTCACCGAGCACGCTCAGTACGGAAAACGGCAGGAGGTTTGTGTGCAGCTCAAAGGTTTTCGCCTTCGTGCGTGGCTTCTGGCGGTGCTCCGCCGGAATGGCCGCCGGGTGCAGGAAGGCCAGAATGTCATTCAGGCGCCAGGCCATATCCGGGTGAATTTCAAGATGAATGGTGCCTTTCTGGAAGGCTTTGACGCGCAGCGCGCCCCCGTCGATGGTAATCCACTCGCCCGAACGGTCGCGCGCAATTTTTAAAATTTTGTTGGTGGTGTTCAGGCCGGTTGCATCGCGCCCCATGAATTTCGCGATCACCTTGCGCAGGTCGTCCACGTAGCCGGTGCGGTCGTAGTTGCACGTGCCCCACTGATCGAACATATATTCAAGAATCATGCGCTTGCTGAAGCCTTCCGGGCGGTTGGTCACGTGGCTGCGCGACAGGCTGCGGAAAATACCGTCAACGCGCTCGGAGAAAAATTTCTGCCGTGAGAAAAGCAGCTCGGTGAGCGTGGCACGCACGGCGTTCTCCTCAAAATCCGGCGCTTTCATCTCATGGATCTGATTGTTCCACTCATTGCGGCGGTCGTTGGGCATGTACTCGTAAACGTCGGTCAGGCTCAGCGCCTGCTGCCAGAAATCGGCATTCAGTGACGCCAGCGCGCCGGGCAGGTCAAACAGCTTCGACACGGGCGGCACGTGGTAGCCCCGGCTGCCGTGGAGGTTGCCTCTCAGGAAGTGCCCCACGGCCTCATGATTGTCACCGCCGCGGATTGATACGGACAGGTCATTCAGCTTCGTGCGCAGGAAGTTATAACGACCCAGCAGGCTATCAATCAGATCGGTTTCAACGGGCGCAAAAAAGGTCTCTGAAATGACTTCCCCGACAGCGTTGATAGGGGCGCGGTCGGCGGTCGCATCAGGGGTGACGTTTACGAGTGTATTTTGCATGGCATAGCTCCTTAAATCCGGCTGAATGGGTGCAGCACGCGCTGCGGACCCGAAAAAGACCTTCTCTGACGCGGGTTTCTTCTTTCCGGTCTGGCCTTTCGCGGCAAAGGGCAAAGGAGCAACGACGAAGTGAGGGCATAAAGGGGCGACGACAAAAAGTTTTTGCGGCCCCTGGCGAAAAGTTTTTGGCGGCGTGCACTTCACCCCTTTCTGCCTGAACCGGCGGTGCTACGACCAGCCCTCCGCGCAAGGGCTGGCCGGAATGCAGAGGAGCGTCAGAAGGGACGTTGCAGACCGCCCCGCGGGCTGGCCTTGAAGGCCCGGCGGGGGTTTGCCGGGACGGTGAAAGCGACGGCGAAGCCGGCAGCAGCCGTTGACCTCAGCCATCAGACCCTAGCCGTCAGGCACGGAGCGCGGCCCTTCGCGTTCCGGCGGAGCTTACCGGCTTTGCCGGTTAGCGCAGTAGGGCTCGACGACCCGGCTTGCCGGGAAGCCGAAGGGGGCCATGTCCCGGAAGTTTGTTCATATTTTGAGTGTGTTTTCAGTGATTCTGCCCGAGCCGGCGCTGGTTTGACTCCAGAAGGACTCGCCTGTCACGCTGAAAAAATTCGGGATAGTTACGAATTATCACAAGCATGAAAAAATGTATGCAATTGAATTTAATAACAAATAATGTGCCATCACTCTCTGTTAAGTTTCCCCATTTAACAGACTGGCCAGGAATTCGAATAAGGCCACCGAGACCGGGGCCGCAGGCGCGGGAACCGGGGCCGCCGCGAAGGCGGCAGAGGTTTTTCGCCTTTACCGGGGCGCCCATACGAAACGAAAAAAAGCGCTATAATTCAGACGGACATAGAGCACTGCCTTTCTTCTTTATGGTTAAGGATTAACCCGTAGCCGTTGCCGACGTTCCGGTTCCGTTATGAAGCGCCCCTGTCACGGGGCTTTTTTTTCTAGTTATCCGGGCTTCCGTGCCCGCCCCGGTTAACCCTTCAGCGCGTCCATCACTTTTCTGATGGCTTCAAGCTCCTGCGGGAAAAACCGCTTTGCGCTGCCCTCGCCGTTCTGCGCATCTTCAAGCCGCATAAAATCACCCGCAACCCGCAATACCTGAGTCAGCGCGACTACGGGCACGCTGACCTCCCGCGCCTGCTGCTCCTCATTGCGCAGGTTGTTCAGCATTTCGCGGACACGATCCTGGCCTATACCGTATTCAAAGTGATAGCCCTCATCACCAATGGCGCTGAGCACCCTGTCCGCCTCGTCCTCCGTCATCTCCATACATTCGCCACAGTTCATCACATCGGCTTGTGTCCAGACCAGAACGGCGACTGACTGCTCATTGCCGAAGTCATCTGCCAGATTTTTACAAACATCGATAACGCTGCCGTACATCATGTATTTTTCTCCTGTTAACGGGGCGGCCAGAGCCGCCCCGTAGGTTAATCAGTCCAGCGCGGCAAAAATCGCGGCGGCTTCGGGGTGGGCAAAGGCGTAGTCGGTCAGCTGGCGGTGACGGCGGCAGTACAGCGCGCACAACTCTGTGTCATCGTGGCGGTCATACATCCAGCTGCGGTGGTTCAGCACCAGTGAGGTGATCACGATGCCCGCCGCCTCGCTGCTCAGGCGCACATCGCTGTGGTTTGCCGGGTTAACGAAACGCCAGGTTTCCTCCGCTGCGGGCTTCATGAAGCCACCGCCGGACGGCAGTTGCGCGAAGTCCCACACGCCGCCGTCGTAGTCCGCCAGGAAACGATCGGCGTACAGGTACACGTTGTTTTCGGCGCGCATGAAATCGTCGCCGAACAGCGCGGGCAGGAAACGCAGGCGCACGTAGCCGTCAAGGACGCGCGCGGACTCAAAAGCAGGGGTGGCAGTCTTCATCAGAAATCTCCGCAGTCAGGGTGGTTAACAGTTCCGGCCTGTGCCGTGACTGAATGACAGCCCGGCGAAAAGCGGAGTGTTCAGGAGCGGTGACGAGGCCGCAGCGCAAGCGAACGGAGGCGGGATTACGGACGGCGCAGACGCGAAGCATGAGCGGAGGCGCGACGGGAGTAAGCGCGCCAGAGAGAGTGCGAACGGGGGAGGAGACGAGCTTGCGCCTCTTGAACACGCAGCGGCCGGGCTAAAGTGAAGTCACGGCACCGGCCGCAGACCGCACGGTTTTTATTCCCCCGCCGCAGGCGGCATCAATGAGGCGCGCAGCAACATCCATATTGTCTTGTCCACATCCGGGGTGCATATCCGCCCCGGAACCCTGTGGATAAAACTGGCCCTGCCGTGCGCCGGCAGGGGTGCAGAGCGCTGTTCGATTTTTAATCAGTCACACCCTCAGGTGTTTCTGTATCACGGCCGCGCGGCAGTACAGTTCAACCAGGTCATTATCGATCCCCTCAATCAGCAGGCCAGCCATACGCTGCTCGCGGCTGGCGCCCTGCCAGAGGTGGCGCGCAATCATGTCGCGCAGGCGCAGATGAAATTCGTACAGCGACTCTTCCAGGTCGGCCACGTCGGCCGCCAGGGTATCGTTATCAGGGTGCATAGTGTGATCGTTCATCGTGTTCTCTCCGTTCATCAGGCCGCGCGGGCGTCGCGGTGGGCATACAGGCGGCGCAGGCCGGCCGCGTGGTACTGTTCCATCAGCTCGATACCAATCCAGCGGCGGCCGCACTCCTGGGCGGCCACGCAGGTCGAGCCGGAACCTGCAAACGGGTCCAGAACAATGGCGCCGGGCTGCGTGAAGGTCTCAATCAGCGGCCGCAGGGCGCTGACCGGCTTTTCGGTCGGGTGATGGCGGTTGCCGGTGTACTCCCACGGCATCACATCCGGCAGCGGCTTTGCCGGCAGCGCCGGGCGCCCTTTGGCCAGCACGTAGGCGCTTTCGTGCTGGTAGCCGACGAAGGCCGATTTTGAGGCGTAAGGCTTGGTGAATACGATGTGGCCCACCACGCGGAACCCGGCCGCCTTCCATGCCTGCATAAAAATGTCTATCCGGTTCCAGCCGTAGAA
>NZ_JAERJM010000014.1:0-118522 GCF_018257655.1 Pantoea sp. JGM49 | reverse complement strand
CTGCCAGGCATCAAATAAGTGAAGAAACCCTGAACGAAAGTTCAGGGTTTTTTTACGTCTGCAGATCGGCGAAATCAGGGTTGTTTTACGTCTGAAACTGACGCCTGAAGTTTAGCCAGACGATCATAAAACCCCGGGTTACTGACCTTTTCTCAGCCATTTTTCAATAAAATCAGCAACCTTAACCGGCTGATTAATATCGAGAAGTGGGCGGTCGATCGTTAAGTTCTCATCGCTGGCCAGCGCAACCACGTATTCATCCAGTAAATCAGCAAATTCCCCTTTGACACCACGCCGCCACAGCGCGATTTTGGGTACTGGCTCATCTTTAAAGCCCTCAACCAGCACCAGATCCAGCGCGGAACTGTCCATCCGCGCGACCAGTTCCGCCAGATTCAACGTCTGATCAGGGGTTTCACACATCAATGCCCAGCGCTGAGTACTGGCAACAATCACCTGATCGGCACCTGCTTTTCGCAGCAGATAGCTATCTTTTCCCGGCGTATCAATGTCCATTTGATGATGGGTATGTTTGATTAACCCAGAACGAATACCGCGAGCCTTAAGCAGCGGTATCACCTGTTGCAGCAAAGTGGTTTTTCCGGTGCCACTCCACGCAACGATCGCCAGTAAAGGCACGCTCATCACTGCTTTTCCCCATCAACTAAATCGTCGGGCGTATTAATGTTGCGGAAAGCTGCCTCAGAATCTGTGAACGTCACGGCATGCCCACCATGTTCACGCAGAAACTGCATTAAACGCCGCTCACCACGAAGCAGCCAGGCTTCCAGATCGTCGGCCAGTGATCGATTGACCAGTGCCAATGCAGGATGATCACGCTGCGTTGATCGTACCCACACCGCAGGTGCCGCACCGCGCTGCTGCCATAATCGTGCAACGAAGTCCTCCGGTAACCAGGGCGTATCACAGGCACAAAAGGCGACCCACTCGGTCTTACTGTGCTGCAAGCCACTTAAAATGCCTGCCAACGGACCGGGGTAATCTGGCATCGAATCAGTAACGACCTGACAACCGCTAGCCTGATAACGATCAATGTTACGGTTGGCGCTTATCAACACAATATTGACCTGCGGCATCAATCGCTGCAAAACGTGCTGATAAAGCGGTTTGCCCTGCAATTCCAGCAGCCCTTTATCCTGGCCACCCATACGACTGCCTTGCCCACCTGCGAGGATCACGCCGGTAAATGCGGTCATTTTCGTCTCCTTGATCATACTGGACGATACTTGCATAACGGCAGCCTACCACTGCATAGAGGAATCAATGATGAAATATCAACGACTTAATGAATTGTTCGAACTCCTGCAACCGGCCTGGCAAAAGGAGTCTGACCTTAACCTGCTGCCATTTTTACAGAAACTGGCGCAGGAATCAGGCTTCAGTGGCCCATTAAGTGAATTAACCGATGACATATTGATTTACCATCTCAAAATGCGTGACGCTGGCTGCGATGCGGAAATTCCCGGACTGAAAAAGGATTATGAAGTGGACTTCAAAACCGCGCTATTACGTGCACGCGGTGTGATTAAGGATGATGAGTAGTGTTATCCTTGCGCATTCCTTGCAACGGTAACACACAGGCAAAATGATGAGCGAAGCCGCCTTTAATTTCCAGACGCTGGACCCCGATGTCATCCTGGATGCACTTTGGGATGCGGGTCTGCGTGTCGAATCCGGCTTAACCGCCCTCAATAGCTACGAAAACCGTGTCTATCAGTTTAGTGATGACGACAAACGTCGCTATGTGGCTAAGTTCTATCGCCCACAACGCTGGAGTGCGCAACAAATTCTGGAAGAGCACCAGTTCACGCATGATCTGCTGGCCGATGAAGTGCCTGTTGCAGCACCACTGGCTCTGCAGGGCAGTACGCTGAATCACCATGCCGGTTTTATGTTTGCCGTTTTCCCAAGCCTGGGTGGGCGACAGTATGAAACCGATAATGAAGAACAGATGGAGTGGGTGGGCCGCTTTCTTGGTCGCATCCATCAAACAGGTCGCCAGAGCTTGTTTCAACAGCGTCCAACCTTCGGCCTGGAAGAGTATGTCTTACAACCTCGCCAGGAGCTGGAGCAAAGCACGCTGGTACCGGCTGCCTTGAAGGATGCGCTGCTGAACGCCGTTGATAAACTTATCGGCACCCTACAGCAGCGCTGGCATGATAAATGGCAGCCGCTCAGGCTGCATGGCGACTGCCATCCAGGTAATATCCTGTGGCGCGATGGCCCGATGTTTGTCGATCTTGACGATGCACGCAACGGGCCTGCAGTGCAGGATCTGTGGATGCTGGTAAACGGCGATCGTCAGGAACAGCTGATTCAGTGGGATATTCTGCTGGAAGCTTATAATGAATTCAGTGACTTTGATTTACATGAATTGTCACTGATTGAGCCTTTACGCGCTATGCGCATGGTTTATTATTTGGCCTGGGTGGTACGCCGCTGGCAGGACCCGGCTTTTCCGCGCGCCTTTCCCTGGATGACCGATGAGGATTTCTGGCGCCGACAGATTGCACTATTTATCGAGCAGGAGAGGCTGTTACATCAACCCCCGTTGCAGCTTAGCCCGCAATTTTAATGAAGTACTCAGGAGATTTTTTCACGATGAAAAAGATTATGTTTGCGCTGGTAGGTTTAATGCTGGCATTTGGCGCCTCAGCGGCACAGTTCAATGACGGCAAACAATTCGTCACGCTGCCAAAGCCGGTTGCTGGTGAGCCACAGGTATTGGAGTTCTTCTCCTTCTTCTGCCCGCACTGCTACCAGTTCGAACGCGTCTATCACGTGAGTGATGCCGTGAAAAAGAACCTGCCAGCAGACACTAAAGTGACTAAATATCACGTTGATTTCCTCGGCGGAGACTTCGGTCCTGTTGTGACTCAAGCCTGGGCGGTCGCGATGGCGCTGGGCGTGGAAAGCAAAGTCACTGCACCGATCTTTGACGGTATTCAGAAAACCCAAACCATTACCGATGCGGCGAGCCTGAAAGCCACCTTCATCCAGGCTGCTGGCATCTCATCAGAAGATTATGATGCAGCCTGGAATAGCTTTGCGGTAAAAGCGTTGGTCGCCCAGCAGCAGAAAGCGGCAGCCGATCTTAATCTGCAGGGCGTGCCAGCTATCTTCGTTAACGGCAAATACATGGTGAACAACGGCGGCCTGGACACCAGCTCTATGGACAATTTCGTTGCCGATTATGCCAACGTAGTGAAATTCCTGGTTGAGAAGAAGTAATTAAGCGCAAATAAACGCCGGCGATGTCGGCGTTTTTACTCCCTTTCCCATGACGTAATCATGATATCCCCGTTAACCCTCCGCTTAATATCCACATGGACGATCACCTTTTCAAAAAGGCGCGCTTCATCACGGTAAGTTAATAACAAATTGAAAAACAATAATTTTTATCTGTAAAATGATTGCAATAAGCGTAAATAACAATACGTTATGAATTTTACGCACAAAGTTATCCACAGACCGATCCTTGCGATCCACTCCGCGTAACAACGAAAAAGATCCTGACATCTCTGCTCTGATTCAACATTCCTCTCTGGTTGTGGCATCCTTATAGCCCTCATTATCGCAACGAAGAAAATACGAACCTATGGCGCAAATTGCAGAAAATCCCCTGATTCTGGTAGACGGATCCTCTTATCTCTACCGGGCGTATCATGCCTTTCCGCCGCTGACCAACAGTGCAGGCGAGCCCACGGGCGCGATGTACGGTGTGCTCAACATGCTGAAAAGTTTGCTGATGCAGTATCAGCCGAGCCATGTGGCCGTGGTCTTCGATGCGAAAGGCAAAACTTTCCGCGATGAATTATTCGAGCACTACAAATCGCATCGTCCGCCAATGCCCGACGATCTGCGTGCACAGATCGAGCCGCTGCACGAGATGGTCAAAGCGATGGGATTACCGCTGCTGGCGGTGACCGGCGTTGAGGCTGATGATGTGATTGGTACTCTGGCACTGGAAGCAGAAAAGCAGGGCCGTGCAGTGCTGATCAGTACCGGTGATAAGGATATGGCGCAGCTGGTCACGCCGGGCATTACGTTGATTAATACCATGACCAACACCGTGTTGGGCCCGGAAGAGGTTGAGCAAAAATACGGTGTGCCGCCTTCATTGATTATCGATTTCCTTGCCATGATGGGTGACAGCTCGGATAACATTCCGGGTGTGCCTGGCGTGGGTGAGAAAACGGCACAGGCGCTGCTGCAGGGCCTGGGCGGTATGCAGTCGATTTACGACAACCTGGATAAAGTGGCGGATCTCTCGTTCCGTGGCGCGAAGACCATGGCAGCGAAGCTAGAGCAGAATCGCGAAGTCGCATTCCTGTCCTATCAGCTGGCGACCATCAAAACGGATGTAGAACTGGAACTGGGTTGTGAGCAACTCACCGTTAACGAACCGGACGTTGAAAAGCTGCAAAATCTTTTCGGCCGTTATGAATTCAAACGCTGGATCACAGATTTACAGGACGGCACCTGGTTGCAGGGCAAAAAGAGCAATGTGCAGGCGCAGAAATCGCTGGCGACTGAACCTGTGGCTGCGGTGGCGGAAACCGCTAGCGTGCTGTCATCTGACGGCTACGTCACCATTTTGGATGAGGCAACCTTCGACGAGTGGCTGCAAAAACTGAATAAAGCAGAACTCTTTGCCTTCGATCTGGAAACCGATTCTCTGGATAGCTGGAGTGCCAACATTGTCGGCCTCTCCTTTGCGGTTGCGCCCGGTGAAGCCGCTTATCTTCCGGTGGCCCATGACTATCTTGATGCGCCAGAACAACTCGACCGCAGCGACGTGTTGAAAAAGCTAAAACCGCTACTGGAAGACGCTAAATCTGCAAAAGTCGGCCAGAACCTCAAATACGATCGTGGCGTGCTGAAGAACTACGATATTGAGCTGAACGGCATTAAATTCGACACCATGCTGGAATCTTATTGCCTGAGCAGCGTCGGCGGCAAACATGATATGGATAGCCTGGCTTCGCGCTGGCTGAACCATAAAACCGTCACCTTCGAAGAGATTGCCGGTAAAGGAAAAAATCAGCTGACCTTCAACCAGATTGCTATCGAGCAGGCCGCTCATTACGCTGCAGAAGACGCAGATGTCACGCTGCAGTTGCATCTGCAGATGTGGCCGAAGCTGGAGCAGGAAGCGGGTCCGAAGCAGGTCTTCACCGATATCGAGATGCCGCTGGTGACCGTGATTTCACGCATTGAACGCAACGGCGTATTGATCGATCAAAACATCCTGGCCAAACATTCGCAGGAGCTGACCGCACGTCTGGCGGAACTGGAGTTGAAAGCGCACGAACTGGCAGGCGAGCCGTTTAATCTCTCCTCCACCAAACAGCTGCAAACCATTCTGTTTGAAAAGCAGGGTATCAAGCCCACTAAAAAAACGCCGGGTGGCGCACCGTCAACCAGCGAAGAAGTGCTGGCTGAACTGGCGCTGGACTATCCGCTGCCCAAAGTGATTCTGGAGCATCGTGGCCTGTCTAAGCTGAAGTCGACTTATACCGACAAATTGCCTTTGATGATCAATCCGGTTACCGGCCGCGTGCATACTTCTTATCATCAGGCGGTCACGGCCACCGGACGTCTCTCATCTACCGATCCCAACCTGCAAAATATCCCAGTGCGCAACGATGAAGGCCGTCGTATTCGCCAGGCTTTTATCGCAGGTAAAGATAATCGCATCGTTGCGGCTGACTACTCGCAAATTGAACTGCGCATCATGGCGCATCTGTCGCAGGATAAAGGCCTGCTGGATGCGTTTGCGCAGGGTGAAGACATTCACCGCGCGACAGCGTCAGAAGTCTTTGGTGTTGCGCTGAGCAAGGTTTCAGGTGAGCAACGCCGCAGTGCCAAGGCAATTAACTTTGGCCTGATTTATGGCATGAGTGCCTTCGGTCTATCGCGCCAGTTGAATATCGGTGCTGGCGAAGCGAAAAAGTATATGGATCTCTACTTTGAGCGTTATCCGGGCGTACTGCGTTACATGGAAGAGACTCGCACCCAGGCGGCCGAGAAGGGCTACGTGGAGACACTGGATGGTCGCCGCCTGTGGCTTCCGGACATCAGCTCCAGCAACGCCATTCGTCGTAAGGCGGCAGAGCGCGCGGCGATTAACGCCCCGATGCAGGGCACCGCAGCGGACATTATCAAACGCGCGATGATCGCTGTAGATGGCTGGTTACTGCAACAGCAGGATGACGCTGTGAAGATGATCATGCAGGTACACGATGAACTGGTGTTTGAAATCCACAAAGACGCGGTAGAGAGTGCGAGTGCGACGATCCGCCAACTGATGGAGAGCAGCATGAAACTTGATGTACCGCTGCAGGTTGAAGTGGGAACGGGCGATAACTGGGACCAGGCGCACTAAGGAACGTTGTCGGCGGTATGTCTACGCCGCTGACATCGTCATAAGAAAAAAGTTTACTTAATCGGTTCAGCAACGATGTAAAGCCGCTTGTTAAATGCGCATTTTGTAACTGCCTATCGGCTAAGCATTTTTTTAGTAATTAAACTACACGCCTTAAGCCAAAGTGTGACGGACCCGGTAAAAAAGATGTGGAATCCTGAAACTTAACAACAAAAAACCCTTTGTTGGTCAGGAAAAATCAGGTAAAGTTCATCGCGTAGGGTACAGAGGTAAGATGTTCTATCTTTCAGACCTTTTACTTCACGTAATCGGATTTGGCTGAATATTTAGCCGCCCCAGTCATTTATGACTGGGGCGTTTTTTATTGGGCTTTTTCTGAAAAGCGGGTCGTAAACCCGCGCTTCACATTACTCAGAAGGGGCTTCTTCATCTTCCTGCGCCGGTTCCAGTTCACTGAACCAGCTATCCAGTTTCTGACGAACGATATCAACGCCGATCTTCTTGAGTGACGAGAACATCTCTACCTGCACATCACCCATAAAACTTAATGCTGCCTCACGCACCAGTTTGAGCTGCGCTTTACGTGCACCAGATGCCAGCTTATCTGCTTTGGTTAACAGCACCAGTACAGGGATGCCGCTCTGGACTGCCCATTCAATCATATTCTGATCGAGGTCTTTCAGTGGATGGCGAATATCCATCAGCACCACCAGGCCTTTCAGTGCCTGGCGCTTCTGCAAATATTCAGACAGCGCACGCTGCCATTTACGTTTCATCTCTTCCGGGACTTCGGCGTAGCCATAACCCGGTAAGTCGACCAGGGTTTTCCCCTGGACGACCTGGAACAGGTTGATGAGCTGAGTACGACCTGGCGTTTTACTGGTACGCGCCAGGCTTTTCTGGTTGGTGATGGTATTCAGCGCGCTGGATTTGCCTGCGTTAGAGCGTCCGGCAAACGCGACCTCAATGCCCACATCTGCCGGTAAATGGCGAATATCCGGGGCGCTGAGCACGAAGTGGGTCATGTGATAATTCAAAGCAGACAAAGTAAAGCTCCAGCAAAGTGATTCGTTCAATTGGGCTGATTATACCTGTTATGGCGCAAAAGTGCCCGATAGCGTCTTAACGCGCCACTTTGTAAGAGATCGACGATAATTACTGCCAGTCATTACCGATTAATAGAATGTTCATATGTTGGATATCGTAATATTTTCAATAAGATAAATAGATATTGAAAATTACCGCTCTAAATTAAAGACATGTCTCACTTGTTCATTTTACTGATTGGTCTACATTTGGTGTCAGTGCACGGCAGCACCCATCAGGATGATGCGCTCAGGAGTGTCGGGGATGACCAGGAGCATGGCAGGATGTGATTCAGGTATGAGTCGGACAAGGAAAAGGATTACTCGCAGGAGCGATGAGGCGAAGGAGCAACCGGGACGTTGAGAGCTGTAAAGGATTTATACCGTTATTCCTTCAGTCGAAGGTGCGAAATAAGGCGATAGCATAGGCTATCGCCTTTTTTCTTTGTCATCTTTCTGCTAGATTTCGCCGCAATTCTATACTGAAGAAAAATCGCCGAGACCGGACACCATGAAGCAACCTGCACCAGCCCAGCGTGGCAAACCTGCTGCTAAAGCCAAACGCAAATCGCGTGAAGAACTGAACCAGGAAGCACGCGATCGTAAACGCGATAAAAAGCACAGCGGCCATAAAGCGGGCAGCCGTGCTAACCCGGAAACCAAAGGCGCTGGCAAAGGCCAGGGTCAGAAAAATGCCGATCCACGTACTGGCAGTAAAAAACCGGTTGCGCTGGTGGCCGATGGTAAAACCGTACCGGAGAAAAAGCCGGTAGCGAAAGCCAGGCCGAAAGCGGAGAAGGTTCGTCTGACACCGGAAGAAGAGCTGGCGAAGCTGGAAAATGATGAACGCCTCGACACCTTACTGGATCGTCTGGAAAGTGGTGAGACACTCAGCGCTGAAGATCAGGCATGGCTCGATCAGACGCTGGATCGCATTGACGAACTGATGGAAACCCTCGGTATCGCGTTGGATGATGGTGCTGAAGATGAACAAGCCGAAGTCGATATGATGCGCTTGTTAAAAGGCAACTAAGTCATTTTTGATCGGCATGCGCATTTGCGCATGCCGCGCTAAACAGGTATTCGCTGATGCTTTGGCCTGGATCAATTTTAGCGCTGCTGCTGACATGTTATCTCCTGTGGTTATTGTTTAAACTTCGTCGCTTGTCGCGTCTGAAGTCGCGTTTACGCCGGCGTACGGCTCACCGCTATCTCTCCTCTTCTGCAACGCGACCCTCCCTCAAACGACGGCACCGTAAGGAGTGAGCATGTCATCGCAGCAGATTGAATGGGACCAGCGGCTGATTGAAAAATACAATTACGCGGGTCCGCGCTACACCTCATATCCCACTGCGCTGGAGTTCAATGAGAACTTTGGCGAGGCAAGCTTCCAGTTTGCGGTTGAACGCTATCCTCAACGTTCCCTGTCGCTGTATGTCCATATTCCGTTCTGCCATCGCCTTTGCTACTTCTGCGGCTGTAATAAGATTGTGACGCGCCAGCTGCACAAGGCCGATCGCTATCTGGATGTGCTGGAGCAGGAAATCCGCCAGCGTGCGCCGCTGTTTGCCGGACGCCGCGTCACGCAATTGCACTGGGGCGGTGGTACGCCAACCTTTCTCAATCAAGCTCAGGTCAGCCGTCTGGTGGCGCTGCTGCGTGGCCATTTTGAGATTGCTGATGACGTTGAGATGTCGATCGAAGTCGATCCACGCGAAATTGAGCTGGCGATGATCGATCATCTGCGTGCTGAAGGTTTTAATCGCCTGAGTATGGGTGTGCAGGACTTCAATAAGGCGGTGCAGGAGCGTGTCAATCGCGTGCAGGATGAAGAGACTATCTTCGGGCTGGTCGAGCGCGCGCGTGCGCGAGGATTCCGCTCAGTCAGCCTGGATCTGATTTACGGCCTGCCGCTCCAGACGCCCGAAAGCTTTGCCTTCACCTTACAGCGAGTCATCGCGCTTAATCCCGATCGTCTCAGCGTATTCAATTACGCGCACATGCCGACGCTGTTTGCTGCACAACGCAAAATCAAAGATGAAGAGCTACCTGGTGCGGAACAGAAGCTGCAAATCCTGCAGCAAACCATTGGCACCCTAACGGATGCAGGCTATCAGTTCATCGGGATGGATCACTTTGCCAAACCGGATGATGAGCTGGCCATTGCGCAACGTGCGGGTGAACTGCACCGCAATTTTCAGGGGTACACCACGCAAGGCGAGACTGAGCTGGTGGGATTTGGCGTCTCAGCGATCAGTATGCTGGGAGACAGTTATGCTCAGAACCAAAAAGAATTGAAAGAATACTATGCCAGCGTGGAGCAGAGCGGGAACGCGCTATGGCGTGGTTTGACACTAAGCGACGATGACTGTCTGCGCCGTGATGTCATCAAAACGCTGATTTGTCATTTCTCATTAGATTTCGCGGCGATTGAAGCGCAGTGGCCGATCACCTTCGAAACCTATTTTGCGGAAGATTTAGCGTTACTGGCACCTTTGATGGCGGATGGTTTGCTGGAACGGCGTGGGCGTAGTCTGCATGTCACAGGAATTGGGCGTTTACTGATTCGTAACATCTGCATGTGCTTCGATCGTTATTTGCGCCAAAAGGCTCGCATGCAGCAATTCTCGCGGGTGATATAAAAATTCAGGGGAGCATCGCGCTCCCCTGATTCTCACTTATTCCATTCCGAGCTCTTTCAGTTTACGCGTCAGGGTATTACGACCCCAACCCAACAAACGTGCGGCTTCCTGCTTGTGTCCCTGAGTGTGACGCAGGGCGGTGGTGAGCAGCGTGCGCTCCATCTCCGGCTGCGCTTCAGAGAGCAGGTTTTGATGACCGGAACGCAGCGCGCGGTCCGCCCATTGTGCCAGCAAGGTGGCCCAGCTATCCGGCAGAGACTGCACTGGATTGTCCGGCGTGCTCGACTCAAACAGCTCCGGCGGCAGATCCTGAATCAGTACTTCCTGGCCTGCAGCCATCACGGTTAACCAGCGGCAGGTATTTTCCAGCTGGCGTACGTTACCGGACCAATGCAGGCGCGTCAGCGCGGTTTCGGTTTCCGGATGCAGAATCTTCGCTTCGACGCCCAACTCACGCGCGGCGACTTGCAGGAAGTAGCGCGCCAGACGTGGGATATCTTCGCGACGCTCACGCAGCGGCGGTAAGTGCACGCGAATCACGTTCAGGCGATGGAACAGATCCTCACGGAACTTGCCTTCCTGCACGCGCAACTCAAGGTTTTGGTGGGTTGCCGCGATAATACGCACATCCACTTTCACCGGTGCGTAGCCGCCCACGCGATAGAACTGGCCATCGGCCAACACGCGCAGCAAGCGGGTTTGCACGTCGAGCGGCATATCACCTATTTCATCAAGAAACAGCGTGCCCCCATCGGCCTGTTCAAAACGGCCCTGACGGATCTGATTCGCCCCGGTAAAGGCCCCTTTCTCATGCCCGAACAATTCGGATTCGATCAGGTCTTTCGGGATTGCCGCCATATTCAGCGCGATAAACGGTGATTTGGCACGCGGGCTATGACGATGCAGAGCATGCGCCACTAACTCTTTACCGGTACCCGATTCACCATTAATCAGCACGCTGATGGAAGATCGCGACAAACGGCCGATGATGCGAAACACATCCTGCATCGCCGGCGCTTCGCCAATGATGTCGGTTGTCGGGCCGCTCACCGGTTGATTACGCGGCTGCTGCTGTTCCTGATAGTGACTGATCGCACGTTCAACCAGCGCGACCGCTTCATCAATATCAAACGGCTTGGGCAGATAATCGAACGCGCCTTGTTGATATGCGCTGACGGCGGCATCAAGATCCGAATGCGCGGTCATTATGATGACCGGTAGCATTGGGTGACGCTGTTTAATTTGTTTCAGCAGCGCCAGTCCATCCATGCCCGGCATGCGAATATCCGATAACAATACATCTGGGGTTTTACTTGAGAGTGCATCCAGCACCTCATTGCCGCTGTCAAATGTCGCGCAGCTCAAACCGGCTCCAGTGAGCGCACGTTCAAGCACCCAGCGGATGGAGCTATCGTCATCGACGATCCAGACTATCCCTCGTTGCATAGAAACCTCACTGGCGAATAGGCAGGTAAACCGAGAATTCGGTGTGTCCTGGCCAACTGTTAAATTCTATTTTTCCTGAATGCTGATCGATCAGACTGCGGGCGATGGAGAGACCTAAACCGGTGCCTCCTTCACGACCACTCACCATCGGATAGAACAGCGTGTCCTGTAGCTGAGCAGGAATCCCAGGGCCATCATCTTCGATATCAATACGTGCCACCAGGCGATAACGGGTGCCGTGCAGCGTCAGCTGAAACGCGGTACGGGTGCGGATCACGATAGTGCCACCTTCGTCACCCAGCGCCTGCAACGCATTACGCACTACGTTGAGTAGCACCTGCTCAATCTGATCGGGATCGTGTGGCAGCTCGGGCAGGCTCGGGTCGTAATCACGCACCAGCGAGACATTGTCCGGCAGCTCCATCGAGACCAGATTCACCACGCGCTCCGCCACCTGATGAATGCTTTGTGTGACGTGCATACCGGGCTGTTGGGGCCCCAGTAAACGATCAACCAGATTACGCAGTCGGTCCGCCTGTTCGATAATAATCCGGGTATATTCATGCAGCGAAGGATCGGGCAGAGCACGCGTTAATAACTGCGCAGCGCCGCGTAAACCTCCGAGCGGGTTTTTAATTTCATGCGCCAGTCCGCGCACTAAATCACGTGCAGCGACCTGCTGAGCATGTTGCAGCTGTTCCTGGCTGAGACGGCGTTGATTATCCATCGGCGCCATTTCCAGCAAGATAAGACCATCGGGTAGACGCTGTGCGGTCAGCGACATAATGTGCGCGCGGCCATCGACCACTAACGTCACTTCGCTGTCGGTAAAGCCCTGGCCTGCTCCAAGACTCTCGCTCATCACCTCAATATTCAGCGAAAAATAGCCGGTTAATTCCGGTAATGGCGTGCCGAACAATTTGCGTGAGCTTTGTGCCAGTAATTGCTGCGCTGCCGGGTTGGCATAATGGATAACCAGATCGTTATCGACCAGCAAAATACTGTTGATTAGAGAGTTAAGAATCTGCCCCGCGTCGGGCAATGTGCCAGTTGCCATACAGCGTTCCTCTGCACTAATTTAGTGCATTATAGCCTTTTGGGACTGAAAACTATCATTCGAACGATGAATTCGCGGTGAAAAAAGCCCATCCGGAGATGGGCTAAAGTTTCCACGGCAACAAAAAAACGTTCAGGTTATTTACGCCGCCAATCAGCGGCGTGAAATGCGCTGAAATTTTTTAAATTAAACGCTGTAGTACAGTTCGAACTCAACTGGGTGCGGAGTCATGCGCACGCGGTCAACTTCTGGCTTACGCAGTTCGATATACGCGTCGATAGCGTCATCAGTGAACACGCCGCCACGGGTCAGGAACTCGCGGTCTTCGTTCAGTGCGTTCAATGCTTCTTCCAGAGAACCTGCAACTTTTGGAATCTCAGCTTCTTCTTCCGGTGGCAGGTCATACAGGTTTTTGTCCATCGCATCGCCAGGGTGGATCTTGTTGATAACACCATCAAGACCCGCCATCAGCAGCGCGGTGAAGGCCAGGTACGGGTTAGCCGCTGGATCCGGGAAGCGTGCTTCGATACGACGCGCTTTCGGGCTCGCAACCACTGGGATACGGATTGAAGCTGAACGGTTACGTGCTGAGTAAGCCAGCATAACAGGTGCTTCGTAACCCGGGACCAGACGCTTGTAAGAGTTGGTGGTTGGGTTAGCCAGGGCGTTGATCGCTTTAGCGTGCTTGATGATACCGCCGATGTAGAACAGAGCAGTTTCAGACAGGCCGCCGTACTTGTCGCCAGAGAACAGGTTCACGCCGCCTTTTGACAGGGACATGTGGCAGTGCATACCAGAACCGTTATCGCCGAACATTGGCTTAGGCATGAAGGTTGCAGTTTTGCCGTACGCGTGAGCAACGTTGTGCACTACGTATTTGTAGATCTGAATTTCGTCAGCTTTTTTGGTCATGGTGTTGAAGCGGGTAGCCACTTCGTTCTGACCAGCAGTAGCAACTTCGTGGTGGTGAGCTTCAACCACCAGGCCCATCTGCTCCATGGTCAGACACATAGCAGAACGGATGTCCTGAGATGAATCGACTGGTGGAACCGGGAAGTAACCGCCTTTCAGACCTGGACGGTGACCTTTGTTACCGCCTTCGTATTCTTTACCGGTGTTCCATGCCGCTTCGATATCATCGATAGCCACGTGTGAACCTGAAGTAGAAGAACCGAAACGAATGTCATCGAACAGGAAGAACTCTGGCTCTGGTCCAAACAGCACGGTATCCGCGATGCCTGAAGAACGCAGGAACTCTTCTGCACGTTTAGCAATGGAGCGTGGGTCACGGTCGTAGCCCTGCAGCGTGCCTGGCTCGAGGATGTCACAACGGATGATCAGCGTTGGATCTTCGAAGAAAGGATCCATAACTGCAGTGGTCGCATCCGGCATCAGCACCATGTCTGATTCGTTAATGCCTTTCCAGCCACCGATGGATGAGCCATCGAACATTTTGCCTTCTTCGAAGAAGTCAGCGTTAACCTGGTGAGCAGGGATAGTAACGTGCTGTTCTTTACCTTTGGTATCGGTAAAACGCAGGTCAACAAACTTAACTTCGTGCTCGTTCATCATCGAGAGGACGTGTTCAGCGGACATACTTAAACTCTCCTGGAAATGGTCATAATCGTCATGGTGAGAGAACTTCGTTGCCTGGAATGTGTCACGCTTACTGACCACCCCTAACCAAGATCTCGGCAAGCTCTTTTCAACCGTTGTATAACTGTCGTTTTCGCTTGAAAGATATAAAGCGAATTCTGTGCCAACTTTATTACAATGGTAAAAATGGCGCTGTGACGCGCTCTTTCATGAGTCGGTCACTGCACCAGTATGGATGATGCGCACTAATTTGGTGCTTCATAGATCAATTTTCGCCCCAAAAAGGTGCAAAACCCCATCGCAGTGCAGATTAATGCACCGTTATTGGTGCTAAAAAACAGCACTAAGATAAACTTTAAGGGAATACTGTGATCATGTTCAGTCTTTCGCTTAATCCGTGTACAATACCGCGTTATTTCTATAATGCCTGAGGCAAAGCTGTGATCGAAAATTTGCGTAACATCGCCATCATCGCGCACGTTGACCATGGTAAGACCACCCTGGTTGACAAGCTGTTACAACAGTCTGGTACGTTTGATGCTCGTACCGAAGCGACTGAGCGCGTAATGGACTCCAACGATTTGGAGAAAGAGCGTGGGATTACCATCCTCGCAAAAAACACCGCCATCAAATGGAACGACTACCGTATCAACATCGTTGATACCCCAGGACACGCCGACTTCGGTGGTGAAGTGGAACGTGTTATGTCCATGGTGGATTCGGTGCTGCTGGTTGTAGATGCGATGGATGGCCCTATGCCGCAAACCCGCTTCGTAACCAAAAAAGCCTTTGCTCATGGTTTGAAGCCGATTGTAGTCATCAACAAAGTTGACCGTCCGGGCGCGCGTCCTGATTGGGTTGTTGATCAGGTGTTTGACCTGTTCGTTAACCTCGACGCGACTGACGAGCAGCTGGACTTCCCTATCATTTATGCGTCAGCGCTGAATGGTATCGCCGGTCTGGATCACAACGACATGGCAGACGACATGACCCCGCTGTACCAGGCGATTGTGGATCGTGTTTCTCCACCACAGGTTGAAGTTGAAGCCCCACTGCAGATGCAGATCTCGCAGCTGGACTACAACAACTACCTGGGCGTTATCGGCATTGGCCGCATCAAGCGCGGTAAAATCAAGCCGAACCAGCAAGTCACTATCATTGATAGCGAAGGCAAAACCCGTAACGGTAAAGTCGGTAAAGTACTGGGCCACCTGGGTCTGGAACGTATCGAGAGTGCCGAGGCTGAAGCAGGCGATATCATCGCTGTGACCGGTCTGGGCGAGCTGAACATCTCTGACACCATCTGCGACACGCAGAAGGTTGAAGCGCTGCCAGCCCTGAGCGTTGATGAGCCAACCGTAACCATGTTCTTTAACGTCAACACTTCACCTTTCTGCGGTAAAGAAGGTAAGTATGTGACTTCGCGCCAGATCCTGGAGCGTCTGAACAAAGAGCTGGTGCACAACGTGGCACTGCGTGTTGAAGAAACCGAAGATTCAGACGCATTCCGTGTGTCTGGTCGTGGTGAGCTGCACTTGTCTGTTCTGATCGAGAACATGCGTCGTGAAGGTTTCGAACTGGCGGTATCCCGTCCGAAAGTTATCTTCCGCGAATTCGAAGGCCGTAAACAAGAGCCATTCGAAAACGTGACCCTCGACATCGAAGAAACCCACCAGGGTTCTGTGATGCAGGCGATGGGTGAGCGTAAAGGCGATCTGAAAAATATGGATCCAGATGGCAAAGGCCGTGTACGTCTCGACTACATGATCCCAAGCCGCGGCCTGATCGGCTTCCGTAACGAATTCATGACCATGACTTCAGGTACTGGCCTGCTGTACTCCACCTTCAGCCACTACGACGATGTGCGTCCAGGCGAAGTGGGCCAGCGTCAGAACGGTGTACTGATCTCTAACGGCCAGGGTAAAGCAGTCGCATTCGCACTGTTCAGCCTGCAGGATCGCGGTAAGCTGTTCCTGGGTCACGGTGCTGAGGTTTATGAAGGCCAGATCATCGGTATTCACAGCCGTTCTAACGACCTGACAGTTAACTGCCTGACCGGTAAGAAACTGACCAACATGCGTGCGTCAGGTACTGATGAAGCGACCACTCTGGTTCCACCGCAGAAAATGACGCTGGAGCAGGCTATCGAGTTCATCGATGATGACGAACTGGTAGAAGTGACTCCGCAGTCAGTCCGTATTCGTAAACGTCACCTGACCGAGAACGACCGTAAGCGTGCGTCTCGCGGCGGTAAAGAGTAAGCGAAACAGTCTGATATTTAAGCCCCGCATCGCGGGGCTTTTTTGTGCCTGCAACCCGCTGCAACGCTCGCTTTGTGAAAGTTGTCCCCGATTCCAGAACGCTTATTTCCCCCTCATCGTACCTGTTCAGTCATGCTTTTTGCCGCTAAAGTGAATGATCCAGGGAATAGAAGGAGAGGCGTCATGCTGTACATCTTTGATTTAGGCAATGTGATTGTTGATATCGATTTTAATCGCGTGCTCGGCGTCTGGAGTGACCTGGGACGTGTGCCGCTGGCGACCTTACAAAGTCGCTTCCAGATGGATGAGGCGTTCGAGAAACACGAACGTGGTGAGATCAGCGATCCCGAGTTTGCGGCGCGTATCTGTGATCAACTGGATATCGCCTTAAGCTATCCGCAATTCACCGCGGGCTGGCAGGCGGTGTTTGTCGGGGTGCGTCCGGAAACGCTGGCGATCATGAACACACTGCGCGCCAACGGTGAGCGCGTGGTAATCCTGTCCAACACCAATCAGTTGCACTTTGAGTTCTGGCCAACGCAGTATCCGGAAGTGCAACAGGCCGCCGATCACGTCTATATGTCGCAAGACATAGGCATGCGTAAGCCAGAAGCGCGTATCTATCAATATGTGCTTGAGCACGAAGGCTATACCGCCGATCAAGCGGTGTTCTTTGATGATAATCGCGCCAACATTGATGCCGCGCGCGCGCTAGGTATAGAGAGCGTGCTGGTGGAAGACGCGAAAACCGTGCCGGACTGGTTCGCGAGCCGTCGCTGAGTGGTAACACGTAACCATTTGCGTCACTCGGCACACGCGTTTTTCCTGTGGGTTAAACTGCTCTGGCGCCGAGTTGATGAAGACAACATGACGACGCAGGCCGGGAATCTGGCCTACGTCTCATTGCTGGCTTTGGTGCCGCTGATCGCCGTGGTGTTTGCGCTTTTTGCCGCTTTCCCGATGTTTTCGGAGATCAGCGTCCAGCTTAAGCATTTCATCTTCAGCAACTTTATGCCGGCAGCCGGTGATGTTATCCAGCGCTATCTCGACCAGTTTGTGGCCAACGTCAATAAAATGACAGCGGTAGGGATTGTCGGATTGATCGTGACCGCGCTGTTGCTGATGCACTCGGTGGACAGCGCACTCAACGCGATCTGGCGCAGTACTAAACCACGGCCAATGGTTTACTCCTTTGCCGTCTACTGGATGATCCTGACGCTCGGCCCGATACTGGCGGGTGCCAGTCTGGCCATCAGCTCTTACTTGTTATCGCTACGCTGGGTCAACGTCACCGGCGTCACCAGCCTTATCGATCAGGTGTTACGCATCTTCCCTCTGGTGCTCGCCATCCTCGCGTTCTGGTTGCTCTACAGCATCGTCCCAACGCGCCGTGTGCCAACGCGTGATGCACTGGTCGGCGCGATTGTCGCCGGGCTGTTGTTTGAGCTGGGCAAAAAAGGGTTTGCGCTCTATGTTACGATGTTCCCTTCGTATCAATTAATTTACGGCGTACTGGCAGTCATCCCGATTCTGTTTTTATGGGTTTACTGGACCTGGTGTATTGTGTTGTTAGGCGCGGAAATCACCGTCACCCTGGATGACTATCGCCAGCTAAAACAGCAGGAACGCGAAAAAGAACGAGAGGAAACATGATTGCTTTGATTCAGCGCGTCAGTCGCGCCAGCGTCGTGGTGGATGACGCGACGGTGGGCGAGATTGGCGCCGGTTTGCTGGTGTTATTAGGGGTGGAGAAGGGCGATGATGAGCAAAAGGCACAGCGCTTATCTGAACGCGTGCTGGGTTATCGCATCTTCGGTGATGAGAACGACAAAATGAACCTGAACGTACAGCAGGCCGGTGGCAGCGTGCTGGTGGTTTCGCAATTCACACTTGCCGCCGACACCAACAAAGGCATGCGTCCCTCATTCTCGGGTGGTGCCGAACCGGCGGAAGCCGAGCGTCTCTATCACTATTTCAGCGATTGTTGCCGGGCACAGGGTGTGACCACGGCGAACGGTCGTTTTGCTGCCAACATGCAGGTTTCGCTGGTGAATGATGGCCCAGTGACCTTCTGGTTGCAGGTGTGAGGTTTTCAGCCGAGCGGCCAGGGATCAGCCACGCAAGCTCCGAACGAGAGAATCACTTTATGTATCATCTTCGTGTGCCGCAAACGGCGGAAGAACTGGATACTTATTATCAGTTCCGCTGGGAAATGTTACGTAAGCCGCTGCGTCAGCCGCAGGGCTCTGAACGTGATGCCTGGGATGCGCTGGCGCATCATCAGATGGTGGTCGATGAGCAGGGCGATCCTGTTGCGGTTGGCCGTCTCTATATCAATGCGGAAAACGAAGCGGCCATCCGCTTCCTGGCCGTACACCCTTCGGTGCAGGGCAAAGGATTAGGGACGCTGGTGGCGATGACGCTGGAATCCGTTGCGCGTCAGGAGGGGGCGAAGCGCGTGACCTGTAGCGCGCGTGAAGACGCCGTGGAGTTCTTCGCCAAGCTGGGCTATGTCAATCAGGGAGAAATCACCGCGCCACAAACCACGCCGGTGCGCCATTTCCTGATGATCAAACCGGTGGTAACACTGGATGACATTCTGCACCGCGCTGACTGGTGTGGTCAGTTGCAGCAGGCCTGGTACGAGCATATTCCGCTCAGTGAGAAAATGGGCGTGCGCATTCTGCAATATACCGGGCAGAAGTTCGTTACTACCATGCCAGAAACCGGCAACCAGAACCCGCACCACACATTATTTGCTGGCAGTTTGTTCTCACTGGCTACGCTCACAGGCTGGGGGCTGATTTGGCTATTACTGCGCGAGCGGCATCTCGGCGGCACTATCATCCTTGCCGATGCTCATATTCGTTACAGTAAGCCCATTAGTGGGCGTCCGGGTGCAATTGCCGACCTGGGATCACTGAGTGGCGACCTTGACCGTCTGGCGCGTGGTCGTAAAGCACGCGTGCAGATGGAAGTGGAACTGTTTGGTGACGATGAGCTGGGTGCGGTGTTTGAAGGGGTATATATCGTACTGCCAGCCGATGCAGAGGGTGCATTAGAAGAGGGTGGCTCGGGTGCACGCATTAATTAATGCGTGCAGATTACGTTTTAGCCATCTTCAACCTTAATCGGTAGCAGCGCGAAGAATGGCGCATCGGTGAGCGACAGGGTGTCGCTACTGATACGCGGCATTCCTCGCATCGCTACCGTTTGCTGCCAATCTATTGAACCTGACCCGCATGCATCGTCTGCTGCACCGATTGTGTATCGGTGGTCACGGACACATTACCCTCAACACTTTGGCGCAATGGCGCGGCAGCACTCAATGAACCTTTCACCTGTAGCAAAAGATTACTGTTGCCGCTAAGAGGCAACGCAGGCCAGCCCCAGTTCTGCAACACATTGGCGGGCACCGCCTGACCTTTGAGATTCAGCGTCAATGGACGCTGTGCATCCTGGCCAACACTCGCCGTCCCTTCCAGCAAACCGTTACCGTTGAAGGCGCTCATTTCCGTCACCTGAATCTGCTGATCGTTAGCATTAAAGGCAATGGAGGGATGGCGCAGATCGGTGCGATTAAACGTTGCTTCCGCCGCGTTAAAGCTCGCTTTACCGCCCCAGATTCCCCACTGATGCTGGCGTGCCAGTAGCAGGTTATCGGCGTTACCATCCAGCGCGGTCATCTGGAATGGGAAAGCAGGGTTGATGTCGATCACCAGATTACGATTGGCTGTAGCGTGTGTCACCAGCACGCTATCCAGCCATGATGGCAACGCTTGCTGCCAGCGGTCGCGCCAGTTCTGCGGTAAGGTATATTCCAGCCCGGCAATGGCTAAATCATTCAGCGTCAGGCGTTTATCGCTGCGCGTCCAGTTGCCGCTGGCACGGATCACGCCATTGGCCCAACGTGAACTGAACTGGGCCAATTCAATGCCCTGCGCCGAGAAGTTGGCATTCACAATCGGATCGTTAAGCTCAAAGCCACCATTAATGAAGTTACCGGCATTCATCGACAGTGAGCCATCATCGCTTTGCCAGTCATCTCCACGCAGCGTGATGTTCTTCAGGGTTAAATCGAGGTCGGTGACAGCCCAATCGGGCCCTTGCAGTCGGGCATCGGTCATATCCAGGCGATTGATGCTCACTGACGGCACGTCGCGCAGAGGATTGAGGAAATCACTCAGATTTTGATGGGTCTGCAGGCGGATATCGTTAAGACGTAGCTGATCAATCTTCCAGTTACCCTGCGCGTCGCGCTCGGCGTTGCCGGTCATCGAACCACGCGCGAGATCGGCCCCAATATTGCTGAATATCATGCGGTGCTGCTTCACACTTCCCTGCAGCAGCACATTGTTGCCCGGAACACCATTCAGCGTCAGCTTGCCTGCGCTCATCTGGAACTGTGCATCGCTGCCCAGCATATCCGTCGGGGTCGGTTTCCACGGGATAATTCCGCCATTAACCCGTTCAGCGATCATCGGCAGCATGCTGTGCGGGCTATCAATGCGCACGTTGTTCAGTTGCAGGCGATTGGCCTGGATAGGCAGCGTGGTATCGGGCGTCTGATTCGCGAGGTTAATCTCGCCATCACGCACGTCGATGCTATCAAAATGCAGCCAGTCACTGAATTGCACCAGCGCCAGTCCAAGATCGACGCGCTTGGCCACCAACACCGCTGGCTGACCATCGTGCCCAAAGCTGAAATCATCCAGCATGATGTGCGAGGGAGAAGAGAAGTTGTGCTCTATCTTGCTGAGGGAAAGATGCCAGGCAGTCTTATCACTTACCCAACGGCTAAACCAACCTGCGCCCCACTGTGTCTGTAGCAAGACATACAGGACAACCAGCCCCAGCAGAATCAGCAGCAGTAAGGTAAGGAAAAACTTGCCTAAAAATTTCATCGCATCCATCCATCCCGATATTTATCCGGTAAGAGGTTGTTATGCCTGAATTACCGTTACAGCTCAACAGCCTGGATGTAAAAGCGGATAAATAACAGGCAGGCCGTAGCCTGCCTTAAGGGTTACTTTTCCTGTGGAAAGACGAGGTTAAGCACGATTGCGGTGATACCACCGGCAGCAATGCCTGAGGAGAGCAGGGTTTTCAGCCAGTCCGGGGCGAATTGCAGAATCAGCGGTTGCTGTGAAACACCCAGGCCAACGGCCAGCGACAGTGCGATGATCATAATGGCGCGACGGTTCAGCGGCTCGCGCGAAACGATGCGTACACCCGATGCCGCAATCGTGCCAAACATCACGATGGTGGCACCACCCAGCACTGGCTCAGGAATGTGCTGCACAAAACCACTCACCGCCGGGAACAGGCCAAGCACGATCAGCATCAGTGCCACGACAAAGCCCACATAACGGCTGGCAACGCCGGTCAATTGGATCACGCCATTGTTCTGCCCAAAGCAGGAGTTCGGAAACGTATTGAACAATGCGGATACAAATGAGTTGAGGCCATTAGCCAGCACGCCGCCTTTTAAGCGCTTCATATACAGTGGGCCGCTCACCGGTTGCTCTGACACATCCGAGGTGGCAGTGATATCGCCGATGGTTTCCAGCGAGGTCACCATAAACACCAGCATCAACGGGATCAGCAGGTTCCAGTCAAAACCGAGACCGTAATAGAGCGGTGTCGGTACCGCCACCAGCGGTTGATCGGTGGGCGCGCTGGTGGCAGGTAGCATATCCAGCGCCCATGCCAACGCATAACCGACCGCCATCGCGATCACCAGTGAAGCCACACGCAGGTAGGGATTGCGCTGACGGTTGAGCAGGATAATCACCACCAATACCGCGCCAGCCAGCAGCAGGTTCTTTGGTGCGCCGAAAGTGTGATCGCTCATCGCCGCGAAGCCACCGCCAATCGAGGTCAGGCCGACCTGAATCAGTGACAGGCCAATAATCATCACCACAATGCCGGAAACCAGCGGGGTAATAATACGACGCGCCAGATGCAGAACGCGTGACAGCACCATTTCGGTACAGGACGCCACCATCAACGTACCGAACAGCGCGGCCATCATGGTCGGGACATCGGCACCGCCATTTTTCAGCGCCATGCCACCCATAATCAGCGGTGTCACAAAGTTAAAGCTGGTGCCCTGAATGGAGAGCAAACCCGAACCCACCGGTCCCCAGGTTTTGATTTGCAGGATCGAAGCCACACCCGATGCAAATAGCGACATGCTGATAATGTGCTGCGTATCCTGAGCCGGTAAGCCCAGCGCCTGGCAGATCAACAGTGCAGGGGTAATCACAGCAACGAACATCGCCAGCAGATGCTGACAGGCAGCAAACAGCGTTTGTGGCAACGGTGGACGATCTTCGAGGCGGTAAATCAGTTCACTCTTTGGACGGGCTGACTGATGAGATTCAGCGGTATTGACGGACATGGTGCGCGTTCTCAATGACAACAAAGGGGCGATTTTAAACGGTTGCGGTGTGAAAGCAATCGTTTGCAATGCCCCTTTTCACTTGCATTGATTTAAAGCGTAAACACGGTACGGCTGCGGCTATCATCTTCCTGCCATGCCTGAGTCACTTCACGCAACGGGCGCATCTGGAAAGCGACCGAAAAATCACTCTCCGCCGCGGCATTCAACATTTCGCTGATGCAGGCGATCAGATCCGCATCGGATACGCTACCCAGACCGCTGCCCATTAATGTCAGACCCGATGAGCGCAACAGCTTGCTGTGCAGGGTAATCTCCTGGCCACTCAGCGAGCCGATTTGCACGAAGCGCACCGATTTCTCTCCACCCGCGACAGCCGCCTGCATGATATCAAGTGCACTCTGGCCCCACAGGTAATCCAGCACGATATCGATACCTTCTTTCATCAGTGCGGGCAGTGCGCCGGGCAACTCATCCAGCGTCAGGGTGATGTCCGCGCCCTGGGCACGCAGTTGATCCAGTACTTCACGATTGCGACCAGTGGCGATGATTTTGCCCGCGCCGAGATGGCGGGCAATGCGTACCGCTAGTCCACCTGAGGTGCCGGTGGCGCCATTGATCAGCACCGTTTCACCTGGCTGCAACTGCGCCCGGCGCGTCAATGCTGCCCAGGAGGACATGCCCGGATTGGCGATGGCGGCTGCCAGCACCGGATCGAGTGAGGCGGGCAGAGGCACAATGGCAGTGGCTGGAACCAGGGTTCTTTCCGCCATGCTGCCCCAGGGCGCATCAAAGGCGAGAAAATAGACCGGGTCGCCGTTGCTGAGTGTACCGGTGCCGTCAATGCCGGTGATAAAAGGGTAATGCGTGGTGGCGCTGTAGTGTTTGCCAGAAGCGCGTGCTTTCGCCAGTTGACTGACGGCAGCTGCTTTAACGCTGACAATAACATGTTGTTCATCGGCTTGCGGTTCAGGGAAATCAGCGTAAACCGGCTGTTCGCCCGCTGCAGAAACGATAGCTGCTTTCATGCTTTCTCCTTCAGATAATCGGAATATATGTGTAATATGCACACATTAGTTCTGCCTCGGGATGACGTCAATGAAAAGTGTGCAAAATACACATAATAGTGCAGAGTTCGACGATCTGCATAATGCGCTGCTGATGATTGTGGGTACTTTTAATCGCCCGCAACGTGATGAATTACTAATAAAAGAGTCCAATATTCAACTCGATCGTGCGCTATTTCCGCTGCTGATTCAGATTGGCCGCTTTGGACCGATTGGCGTGGTGGAACTGGCAGAGCGCGCCGGACGCGATTACACCACCGTGAGCCGTCAGGTGGCGAAACTGGAAGAGCTGGGGTTAGCGCAACGACAGAAAAATGCCAAAGACAAACGCGTAAACGAAGCGGTCATTACCGCCACTGGCAAAGCGATGACGGATAAAATCGATGCCGCACGGGCGCAGATTTATCAGCATCTGTTTGAGAACTGGCAGGATAGCGAGCGCACCGAGCTGGCGCGTCTGTTGCAGAAATTTGTCGGGGATTTTATGGCGATCGATCGTAGTGAGTAAGGGCGGGCATCGTGTCGTGTTGGCTCTTTAACACGCTGTCTTTTGCCCACTTTTAAGCATTGCTGTAGCGCTCGGTCTCTGGCAGCCAGCGTTCAATCAACGCCTGCGCCTGTTCTGGATAGTGCTGGTGGATATGGCGTGCCACGCGTTGCACTTCCGGGATCATGCCCTGATCGCGCAGTAAGTCTGCAACCTTAAACTCCGCATTACCGGTCTGGCGCGTACCAAGTAATTCACCAGGACCGCGAATTTCCAGGTCGTGCTGAGCGATGACGAAGCCATCGTTGCTGTCGCGCAGTACCTGCAAACGCTTCTGCGCGGTTTTGCTGAGCGGCGCTTTATACAACAGCACGCAATGCGAGGCGACTGCGCCACGGCCCACGCGACCGCGCAGCTGATGCAGCTGAGCCAGGCCCAAACGTTCCGGGTTTTCGATGATCATCAGGCTGGCGTTGGGCACGTCTACCCCGACTTCAATCACCGTCGTCGCGACCAGTAACTGAATCTCGTTGGCTTTGAAGGCCGCCATGACCGCCTGTTTTTCTGCCGGTTTCATGCGGCCGTGCACCAGCCCAACCTGCAAGCCAGGCAGCGCGAGTTTCAACTCTTCCCAGGTGGCTTCCGCCGCTTGTGCTTCCAGTACATCTGACTCTTCAATCAGCGTACAGACCCAGTAAGCCTGGCGACCTTCATGGCAGGCGTTTTTCACCCGCTCAATAATATCGCCGCGGCGACTGTCAGGAATGGCCACTGTGGTGACCGGTGTGCGGCCAGGCGGTAATTCGTCGATGGTGGAGGTGTCGAGATCGGCATAGGCGGTCATCGCCAGGGTACGCGGAATCGGCGTGGCGGTCATAATCAGCTGATGCGGATGGAACCCCTGCTCTTCACCTTTTTCCCATAGCGCAAGACGTTGATGCACGCCGAAGCGATGTTGCTCATCAATGATCACCAGCGCCATGCCGTTGAATTTGACCTGCTCCTGGAACAGCGCATGCGTGCCGACCACCATCGCTACCTGCCCGCTGGCAATCGCTTCCTGCTGGGCTTCACGTGCTTTGCCTTTTTGCTTGCCAGCCAGCCAACCCACTTCAATGCCCAGCGGCGCAAACCACTGGCGGAAATTGTTGGCATGCTGCTCGGCCAGCAGCTCGGTCGGCGCCATCAGCGCCACCTGTTTGCCATGCGCAATGACATTCAGCGCCGCCAGCGCCGCGACCAGCGTTTTGCCCGATCCCACATCGCCCTGCACCAGACGCATCATTGGGAAGTCGTTGGCTAAATCGCGCTCGATCTCCTCAACCACGCGTTTTTGCGCGCCGGTGGGTGAGAAGGGCAGCGCGGCCAGCAATTGATTCACCAGATTATGCTTAGCAGGCATCGGCAACGCATGATGACGTTGAGCGCCGGCACGAACCGCCAGCATGCTGAGGTTGTGCGCCAGCAGCTCTTCAAGGATTAAGCGCTTTTGTGCGGGATGGCGACCGGTTTCCAGCTCGCTCAGACGTAAATCGGGCGGCGGACGATGCAGCGTGCGCAGGGCATCCGGCAAACTCATCAAGCCACCGCTCAGTTCTGACGGAAGCAACTCGGCAATCGGGCAGCTTTCCAGCAACGTCAGCGCTTGATCGGTGAGATTGCGCAGCGTGGCCTGACGAATGCCTTCAGTGGTGGGATAGACCGGTGTCAGGGTTTCCTGTAGCTCGACGCCGCCCTGTTCGCCCTGCACGCGATACTCGGGATGAATAATTTCAGCACCGCGCTGACCACGTTTGATTTCGCCATAAGCGGTGACGCGGCGGCCTGGCGCCAGACTGTTTTTCATCCCGGCATTGAAATTGAAGAAGCGCATGGTCAGCACGCCGCTGCCATCACTGATCTGGCACACCAGCATGCGGCGGCGGCCAAAGGTGATCTCACTGTGTAGCACTTCACCTTCCACCGTGGACCAGACGCCCGGCAGCAGGTCATTAATCTTGTAGAGTTGGGTGCGATCTTCGTAGCGCAGCGGCAGATGCAGCAGCAAATCCTGAATAGTGAACAGGCTGAGTTTAGCCAGTTTTCCCGCCTGACTGGCGCCGACGCCGGTCAGGGTACTGAGCGGTATGGCATCCAGCAGACGGCCTTTCATTTTTTACCTGTGGATTGCATGGTGGCCCACCAGTCGGCATCGGCTTCCACCTCGCCCTGGGCGTTGATATGCGGATAAGGCAGACCTTTTTGCTTCGCCACGCGTGCAAGCACCGGATAACCACCTTCAAACAGCAAACGCTGCTGTTCATCGGCATCAAGCAGGCTGTGCTGACGTTTATACATGCCGGCGTTCTGCCGTTGACGCTGCGCTTCATACAGAATCAGCGCGGAGGCGACGGACACGTTGAGCGACTGCACCATGCCCACCATCGGCACAATGATGTCTTGATCGGCGAGCGCCAGCGCTTCAGCGGTGATGCCTGTTTTTTCCTGCCCCATCAGAATGCAGGTCGGTTTGGTGTAATCGATCTCGCGAAAATCCACTGCATTGGCCGACAGATTGGTCGCCAGCACCTGCATCCCCTGATCTTTCAAGTGACGCACGGCTTCTGCGATATGACGATGCGTCTGCACTTTCACCCAACTGTTGCTGCCCGCTGAAGCAGATACCATGGTGCGCATGCGCACGCTAGGCCAGACGGCGTGCACTTCATGGATGCCGACCGCGTCAGCAGTACGAATCACCGCCGAGACATTATGCGGCTTATGGACCTGCTCCATGCAGACGGTGAGGTCGTGCTGGCGCATGGCCAGCATTTCCTGGATACGAGCAAAACGTTGAGCGTTCATGCACTAATTACGGTTACGGTGAACTTTAATCACATCCGGCATTACGCGGATTTTACGCATAATATTGGCCAGATGGACGCGGTCGTTCGCGGTGAGACGGATAAAGGCGCTGTAAACACGGCCGTCGCGCTCTTCCGTGTTAAGACTTTGGATGTTGGATCCCGCTGTGTTGATAGCTGCCGTCAGGTTCGCCAGTGCGCCCTGATGGTTGAACATATCAACCTTAATTTCCGCGACAAACTCCTGGTCGATAACCTTGTCCCACTCAACCGGCATAAACTTCTCGGGCTCTTTCTGATAGCCACGGATGTTACGACAGGATTCGTGATGCACCACCAGACCTTTACCTGGGCTGACGTGCGCGACAATCGGATCGCCAGGAATCGGACGACAGCACTTGGCAAAGGTAATCAATACGCCATCAGCACCTTTGATCGGCAGCTTTTTGCGTTTGCTGTTGCTTTGCGGCTGCTCAGCACCCGACTGCAGCAGGTTTTTCGCCACGACCACGCTCATGGCGTTGCCGAGGCCGATCTCCGCCAGCAAATCGTCAATGCTGGTCAGCTTCATGCGCTCCAGCTCGTGCTGAATATTTTCCGGCGGGATCTCTGCCAGCTTTTTGCTGCCGCCGAGCGCATGGCTCAACAGGCGACGGCCAAGGTTAACGGAGTCTTCGCGTTTGAGGTTTTTCAGCAGCTGACGAATCTTGGCGCGTGCTTTCGAGCTCACCACAAAGTTGAGCCATGCCGCGTTAGGACGGGCACCTGGCGCAGTGATGATTTCGATGGTTTGGCCGCTAGTTAGCGATTGCGACAGCGGATAAGGCTGGCGATCGACGCGGGCGCCCACACAGGCATGGCCAATATCGGTGTGCACGGCGTAAGCGAAGTCTACCGGTGTGGCGCCAGCAGGCAGTTCGACGATACGGCCTTCCGGCGTGAAGACGTAGATCTCATCCGGGAAGAGATCGGATTTCACGCTCTCGATAAATTCAAACGAGCTACCGGCGCTTTGTTGCAGCTCCAGCAGGCTTTGCAGCCAGCGCTGGGCGCGAATCTGTGCGGTCGTGCCGCTTTCACCGGCCTCTTTATAAGCCCAGTGAGCCGCTACCCCCATCTCCGCCATCTGATCCATATCTTCGGTACGGATTTGCACTTCAACGGGCACGCCGTGCGGGCCAATCATTGATGTATGCAGTGATTGATAGCCGTTGGCCTTGGGAATAGCGATGTAATCTTTGACGCGTCCAGGACGCGGTTTGTAGAGACTGTGCATCTGACCGAGCACGCGATAACAGGTATCCAGGTCTTTCACGATAACGCGAAAGGCATAAATATCCATGATCGAGTGGAATCGCTGCTCTTTCAGGTGCATTTTGCGGTAGATCGAATAGAGATGCTTCTCGCGGCCACTGACACGGCAGGGAATGCCTGCTTCCTGTAAGCGCCCGTCGATTTCAGAAAGGATCTTCTGAATCATCTCTTTACGATTACCGCGTGCCGCTTTCACCACCTCTTTGATCACGCGGAAACGATTTGGATAGAGGGCTTCAAAGCCGAGTTCTTCCAACTCTGTTTTCAGGTGATGAATACCAAGTCGGTGCGCCAGAGGACTGTAAATCTCCAGCGTTTCGAGTGCGATACGACGTTTCTTATCCGGTCGCAACGCACCGAGCGTGCGCATGTTGTGCGTGCGGTCAGCCAGCTTGATCAGAATGACGCGGATATCCTGCACCATCGCCATGATCATTTTGCGGAAGTTTTCAGCCTGCGCTTCTTTCTTGTCGCGGAACTTCAGCTTGTCGAGTTTCGACACGCCTTCCACCAGTTCGGCCACGCTTTTGCCAAACAGCTGTTCCATATCCTGGTAAGTGGCGGGTGTATCTTCGATCACGTCATGCAGCAGCGCTGCCATCAGCGTTTCATGGTCGAGTTTCATCTCGGCCAGAATGCAGGCAACGGCAACAGGATGGGTGATGTAAGGTTCACCGCTGGAGCGTGTCTGACCCTCGTGGGCATCACGCGCGACGAGATAAGCTTGCTTGAGGCGCTTGATTTGCTCCTCAGGCAAGTATTTTTCAATCAGTTGATTGAGGCTTTCAAACAGATACAAGGTTGACCTGCGAAGTGCTGTTAACGACGACCTTCAGCGATAGCGGTAACGGCTTGTAACTCAGCGGCTTCCTGCTCTTGCTGCTCCTGACGATCACGCACATCCAGAATCTGGGTAGTGATCAGGCCTTCTTCGATTTCGCGCAGGGCGATAACGGTGGCTTTATCGTTCTCTTCCGGAACCAGCGGATCTTTACCGCCTACCTGCATCTGACGTGCACGACGTGCAGCGACCAACACCAGGTCAAAACGGTTACCAATTTTCTCTACTGCGTCCTGAACGGTTACGCGTGCCATAGGTGTGCTACTCCACAGATGATGAAGAAATGACTGGGCATAATACTGAAAGTGACTTCAGACTGCCAATAGTTTGCTGATTAAAGCATCATGTCGCGATTTTTGGCGACTCATACGCAGACGTTCTGCGCGAATAATGTGTTTCAGGTCGGTCAGTGCCAGGTCGAAATCATCATTCACGATCAGATAATCGTATTCAGCGTAGTGACTCATTTCCGCCACGGCCTGAGCCATACGGCGGGCGATAACCTCTTCGCTATCCTGACCACGGCCACGCAGGCGACGATCTAACTCTTCAGTCGACGGCGGCAGCACAAAAATGCTGCGTGCGGCAGGCATTTTCTGGCGAATTTGCTGAGCACCTTGCCAGTCGATATCCAGAAATACATCGACACCGGTCGCCAGCACGCGCTCAATCGCGGCGCGCGAGGTACCGTAGTAATTGCCAAACACTTCCGCATGTTCGAGGAAGTCTTCAGCGGCAATCATGGTCTCAAATTCAGGCTTGGAGACAAAGAAATAGTGTTCACCATGAACTTCACCGGGACGCACGCCGCGAGTGGTATGGGAAACAGACACCTGCGTATCGTACAGCGGCTGTGTCTTCAATAAAGCCTGAATCAGACTGGATTTACCCGCGCCACTGGGGGCGGAAACAATATAAAGCGTGCCTTGAGCCATGGTTATCTTGAATTGAGTAAAGAGCGGAGTCGATTTCCTGCACAGTATACACGGCTTAACGGTGCCACGCAGCGTTTGCCGTTGGGCTAAGGTAATTCTTTTTCTGTGAACCCGTGCCAGATAACGCGGTAAGCCGCTGCAAACGGCTTAAAAAACCGGGAATACGTTTGCTCTCTACCACCTTCAGCACTGGTCATTGCCCTCATCGCACTCTCCAATAGACAAAAAGGAGAGCAACGATGAAAGGATGGTGGTGGTTGTGTTGCTGGTTTTTCACCGCGGCTTGCGGGGCTGAAGCGCTGTGCCCTAACTGGTCACCGGTGCGCGCCGAACAAGAGATGGTTCATTTACATAGCCAGCTACGGCACTGGGATGATGCCTACTATCGCGAGGGCACGAGCCTGGTTAGCGATGGGGACTATGACAGCCTGCAGCAACGCTTACTGCATTGGCAGCGCTGCTTCACGCCGGATCAACGGGCTTATCAAGCGCAGCCCACAACGGACGGTAGTACCCGACACCCGGTGGCACACACAGGGGTACGGAAACTGCGTGACAAGTTGGCGGTGGCTTACTGGATGCAGGATAAATCGCCACTGTGGATACAGCCGAAAGTCGATGGCGTGGCGGTAACGCTGGTGTATCGACGCGGGCAATTGGTTTCCCTGGTGAGTCGCGGCGATGGCCTGCGTGGGGAAGAGTGGATAACCAAAGCCCGCCATATTCCGGCGATTCCTACTCACATTGAAACCGATCGTGAAGAGGTGGTGCTGCAAGGCGAGCTGTTTCTGCTTATGACCGATCATCAGCAAGCACGTGACGGAGGGCGAAATGCCAGAGCGCAGGTGGCGGGTGCGATGATGCGTCATGAAGCTTCTCCGCTGCTGGTAGATTTCGGCATTTTTATCTGGGCATGGCCCGATGGTCCAATCCAGATGCCCGCTCGACTGGCGCAGTTATCACGCTGGGGATTCGGTCTGGCGCAGGACTGGAGCCACCCAATCGAGAACGAAGAGGAGGCGGAGGTGTGGCGCGATCGCTGGTTCCGTGCATCTTTGCCGTTCGTCACCGATGGCGTCGTGATCCATCAATCACCCGTCGGTGCCGGGCGGGACTGGCAGCCTGGTCAGGGGCATTGGTCGGCCGCGTGGAAATATCAGCCGGTTGAAGTCAGCAGTGAAGTGCTGTCCGTGGATTTCAACGTTGGGCGCACGGGGAAAATTGCCGTGGTGCTGAACCTCACTCCCGTTCAGCTGGATGATAAAACCGTGCGCAGAGTGAATCTTGGATCGCTGCGGCGATGGCGGGAGCTGGATGTCATCGCAGGTGATCAAGTGATAGTCACGTTAGCCGGTCAGGGTATTCCTCGCTTAGAGCGAGTCATTTGGCGGGTGAGAGGGCGAGATTATCCTTTAACACCACAGCAGGGCGAATTTAATCCGCTGTCTTGTTTGCACTTCAACCAGGATTGTCGGCTGCAGTTCTTATCACGCCTCACCTGGCTCAGTCAGAAATCGGTGCTGAACATCCCTGGCGTGCAACGTAGTAGCTGGCAGCGGTTACTGAACAGTGGCGCCATCACCCATCTTTTCTCCTGGCTGACGTTAACGCCAGAAGAGATCGCGCAGGACAGCGGGATGTCCTCTGCGCGGGCACAAGAGATTTGGCAACGTTTCCAACAGACACGTCAGCAACCCTTTCGGCGCTGGGTGAGCGCACTAGGTCTACCGCTTCCCCGAACCGCGTTGCAGGCCTTAGCGGATAACGACTGGACAGCGTTGCTGGCTCGTTCGGCAGATGAGTGGCAGCAGCTACCCGGCATCGGGCGCACACTGGCAGAGCGGATTGTTAGCATGCTGCAGGATGAGGAATTACAGCAACAGATCCGCTTTTTACAGCAGCAGGAAATTCCTGCTGCACCTTTAATGTTCGGGGTGGGGATAGTTAAAGATCGGCAGACCAAGGCGGAAGCGCAGCGCTAATAAACGGCCAATGAAGCCGGCCAGCAGCGTAATGATCACCACGGCTTCATGGGGAAGCGGCGTTTTGAGCAGCAGAATGTAGAGCCAACCTGCGGCAAATGCGATACCGGCATAGAGCTCTTTTTGGAACACCAGCGGGATGCGATTGCAGAACATATCACGCAGCACGCCACCAAAAACCCCCGTGATCACGGCGGCAATAGCGGCAATGATCGAGGCATGACCAGAATCCAGCGCGACCTGCGCGCCAATAATGGAGAACACCACCAGGCCAAGCGCATCCAGTACCAGAAACACTTTACGCAGATGATTCATTAAAGGGGCAACAAAAGTGGTCACCACCGCCGCGGCGGCCACGATCATGATGTACTCCGGGTTTTTAACCCAACTCAACGGATAATGCCCGAGCAGGATGTCACGCACCGAGCCGCCTCCGATTGCAGTGACGGACGCAATGATGATGACGCCAAACAGATCCATTTTGCGGCGACCAGCGGCCAGCGCACCGGTCATGGCTTCGGCGGTGATGCCAATAATGTAGAGAAAGGTTAATAACATAGAGCACTCCATAAGATCGGCGGCCAGCCTAAAGATTTCCTCAGCTATCGACCACTGAGTATTTCTAAAGCAGACGTCATCGGATTAGCTGTTTTGATGCCGCTCATGCTAACAGGCTTAACCCGCTTGATAAATCAGGAGTGCGTTACGCTTTCGCATTAAAAAATGTGATGTGATCTGTGTGATCGTGCAGGTCTGAGGGGTAAGAAGACGGGGGAAGAAGAGATGTTAACCGTATCAAAAAAGAAAAAAGCGTGCTGTCGACCAGCACGCGAACGCATCTTCTCAGATGCCCAGAGCCCACCATACAGACTTGTTTTTATTATCCGTTTCTTGCTCGCACGTTAGCGAAACTTTTCAGGCTAAAACGGTATTCTGGCTGGAACCAGGAACGACCGTAGTAGCAGTAGACCAGCATTCTGATGGATACCATGGCCAGGTAGCCCCATATAGCGCACAACACTGAAGGGGTCAGCCATACGGTAAACAGTGTGACACCCAGACCAACCAGCACCGATGAGGTTTCTGTGAAGGCGATACGCGAGAATTGTTTCTCACGCTGTAATATGGCGCGATAATGTTGCCCTTGTGGAATAATGATGAAAATCACCGAAATCATTTCCAGCATAATCGCCATTTCCGGTTGGTTCATGATTCGGCTATATAAATCACTACCAATAAACAGCACGGCGAATATCATCATGCCACTTAATACATTTCCCCAGTAGAGAATGGATAGTTCGCTGTTATTAAGATTTATATTTCTGATAACTGAATTGCCAAATCCACGGTCGGCAAGCGTATCAATAATCAATAACATCACAATGGCAATGGCGAGTAAATCTAACTCGTTTGCCTGAAGTATTTGTGCCAGAAGTGAAAGTTGTAAAACACCAATGCCGACGATTTTTATGGATGACAAAATTGACCATTTGGCGCTGGCCAAACTTTTTTCTCTTATCGCCATGTTCTGCTCGTTATGGTACATGTACCAATGCAATTAAGGGTTCACCCGGGCGCCTGCCCAGAGTACAGATCACATCAATGCAGCGTGTCCTGACGCAGCCCTGAAATGCCTTTCAGAGTTTGCCACGTAAAGATGCATTCAATTAAATGATGTTCTGAATTTAAAGAGATGCCCCTGGCGCGTAAATATTTCATTGTCTCAGCGGTATCTCCTCCTGTTCGGAGGAAATCCGCAAGATCATTATAAAATCCCTTTGAATTATTATATTCCCCGGCCAGTATCCTACTGGCAATCTCAACAAATTCTTTTTCAGACAACAAAGGATAGGTTGAGCGATCCATGTTATTTCCCTGCTGTTGTTATTATCGGGTATTGCTGTGTGTGAATGAGTTATACCGTGTTTTAATTAAATTAACACCATAAGAAAACTCCTATAAATGAACTTCAGAAATAAATGGTTTCAGACTTTGCATCAGAATAGATAAGGGGACGGATGAGCGATTAATAAGTCCTGTTAGATATTTTGATCGGCGATTAAACAAGCCATTTGAATAAGTAAGAAAAAACACTGATAAATCAGAGGAGCTAAGACTTAGGAGGCGTGCTCTCACCAGGAGTTTTCCTGGTGAGAAGACTTTAGCCAGACTGGTGATTAGCACGAAAAGCAACAGGTATTATCGTTAAACAGTTAAACGCTATTACGTAGAAAAAGATGACTTTTTTATTGATTGCTTCCAGCGAAAGTTAAAGCAGTACGATTTTTATAATGCATTGATTCTAATGAGTTAACAGGTGGAGAAGTTGATCCAGGTCGCGTTTTACCCAGTCAACGTCCTGAGCAAATTTTTCATCAGACATAAGGGGTTGGCGATAAACCACCATCACCACTTCGGCTCCCTTTTCGTTAGCAATCACGCGCATAGGCATATAAATCTCCTTACCGCTGCCGGTATCGATCCAATGATCCATGACGCCAAAGGGGTTGTGTGGCGTGAAGCGGATTTTCACTGAACCTTCAGGTCCTTTGGCTTTCCAGTAGTTACCCTCTTGCGTGAGCGTACTGGCACTTAGCCCACTGGCCCATTTGGCAAAGCATTCAGGTTTCCAGATGGTTTCATATAAATCTAACCAGTTGCGGGGAATGGTCAGCGTGACTGTCTGAGATGGCAGCATGGAACCTCCGTTAGGCGAATGAAAGGCAGGGAATCCGTAAGGGTGGCTTCTGGAGATGAATGATGGCCGCCACAGTAAAATGGCGGTCTTAAGGCCGTACCCTACAGAATGATGAGACTGCCTACAGCAAAGAGTACCTTAACTGAAGGGGATTCCGCTGCAAATGGCAGGATAGTGGAAGTGTGCTGCAACAGAGGTTTCCAGTAAAAATCCTGCTATCAGATAAACTTGCCGCGTCCCTGAATATCCTTCATCTCTGCTGTACCGTCCTGATGGCGTAAAACGAAGCGGTCAGATTGAGCCACTACCGCGCAGCTGTGATTGGGGAAGATGCGTAGCAGAGCCCCAAGCGCCGGAGCATGATCTCCGTATTGCAGAAAGCCATGCTCTTCCGAAAGTTTCAGAACTTCGTATTGGTTGCCCTGCTCATCAACGGCGATACCGAAACCGCTGGCGTTAGTGCCGTGCGGACCCTTATCAGAGCTGAGCATCTTGGAGCCGGCATCAATAATCGCGAAATGCGGATTCACCGCCACTACACGCGTTACCACGCTGAGTGCCAGTGCATCGGGCGTGCACAGCCCCAGGCGCCAGGCGGTAAGATCCAGCAGCGCATAATTTCCAGGACGAATTTCGTCGCTGCCTTCAGCCACCGGCGCGGCCAGGGCCGAAGGCGTGGAGCCAACAGAAATGCGGCAACGCGCAAAGCCTGCAGCGATCAATTGCTGCTGAACCTGGTTCATTAACATGATTTCTTGCTGTGCAACTTCAGCGATAGCCTCGGCATGACCCGCGCCGTAAGCATGGCCGGCGTGCGAAACCAGTCCGGCAAAAGGCAATCCCGCTGCTTTGATCTGCTGCGCCAATGCCACGGCCTCACCGCTGTGCGGATCCACTCCCACGCGATGCAACCCCACATCGACTTTAATGGCGATAGACAATTCACACGTGGGCTGCTGGCGATGCGCTTGAGCGATTGCCGTGACGCCGAGAGTACAGTCGGCAATACAGGTGACACGCGCCTGATATTGCACGGCGACAGCCAGTAATTCAGTGAGTGTATCGGCGTGAACAACGGGATAAGCCAGCAGCAAATCGCGCTCCCCACCGAGGATAAAGGCAACACCCTCACTAGGTTTTGACACGGTAATACCACGCGCACCTAACTGGCGTTGCTGATCGGCAATCCAGACACTTTTATGCGTTTTGATATGTGGACGCAGCGTGACACCTGCGGCATCGGCTTTATGCTGCATGTGTTGCAGATTGTGTTGCAGGCGCGTCGCATCAATTTCGAGGTAAGGTGTCAGTCGGTCAGCGATAAGCGGGCGTAACCAGCCGGCATTGGCATTCTGTTCCATCATGATAGTCCGCAGAGTATTCCAGGTGCGGACTATCATTCATCAATGTGCAGCAGAATGCCAGCCGTCAGCTTATCCCTTCACTGAAGTGTCAGTGTTCTGGAATCCGCCACCCAGGTCTTCAATTAATACCACTGCCAGATTGATCTGCTGCGCCTGCAACGCCACCAGTTTCTGATCGGACTCGATGAGTTGGTTCTGGATGGTTAGCACATCAAGGTACGGACGCAATCCTGCGGTGTATTCACGGTTTAAATCATCCCATGCGCTATGAATGAGTTGATTCGCGCTCTGCTGCTGCGCCAGCTGATCCTGAATCGACTGCAGTTGCGTAATGGTATCGCTGATATTCCCCAGGGAACCAATCAGCAGCTTGTTGTACTGCGCGACAGCCAGATCATAGTTAGCGTCACTTTCCGCTAAATCGGCGCGGCGCTTGCCGGCATCGAAGATCGGCAGAGACAGACTTGGACCCACGTTAAAGAATCGGCTGGGTGCACCGAAAAATGCATCGCCGAGCAGTGAACGGGTACCGGCTTCCGCCACCAGGTTGATGTTGGGATAGAACTCGGTTTTCGTTGCGGCAATTTGTTTTGATGCTGCTTCTACGCGCCAGCGCGCTGCCACCACATCCGGGCGACGACCCAGTAGCTCCGCCGGAATATTACCCGGCAGCGTGGCGGCAATGGGGACATCCATTTTCGCCGCTTTCAGTTGGTGCCAGTAATCCGGCCCTTTACCAATTAGCGTGGAAAGTTGAATGCCAGCATCGGTGACATTCTGTTTGGCTTCGGTCAGGGTGGCTTCAGCGGTTTTTTGCTGCGATAACGCCTGCTTGTATTGATAGTCGGACGTCAAACCGGCGCTGACATACTGCTGCTGAATTTTGGCGATGCCACTGGAACGGTCGGCATTCTGTTTTGCCAGTTCAGCGTTCGACCAGGCCAGGTTGAGGTTATTCCAGGCGCGCGTCACGTTGACGGCGAGCGTCAACTGGCTGGCCTGGCGATCCAACTCACTGGCACGCGCCTGACCCAGCGCGGCTTCTGCTGCATCTTTTTTGCCGCCCCACAGATCAAAGGTGTAGCTCATGCCGATATTGGCCGTGCGCAGCGTGCTGTAGCTTTTCCCTTGCTGAAGCGGGTCGTCGACTTTTGCCACACGGGAACGCGTGATCCCGGCATTGAGATCCACATCGGGGTAGCGCTCAGCCTCGGCGGCAATGACCTGCGCATTGGCTTTGTCTGCCTGCGCGTTCACCACCTGCAAATCCGGGCTTGAAGTCATAGCATCGGCAATGAGCCGATTCAGTTGTGGATCGTTAAATCCCTGCCACCATTCGGTTTTTGGCCAGTTTGCTGCGCTGAAATGCGCGCCGCTAAGGGATGCTTTGGCTTGCAGTGAGTTGGCATCAAGCAGTGAGTTATGAGGATGTAAGCCGTGCGGATTGGCACAACCAGCCAGCAGTGCGCTGGCCACGGCAAGCGCCAGCAGCGCGCGTGGTTTGGTGGTAAGTAGCAGGTTCATGTTTTTGGTCAGAATAGAAGAGAGCAGACCATTACATGAGTCTGTGCAATTTTTGACAAACCTGTTTTTCGTTAAGAATGGTTGGTAAATGTGAGCAGTGCAGAAGGGGCAGCAGGCGAAGGCCTGCTGCATCAACAGATTAGACGTAAAGTGACGCTTCACCCGGTGGGCGAGTTTTAAAGCGGCGGTGCAGCCATAAGTACTGCTCAGGTGCGCGCAGGATCTCTTTCTCGATCACTTTATTCATGTAAGCCGCGGCAGCCGCTTCATCTTCATACGGATAGTTTTGCAACTCCGGTTGAATGATGAGCTGATAACCGCTCTTATCGCTGTTGCGGATCAGCACTATCGTTAGCATGGCCGGTTTAGCCAGACGCGATAATACGAAGGTGCCATTGGTGGTAGCCGCTTTTTCGACAGCAAACAGCGGAGCGAACACGCTGCCTTTCGGGCCGTAATCCTGATCTGGCGCGAACCAGACGGCTTCGCCCTGTTTCAATGCCTGCACCATACCGCGCAGATCGCGACGATCAATCATCGCCTTATTCGATCGCATACGACCTTTTGTCTGCGCCCACTCCATTGCCTGATTATTGTGAGGGCGATACATCGCCATCATTGGCTGGCACAGTCCGGTAATGCGGCCACCCAGCTCAAGCGACATGAAATGCACACCAATCGCCATCACGCCGCGATGGTTTTGCTGCGCATTTTGCAGGTTGTGCAGGCCTTCAACCTGGAAATAACGGCGGACGCGCGCATCCGACCAGAACCAGGCAATACCGGTTTCTGCCAGCGCCATACCAAGGGATTCAAAGTTACCGGCGATCAATACCTCTTTATCTTCCTCATTGATATGCGGGAAGCAGAGTTCAATATTGCGGCGGGTAATGCGCTCACGACGCTTCAGAAAGTGACGCGACAGCTTGCCGGCAGAGGCGCCAAGCCGAATTAAAATAGGATAGGGAAGCTGCACCAGCAGCCACAGCACACCCAGCCCAAACCAGGTAAACCAGTAGCGGGGATGCAAAAGTTTAGAATTGAACTGCCCGTTTTTCTTCATAACGCCTTCAGGGAAAGAGTGGGTGTATCGCACAAAGAAGGGTGTCCATGAATTCCTGGCGGTACGGCTGTGTTAATTACGACCAGTAGATTAGCAAATAGTGCCCTCAAAGAAACGTAATCTCTGCAATCTTTAGGATGGAGAGGTTTCATTGAGGAAGCGTATTTTCAACGGAAGATTCATGGAATGAAAATAAATAATTGATGATAAACAACAACATAATTTCTTACTGTGAAAGTCCCTAAGGTTGATTCACAGTCATGTTTGGTCAGCCATTGACATGCATCATCATCAAAGCTTTCACAATCTTTACATTGCAAAGTCTGCAAATTGGTCTAAAGGATAAACGAAACGCACTGGGCATGCTGAGCGGGCAAAAAAGCCCGGATCACCGGGCTTTTTTTAACACCAGCCGAATGAGGTGTTATTCGATGTTCTGAATCTGCTCGCGCATCTGCTCAATCAACACCTTCAGCTCGATAGCTGACGCCGTGATATCGGCATTGATCGACTTAGAGGCCAGTGTGTTCGACTCACGATTGAACTCTTGCATCATAAAGTCGAGACGGCGGCCAACCGCTTCTTTCTTCTTCAGGATGTTGTAGGTCTCTTTGACGTGCGCATCCAGACGATCCAGCTCTTCCGCCACATCAATGCGCTGCGCCATCATGACGAGTTCTTGCTCAAGGCGCGTATTTTCCAGCTGTACTTCCGCTTCTTCCAGTTTGCTGACCAGACGTTCACGCTGCCACTTCACCACTTCCGGCATCTGCGCACGCACCTTGCTGACTTCCAGCGACACGCCTTCTAAACGCTGCTCAATCAGGGTTTTGAGCGCAGTGCCTTCGCTTTCACGAGCAATGATGAAGTCATCCAGTGTGCCGTCGAGTGCGGTCAGCAGTTCGGTATTGATAGCATCCAGATCCTGTTCCTGAGCTGACATCACGCCAGGCCAGCGCAGAATATCCAGCGGATTGATCGCGCCTTCGTCGGTCTGCATCTTCACCCAGTTGGCGGAGCGCACCAGCTGTTTCGCCAACGCCTCATTCAGTTGCAGCTCACCTTGTGCACTGGGGTCGGCATCAAAGCGCAGGTTGCACTCGATTTTACCGCGCGTCAGGCGATTACGGATACGCTCGCGAATCACCGGCTCCAGGCTACGAAATTGTTCCGGCAGACGGATGTAGGTTTCCAGATAGCGTTGGTTTACCGAACGGATTTCCCAGGCTGCGCTGCCCCAGTGGCCTTTTGCTTCACGGCGGGCGTAAGCGGTCATGCTGCGGATCATAAGCTTGTACTCATTTTCAGGAATGTTCATCGCATTATAGTGATGGCAGCCAAACCATGATAGGCATAAGCGCAATGAGCTAACGCCGCGCGCAACTTTCAGTGAAAAGGATGACGTATCCATCATTCACACCCTATGATGTCCAGTGTGATACTTAAACAGTCTGAGGCTATGATGCTGAATAAATTGGCGATGCCGTTGGCTATCGTCTTCTTTCTGGCCGGATGCCAGACACCCGCTGCACCTCGTGAACAAATTCTACCCAATACCGCCCCTGTTGCCGTGTGCGGCTCAGGAGACATCATGATGCAAACCACCCTGTGGTTTGGGATGAACAAGCCGAAAGGCGGCGTCATCAGCAGCAGCGAATGGCAGCAATTTGTTGATAATGATGTCACGCCACGATTCAAAGATGGGCTTTCAGTGTATGACGGTAAAGGTCAGTGGCTGGGAGAGGGTGGAAAGCTGGCGCGTGAAAACAGCAAAGCGTTAATGCTGATACATCAGCCGGGCCGTGCAAGTTCTGACAGCATCAATGCGCTGCGCGACATTTATAAAACGCGCTTCGATCAGGAGTCGGTGATGCGTGTCGATTCGCTGGTGTGTGTCGCGTTCTAAAGCAGAACAGGGCCGCTTTGATGGGCGCGCCCCTGTAAAGAGCGGCTAGCAGGCCGCTCCGCTGTGATTAAATGAACAATCCTGCAAACGCGGCTGACAGCAGGCTCACTAGTGTGGAACCATAAACCAGCTTCCAGCCAAAGCGCGATACCACATTGCCCTGGCGCTCATTCAGTCCTTTAATCGCTCCCGCCACGATGCCAATTGAGGCAAAGTTAGCAAAAGACACTAAAAACACGGACAGAATGCCGAGACCGCGCGGTGACATTCCCGCAGCGACTTTCTTCAGCTCAATCATGGCCACGAATTCATTGGCTACCAGTTTGGTCGCCATGATGCTTGCCGCTTGCAGGGCATCGGCAGAAGGAATGCCAATCAACCACGCAAACGGATAGAAGACATAGCCAAGCAGTTGCTGGAAGCTGTAGCCAAATACCGCGGCGAACAGAGCATTAATGGCGGCAATCAGGGCGATAAAACCAATCAGCATCGCCAGAATAATCATCGCCACTTTAAAACCTGCCAGGATGTATTCGCCCAGCATCTCAAAGAAGCTCTGGTCTTCGTGCAGCTTATCCAGTGCAATGCGTTCTTCATTTTCCGGGCGTGTCGGGTTGATGATCGACAGGATAATGAAGGTACTGAACATATTCAGCAGCAGTGCGGCAACCACATATTTTGCATCAATCATCGACATGTAAGCACCGACAATCGATAGCGACACCGTCGACATCGCAGTTGCGGCCATGGTGTACATGCGCGGTGCGGAGATATCGCCGAGGATACCTTTATAGGCGATGAAGTTCTCCGATTGACCCAGAATCAGCGTACTCACGGCATTGAATGATTCAAGTTTGCCCATCCCGTTCACCTTCGACAGCAGGGTACCGACCAGACGAATCAACAACGGCAGAATACGCCAGTGCTGCAAGATGCCGATCAGGGCGGAAATGAACACAATCGGACAGAGCACGCCGAGGAAAATAAACGCCAGTCCCTGTTTCGCCATATTGCCGAACACAAAATCGGTACCTTGCGCAGCAAAGGTCAATAAGGTTTCGAAGAAGCCGCCGACAGCGGTCACCACAGACTGGCCGCCCGCAGAATGCAGGAAGAACCAACCCAGTGCCGCTTCAACCACCAGCAATTGAATAATAAAACGTGGGCGAATCAGTTTGCGGTCATGACTGACCAATAGCGCAAGGGCGAAGATCACCACCAGCGCCAGCAGGAAATGGAGTATTGCTGTCATCATTTGTCTTTTTATGAGAGGAAAGGGCGCATTTAGCCACAGCTGAGGCGAAATTTCATCCGGGAAAAGTGCCGCATGTAGGCAGGACAGCCGCGCACGAAGTCCGTATAATGCGCAGCCAAACCTAAGTAAGCCGGAGAGAAACCATGCGTCCAGCAGGCCGTAACGCATCTGAAGTGCGTCCCGTCACCCTCACTCGTCACTACACCAAACATGCAGAAGGATCCGTGCTGGTTGAGTTCGGTGAAACCAAAGTGCTGTGCACCGCCACCGTTGAAGAGGGTGTGCCACGTTTCCTCAAAGGCAAAGGTCAGGGCTGGGTCACTGCGGAATACGGCATGTTGCCGCGTTCCACCCACAGCCGTATGGCGCGCGAAGCGGCCAAAGGTAAGCAAGGTGGCCGTACGCTGGAAATTCAACGTCTGATTGCTCGCTCGCTGCGTGCCGCAGTGGATTTGGATGCGTTGGGCGAGTTCACCATCACACTGGACTGCGACGTGATTCAGGCCGACGGTGGCACGCGTACTGCGTCGATTACCGGTGCATGCGTCGCGTTAGCCGATGCGTTGAATGCGCTGGTTGCGGCGGGCAAGTTAAAAGCCAGCCCGTTAAAAGGCATGGTGGCGGCGATTTCGGTCGGTATCGTTGGCGGTGAAGCGCTGTGCGATCTGGAGTACGTGGAAGATTCTGCGGCTGAAACCGATATGAACGTCGTCATGACTGAAGATGGCCGCATGATTGAAGTGCAGGGCACCGCCGAAGGCGAGCCGTTCAGCCATGAGGAATTACTGCAGCTGCTGGCGCTGGCGCGAGGCGGCATTGAGCAGTTGATTCAGGCGCAAAAAGCAGCGCTAACAAATTGATATAACAGGCGACCATAGAGTCGCCTTTTCTTTATTTGAGGAGTGAGAAATGAAAGCCTGGCAGCGTCAGTTTATTGAATTCGCCCTGAACAAAGGGGTGCTGAAGTTTGGTGAGTTCACCCTGAAATCGGGTCGTAAAAGCCCATACTTCTTTAATGCCGGTTTATTCAATACCGGCCGTGACTTAGCGCTGCTGGGACGTTTCTATGCGCAGGCGCTGGTGGATGGCGGCGTTGATTTTGATCTGCTGTTTGGCCCGGCCTACAAAGGGATTCCGATTGCCACCACCACGGCCGTCGCACTGGCCGATCATCATGATCGCGATGTGCCTTATTGCTTCAACCGTAAAGAAGCCAAGGACCACGGTGAAGGCGGCTTGCTGGTCGGTAGCCCGCTGCAGGGTAAGGTGATGCTGGTGGATGATGTGATCACCGCGGGTACCGCCATTCGTGAATCGATGGATATCATCAGCGCGCACAATGCCACATTGGCGGGCGTCATGATTTCGCTGGATCGCCAGGAGCGCGGCCGTGGTGATATCTCCGCCATACAGGAAGTGGAACGTGACTATCAGTGCAAAGTCACAGCGATCATTACGCTGGCGGAACTGATTGATTATCTGGAAGAGAAGCCGGAAATGGCAGACCATCTGGCGAAAGTGCGGGCGTATCGTAAAGAGTACGGTATTTAACACTGCGGCTTTATCACGGCCGCCATCGCTGGCGACCGGATGATGGACTAAGGCGTTTTATCGCGCGCCCAATCATGGGCGCGCCTGATAAATCGCTACACTAACTGTGCCGCAATCAGTGGCCAGCGGCTGTCAAAATCAGCTGTTGGACGATAGCGGAATTCAGATCGCACATAGCGGGAAAGCAACCCTTCGCAGAACGCCAGCAACTGGCTCGCCAGCAGCGTTTCATCAGTCTGGAAGCCTTCCCCATCACGCATTTTCTTCTCGCGCATCACCTGACGCAGCTGCACCTCAATGCGTTCGAACAACTGATTGATACGCCCTTGCAGGCGATCCTGTTCAAACATCAGCGCGTGGCCAGTCAAAATGCGTGTCAGCCCCGGATTACGCTCACCAAATCCCAGAATCAGCTGCACGATTAAACGCAGTCGTGCGAGTGTTTCTTTCTCATCTTTCAGGATTAGATTGATGCGGGTAATCAGACTGTCTTCAATAAACTCGATCAGGCTGTCGAACATACGCGTTTTGCTCGGGAAGTGGCGGTAGAGTGCCGCTTCCGAAACGCCTACATTGGCTGCCAGCTTGGCGGTGGTGATTCGCTGACTGCCATCGCCCGACTCCAGCATTTGCGCTAGCGCCTGCAAAATCTCTTCGCGACGATTCCGTTTCGCGGCTTTTTTTTCTGCCATGACCTTCAAGACCCCTGAAATTCACCAAAAACAGGCAATACTGCCTCGTCAGCCACAAGCAGTTTGGCCCGTAGCGACGAGAGATAAAAAGATGGCTTGCGAAAAGTGTCGCGTGTTACTGACGACCAGAGTGGCCAAAACCGCCGGCGCCGCGATCGCTGGTGTCAAAATCTTCCACCAGGTTGAATTCGGCTTGTACCACCGGAACAAAGACCAGTTGTGCCAAACGGTCGCCAGGCTGCAGCGTAAAGCTATCCTGACCACGGTTCCAGACGGAGACCATCAGTTGGCCCTGATAATCGGAGTCGATTAAGCCCACCAGGTTGCCCAGCACGATTCCATGCTTATGGCCCAGACCTGAGCGGGGCAAAATCACAGCGGCCAGCGCAGGGTCAGCAATGTGAATCGCCAGACCAGTTGGCACCAGCGTGGTCATGCCTGGGGAGATCTCCAGTGCACCATCAAGGCAAGCACGCAGATCGAGACCCGCAGAACCCGAGGTGGCATAAGTTGGCAGTGGGAATTCGTTACCCACGCGCGCATCCAGAATTTTAACGTCGATTTTTTTCATCATAACGGCTGACAATCTCGTCTATTAATTGTTGGCCAAGGAGCGTCTTATCACTGAGCGGTAAGACTTTCTCTCCTTCCTGCCAAAAAAGGTGAAGAGCATTGGTGTCGCTATTGAATCCCTGTCCTGCCTGCGCCACATCGTTCGCGCAGATCAGATCCAGATTTTTTCGCACCCGTTTTTGCCGCGCGTATTCTTCCACATTCTGGGTTTCGGCAGCAAATCCCACCACATAAGGGCGATGTTTCTGTAATGCCGCTACGCCTGCGACAATATCCGGGTTCTTCACCAACTGCAGCGTGACGTTATCATCGCCACCCTGTTTTTTGATTTTCTCTGCGGCAATGTTTGCCGCCCGGTAGTCTGCCACGGCAGCGCTGGCAATGAAAATATGTTGTTGGCTGATTTGCGCCATCACCGCCGCTTCCATTTCCAGTGCACTCCCCACATCAACGCGCGTGACGCCAGCGGGCGTAGGCAGTGTGACCGGGCCCGCCACCAGTGTCACCGTTGCGCCACGTTTTGCGGCGGCGGCGGCAATGGCGAATCCCATTTTACCGGAGCTGTGATTGCTAATGTAACGAACCGGGTCCAGCGCCTCACGGGTTGGGCCCGCGGTGATCATAATGTTGAGATGTTGCAGATCGTTGACGGGCGCGGCCCACTCCAGCGCATGAGCGACAATTGCCAGCGGATCAAGCATGCGGCCGGGACCTACATCGCCGCAGGCCTGGCTGCCGCTGTCCGGCCCCCAAATCAGAACGCCTCGCTGATCCAGACGCTGAAGATTCTCCTGGGTGATAGACGCACGGTACATCTGCTGATTCATGGCCGGCACGATGGCCAGAGGCGCTGCGCTGGCGAGACAAGCCGTGGTGACCAAATCGTTAGCCATCCCTGCCGTGATGCGTGCAATCAAATCGGCGGTCGCGGGGGCCAGTACAATCAGATCAGCCCATTTCGCCAGCTCGATATGGCCCATAGCGGCTTCAGCGGCAGGGTCGAGTAAATCATCCAGCACCGGATATCCGGAAACGGCTTGTAAGCTGAGCGGAGTGATAAAGGCTTTCGCTGCATCAGTCATCATGACACGCACCTCTGCGCCACGATCGCGCAGACGACGAACCAACTCGGGTGTTTTATAAGCAGCAATACCGCCGCTGACGCCGAGCAGAATTTTTTTTCCGGCTAATCCCGTCATGTTCTTTGCCTCAACTCAAAACGGATTGCCGCTGTGATGCGGCAGATGCAGGCAACTTTATCACAAAATCCAGCGACCGCCTTTTCACGGCCTGCGCCCTTTGCGAGATGGCTCTGAAATCGCGACCGGCTTGCTGGTATGCCTCCTGGCAAATACGCACAATCGCCCTGACCCAGGAAGGAGAATGTCATGACGGAACTGGCCCCACGAGAAAAACTGGCCATCACAGGCGCAGAATCATTGAGCGATGCAGAACTGTTAGCGATTTTTTTGCGCACCGGCAGCCACGGTATTCCGGTGATGGCGCTGGCGCGACAAATGCTTAACGAGTTTGGCTCGCTATATCGCATCATGACCGCAAATGAAACAGAACTGAGCGTGATTAAAGGCGTAGGCACGGCCAAAATTACCCAACTGCATGCAGTGGCTGAACTGGGGCGACGTTTTTTCGCCAGTCAGCTGGCGCGAGAAAATGTGATGGAGAATCCACAGGTGACAAGGCATTACTTGCAAAGCGTGCTGGCGCATCAGGAGCGAGAGGTTTTTATGGCGCTATTCCTGGATAATCAGCATCGGGTTTTGCAGGCGCAAAAGATGTTTACCGGCAGTATTGCCAGTGTCGAAGTGCATCCACGTGAAATTGTGCGCGAAGCGTTAAAACTCAACGCGGCCGCCGTGATTTTGGCGCATAATCATCCTTCCGGCATAGCCGAGCCCAGTCGCGCCGATCGTGATATTACCGGTAAAGTCGGGCAGGCTTGCGCGCTGCTGAATATTCGCTTACTTGATCATTTGGTGATCGGTCACGGCGAGTATACCTCCTTCGCTGAGCGCGGTTGGCTGTAAAATAACCATCCGATTGCGCAGAAATGATGCATTTTCGCGCGATCCATCGGGATCTTTATTTGTTCGGGACTTGAGCACTTGGGCTGAGCGGCGTATACTACGCCACCTTTGAGAATCTCGGGTTTGGCGTTTGGGCCAGCTTAGCGGGTTCACATGGAACTCGCTTGGGCGGGCTAAGGCCTGACGAGGCGGCCAAAACCTAGTTTTTAAAGCTCGAGCTGATTTGATTTTTGGAGAATAGAAATGTCACGAGTCTGCCAGGTAACTGGAAAGCGTCCGGTAACGGGTAACAACCGTTCCCACGCAATGAACGCGACGAAACGCCGTTTCCTGCCGAACCTGCACTCTCACCGTTTCTGGGTTGAGAGCGAAAAGCGCTTCGTTACTCTGCGTGTATCTGCTAAAGGTATGCGTGTTATTGATAAAAAGGGCATTGATACGGTTCTGACCGAAATCCGCGCCCGTGGTGAGAAGTACTAAGTACTAAGGAATTGAATCATGGCTAAAGGTATTCGTGAGAAGATCAAGCTGGTTTCCTCTGCTGGTACAGGTCACTTCTATACCACCACGAAGAACAAACGTACTAAACCAGAGAAACTGGAACTGAAAAAGTTCGATCCGGTTGTACGTCAGCACGTGATCTACAAAGAAGCCAAAATTAAGTAATTTTGGTGTTCTTGCGAAAAACCCGGCTTCGGCCGGGTTTTTTGTTTCTGCGATTTGTTGAGGAGATGACATGCCTGAATTACCAGAGGTAGAAACCAGCCGACGTGGTATTGAGCCACATATGGTGGGCGCAACGATTTTGCATGCGATTGTGCGTAATTCACGCCTGCGCTGGCCGGTCTCGCACGAAATTCATGCGCTGAGCGACCAACCAGTGTTGAGCGTGCAACGGCGCGCAAAATATCTGCTGCTGGAATTACCCCACGGCTGGATCATCATTCACCTCGGCATGTCTGGCAGTTTACGCATGTTACCGGGTGAGCAACCCGCGGCTAAGCACGACCACGTCGATTTGGTGATGAGTAACGGCAAGGTGCTGCGTTACACCGACCCACGTCGCTTTGGTGCATGGCTGTGGGCCTCTGAGCTTGAAGGCAGCAGCGTACTGGCACATCTCGGTCCTGAACCGCTCAGCAGCGAATTCGATGGTGCTTATCTGTTTGAGAAGTCACGTGGAAAGCGCACGGTCATTAAACAGTGGCTGATGGATAACAAAGTGGTGGTTGGCGTGGGCAACATTTATGCCAGTGAATCACTGTTTACCGCCGGGATCTTACCCGATCGACCGGCGATGAGTTTGAGTCGTGATGAAGCGGAGTTGATGGTGGCGACAATCAAGGCCGTCTTGCTGCGTTCGATTGAGCAGGGTGGCACCACGCTGCGTGATTTTCTGCAAACCGATGGCAAGCCCGGCTACTTTGCCCAGGAATTGCAGGTGTACGGTCGGGCGGGCGAACCCTGCCGAGCCTGCGGTACGCCAATCGTCAGCGGCAAACATGGCCAGCGCAGCACCTTCTGGTGCCCTCGCTGCCAGCATTAATCAGGGCTGCGCCAGTTTTGTCAGCAATGCCTGATGCACCACGGCAGGCAGAAATGCCTGCACATCACCTTTATGACGCGCCACTTCCTTCACCAGCGATGATGACACGAATGAGAATCCTTCGGACGGCATCAGAAACACGCTCTCCAGTGTAGGTAGCAAATGACGGTTCATCTGTGCCAGCTGCAGTTCATATTCGAAATCTGACACCGCACGCAGTCCTCGCACCAGCACATTGGCATTTTGCGCTTTGGCGAAGTTCGCCATCAAATCGCTAAAACCCAGCACCTCAACATTGGCTAAGTGCTGAGTAGCCTGCCGTGCCAAATCCACGCGCTCATCGAGTGTAAACAGCGGCTTTTTGCTGGGGCTGGCGGCAATAGCAACCACGATGCGATCAAACATCTGCGCCGCGCGCGTCACAATATCCACATGGCCCAACGTGATGGGATCGAACGTGCCGGGATAAATCGCTTTGGTGCTCATACGCGACCTTGTGTTGAGGTGTGATGCAGCGCCCAGAGCGCTGAGTATTTGTTAAAGGTGTATTGCGCGTTGACGACGGCCAGAATCCAGCCCTGCTTGCCGTCGAGGAATCCGGCGCGCAGCAGCAACGTCTTAAGGAATGCGCCTAACGTGTGGCTGAAAATCGAGAAGATGCCACAACGCTTGCCTCGCTGAAAACGTTCTTGCGCCCAGGCTTCGGCATAATTCATCTGTTTACGTTGGAAAGCAATCAAATCGCGGCAGGTGAGATGCTGGAGATCGCCTGGTAACGTCACCACCGGTGCGCCCTGAGTTTCCAGCGATTCGTGCACCAGATTGTCATTGTAATTGAGTACGCGAGGATAGAGGCGCATCACGCGATCCGGATACCAGCCACTATGGCGCATAAAGCGGCCAAGGAACAAATTGCTGCGTCCCAGGCAATAAACAGTATCAGAGGGTGGTTGCTCCAGTACGTTTTCAATCGCGCGGCGTAACTCGGGCGTGACACGCTCATCGGCATCCAGCATCAGAATCATATCGCCGCTTGCATGGGCTTGTGCACGCTGGCGCTGCTTGCCGAAGCCCGCCCAGCCTTCAGCCTGATGCACCTGCGCGCCGTGCGCGCGGGCCACTGCTACGGTGTTATCCTGGCTGCCTGAATCCAGCAGCACAATCTCATCTGCCCAGCTCACTGAGGCCAGCGCCTCCGGCAGCAATTCAGCTTCGTTTTTGGCGATCATCACCACGGAAAGACGTTGGCGTTGTGGCATGCGTTAATGAGCTCGTGGCGGCAAATGTGGTTCGAGTAACTGTAGCAGACGCTGCAATGCGCCCTGATTTTGATGCAGCACTTCGACTGCGTGGCGGCCGTAATAGCGGCGGTAATCATCATCCTGCAGCAGATTGGCCACCTGTTTCTCCAGCGAAACCACGTCCGTGACGGTGATCAGGCCTTCAGCCTGCTGCAATTTGGCGCAGATATCTTTGAAGTTCCAGATATGCGGACCCATCAGCACCGGAATGGCATGCGCAGCGGGTTCCAGCGGATTATGACCACCGCGTTCTACCAGACTGCCGCCGACAAAGGCGATATCCGCAATGCCGTAAAGCAGCATCAATTCACCCATGGTGTCGCCAATCACCACCTGCGTTGCACCAGACGGAATTTCACCGCTGCTGCGCAGAGTGAAACTGAAACCGCGCTTTTGCGTTAGCTCGCAGGCATCTTTGAAACGTTCAGGATGGCGTGGCACCAGAATCAGCAACAGATCGGGAAATTGCTGCAACAGGCGACGATGCGCATCAAGGATGATGGTCTCTTCACCCTCATGTGTACTGGTGGCGATCCACACCGGACGGCGCGATGCCCATTGACGGCGCAACGTGACCGCACGGGCCGCCAACTCTGGCGTCACGGAGATATCAAACTTCAGGCTACCAGTGACGGCGAGATGCGTACGCTTGAGGCCCAGGCTCAGGAAACGCTCAGCATCCTCGTTGTTCTGCGCCGCAATCAGCGTAATACGCTGCAGCAAATCGCGCATAAAGCCACCGAGCTTTTTATAGCCTTTGGCCGAGCGCTCTGACAGACGGGCATTGGCAATGACCAGCGGAATTTGGCGCTGGTGCAGAATACGGATGATGTTCGGCCACAACTCGGTCTCCATGATGATCACCAGACGAGGTTCAACGGTATCAAGGAAACGGTTAATCGAACCGGGCAAATCATAGGGCAGATAGACATGATGCACATCTTTACCAAACGCGGACTGAGCGCGTTCGGAACCGGTTGGCGTCATGGTAGTCACGGTGATCGGCAGAGTAGGATAGCGATGGCGCAATGCGCGTACCAGCGGCACGGCGGCCAGTGTTTCACCCACAGAAACCGAATGCAGCACAATGCCGTGCGGTTCAACTTTTCCCACACAGTAGCCGTAGCGTTCTGACCAGCGTTTACGATAGGCCGGTGCTTTTCGACCGCGCAGCCACAGGCGCAGCCAGATCAGTGGCTGTATTAAATAGAGCAGGGCTGTGTATAGAGTTGTCATAGTTATCGTTACGACAGATTCGCGTCAAAAAACACATGAAAGGCGGCATGTTATCAGAAACTGACCGCCTGCTCATACCACTTCGTCAGCTGGTCTTCAGCACCTGCTGATAGAGTGAAGTCAGGGACTGCGCCAGCCGCTGTGGACCAAAAGGTTCGATTCTGCGGCGTGCGGCTTCACCCATGGCAGAATTCTGCGAAAGTGCAGGTGTGGCGACAATGGCGTCATTTAATGCCTTGATATCTAATGCATCACAAACGAAGCCTTCCTGACCGGCTTGAATAAATTCTGCGCCGCCACAGCCGGTGCTGGTAATCACGGCCAAACCGCAGGCCATCGCTTCAAGCACCACATTCGGAAAAGGATCATAAAGCGTGGGCAACAGTAAGGCGTCAGCGGCGTGATAATAGGGCTGCACATCCTGCTGCACGCCAACAAAGCGCAAGCGATCAAGGCAATTAAGCTGGTTAGCCAGCTGCTGATAGCGTGAAAGTTGTTTGTCCTGGCCAACCACAACCAGATAGCGATCGCTGTGGGCGAGTGCTTCAATGGCGGCTTTCAAGCCTTTGCGCTCAAAGCCTGAACCCACGTAGATCATCACCGTGGCATCCTGTGGCAGCGTCAATTGCTGGCGTATGGCGTAGCGCTGAGCTTCAGTTGCTGGCTGGAAACGTTGGCTGTCGATGGCGTTATGAATCACGTGAATCTTGCTGGCATCTAGCGTGAAATGACGCAAAATATCCTGTTTCACCATCTCTGAGTTACAGATCACCGCTTTCAGTGATGCTGCATTGAACATCTCTGCTTCAGCCTGCAGAACATAACGATGGTAAGGACTCAGGCTGGCGCTCAAACGCTGCCAGGGTGAGACGATGCGCGCACGCTGTTCCAGCCATACGCGATGCACGCCATCACCGGCGCGGAAAATATCGCAGCCCGCAATGCGTTCGTGGCTCTGCACGATATCGAACTTCTCACGTTCCCAACATGCACGTGCCGCGTGGGCAAAACCGCGTTCGCGCGATACGCGTCCAAATTTGGTGGGATTGCAGATGTGCAGATGCCAGGCTGGATTGGGTGTGCCCTGCCAGCTGCGTGTGATGATATTCAGATCGAGCTGCTCGCTGTCCAGTGCTTCCAGCGCCCGCGAGATGAAACGCTCGGCACCGCCATCCGGACGATATTTCTGCCGGACAATCGCCAGGCGTAACTTAGTCATGCAAAAAACTCCTGGCGGCGGCCACCACATCATCCACCGGAATGGCTGAGAGATAGCGCTGTTCTGTTTTGGTATCGATGTCGTCTGGCGAAGGCAGCGGTGCATAATCACCGGCCCAGATCACGCGATTGTTTTCACCCCACGGACGCCAGTGTTGCAGTTTGGTGGGGCCAAACAGCGCAAGACAGGGCGTATCGAGTGCGGCGGCCATGTGCATGGGGGCAGAATCCACACCGATAAACAGCTGCGCGGCATCAATCAATGCCGCCAGTTGCGGCAATGAAAGCTGCCCGGCAAGTGAAACCACATTCTGGCTATGGCACAGCGACTGAATGTGAGCGATCATCGCTTGCTCATGCTTGTCAGGTGCGGCAGTCAGCACGATGGTATGACCATCGGCGGCGAGCGTATCAATCAGCTGCGCGACCTTTTCATCTTCCCAGCATTTGAATACCCAACGCGATGTTGGCTGTAACACGATAAACGGCCCGCTGACCTTTTGCTGAACCAATGCATCCTGCACTTTCTGTTTATCTGCCGCACTAAAGTGCATTGAGGCTTTTGCACCTTCTGCGCTGATACCTAGCGGTTCAAGCGCCGCCATATTCTGCTCGACGGTGTGCAATTGATTATGTGTTTTTGTCGAAACCAGATAGTTATGGCACCAACGCCACAGAGCGTGATCACGTTTGGCGTAGGCAAAACCAATGCGCACCGGCGCAGCTGAAAAACGTGTGATAATCGCGCTGCGCCATTGATCGGCGAGGTTAATGACCACGTCATAATGGCAGGCACGTACAGCTGAAAGCAGCGCCATCTCATGGCGGAACTTCTGCCAGCCGCCCTCTTTTTTCCAGTTGCGGTCAATAATGTGCAACTGGCGAATAGCGGGGTGTGCTTCCAGCATCGGCCGCGTCTCTTTATACAACAGGACGTCGATGTTGGCGTTTGGATAGCGCTGGCGCAGCGCATTGATAGCGGGCGTGGTCAGCAGCATATCGCCGTGATGGCGCAGCTTGATCAGCAGAATATTTTTCGGTGCAAATTGGACTGGAATCGGGCTTGCCATACTCAAATGATCTCAAATTTCAGTGAGCTGATTGTAGGGCAAACCCCTATAGGGCGAAAGCCAGCCGCGACGCTTATTTGTTACGCCAGCGATAAATCCGACTCAGCCATAACAGCAGTTGATACCACTGCCGCGCGCCGCGTGCATTCCGCAGCATACGTTTATGGGTTTGCGTGGCAAACAGATCCGCAATCATCGCCTGCCGTGCGCTCTCTTCCGGTTCACGGCGAATGGAATGGCAGACGCTGAGCGCTTCACGCGTAATTTGATAATGGAATGCGGGATAGATTTTAACTTTATCGCGATAGCGTGCATTGATCTCTTCCAGCATCTGCGCGATTTTCAGGTAATGGCGTTGATACTCGACATTTCGTTGACCGGTGCGTTTGCGGTTGCTGATGGAGGCATCGTGCAGGTAGTAGCGGTAGAGCATTTGATCGGTGTAGCGCACGCGTCTGGCGTTGAACATGAACTCTGTGGTCCAGGGAATATCCTGATGATGTAACCCCGGTTCGAAAGTGAGATTGTTTTGTTCAATCAGTTCACGGCGATAAATACCCAGCCATACCACGTGCATGTATCGATGCGTCTGCAGTGCGGTGTTCAGCCATTCTGGGCCGCTCAATACATCGGTGCTGGTTAAGCGATCCAGGGGAATCAACGGTTTGGTCGTCTGGCTGGCTTTGAAAAACCACTCCGCATTACACTGCGCGGCATCGAGATCGTCTCGCTCGGCCATCTCAACCAGTATTTGATACATGGTTGGGCTCATGGTGTCGTCTGCATCCGGGAATGTGACGTACTTGCCTTTTGCGACGGCTAATCCGGCATTGCGTGCCCGTGAGACGCCACCATTAGCCTGGTGAATAACCCGCACCTGAGAATATTGATGCGCATAAGCCTCAGCTCGTTCGCCTGAACCATCGGTGGAACCATCATCGACAATGATGATCTCGAGATCTGTCAGCGACTGCGCCAGTAGAGACTGCATAAACGTCTCGAACATCGCGCCAGCGTTGAACATGGGTGTAATGATGGAAAGTGCGGGATTATCAAGCGACATTGTTATTTATGGTTTTATGAATTATTTACGATTTTATAACGTTAATTATTGCTAAGAAATTCAGAACTTTTTGGACATTAATGGTCAAAAGTAGTTAGCTCGCTAGCATTTTTGCGCTTTTAGGAACGGTTCTGGCCGGAATGTTTGGCATCAATCCTTTTTACCCTGGGCATCAGTATGAAAAACATCCTTGTTATCCGACGCGATAACATTGGCGATATGGTGTGTACCACTCCACTGCTGGAAGGTTTGAAACGCACTTTTCCTGACGCAAAAATCACCCTACTGGTTAATAAGATTGCTCAGGATGTGGTGAGCCATAATCCTCACGTTGACCGTCTGTATGTCTACAAAAAAGCCAAACATCGCGGTAAGAACGAAACCACACTCGGTGTTTACTGGCAGCGCGTAAAAATCATGCTGGCACTGCGTAAAACGCGCTTTGATGCCACGATTTTGGCTAATCCGGTGCCGTGCAAATACAGCTTACGCCTGGCGAAAATGGCCGGCGCGCACAATATTATTGGCGCTGCTTTGCCCGACGTTCAGCTGGATCATCCGTTCCATAAAAGCGATTTTCAGGGCAGCCATCAGGTCGAACATACCTTTTCTTATCTCTCTGCGTTGACTGACAGCCTGCCTGAAGTGCCATCTGTGAATCTTTATCTCGCCGATGCAGAACGTGAAGCGGCCAAAGCGCGTATTGCACAAAGCTTTGCTTCAGCAGGAAGGGTCTATGGTGTGCACATCAGCAGTCGCAGCCCTAAGCGTCGCTGGCCGATAGCCAGTTATGCGGCTTTTATCAATAAGCTGCTGGAAGATGAGCAGGCGCGTGTTCTGGTGTTTTGGTCACCGCAGGGCACGCTGGATCCTCACGACAAAGGCGATGCGGCCCGTGCTGATGAGTTGATGGCGTTGGTCAATTCATCACGCGTAGCGCGCTATCCCACCGCATCGGTGCGAGAAGTCATCGCAGGCTTTGATTGCTGCGAGCAAATTTTGTGTAGCGATGGGGGGCAGATGCATCTTGCCGCCGGGCTGCATAAAAAGCAGGTGGTGTTCTTTGGCGATACCAATGCGACTTTGTGGCATCCATGGTCGGGTGAGTACCAGATTATGCAGACCGATTCCGGAGAATGTCGTGATATCTCACCGGAAACGGTCTGGCAGGCATGGCAGAAACTTAACGTACGGACTGCTGTAGCTTAAAACTACTGCTGTAGCTTAAAACTGTCGTGATATTCCGACAGAGTCTGGCCAACGAAACGGGGCGCTAACCAACTGAAGAGCGCCTCTAGATCCTCATAAAGCTGTTCGATATCGCGTTCGTTTTTAAACGTTGGGCTGCCGTCTGGCATGAACTCTGAGCTGTGCAGCATAAATTCAGTGTAATTGTTCCCTTCTGCCAGCGACATTTCTACCACGCGCTGCATGTCCGAAAGATTACCGCCAGATGGACGCAACCAATGTACAGCAGGGCTTTTTTGCTTGCCGCGCAGTCGATACAGACTCTGTTTGAAGGTATTCATCAAAGGCGAGTATTTGTATTGAATACTCATAGGAATTTCGAGCAGTGAAGAGTTGCCGCTGCGTGAGATATCCTGCGGATCGATAAAATAAGGTTTGAACGGAAAATCTGTATAGTTTGTGCCGCCTTTACCCTGTGGTGCGCCGCGTGTGAAGGACCAGTTCACGCGCGGGGTAACGGAACAATCCACCTGATAGCCTAGTTCGGTGAGAATGGCGGCATAGCGTTCATCAAATGCCCAGCGCCCTGCACGATGGCTCCGCATTTTCGTCTGGAACTTTTCTTCCAACAGATCAGTCATATAAACGACTTTATCGCGCAGCACGGTATCCGGGTATTCGACCAGGAAAGGCTGCCAACGCCAGTCATCATCGGTGAGTGGCGCTTCTGGCGGACTGTTCCATGCATGCAGATGCATGCCAATCTCACCTTGTTTGCGCGCGATGACATCTTTGCCGAATTCCACGAAAGCAGGGTCCATCGCCATTTCATAGTTGGTCAGCCAGGTGGGTTTAAAACCATAACGCTCGCACAGGTCCTGAAAACGTGGCAGATAGCCGGTATTTTCGGTGGTGATTGAACGGTGATTGCGCCAAAGGTTGTCGCCTTCAGTGTCAATGGTAATAAGGAACGCGTGCCGGGTCATGTTCGCCGCCTGAAGCCAATAAAATCGCAATGTTACGCTGAGCCATTCAGTGACGCAAAACTATTTGCCCGGGCAGGAAACAGGCGAAAAGCACGAAGGATCTGCGCTACTATCCTGGCCAGGACTGCAGGCAATCACATGTTATTTCATTCAGACAGGTAGAATATTTTGTCAAAACGCATACTCATGGTGATAGATGGATTGCCGGGCGGCGGCGCTGAAAAAGTGGTTCTGACGCTGGTCACCGGTATGCTGGCACAGGGGCACCGTGTATCACTGTTTTCCCTGCGACAAGTGTGCGAGTACCCCTTGCCGCAGGGAGTGGATTATCAGGTCATTCTGGACACCAATCGTCGACCCTGGCGCAAACTCACCGAGCTGAGTCGTCGAGCCCGTTTGCTGGACGAAGCAGTACAACAGGCGGAGAAAACGGCAGGTGATTTTGATCTTGTGGTGTCTCATCTGCACAAAACCGACCGTATCGTGCGTCGAAGTCGCGCGCTGGATGCGAAGAAAATCTGGTTCTGCCTGCATGGCGTGTTTTCAGCCTCCTATCTTGGGCATCGCACCGGATTATCACGCTGGTTAAAGGCGCGTAAAATCCAGCAGGTTTATCAGGGGCGTAACGTAGTCGGCGTTTCACCCGCCGTGCTGGAGGATTTGAAAGAGGCCTTTGCTGTGAAGCTCACAGGCGAAGCGGTAATTGGCAATCCGTTCGATATTGCACTGATTCGGCAGTTGGCAGCAGAGCCCGCCGAAGTGCCTGAGTCTGGTTTTCTGGTGCATGTCGGGCGCTTCCATGAAACCAAACGGCATGACCGCCTGTTAAAGGCTTACGCATTAAGCAATATTCAGTTGCCGTTGGTGTTATTGGGGCAGGGATCGGCACAGCGTAAAGCCGCTTTAGAAGCCCAGGCACAAGCGTTAGGGATTGCCAATCGTGTTATTTTCCAGGGCTTTACACAAAATCCTTATGCATGGATCAGCCGGGCGGCAATGCTGATTGTCAGTTCGGATAGCGAGGGTTTTGGTAATGTGCTGATCGAAGCCGTATTGTGTGGCACGCCTGTTGTCAGTACGCGTTGTCCGGGTGGCCCGATGTGGCTGTTGCAAGGTGATTTAGCGCGCGGCCTGGCAGATCTCAATCCTGAATCGCTGGCAACAGCAATGTGTGACATTTATCAGCACCCGCCGTTGTTAGCAGCGGATGCCTTTGCCGAATTTGATACGGCGGCAATCTGTCAGCAATATCTGGCGCTGATTAAGTGAAGCCATGGGAGGCCCAAAAGCCTCCCTGTGAATCCTTAATCCCAGCTCAATACCACTTTTCCTGAACGCCCGGATCGCATCTCGTCAAATCCCTGCTGGAATTCATCGATGTGGTAGCGATGTGTGATAATGGGCGTTAAATCGAGGCCGGATTGAATCAACGCTGCCATTTTGTACCAGGTTTCAAACATCTCGCGGCCATAGATGCCTTTGATGAAAAGTCCTTTGAAGATCACCAGATTCCAATCGATCGCCATCTCGCCCGGCGGAATGCCCAGTAGGGCGATTCGCCCGCCATGGTTCATCACCTCCAGCAGGGTGCGAAACGCGGGAGGCGCGCCAGACATCTCCAGCCCGACATCGAAACCTTCGGTCATACCCAGCTCAGCCATCACATCGCGCAGATTTTCCTGCGCCACATTTACGGCGCGTGTCACGCCCATCTGGCGTGCCAGGCCGAGGCGATAATCATTGATATCGGTGATGACCACATTGCGTGCGCCCACATGTTTGCACACCGCTGCAGCCATAATACCAATAGGACCAGCACCAGAGATCAGCACGTCCTCGCCGACCAGATCAAACGAGAGCGCGGTATGCACGGCGTTGCCAAAGGGATCGAAAATCGCTGCCAGCTCGTCAGAGATATTGTCGGGAATCTTGAAAGCGTTAAATGCAGGGATGACCAGGTACTCGGCGAAACAGCCCTGACGATTGACGCCGACACCCACGGTATTGCGGCACAAGTGAGTGCGACCGGCGCGGCAATTTCGGCAGTGACCGCAGGTGATATGACCTTCGCCGGACACACGATCGCCAAGGGTAAAGCCTCTTACCTCTTCGCCCATACCGACGACTTCGCCGACATATTCATGGCCAGTGATCATCGGAACGGGAATGGTTTTACGCGACCAATCATCCCAGTTGTAAATGTGAACATCGGTGCCGCAAATTGCAGTTTTACGAATTTTAATCAGCAGGTCGTTGTGACCAGGTTCCGGAATCGGCGCATCTTTCACCATCCAGATGCCTTCTTCAGCTCTTAACTTGGCTAGTGCTTTCATTTTGCGGCTCCTGCAATCACGCCCAACTGTTGACCAATGCGCGTAAAGGCGGCAACGGCATGTTCCAACTGTGCCTGCGTATGGCCTGCAGATATCTGAGTGCGAATGCGCGCCTGACCCTGCGGCACCACCGGGTAAAAGAAGCCGGTGACATAGATACCCTCTTTTTGCAGCAGGCTGGCAAACTGCTGAGCCACTTTTGCATCGCCAAGCATCACCGGGATGATGGCGTGGTCAGCACCCGCCAGCGTAAAGCCGGCTGCGGTCATCTTCTCGCGGAAGAATCGGGCGTTATCCCAAAGGCGCTGGCGTAACCCATCGCCTTCACTGAGCAGGTCTAACACCCGCAGCGAGGCGGCGACGATGGCAGGTGCCAGGGAGTTGGAAAATAGGTAAGGGCGTGAACGCTGGCGTAGCCATTCAACCACCTCATTTTTCGCAGCCACATAGCCACCTGAAGCACCACCTAGCGCTTTGCCTAATGTGCCAGTCAGGATATCTACGCGATCCATTACGCCGCAGTATTCATGGGTGCCACGTCCAGCCGCTCCGACAAAACCGACTGCGTGGGAATCATCAACCATCACCAATGCGTCAAATTCGTCGGCCAAATCGCAAATGCCTTGCAGATTGGCAATCACGCCATCCATCGAGAACACACCGTCTGTGGCGATCAGAATATGGCGTGCACCTTTATCACGCGCTTCCTCTAACCGAGCACGTAACTCAGACATATTGTTGTTGGCATACCGATAGCGCTGGGCTTTACACAGGCGAACGCCATCGATAATTGAGGCATGATTGAGTGCATCAGAGATGATGGCATCTTCCGCACTGAGCAACGTTTCAAACAGACCGCCATTGGCATCGAAGCAAGAGGAAAACAGGATGGCATCTTCCATGCCGAGAAAGGCCGCCAGCTTTTGTTCCAACTGCTGATGAATATCTTGCGTGCCGCAGATAAAGCGCACGGATGCCATGCCGAAGCCGTGGGAATCCATGCCTTCTTTGGCGGCCTGAATAAGCGCGGGGTGATTCGCCAGACCGAGATAGTTGTTGGCGCAGAAGTTAATCACCGGAGGGCTATTAGCGACATGGATCTCAGCCTGCTGCGCCGACGTGATGGTACGTTCTTGTTTGAACAATCCATCGCTACGTGTTGTCACAAGCTGTTGACGGATTTGCGAATAAAACTGACTGGACATGATTCTGCTCCTCAGATAGCAAAATTTTGGAACATATTACTGATCAGGATGTATCGTGCCGACATTTCCGCCAGAGAAATCTTTGTTTTGCAGCATAGTTCACGCGATGGATGCAAATTGTGCAGCGGTTACGGAGTCATCTGGCTACCTGTCTCGGGCTGAAATGTTATGATGTTAGGTATTCGTGCGTGAAACCTCCTGTTTCACCTCAACTCTTTAAAGGCAAAGCATATGATTATCGTAACCGGTGGCGCTGGCATGATTGGCAGCAACATTGTTAAAGCGCTGAACGATCGCGGTCTTACCGATATTCTGGTGGTGGATAATCTGAAAGATGGCACCAAATTCGTGAACCTCGCAGATCTGGATATCGCGGATTACATGGACAAAGAAGAGTTCCTCTCTTACATCATGTCCGGCGAAGATCTGGGTCCAATCGAGGCGGTGTTCCATGAAGGTGCCTGCTCGGCGACCACCGAGTGGGACGGCAAGTACATGATGGATAACAACTATCAGTACTCCAAAGACTTGCTGCATTTCTGCCTGGAACGTGAAATTCCTTTCCTGTACGCCTCTTCAGCGGCCACTTACGGTGGCCGCAATGAAAACTTTATTGAAGAGCGCCAGTACGAGCAGCCGCTGAACGTCTATGGCTATTCAAAAATGCTGTTCGACCACTACGTGCGTCAGATTCTGCCGGAAGCCGATTCTCCGGTGTGTGGCTTCCGCTACTTCAACGTCTACGGCCCTCGCGAGGGTCACAAAGGCGGTATGGCGAGCGTGGCATTCCACCTCAACACGCAGATCAGCAACGGTGAAAATCCAAAACTGTTTGAAGGTAGCGACGACTTCCGCCGCGATTTCATCCATGTTGACGATGTCGTTGCAGTAAACCTGTGGTGCTGGGAAAACGGGGTATCTGGCATCTACAACTGTGGTACTGGCCGTGCGGAATCCTTCCAGGAAGTCGCCGATGCAGTACTGAAGTTCCATCAGCAAGGGCAGATTGAATACATCCCATTCCCTGAGAAACTGAAAGGCCGCTATCAGGCATTCACTCAAGCGGACCTGACCAATCTGCGCGCAGCGGGTTATGACAAGCCATTTAAAACCGTTGCTCAGGGCGTGGGTGAATACATGACCTGGCTCAATCGTAAAGCATAAGGAAACCGGCACCAGCGATGAAAATTCTGGTCATTGGCCCTTCCTGGGTCGGCGATATGATGATGTCGCAAAGTCTCTATCGCACGCTCAAGGCTGAGCACCCGGATGCGGTCATTGATGTGATGGCGCCGGCCTGGTGCCGGCCACTGCTGTCACGGATGCCGGAAGTCAATCAGGCGCTGGCGATGCCACTGGGCCATGGCGCTTTGGCACTGGGTGAAAGGCGGCGTTTGGGCAAATCCCTTCAGGTCAGCAATTATGACCGTGCTTATGTGCTGCCAAATTCGTTCAAATCAGCGCTGGTGCCGTTCTTTGCAGGTATTAAGCGCCGTGTCGGCTGGCGTGGTGAGATGCGCTATGGCGTGTTGAACGATGTGCGTGTGCTGGATAAAGCCGCGTTTCCGCTGATGGTGGAGCGCTATGTTGCACTGGGCTACGACAAACCCATCGCCTCCGCACAACAGTTGCCGCAGCCCTTACTGTGGCCGCAGTTGCGTGTCGATGAAGATGAAAAGCGCATGACAGCAGCGCAATTTTCTTTGTCGGCCGATCGTCCTGCTATAGGGTTCTGCCCTGGCGCTGAATTTGGCCCAGCCAAGCGCTGGCCGCACTACCATTACGCGGCGCTTGCCGAGCAACTGATTGCCGAAGGGTACCAGGTGGTGTTGTTCGGTTCCGCAAAAGATCGCGAAACCGGTGACACTATTGTTCAGACGTTATCGGAATCAGCACGAGCGCACTGCAAAAATCTGGCCGGCGATACGCAATTAGAACAAGCGGTTATCTTAATTGCACATTGCGCGGCTATCGTCAGTAATGATTCCGGGTTGATGCACATTGCCGCCGCACTGAATCGTCCTTTGGTCGCCTTATATGGCCCAAGTAGCCCGGATTTCACTCCGCCGCTCTCTCATCAGGCACGCGTAATTCGTTTGATCTCTGGCTATCACAAAGTACGTAAAGGTGATGCCGAAGAGGGTTATCACCAAAGTCTCATTGATATTCAGCCTGCTCGAGTTCATCAGGAATTTAGCACGCTGCTGCATCCGGTGCAGGAGTAGCCATGCACGTTTTGATTGTAAAAACCTCCTCAATGGGGGACGTGCTGCACACGTTACCGGCGCTCACTGATGCGATGCAGGCCATTCCTGGCATCCGTTTTGACTGGGTCGTCGAAGAAAATTTTGCACAGATCCCCAGCTGGCATCCGGCAGTAGATAAAGTGCTGCCGGTGGCGATTCGTCGCTGGCGTAAACATTGGTTTGGTAGCCAGCAGCGTGAAGAGCGCGTTCTGTTTAAGCGAGACCTGCAATCGCGCCAGTATGATGTGGTGATCGATGCGCAAGGGTTGATCAAAAGCGCCGCGCTGGTGACGCGACTGGCTAAAGGCGTAAAGCATGGGCAAGACAGCCGCAGCGCGCGGGAACCCTTTGCCAGCTGGTGGTATGACAAACGCCATGAAATTAATAAACAGCAACACGCGGTTGAACGCACGCGTGAGCTATTTGCGAAAAGCCTGGATTATGCGAAACCGGAGACCCAGGGTGATTATGCCATTGCGGGACATTTCCTTTCTACGCTGCCCAACGATGCGCATCAATACCTGGTGTTTTTGCATGCGACCACCCGCGATAACAAACATTGGCCAGAGGCGCACTGGCGCGAACTTATTGAACGGGTACAGCCGACAGGTCTGCGAGTGAAACTGCCTTGGGGTGCTGAACATGAGCATCAGCGTGCATTAAGAATGGCGGAAGGTTTTAACCATGTTGAGGTGCTGCCAAAATTAGCGCTGGAGCAAGTGGCACAGCAATTGGCGGGGGCACGCGCTGTCGTTTCGGTCGACACGGGTTTGAGTCACCTGACCGCCGCGCTGGACCGCCCGAATATTACGCTGTTTGGTCCAACTGATCCGGGGCTGATTGGGGGGTATGGGAAGAATCAGCATGAGCTACGCGGTGCAGGTGGCAGAATGCAGGCTATATCCGCCGTGAGCGTAATGGAAAAATTGCGGGAATTGCTTTGAATGGGATCAATATTTAAACAAATCTATCGTTATACCCATGAACGAGCTTATCGGCACAATGAAAATTTTTGGCCTCATATCAGAATTCAACGTGGAGCAGAAGACCATATTGAACGGCTAGTCTGGCGAAAAAATGAAATAAAAATTGAAGCATTAGATTCATTACGTAAAACCGTTACCAATGATATGACGATACTGGCAACTGGCCCGTCAGTGAATGATCTTGATTTTGAATTACTTTCAGAAACGACATTTATTGGTGTTAATGGCGCTTATCACCTACGAGATAAAGTCGTATTTTCATATTATGTTATTGTCGATCGCGGTTTTGTTGAGAATCGTTTTGATATTGTCGGAAAAGTACTGGGCGACCCTGAGTTGACGCTCTTTACAACAGTTCATTGCCTCAATGATATGTTGAATTGCATTGGAGTCGATAAGATAAAGTGTCGTTTGGCTATTATTGAAGATCTGAGTTATAAGATATTTCGAAAATCAGTAGTACCTGCTGAGTATGCTTTGAATTTCAATGATAATAAAGGATTATCAGTCTATCCAACTGATCCATTATCAGGTTTTTCATGGGATATCAGACAAGGTATTTTTGATGCGGGTACAGTGGCCTATTGGGCGTTGCAAATAGCCGTATGGCTCAGTTCAAATCGTATACTGTTAGCAGGGGTTGATATGAATAATTTTTCTTCCCCACGATTTTATGAAAATGAAAATAATAAGCAGAAAAGCTTTTTAGGGGAAAACTTTACTCAAGTTATAAAGCCCGCATTCTTGAATGCCAGCATCGAGCTTAATCATGCAGGGATAAAGGTTTACAATTTGTCTATGAATAGTGGACTGACAGAGGAAATTTTCGAGAAGGCGACGCCAGATGTCATTTTTAAAAAAAACTGAAAGTTTAGAATTTATTGCATCTATTTCTTTTATGGCATTTTTATTTTTAATGACCATATTTACAGGTGTTGGAAAAGTAAATAATTTATTTCATCTGTCGATTACAACGATGATGATATTTTTGTTTTTCCAGCGAAAAAAGCTTAGTCTTCCCGAGCCATATCCCTGGAGGTCAATAGGCGTTATTGCACTATTCCTCATTTATTACAGTATTACGAACTTATGGACAAGTGTTCCAGAGAATATAATTTCAACTCTGAAGCATACCGTTTATCTTCTTTTTTTCGTTTGTATGTTTGATTACTGTATTAAGCGTTATGGTTTGCTGAAGGTTTATGGATGCATTTTTTCCGGGTGTTTTATTGTCCTTGTTTTGACATTTATGTTGGTAGACAAAAGCACGCTACTGACTAATAGACTTGAAAACGGTTTTTTTGCCGCGCCAAAAAATGTCATTGATCTCGGTGGATATTTTGCTCTTGGTATTTTAAGTGCACTGATTATTGCCCGTGAGTCAGGCCGACACTGGATTTACATACCTGCATCGTTGCTCTTTATTGGCTTGATCTTGACGCAAAGTCGAGGTCCATTATTGGCTTTAATGGTTTCTTTAGCTGTCTTACTTGCTAAATATAAACATGTTCACCTTAAACATGTTTTGTATATCATGATTTCAATCGCTACTATTTTATTATTCTTCTACTTTACCGATTATGGCAGTGATTTTTATGCGCGCATTGTTTCCTCTTATGCGCAGAGTTTTATCAGATTTGGAATCTGGAATCATGCCATTTCAGATGCAATGATTCATCCCTATTTCGGTTGGGGGTTTGATAAGCAGCTGACATTTGTAAACAGTATTGGCCAACATGTTATAACCACACACAGTATTTATGTATCGGCCTTCTTAAAAGGCGGTGTGGTGGGTGTGCTATTTATGGCATCACTCATCCTGGTTGGCTTGTATCATGCGTATAGAAAGTATCATCAAGGCATGGGGTTAGAAGCCTCAATTTATCTCTTCTCTTTGATGTTTTTTGTTACTCAGGGGATGTTTGTGATTGGTGGACCAGGAGAAACATGGGTATTATTCTGGTTGCCATTAGCGATAGTTTTGTCATCCCGTAAGGCCTAGATAAAAACCACTACCAGATCGCTTGCTATCTGGTAGTGTAATTTTAGACTGAAATATTTTTCATCATCACGTTATAAACCTGATCAACGCTTATTTTTCTTAATGGGTAATGCGGATCATCATTAGATTCAGGTTCAATTCTGATAGTCTGATGGATGTGTAAATCCTGATAAGGTCCTGTATGTCTGGGATTAGCACTGACATAAAGACTCACTGTCGGCGTTTCTGCCGTGATAGCAATATGTAGTGGTCCAGTGTCACCTGTGATCAACACATCAAGGTTTTTAATTATCTGTAAGAGTTCAGGTAGGCGAGTCTTACCAATATAAGAGTGAACCCTTGAATGGTATTTATTTTTTAATAAATCAAAGAATGATTTTTCAATGTTTTTATCCTGGGTGGCACCAGTCAATACTATTTTTGCATCTTTGTTATTTTCTAAAATACGCTCTGCTAGTTCAGAAAAATGTTCAACTGGCCAGCAACGGTTTTTCCCGGACGCCCCCATTTGAAAGCCAATTACAGGTCGATAGTTTTCACGTTCTACAGAGTGAATTGCAATGGGGAATTGCATTCTGATATCTGTTGTATTGCATCCAAGAATACTAATCAGGTCGAGTTTGCGCTGAATAATATGAACATCTGTTGCCGATGAATAATGATCTATCCAGTGATTAAAGACGGTATTGTCACTTCTGAAATTATCTCTAATAATGTATTTTGAGCCAGACAGGCGTGCGCAGAGAATGTCATAGCCCAATGTTGAATGCAGTAGCACAGTCATATCAGGTTTGAATTTTCTCATTCTCCTGATTACGCGATGGGAATGAACTATTTTATTATCCCAGATGACTATTTCATCAAACCATTGACTTTTTTCAACGAGATCACGGTTTTTATCACTGGATACCAGCATGAGCCTGGCCTCTGGATAGCGATGCTTTATGGCTTTGATCGCAGGAGTATTAAAAAGGAGATCTCCTAATGCGGTCGTTGAGAAAATAACAATGCGCTTAAACTCATGATTTGAGCTTAGCGGTGTCTTGTTTTTGTCAATCTGGCTCAGTCTGGCATGTAAACTGAGTACGTTATTGATTACGTTTATTTTCCAAAGCTTTTTCATTATTCCATTTCACCCTAAGAACCTGGCAAATTTGACATCAGTCGCGGGAATTAATTTCGTAATGATAACGAAAAAAACGCTAGTCCCGAATGGGGCTAACGCTAATTTTCAAAAACGTTGATGATTGCGTTAAAAAAGTAAACCTAACTGATTGATTAACTTACTACCTGCCACATTTTCAATCACTATTTCAACGGCTCGACTTTGCGGCACTGGCGGCAGTGGTTTACTGACCTTACACACCCCCGGAGCACGGAATTTCGGCGCTGGAGATTTATCGGTTGTCGTCGGAGCTTTACCCTGATGCACAGGCTCATTCAGCAACTGACTTGGGCGGACCAGCGTAATATCGCCAGGCAGTGATAGCAGCATCTGTTGCAGCACACGGACGGTGGTTGGGTGCGGATGGCCAATCGCAATGGCATAACCATCGCGCTGTGCCAGTTTTACGGCACGGGTAAACTGTTCGCGAATCGATGCCTCATTCTGACTATCGTCAAGGAATACCCGGCGTTTCAGCACCTTAACATGCGTACCTTGTGCCGCTGGAATAGACTGGCTATTGCCAATCGTCATGCTATCGAGAAAGTAGTAATTGTACTGATTTAGCACCTGCATCACTTTCTGCATGCCAGGCAGGCTGGAGGTCATTTTGCTGCCCATATGGTTGTTCAGCCCCACAGCGAAGGGCACTTTACCCGAGGCATCCCGAACAATGCGTGCGATCTCTTCGCTGCTCATCTCTGGGGTTAAGGTATCTTTTTCCAGCGGCTGCTTACTGAGCGGTGCCATTGGCAAGTGAATCAACACCTCATGACCACCCTGATGTGCTTTTGTCGCCATCTCACGAGCATGAGGTGCATTCGGCAATACAGCGACCGAAATCGCAGCGGGCATTTGCAGCACTTTATTCTCTTCAACCGGACGATAACCGAAGTCATCAATCACAATTGAGAGTTTACCTGCCTGAGCCGATAGTGTGAAAAACAGTGCGCAGAACGCAATTGAGAGCTTTTGAGGCTGAAACAACACTTATCTTCCTAACCACGGTAGTGGATTGACGGCCTGTCCCTGACGTCGGATTTCAAAGTAGAGCGAAGGCGTGCCGCGGCCGCCACTGGTACCCACGAGGGCGATAGGCTGTCCTGCCTTCACCTGAGTACCCACGCTCACCAGCGCACTTTGGTTGTAGCCATAAAGACTCATATCGCCTTTACCATGTTCCAATACCACAACCAGGCCGTAGCCTTGTAGCCAGTCGGCCATCAGTACGCGTCCATCGGCGATGGCTTTCACTTCGGTGCCTTCTGGTGCATCAATCACAAGACCTTTCCAGCGCAGTTCACCCTGCATGGATTCACCGAAGCGGTGTTCAATACGTCCATTCACCGGCCATACCGCCTGCCCACCAGGCTTTCCGAGGCCACCGGTGCGCGCCATCAACTCACGTTCGCTTTGTGTGGGTTGATAACTTGATCCCTTGGCTTTTGCCTGCGCCTGACGCTGGCGTACTTTTTCTGCCTCGCGTGCTTCACGTTCGGCACGCTCACGCGCTTCGCGTTCGGCTTTGGCAATTTTATCCTGCAGACGGCTTTCGTTTTCTCGCATCTCAACCAAATCGGCCTGATCTTTTTCCAGCGAGCTTTCCAATACTGTCAGGGTTTTCTTACGTGCCGCACTGGCGGTTTCCAGTTTGGCCTGCTGCGACTGCTGTTGGGCTAACAGGGATTTTTGTTGTTCCTGCTTACCTTGCAATGCCTGACGCTGCTCGGACAGCTGTTGCTGAGTTTGTTTGAGATCGTCGATGTTTTTCTGGCGTGCAGCATTAAGGTAGCCGAAATAGGCAAGTATGCGTTCACTGCGTTGTGCTTCTTCACCACCCAGCAGCAGCTGTAACCCATTGTGTTGGCCTTGTCGGAAAGCCGCATCCAATTGTTGAGCCAGCAGTTTTTCCTGCTGAGCTTGCTGTTTTTCCAGACGAGAGATGGAGGTGGTAATTTGTGTGATTTCGCCGTCGAGCGCGGTCAAGCTATTGCGCGTTTCCCTAAGCTGCCGGCTGGCTTGCGCAATCACTTTTTCCTGACTTTGCAGTTGATCGAGAAGTTTGCTGCGCTGTAATTTCTGCGCTTTAACGCTTTTCTCTTTGTTAGCAATATCCTGCTGAATGGACTTGAGCTGGGTTTTACTGTCATCCGCACTGTGCGCGTAAACGGGCAATAACAGTGCGCCCGCGCAGAGCAAGCTCAGGGAGATTTCGGACCAGCGAGATGACAACGGATGCGCTGGGCCGTTGTGACAGGTCCTTGTGTATGTAACGGTCGCTTTTCCCTTCATAGTCGATAATTATTCCACGATGAACAGCCGCTTACCAGTTATCCCGGGCGGGTTTTGCTTTACGAAAGATGTCGGTGCCGAGCTTAGCGGCATAAACCTTGACTCAATTTTGCGATTAGAACACTTTTTTTGGAAAATGACGCACAAATCGTAACTCTGCCCGCTTCGCGACTGTACATGCTAAGTGGCGCAGGTATACTCAGAACCCTTGTTTTAGCTTATTAGCCCGGTCTGGAGTCGTTACCCCTCATGCAAGAAATTATGCATTTTGCAAGCAATCACACCATCCTTAGTCTGGCATGGGTTGTTTTACTCGTTCTGGTGATTGTGACCACCGTTAAAGGAATGTTCTCTAAGGTAAAAACCATCAGCCGTGGTGAAGCAACCCACCTGATCAACAAAGAGGATGCGGTGGTTGTAGACGTGCGTTCGCGCGATGATTATCGCAAAGGGCACATTTCAGGTGCGGTGAATATTGCAGCGGCTGACATCAAAAAAGGGAGCTTTGCCGAACTGGAAAAGCACAAGTCGCAGCCCATAATTGTGGTATGCGCCACCGGCCAGAGCGCGGGTGAGTCAGCCGCTAAATTGAGCGCTGAAGGTTTTGAAAAAGTCTCCGTGCTGAAAGATGGCGTGAGCGGCTGGAGTGGTGAGAATCTGCCGCTGGTACGCGGTAAATAATTCCCAGAGGTAACCGCATGGCTAATGTTGAGATTTACACCAAAGTCACATGCCCTTATTGCCACCGGGCAAAAGCATTGTTGGATCAGAAAGGTGTTTCGTTCCAGGAGATTCCTATTGATGGGAACGCGGCGAAACGTGAAGAGATGATTCAGCGAAGCGGGCGTACGACAGTTCCCCAGATTTTTATTGATGCGCAGCACATTGGTGGCTGTGACGATCTTTACGCGCTGGATGGGCGTCAGGGACTGGATCCCTTACTCCAGGCATAATTTTTCGGTCAGACAATTTAACTCACAGGATTTAGTAACATGTCAGAACATAGCACAAACGAAATGCAGTTCCAGATTCAACGTGTTTATACCAAAGACGTTTCTTACGAAGCGCCAAACGCGCCTCAGGTTTTCCAGAAAGAGTGGGAACCGGAAGTGAAACTGGATCTGGACACCGCTTCATCTCAGCTGGCTGATGAAGTCTACGAAGTTGTTCTGCGCGTTACCGTGACAGCAACCGTTGGCGAAGACACCGCATTCCTGTGCGAAGTTCAGCAGGCAGGTATCTTCACTATCGGCGGTATCGAAGGCACTCAGATGGCACATTGCCTCGGTGCATACTGCCCGAACATTCTGTTCCCGTATGCACGTGAATGCATCACCAGCCTCGTGTCTCGTGGTACTTTCCCTCAGCTCAATCTGGCGCCAGTTAACTTTGATGCCCTGTTCATGAACTATCTGCAGCAGCAAGGTGAAGGCGAAGCGCCACGTCAGGATGCCTGATGACTACCCTCAACGCTTCGATTAGCGTCATCGGTGCCGGCTCGTACGGCACCGCTTTGGCCATTACGCTGGCCCGTAACGGCCATCCGGTTCTGCTCTGGGGCCACAATCCGCAAAGCGTGGCGCAGCTCCAGGCTGACCGATGTAATGCCGCTTTCCTGCCTGATGTACCTTTCCCTGACAATCTTGTTCCCGAAGCCGATTTGGCAACGGTGGTGAATGCCAGCCGCGATCTGTTGGTGGTGGTGCCTAGCCACGTATTTGGCGACGTTCTCACCCAGTTGAAGCCGCATCTGCGTGCAGACTCACGTATTGTCTGGGCAACCAAAGGTCTCGAAAAAGAGACTGGCCGTCTTTTGCAGGATGTTGCGCGTGAAATCCTTGGCGATCAAATTCCGCTGGCCGTGGTTTCCGGACCAACTTTCGCGAAGGAGCTTGCTGCGGGCCTGCCTACAGCGATAGCGCTGGCTGCCACTGACGCACAGTTCGCCGAAGATCTGCAGCAAAAACTGCATTGCGGTAAAAGCTTCCGCGTGTACAACAATCCAGACTTCATCGGCGTGCAACTGGGTGGCGCGGTGAAAAACGTGATTGCGATTGGTGCCGGCATTTCCGATGGAATTGGTTTTGGTGCTAACGCACGAACCGCGCTGATTACCCGTGGGCTGACTGAGATGAGTCGCCTTGGCGCCGCTCTTGGAGCCGATCCCACCACCTTTATGGGCATGGCGGGGCTGGGCGATTTAGTGCTGACCTGTACCGATAATCAATCCCGCAATCGTCGTTTTGGCATGATGCTGGGACAAGGCGAGAGCGTTGATGAGGCGCAGCGCATTATCGGACAAGTTGTAGAAGGGTACCGAAACACCAAAGAAGTCAAAGCATTGGCGGCGAGAATGGGTGTTGAAATGCCGATAACCGAGCAGATTTATCAGGTACTGTATTGCGAAAAATCGGCGCGAGAGGCAGCATTGAGTTTACTTGGCCGTGCAAGGAAGGACGAAAACAGCCAAAGCTGAAGCAGGATGCTCAGCTAAATCACCTGCAGCGCCTCTCAGGCGCTTTTTTATCGGGAGCACAGAGCAATGTCGTCAGAAGAGTTAGAACTGGTCTGGAACAACATCAAAGCTGAAGCCAGAGCGCTGGCTGATTGTGAACCCATGCTGGCCAGTTTTTATCACGCGACTTTGCTGAAGCACGAAAATCTTGGCAGTGCCCTAAGCTACATGCTGGCGAACAAACTCGCCAACCCGATCATGCCAGCCATTGCGGTACGCGAAATCGTTGAGGAAGCGTATCGCGAAGATCCAGAGATGATTGTCTCTGCAGCTTACGATATTCAAGCCGTGCGCCAGCGCGATCCTGCCGTTGATAAGTATTCAACGCCATTGCTGTATCTGAAAGGCTTCCATGCATTACAGGCTTATCGCATCGGCCACTGGCTCTGGAAAGAGGGCCGCCGCGCGTTAGCCGTCTATTTGCAGAACGAAATCTCCGTCTCCTTTGCAGTGGATATCCACCCGGCAGCCCGTATTGGTCGCGGCATCATGCTCGATCATGCTACCGGTATCGTGATTGGTGAAACCGCCGTAGTGGAAAATGACGTGTCGATTTTGCAGTCGGTCACGCTAGGCGGTACCGGAAAAACCAGCGGCGATCGCCATCCGAAAATCCGTGAAGGTGTGATGATTGGCGCAGGTGCCAAGATTCTCGGTAACATTGAAGTGGGGCGCGGCGCGAAAATTGGTGCGGGTTCGGTGGTACTACAACCGGTGCCGCCGCATACCACGGCAGCCGGTGTGCCTGCGCGTATCGTTGGCAAACCCACCAGCGATAAACCTTCGATGGATATGGACCAACTCTTCAACGGCGCGGGCTTCGAGTACGGCGACGGAATTTAGCTCTTGATCAGTGCGCCAGCATAATCAAGCTGGCGCCACGCTTCATACACCACCACAGATACCGCATTCGACAGATTCATACTGCGACTTTCAGCCATCATTGGGATGCGGATCTTCTGCTCTGCTGGCAGCGCGTTCAGTATCTCTGCCGGCAAACCACGGCTCTCAGGTCCAAACAATAAATAATCCCCTTTCTGATAGCTCACAGCGCTGTGGGCAGGTGTGCCTTTGGTGGTGAGTGCAAACAGACGCTGTGGTGCTTCAGACTCGATAAACGCAGTGTAATTGGCGTGTTTTTTGAGTGAGGTGTATTCGTGATAATCGAGCCCAGCGCGGCGCAGGCGCTTGTCATCCCAGGCAAAGCCCAGCGGCTCAATCAGATGCAATTGGAAGCCTGTATTGGCACACAAGCGGATGATATTGCCCGTATTTGGCGGGATTTCAGGTTCAAATAAAACGATGTTCAGCATAAGGCCCCCGGAAACGAGGGCCGAAGCATAGCAAATTATTGACGAGCGGAGTACAGCGGCAACCAGAGTGTAAGGCGCAGCCCCCCTAATGGGCTGTCATCGGCTTTCACCCAACCGCGATGCTGTTGCACGGCTGTTTCCACAATCGCCAGTCCGAGACCGGTGCCACCAGATTCACGGTCGCGTGCTTCATCAGTGCGATAGAAGGGGCGGAAAATCTGCTCGCGATCTTCAGCGCTGACGCCTGGGCCATCGTCATCAACGTGAACGGTAATACCCTGAATATCCACCGAGAAACTCACGCTGATATGCGTGTGGGAATAACGCAGCGCATTACGCACGATGTTTTCCAGTGCGCTCTCCAGGGCATGCGGGTTGCCGTACAGTGGCCACGGACCAGGCGGATACGGCACATCCATGGTTTTACCCATCTGCTCGGCTTCAAATTTGGCATCTTCCAGTACACCGTTCCACAGGTGGTTGGCTTTCATCGCTTCACTGACTAAGGCATTTTTATGCTGAGTGCGTGAGAGCACCAGCAAATCGTTAATCATGCCATCAAGCCGCTGGGCTTCCGTTTCGATACGCTGAAGTTCTTTACCTTCACCATTGCGACGGCGCAGTAGGGCGGTAGCCAACTGCAAACGTGTCAGTGGCGTGCGTAATTCATGACTGATATCGGATAACAAACGCTGCTGTGCGGTCATCATGCGTTCAAGTGCGCTCACCATTTGGTTGAAACTTGAACCTGCTGCCAGGAATTCCTGTGGACCGGATTCCAGTTCAGGATGCTGGCGTAAGTTTCCGCTCGCCACTTCATCGGCAGCATGTTTAAGCTTGCGAGCTGGGCGCGCCAGGCTCCACGCCAGCCATAACAGCAGTGGCGAGCTAATCAGCATGGTGACAATCAACAGCAATAACGGACGGTCGAACAGTAAATTGACGAAGTCCAGTTGAGAACTGGTGGCGGGGCGGATCAGGTAGAGCTGATAGTTATCTTCACCATCCTGCACGGCGAACGGGCCCACCATCTCCACACGACCATACTTTTTCTTCTGCGGATGATCGGCATTATCAGACTGGCCGATAAAGTTACGAATCACCTGCATTTCATTGTGCTGCGCACCGATCACCCGGCCTTCGCTGGTGACTAATAACAAGCGTTGGCCGGGTGGGGCCCATTTGTCGATGGCGCGAAACAGCCGGCGCCACCACATCAGGTCGTTGGGAGGATCTTGCGATAACTCCGCTTCAACGTGCTGTTCAATCATGGTGCCCTGTCGTTGCTCACTTTCCAGCAGTGCGGTCATCTGGCGTGAGTCGAGTTTGGGCACCATCAATACCAGCATCAACACCAGAGCCAGGGTGAGCCAGAAAATGGCGAAGATGCGGGTAGTCAAACTTCCAATCATGATGCCGAAACCATCAGATAGCCGCGTCCGCGTAGCGTTTTAAACCACGGGTGGCCATCACGACGTTCCGGCAATTTACGACGCAGGTTTGAAATGTGCATATCAATCGCGCGGTCAAACGGCGTCAGGCGTTTACCCAGCACTTCCTGACTGAGGTGCTCACGCGACACGACCTGACCTAAGTGCTGTGCCAGCAAATAGAGCAGAGTGAATTCCGTGCCCGTCAGATCCAGCGTTTCACTATCGAAGCTGGCTTCCTGGCGGCCTGGGTTGAGGCGCAGGCAATCCACTTCCAGCGTGGGTGAACTATTGTCATGCTGCTGTTGTTGTTCGCTCCAGTTTGAACGGCGCAAAATAGCTCGAATACGCGCCACCAGTTCACGGTCATTAAACGGTTTTGGTAGATAGTCATCCGCGCCCAGCTCAAGGCCAAGAACACGATCCAACTCACTACCACGAGCGGTCAGCATAATGACCGGAGTTTGGTGCTGTTGTCGTAATTCTTTCAACGTATCAATACCGTTCTTCTTCGGCATCATGACGTCGAGTAATAACAAGTCAACGCTGTTATCCAGCAGGTTAAGCGCCTGCTCGCCATCGCTGGCGACAATCACCTCAAAACCTTCCATCTCAAGCAGTTCTTTAAGCAGCGAAGTTAATTCGCGGTCGTCATCAACCAACAGGATTTTATTCATTTTTTGTTGCCCTCCGCAGGCAAAATACCGTGTTCCTTGACTTGCAATCCAACGCTTTACGTAGTTTTACACCCCCTGACGGATGTTTGCAGCTATCGCCGTACACTAGCTCTCGTTGAATCGCAAAACGGAACGAACTGGGAGTAAACGATGCGCTACTTAACCGCCGTCGTCATTGCCTCAGCGATGGTTCTCAGTCACGCCAGCGCAGAAGCAGCAGACACGACGACGATTGACGAGATGCATCATAACGGCGGATTGACGACAGGCAGTATGACGCAAAATCCGCAAAGCCACATGTTCGATGGCATTGAGCTGACTGAACAACAGCGGCAACAGATGCGAGACCTGATGCAGCAAGCACGACATGAGCGCCCGGCTATGAGCGTTCAGGATATTGAAACTATGCATGACCTTGTCATTGCAGACAAATTTAACGAATCGGCTATCCGACAGCAGGCAGAGAAACAAGCCCGCGCGCAGATAGAACTGCAAGTTGAGATGGCTCGGGTTCGCAACCAGATGTATCACCTGCTAACGCCTGCACAGCAAGCGACATTGCAGAAGAATTATGAGCGGCGACTTAATGATATGCGTCAGCTCTCAGGATTGCAGTCATCATCACCGCTGCATGCAGTGAGTAGTACCAGCAGTAACCAGTAACATAGTATCCCTGTTTTCCTTGCCATAGACACCATCCCTGTCTTCCCCCGCATGATGCGGGGGTTTTTTTTTTTATCTGCCAATCCTGTGCTGCATCATCACCTTAATATTCATTTCACGCAGCTTACGCTTGCCGATGATAAACTTGAGCCATTATGTGACTAAAGGCGTTGCGCTGAGCAGACGCTTCTATGAGGCATGGCATGGATCCCTCCTACGCGAAACTCGTCAACCGCGCGGCGCTGGCGGCAACGACGCTGGCGACATTACTGTTGATCGTGAAAATTTTTGCCTGGTGGCTGACTGGCTCAGTCAGTATGTTGGCCGCCCTGGTCGATTCACTGGTGGATATCGCTGCATCGCTCACCAATTTACTGGTGGTGCGCTATTCACTCCAGCCTGCGGACGCTGATCACACCTTCGGCCACGGTAAAGCGGAGTCGCTTGCCGCACTGGCACAAAGCATGTTTATTTCCGGCTCGGCACTGTTTTTATTTCTCACGGGTATTCAGCATCTGGCCTCACCCAATATATTACGTGCGCCGCTGGTCGGTATCGTCGTCACTGTGGTCGCCCTTTTGTCCACCCTGTTACTGGTGACTTTCCAGCGCTGGGTGGTGCGTCGGACACGCAGCCAGGCGATACGTGCGGATATGCTGCACTATCAATCTGACGTGGTGATGAACGGCGCGATCCTGGTGGCTTTGGTGTTAAGCAGCTATGGTTTTGTCCGGGCAGATGCGCTCTTTGCGCTGGGGATTGGGGTGTACATCCTCTATAACGCTTTGCGCATGGGTTATGAAGCGGTGCAATCTTTGCTGGACCGCGCATTGCCGGAAGAAGAGAAGCAGGCGATTATCAATTTGGTTAGCGACTGGCCAGGTGTGCGCGGTGCCCATGCACTGCGTACGCGTCAATCCGGGCCAACCCGTTTTATCCAGCTTCATCTGGAAATGGATGACCACCTGCCGCTGGTGCAGGCGCATCAGGTAGCGGATCAGATCGAGCAAGCACTCCGGCTTAAGTTTCCCGGTTCGGATGTTATCATCCATCAGGATCCCTGTTCGGTGGTGCCTGAAAATCAGCAAGGCTTTTTCCAGTTTTAGCGTTTAAATATCATGGCGTTGCGTTATAAAAATGACGTAACGCTAACAACTCTGTAAAAAAATAGCGAAAACTTGTCTGACCTGAATCAATTCAGCATCAAGCCTTTGATATACTATCTGCAACTATTAAGCCGCACGATCGTGAGCGGGTTTACACCGGTCGGCAGGCAGGAATAATCCTTAGTTTTGAACAATCCAGAGGTTGTCATGATCAAAAAAATCGGAGTACTGACCAGCGGCGGTGACGCCCCAGGCATGAACGCAGCCATCCGCGGAGTTGTCCGTTCCGCGCTGAGTGAAGGCCTTGAAGTTTTTGGTATCTACGACGGCTATCTGGGTTTGTATGAAGACCGTATGATCAATCTCGACCGATACAGCGTGTCCGACATGATCAACCGTGGCGGCACTTTCCTCGGTTCTGCGCGCTTCCCGGATTTCCGTAATGAGGAAGTTCGTCAGGTTGCCATTGAGAACATGAAGAAGCGCGGCATTGACGCGCTGGTGGTCATCGGCGGTGACGGTTCCTACATGGGTGCCAAACGTTTGACGGAAATGGGTTTCCCGTGCATTGGTCTGCCAGGCACCATCGATAATGACGTTGCCGGTACCGATTACACCATCGGTTACTTCACGGCGCTGGAAACCGTGGTTGAAGCGATTGACCGTCTGCGCGACACCTCCTCTTCGCATCAGCGCATTTCCATCGTGGAAGTGATGGGTCGTTACTGCGGCGATCTGACTCTGGCTGCTTCCATCGCCGGCGGTTGTGAATTCATCGTGCTGCCGGAAATTCCTTATACCCGTGAAGAACTGGTCGAAGAGATCAAAGCCGGTATCGCCAAAGGTAAAAAACACGCCATTGTGGCCATTACCGAACACATCTGTGATATCGACGATTTGGCGCATTACATCGAAGCAGAAACCAAACGCGAAACACGTGCAACGGTGCTTGGGCATATTCAGCGTGGCGGTGCACCATGCGCTTACGACCGTATCCTGGCGTCACGTATGGGTGCCTACTCCATCGAACTGCTGTTGCAGGGCTACGGCGGACGTTGTGTCGGTATTCAGAATGAGAAGATGGTGCATCACGACATCATTGACGCGATTGAAAACATGAAGCGCCCATTCAAGCGCGACTGGCTGGATACGGCGAAAAAACTCTACTAATCAAACTAAATCAGGGCGCGGCCTCCACCGTGCCCTTTTTTATTCCCACTTATATTCTCTCCAGTTATAACCACTTATTTTTAATTCTTTAATCATTGAATTGGTTTATGTCAGTCTTGTTCTATAACGACCTCGGGAGAGCAAGCAATGAACAAGTGGAGTATTGGTGTCACCCTGTTACTGGCTTCCACCAGTGTTTTGGCAAAGGATATCCAGCTGTTAAACGTTTCTTACGATCCAACGCGTGAGCTGTATGAGCAGTACAACAAAGCGTTTAGCGCACACTACAAGCAGGAAACGGGTGACAATGTGGTGATCCGTCAGTCTCATGGCGGTTCAGGGAAGCAGGCGACCTCTGTGATCAACGGCATTCGTGCTGATGTCGTGACCCTGGCGCTGCAGTCTGACGTGGATGCTATTGCTGACCGTGGACGGATCGATAAAAACTGGATTAAGCGCCTGCCAGACAACTCCGCCCCTTATACTTCCACCATCGTGTTCCTGGTCCGTAAGGGCAACCCGAAGGGCATTCATGACTGGAACGATTTAATTAAACCCGGCGTATCGGTGATCACCCCGAACCCGAAAACCTCAGGTGGCGCACGCTGGAACTATCTGGCCGCATGGGGCTGGGCACTGGATCAAAACAACGGTGACCAGGCCAAAGCGCTGGCGTATGTGAAGGCGCTGTTCAAGAACGTAGAAGTGCAGGATTCGGGTGCACGTGGCGCCACCAACACCTTCGTAGAACGTGGCATCGGCGATGTGCTGATTGCCTGGGAAAACGAAGCGTATCTGGCAGTGAACAAGCTGGGTAAAGACAAGTTCGAAATCGTCACGCCAAGCGAATCAATTCTGGCAGAACCAACCGTTTCGGTGGTCGATAAGGTGGTGGATGAGCAGGGCACGCGTAAAGTGGCCGAAGATTACCTGAAGTATCTCTACTCACCAGAAGGCCAGACCATCGCAGCGGAAAACTTTTATCGTCCACGCGATCCTGAAGTCGCGAAAAAGTTTGCCAGCACCTTTGCGCCGGTGAAACTGTTCACTATCGACAGCAAGTTCGGTGGCTGGACGCAAGCGCAGAAAGCGCACTTCGCTGATGGTGGCAGTTACGATCAGGTCATGAAACCGTAATCCTCATCGCATCAAACTGAAACGGTCAGCCTGATGCTGACCGTTTTGCATTACACAGCAGTAAAAGTCCGTGACATTGCCCAGACGGCAGGCGAGGATGCTGGCAGGTGATGAACAGAGGAATTCGGCCATGCAGGGAAGTCGTCGCACCCTGAAGTTGCTAACCGTTTTACTGCTGGTGCTGATTGTCGGACTGATCGTCAGCGCCTTCCATTTCCAGAAAAACTCCAATGCCCTCTGGCAGATCATCAGTGAAAAGTGCGAGCCCAATCTGGCGAAGAGTGGCAATCCCGCCCCTTGTCAGCAAGTGAATACGGCACAGGGTTATGTCACGCTGAAAGACCTCAACGGTCCACTGCAGTATTTACTGATGCCGATTGAAAAAATCACTGGCATGGAAAGCCCGATTATTCTCGAACCCACCACGCCCAATCTGTTTGCCGCCGCCTGGCTGCAGCGCAGTCTGTTGGCCAAAAAACGCGGTGCACCGATTGATGATAGCGTGCTGTCACTGGCGATTAATGCGCAATATGGCCGTACGCAGAATCAACTGCACATCCACATCTCCTGTCTGCGTCCTGATGTGCGCCAGCGGCTTGATGCGTTAAGCCCTAAGCTCAATGAACAGTGGCAACCAGCCACGCTGCGCAAACATCGCTATTTGATTCGCACACTGTCGACGGCTGAACTGGCGCAGCAAAGTGTCTTTATTCGTCTGGCGACTGAAGTGCCTAATGCGCGCAGCGAGATGGGAAAATATGGGATGGCACTGGCGGAATTACCGGATGGGCGCTTAGCGTTGCTGGCGCTGGAACGTAACTGGTTAATGCTAAACAGCGGTTCTGCGGAGGAGTTGCAGGACCACCAATGCCAGATTTTGAACCATTAACCATGGTTTCCAATATAAAGCTTCAATGAAACGTATAAGCACGCTGGAGGGTTCCAGAACTGTTTCATCACATCTTCCTCAGTGTATGAGTTACATGTCTCAGTACGAATCTCTGGCAATAAAAAAGGCGGCTCATCAGCCGCCTTGTTCCACACCGAAAAACTTAGGCGTTTTTCGCTGCTGCAGCTGCTTTCACGATCACTGCGAACGCATCGGCTTTCAGTGAAGCACCGCCAACCAGCGCGCCATCGATATCTGGCTGGGTGAACAGTTCTGCGGCATTTTTGTCGTTAACAGAACCGCCGTACTGAATGATAACCTGCTGAGCAATCGCCGCATCTTTCTTCGCGATATGGTCACGAATGAATTTGTGCACGGCCTGTGCCTGCGCTGGAGTGGCTGATTTGCCGGTACCGATTGCCCAGACTGGCTCATAGGCGATAACAACGCCTTCGAACGCGGCAGCACCCTGGGTTTCCAGCACGGCGTCGATCTGGCGTGCGCACACTTCTTCAGTCTTGCCCGCTTCGTTCTCTGCTTCAGTTTCACCGATGCACAGGACTGGTACCAGGCCGGCTGCTTTCAGAACAGCAAATTTCTTCGCGATGAACTCGTCGCTTTCATTGTGGTAAGTACGACGCTCAGAGTGGCCGATGATGATGTATTTCGCGCCGACATCTTTCAGCATTTCTGCGGAGATTTCACCGGTGAATGCGCCAGACAGGTTAACGTCAACGTTCTGTGCACCCAGTGCAATGTGGCTGCCGGAGACGGCGTGTTTTGCCAGGTCAAGATAGAGAGTGGGTGGAGCAATTGCTACGCCACAATCTTCAACACCAGACAGCTCTTTGCGCAGACTTTCAATCAGCTCGCCTGCCATGTGCTTGCTGCCATTCAGTTTCCAGTTACCCATAACCAGTGGATGTCGCATTCTTTCCTCCGCATAACGCGATTCATGAAATAGCGCTGCCATCGGGCAGCGATGTCTGCCAGACAGTATAGAGATCAAACGTGTCGCTGGCTTTGCTTTTCGTCATTTTTGCCGCGGTAATCAAGGGGTCGCGAGCGCCAGTTTTATTGGCTCAACCGCGAAGGTTAATCCTTTGTCACCGTTATCCGCGACCACAAAACGCAATGCGCCTTCAGTACTGGCAAAATAGCGTGCGCCTTTGCCTGCGCTGAGCAGTGCATCAAGCTTTTTGCGTCCATCTGCAGGCGATAAACCTGGGACAAAAAATCGCAATAATGCTGTCATGTAATCCATCGCACGTGCCTGCGCGGCTTTCATATCCGGGCCGGGAACCGGTAGCCAGGTAATTTGCAGCGTTTTGATTTTTCCGGTGCCCTGCTCCAGCGCGGTAGAAGCATAGAGTGTTTCATTGATCTTGCTGGCGGCGCGCGTCAGGTTGCTTTTATCGTCTCGATTATCAATCGCACGATATTCCTGCAACGGCAGGTCCGGATTCGTTGCGTTGTACTTCTCGCGGAACTGCGCGATGGTCATATCGAAGGTGGGGGCACCTGCCAATAGATAAGGGGCGGCAGGCAGGTGATCGCTTCGATCCTGCGGTGTCGCATCCTCCGCCCAGGCGGGAAATGTCAGCGCGAAGCTCAAGAGCAGCGCGACTGGCAGGTTCTTCATTGCTTCGGCCCTAAATCATTCACTTAGCCCACGATTAGAACGGTTTTTACCGACCAAAGTCAAAACCCGCACAGGGAAAAGTCTGACATTCTTCACACCGCATGGATTACCAGTAATGTTCGCTGGTCATATGGCCGGGTTTGCGTTTGAAATGTTTACGCATCTCACGCGTATCTTTCAGCAATTGCTGGGTATCGCGCACCATTTGCGGGTTACCACACAGCATCACGTGGCTGGTGTCAGCGGTCATCGGCAAACCCACCGCACGTTCAAGTTCACCGCTCTCAATGAGCTGCGGAACACGACCGTGCAGCGAACCGGCGATCTCTTCGCGACTCACCACCGTCTGAATATGCAACTTGCCCTGATAGCGCTGTTGCAGCTGCTGCATCAACGGCAGGAAGCTCAGGTCATCGGCGAAACGTGCCGCATGCACCAGCACAATGTTATCAAACCGTTCCAGGTCTTCGCCCTGTTGCAGAATCGATAAATAAGGACCGATCGCCGTGCCAGTGGCCAGCATCCAAAGCGTGCTGCAGTCGGGAATTTCATCGAGTACAAAGAATCCGGCGGCTTCTTTGGTCACCATCACCTGATCGCCAGGCTGCAATGCCTGCAAACGTGGACTGAGCTTACCCTCTGGCACCGTGACCAGATAGAACTCCAGTAAGGGATCGCGCGGTGCATTCACATATGAATAGGCGCGTTGCACGCGTTCACCATCAATTTCCAGCGCCAGCTTGGCAAACTGCCCGGCGGTAAAGGTATCAATCGGCGCGGTAACGCGCAGGCTGAACAGTGCATCGGTCCAGTTTTTCACTTCTTTCACTTCCGCATTGATCCACTCTGCCATGATCGCTCCTTATTATTGATTATTCAGGCGTATCACTATCATCGTCAGCCCTCTCTCAAATTTCCAGCCCGGCGGAGAGTAAAGGGCTCTCGGCGACAAATCATGCGCACTCCACATCAACTGTAGCGGTCGGGTTACGACCCGGTACGTAATCTTGACACCACTGCGCCAGTCGCTTTGCACTCACCTCTCGATTTGTCATGCAATCCTGATATTTTTGCCGCCATTAATCGCCAGCAGCCTTTTTTAGTGCTGCTTTTATTTTGTTTCTCAGGCAGACATTTTGTTCCATGTTGAAGAATAAAACACAAAACCGCTTCCTGTTATTCATGCTGATCGTGCTGGTGGCGGTCGGACAGATGGCGCAAACCATCTATGTGCCGGCGATGGCGAACATGGCCGAAGCCCTGAACGTACGCAGTGGCAGCATGCAGCAGGTCATGGCCGCTTATTTGATGACCTATGGTGGGTCACAACTGATCTATGGTCCGTTGTCAGACAGCTTTGGCCGTCGTCCGGTGATCCTTGTCGGTATGACGATCTTTGCCGTGGGGGCATTGATCGCCATGTTTGCGCCATCACTGCAGATTTTGGTGCTGGGCAGCGCGGTGCAGGGTTTGGGTACTGGCGTCGCGGGGGTGATGGCGCGCACTATGCCGCGCGATCTCTATTCCGGTATCGCCCTGCGCCAGGCCAATAGTCTGCTGAATATGGGAATTCTGGTGAGCCCGCTACTGGCACCGGTGATTGGCGCGCTACTGACGCACCTGTTTGGCTGGCACGCTTGTTTTGCCTTTCTGCTGTTGCTGTGCGTCGGCGTCACAGCTTCCATGGCGCGCTGGCTACCCGAAACGCGTCCCGTGGATACGCCTGCCACACCGTTTCTGCGCCGTTATGCCACCTTACTTAGCGACGGGAATTTTATCCGCTATCTGCTGCTGCTGGTGGGCGCCCTGGCAGGCATCGCTGTGTTTGAAGCCAGCTGTGGCGTGTTGATGGGGGGCGTGCTCGGTCTGGATGGCATCACCGTCAGCATTCTGTTTATCCTGCCAATCCCGGCCGCCTTTTTTGGTGCGTGGTTTACCGGACGCGAGCAGAAGTCCTGGCATACGCTGATGTGGTACGGCGTGAACAGTTGCTTGCTGGCGGGTCTGCTGATGTGGATTCCGGCATGGTTCGGCATCATGAATATCTGGACACTGCTGGTGCCTGCCGCACTGTTCTTCTTTGGTGCCGGGATGCTGTTCCCATTGGCAACATCCGGTGCGATGGAGCCGTATGCATGGTTAGCAGGGAGTGCGGGCGCGCTGATTGGTGGCATACAGAATTTGGGCTCTGGCGTAATTGCCTGGCTGTCGGCGCTACTGCCGCAGCACGATCAGTCGAGCCTCGGCATGCTGATGTTTGTCACATCGCTGGTGATGCTGCTGTGCTGGTGGCCGCTCTCACGTCATCCGGAGAGCGGCAAACAGGCGATTACAGGATAAACTGATGCAGCGCCGCGTCTTTGCGATCCAGATAATGGATCGACTGGATGCGGCGGATGGTGCGTGATTTACCGCGCACCAGCAGGGTTTCGCTGGTAGCGATGTTGCCTTTGCGTGTAATGCCTTTGAGCAGGTCACCGGTGGTGATACCGGTGGCGGCGAAAATCACATTATCGTTACGCGCCATCTCTTCCAGCTTCAGCACTTCTCCGGCTTTAATGCCCATTTCAACACAACGTTGCAGCTCCTGCTCGCCCAAACGACGGTTCTCTTCACTGTCGCCTTTGACGTCGTGGCGCGCCAATAGGCGAGCCTGCATGTCGCCATCCATTGCACGGATCACTGCAGCGGACACCACACCTTCTGGCGCACCGCCGATACCGTAAAGCACATCCACTTCACTGTCAGGCATGCAGGTCAAAATCGAGGCCGCAACATCACCATCCGGGAAGGCAAACACACGCACGCCGAGCTGCTGGAGCTGAGCGATCACCGCGTCATGGCGCGGCTTAGCCAGAATCGACACGGTCAGCTGGCTGAGGGGTTTATCCAGAGCGATGGCGATGTTCTTCAGATTGGCTTCGAGCGGCAGGTTGAGATCGATAGCACCGCGCGCGCCGGGCCCGACAATCAGTTTTTCCATGTACATATCAGGTGCGTGCAGGAAGCTACCTTTATCGCCCACGGCTAATACTGCCAGTGCGTTGGCCTGACCCATCGCCGTCATGCGTGTGCCTTCGATAGGATCGACAGCGATATCCACCGCATCCCCACGGCCGGTACCGACTTTTTCACCGATATAGAGCATCGGCGCTTCGTCGATTTCGCCTTCGCCAATCACAATCTGACCGTCGATATCAATGGTATTGAGCATAATGCGCATGGCGTGGACGGCTGCACCGTCGGCCGCATTTTTATCGCCGCGTCCTAACCAGTGATAGCCCGCTAATGCAGCGGCTTCGGTCACACGGGAAAATTCAATCGCGAGTTCTCGTTTCATGGTTGCACCTGATAAAAAACAGGCAGGCAGTGTAACACGGAGGGGAAAGCAGGGCGGGGAGAAAAACCCGCGGCAGGGTGCCGCGGGTCAAAGGTATTACTCAGCGTCTTCCCACGCTTGCGCACGCGCCACGGCTTTCTTCCAGCCTGCATAGCGCACGTTGCGTTCGGTGGTTTCGATGCTTGGGCGGAACTCACGTTCAACGACCGCTTTCGCACGTACTTCCTCCAGATCGCTCCAGAAGCCCACCGCCAGGCCAGCAAGGTAAGCTGCACCCAGCGCGGTCACTTCCCGTACTTCCGGACGCTCAACGCGCGTACCGAGAATGTCTGACTGGAACTGCATCAGGAAGTTGTTGGCGACCGCACCACCGTCCACGCGCAGAGATTGCAAACGGGTGCCTGCATCGTTCTGCATCGCTTCCAGCACGTCACGTGTCTGATAAGCAATCGATTCCAGGGTTGCACGGATGATGTGATTTGCGTTGGCACCGCGCGTCAGACCGAAGATGGCGCCACGGGCATACGGATCCCAGTAAGGCGCACCCAGACCGGTAAACGCAGGCACCATGTAGACGCCGTTGGTGTCTTTCACTTTCAGGGCGAAGTATTCAGAGTCCGTTGAATCACTGATCAGCTTCATCTCATCACGCAGCCACTGAATGGAGGCACCGCCGATGAACACCGCACCTTCCAGTGCGTAGTTCACTTCGCCACGCGGGCCGCAAGCAATGGTAGTCAGCAGACCGTGCGTTGAAGTCACGGCTTCGGTGCCGGTGTTCATCAACATGAAGCAGCCGGTACCGTAGGTGTTTTTCGCCATACCCGGTTGTACGCACAGTTGGCCGTACAGGGCTGCCTGTTGGTCACCTGCAATACCCGCGATTGGAATACGCGTACCGCCTTTACCCCCGATGTTGGTCTGGCCGTAGATTTCAGAAGAGCCTTTCACTTCCGGCAGCATTTCGCGCGGAATATCGAGGATCTCCAGCATACGCTCATCCCACTCCAGCTTGTGGATGTTGTACATCATGGTACGAGAGGCGTTGGTGTGGTCGGTGATGTGCACACGCCCCTGGGTCATTTTCCATACCAGCCAGGTATCAACGGTACCAAACAGCAGCTCGCCACGTTTTGCACGCTCGCGCGCACCTTCAACGTTGTCGAGGATCCACTTCACTTTGGTGCCTGAGAAGTAAGGGTTAATCACCAGACCGGTGGTATGCTGGATGTACTCTTCCAGACCCTCTTTCTTTAGCTTGTTACAATAGTCCGCTGTACGTGGATCCTGCCAGACGATGGCGTTATAGATCGGCTTACCGGTCTCTTTATCCCACACGATGGCAGTTTCACGTTGGTTGGTGATACCAATCGCGGCAATCTCATCAGAACGGATGTCGGCATGGGCCAGCACTTCGACCAGCGTTGAGCTTTGTGACGCCCAGATGTCCATTGGGTCGTGTTCTACCCAGCCCGCTTTCGGGTAAATCTGGGTGAATTCGCGCTGCGAGACGGCGACGATGTTCGCGTCATGATCGAGTACCACGGCACGCGAGCTGGTCGTGCCCTGATCGAGCGCGAGAATGTATTTTTTATCAGTCGTAGTCATTTTATTTTCCTGATGATTAACGATGAAACTTACGCTTTACGCTGCTCAGCGCGTGCGACCGGTTTTTCTGTTTTGCTGGCTTCCGCCACGTTGACCGGCAGGTTACGGCCAATCAGTGAACGGTAACCGAAGGCTCCGAGGCAAGCACCCACCAGTGGGCCAAAAATCGGAACCAGGAAGTAAGGAATATCTTTGCCGCCGGTGAAGGCCACATCACCCCAACCTGCGATGAAGGCGAACAGCTTAGGACCGAAGTCACGCGCCGGGTTGAGTGCGAAGCCGGTGAGCGGGCCCATTGAACCACCAATCACGGCAACCAGCAGACCAATTAACAGCGGAGCCAGTGGACCACGTGGTACGCCATTGCCGTCATCGGTCAGCGCCATGATCACCGCCATCAGTACCGCCGTAATCACCATCTCAACCAGTAACGCCTGACCGACACTGATGTGCGGGTTAGGGTAGGTTGAGAAGATACCGGCCAGATCGAGGCTCTGCACGCTGCCTCGCACCATTTGATGGCTGGCTTCATAATCAAAGAACAAATTGTAGTAGAGGCCATAAACCAGCGCCGCCGCACAGAAGGCACCGGCAACCTGCGCCAGGATGTAAGGCAGTACTTTGCGGCCTTCAAAGTTAGCAAACAGGCACAGCGCGACCGTTACCGCTGGATTCAAATGCGCGCCGGATACGCCCGCACTGAGATACACGGCCATGGAGACAGCAAGACCCCAGATAATACAGATTTCCCACTGACCGAATGCGGCACCAGCCAGTTTTAATGCAGCAACACAGCCTGCACCAAAAAAGATGATCAAACCGGTACCGAGAAACTCGGCGATGCATTGACCTTTTAGTGTGTTCGTTGTCTGACTCATAATGGCATTCCTGAAGCGAGGTTAAATTTTATCAGTTTTTGTTCTCAATCCATGAGTCACCCAGCTCTTATGTAGGGCTGATGTGAATTTATCGTTAACGAGCATAAACGAGAAATAGCGAAATCGAAATATGTGTACTCCGTCATAAAAATGCGCGTTTTCGCGTCTTTTACCTTTCTTTAAGGGCCATTAACCCTGCTTTACTTAAGTCCAATATCGTGACCGCGCGCAAAAATGCGCGATCGTGAGCATTTTTTTAAGCATTAACTGAAAAGTGTTACAGACTGCCCGTGCAGGCCTTGTGTCGCTGGACTTGCGGGGTGTGGCTACATACAATCGGGACATCGTGGCTGGACGCACCATAACAAGGCAGTCCCAGCACCATCAACGCCTTGCAAGAGATTTAGGAGAGGTCATAAAGATGTCATTTGAAGTGTTCGAGAAACTGGAAGCCAAAGTACAGCAGGCGATTGATACCATCACCCTGCTACAGATGGAAATCGAAGAACTGAAAGATCAGAATAATACGCTGCGCAACGAAGCTAGCCAGGCTTCCGGCAACCAGGATGCACTGGTGCGTGAAAACCAGCATCTGAAAGAAGAACAGCACGTGTGGCAGGAGCGTCTGCGTGCACTGTTGGGAAAAATGGAAGAGGTTTAAGCGTCTATGCTTAAACCCATGACGGGTGCTGCGGCACCCGTTTTTGTTGAGGCTTACTCGATATCGAGGGCGTCTTCCGACAGAATGATGCCGGTGTTATCGGCATAAAGATGGTCTCCAGAGAAGAAGGTTACGCCGCCAAAGTTAACGCGCACGTCACTTTCGCCAATCCCTTCTCCCGCCGCACCGACCGGAATCGCGGCAATCGCCTGAATACCAATTTCCAGCTCTTCCAGATCGTCCACCTGGCGCACTGAGCCGTAGATCACCAGGCCTTCCCACTCGTTTTGCGCTGCCAGACGCGCCAGTTGCGCATCAACCAGAGCACGACGTACCGAGCCGCCGCCATCAATCACTAACACGCGACCCCGGCCATTCTCTTCCAGCAGATCGTAAAGCAGGCCGTTGTCTTCGAAACATTTCACTGTGGTGATTTGCCCACCGAATGAGGTGCGTCCGCCAAAATTGGAAAAGAGCGGTTCAACCACGTTCACTTCTTCATGGTAGATGTCACAGAGTTCGGAAGTATCGTATTTCATGAGGGTATCGTCTGTTTGCCACAGGAGCGGTAAGTATATCGCTATCTGACGATTGTTGGCAAAATCATCACCCGCTAAAAAAAGCGCTGCATCAATATCCTGCGTAAAAAAATGCCCGGCACAGTGGCCGGGCAGCGGATAACGATGGAACCTTTACAGAATAAAGCGGCTGAGATCTTCGTCGGCCACCAATTCGTCCAGATGCTTGCCTACGTAATCAGCATCGATGGTGATGGATTCGCCGGTGCGATCGCTGGCGTCATAGGAGATGTCTTCCATCAGACGCTCCAGCACCGTGTGCAGACGACGCGCACCGATGTTTTCAGTCGTTTCGTTCACCTGCCATGCGGCTTCGGCGATGCGACGGATGCCGTCTTCGGTGAAATCAACGTTCACGCCTTCAGTGCCCATCAGTGCTTTGTACTGTACGGTCACAGAAGCGTTTGGCTCCGTCAGAATACGTTCGAAATCATTCACGGTCAGCGCCTGCAGCTCTACACGAATCGGCAAGCGACCCTGCAGTTCTGGAATCAGATCTGATGGGCTGGCGACCTGGAACGCGCCTGAAGCGATAAACAGAATGTGGTCGGTTTTCACCATGCCGTGCTTGGTGGACACGGTGCAGCCTTCCACCAGTGGCAGCAAGTCGCGCTGTACACCTTCGCGTGATACATCCGGGCCGCCCGCATTCTGGCCGCCGCGCTTACAGATCTTATCGATTTCATCAATGAACACGATACCGTGCTGCTCAACGGCTTCGATGGCGTCTTGCTTCAGCTCTTCCGGATTCACCAGTTTTGCCGCTTCTTCTTCAATCAGCAGCTTCATGGCTTCTTTGATCTTCAGCTTGCGCGCTTTCTGCTTCTGTCCGCCGAGGTTCTGGAACATCGACTGCAGCTGGCTGGTCATCTCTTCCATGCCTGGAGGCGCCATGATTTCAACACCGGCTGCGGATGCGGCCAGATCGATCTCAATCTCTTTATCATCCAGCTGGCCTTCACGCAGTTTCTTGCGGAAAGACTGACGGGCCGCAGAAGGTTCGGCAGTGTGCTCAGCCTGGCCCCAGTTATTTTTCGCTGGTGGGATCAGCACATCAAGAATGCGCTCTTCCGCCATCTCTTCGGCGCGGTATTTGTTTTTCTCGATGGCCTGGCTGCGCACCATTTTGATGGCAGAGTCGGTCAGATCGCGAATAATCGAGTCGACTTCTTTACCCACGTAACCCACTTCGGTGAATTTAGTGGCTTCGACTTTGATGAAAGGCGCATTGGCGAGTTTTGCCAGACGACGCGCGATTTCGGTTTTACCGACACCGGTCGGGCCAATCATCAGGATGTTTTTTGGCGTCACTTCATGACGCAGCTCTTCGTCGAGCTGCATGCGGCGCCAGCGGTTACGCAGTGCAATCGCCACGGCCTTCTTTGCGCCGTCCTGGCCGATAATAAAGCGGTTAAGCTCGCTGACAATCTCGCGGGGAGTCATCTCAGACATGATGTTTAGTCCTTAGCCTTAGACGGTAATTCTTCAAAGTTGATGTTGTGGTTGGTGTAAATGCAGATATCGCCAGCGATGTTCAGCGCCTTCTCAACGATATCATGCGCACCAATGTCGGTGTTCTCCAGCAGGGCGCGTGCCGCTGCCTGGGCGTAAGGACCGCCAGAACCGATGGCAATCAGATCATTTTCTGGCTGGATCACGTCTCCGTTACCGCTGATGATCAGTGAGGAGTTCTCATCAGCTACCGCCAGCAGCGCTTCAAGACGGCGCAGCATGCGATCGGTACGCCAGTCTTTTGCCAACTCGACCGCGGCTTTCACCAGGTGGCCTTGATGCATTTCCAGCTTGCGCTCGAACAGTTCAAACAGGGTGAAGGCATCTGCGGTGCCGCCAGCAAAACCAGCGATCACTTTATCATTGTAGAGACGACGCACTTTCTTCACGTTGCCTTTCATCACGGTATTGCCGAGCGTAGCCTGGCCATCACCGCCAATCACGACTCGGCCGTTGCGTCGTACACTTACTATTGTTGTCACGGGCAGACCCCTTGTTGCAGTGGATAAGGAACTTCGCGCACAGAGCGCGGAGTATCATGCAACCAGATATGGGGTAGGTTTGAAGGGTTTCAACCCCGAGATTTGTCTTACTTGAAATGGCCGGTACGTTGGCGAGGTGCGTTCACCCCTGTAACTTACTGATGCAAGCTCAGGGGATTCACGCACTTGCCGCGAGGCGAATGACTTAAGGTAAAGCGAGAGGAATGCAGCTTCCGTGTCCGGAGCTGTGTAAGCGTTTGACCGTGCTGTCAGCGCTGCTGCGATCTTTAAACGGCCCGATTACCACACGATTCCAGCCCCCGCTGGTGGTGATACGACTCTCGAAACCTTCAAAAGCCAGACCTGCGCGCACAGACTCTGCCTGGTCAGTGCCTTTGAACGATCCACACTGCACCATCCAGCGCTGCGAAGCGGCTTTCTCTTCCGGTTTCGCTTTTGCCGTTTCCTGGGGTTTCGGCTGTTGCACTGGTTCACGCGTTATCGGCGCTGGCTGTTGTTGTTGACGCGTCGCCTGCTGTTGCTGCAACTGTTGTTGACGTTGTTGCTGCTGTAACTGTTGCTGCTGGCGCTGCATCTGTTGCTGTTGTTGCTGAACCTGCTGCTGGCGTTGCAGAGTTTGCTGACGCTGTGCCGGAGTTTGTTCGTTCCACGGCACTTCGTTGAGCTGCGTCGGTTGCTGGCGCATATCAGCCTGCATCTGTTCCAGCAATTGGCGCTGCTCATCCGTCAGCTGTGTTTGTGATTGCACACCACCACCAGCAGACGGTTCAGTCGGCGTCGGCACGGTGATTTGGCGATTTTCCAGCTCTTTGATGTATTTCCAGCGCTCTTCCGGCTTAGGCGGAAGGCCGTTGCCGTTGGCTTTATGATTCGGAATGACCTCAGTCTCTTCTTTTTTATGATGAGAGATGAACCATAAACCACCGGCAAAGGTGACCAGCACGGCCACGGCCAGTACGATCATCAACTTTGACGTGCCGGAGCCGCCTTTGCTTTTCTTACTGCGGCCTGCAGCGGGTTTTTTGCGACGCGTCCCTGTTGAACGCCCGCGGCCTACATAATCTCTCTGTGCCACTTTCGTTCTGATACCCTTCAAAAAAATGCCAATGGGCGAAACCCTAAATTAAGACGGGTGTAAAAGTTCTGTTAATTGCCCGGCAACGAATGCGTCATGTTACTCAAGGGCTGGAACTTTGACCAGCAAAGTCTGCCTTCAGAATCCGCTGAAAATGCAGTGAAGCCTAGACCATTTTTCCCGTTTTTGTGGCGGGTGCGGTGCTTCCGCGCACGCGTAATTCCGCGTCGAGTAAACGTGAGCCGTTGTTGACGCGTTTGCCCTGCAGTTCATCCAGCAACAGCAGCATCGCCTCACGACCAATGGCAAATCGCGGCTGTGCCACGGTGGTGAGTGGGGGATCGTAATACTGCGCCAGTTCGATATCGTCAAATCCCACCACGGAAAGATCCTGCGGAATGCGCATGCCCAGCTTTCGTGCCTGATTCATTGCACCTAATGCCATCAAGTCGCTGTGGCAGAAAATGGCTTTCGGCGGCTGCGGTAAGCTCATCAACTGTTTCAGCGCACTGGCACCAGCTTCGAAGGTGAAATCACCGTGCACAATCATCGTGGGATCAATGGCGATACTGCTGCGGCGCAGAGCCTGAATGTAGCCTTGTAAACGATACTGGCTGAGCGGGATATGTTCCGGCCCGGTAATGCAGGCAATCTGGCGATGACCGAGTTGCAGCAGATGATTGACAGCTTCAAATGCCGCCGTCAGGTTATCAATATGCACGGTAGGCAGAGCCATTTCCGGGGCGAATTCGTTGCCCATCACCATCGGCGGCAGGTTACGCTGATCTTCAATTCCTGCATCGAACGGCAGTTGTGAACCCAGCAGCACCATGCCGTCGATTTGGCGCGTCAACATCAGGTTGAGGAAGGTTTTTTCCTGCTGATCCTGATGTGCGCAGTCGCCAATCAACACCAGATAGCCTTCCTGCGCCGCGGTGACTTCGACGCCACGGATGATTTCACTAAAGAACGGATCGCAGATGTCCGGCACTATTACCAATATGGTTTGCGTTTCGCCGCGTTTGGCATTGCGCGCCAGCCCGTGTGGCGCATAGCCGACATCAATCACCGCTTGTTCTACTTTCTGCCGGGTGGCAGCCGAGACTTTTTCCGGGTTCATCAGCGCGCGAGAAACCGTGGCGGTAGAGACGCCGGCTTTCTCGGCCACATCTTTCATGGTGGCAGCAGATGAAGGTTGCTTCTGGTCCAACGTATAACTCCTGACGCGGTACAGCGCATTGATTTTCAGACATTGCCGGGCTTCAGCCGGGATGGGCACTATTGATAACCCAACGTCGGGTGAGGTTGTTACTTAATTTGCATAAAAATTGTGACTTGTGCGACTTTTTTCGATCTGGCTCGCAGATGTGATGCGGCCTAACTCTCGGTGGGGTCGATATCCAGTGTCCATTTGGTTTTGCGCGCGGCGGGCAGGGTGGAGATCAGCGGTAGCGAACTGCTTAGCAGCTGTTGCAGGCGTTTACGCGAAGGATGCTGTAGCAACAGTTGCCAGCGCCAGCGCCCACTGCGCTTTGGTGCCAATGCCGGAACCGGACCCATCAGCCACATAGCCTCATCTTTCAGCGGGCTGGCTTCGAGTAAATTGCGCAGCTGTGTGAGGAATTCAGCGGCCTGCGCATTGTCCATGTCTTCCGCGCGGAACAGCGCGTGGCTGGTCCACGGCGGCAGCTGCACCGATTGGCGCTCCAGCAAGGTTTCCTCGGCAAAGGCGAAATAGCCACGATGCAGCAACGTTTGCAACAGCGGATGCTCGGGATGGTGCGTCTGCAGCAGTACTTCACCCTGTTTACCGGCGCGCCCGGCGCGCCCGGCCACTTGGGTATAGAGTTGAGCAAAGCGTTCGGCGGCGCGGAAATCGGCGGAGAATAAGGCGCCATCGACATCCAGCAGGGAAACCAGCGTCACGTCGGGGAAATGGTGCCCTTTTGCCAGCATCTGTGTGCCAACCAGAATGCGGGCACCGCCGCGATGCACATCCGCCAGATGCTGCTCCAGTGCACCTTTGCGGCTGGTGGTATCGCGATCAATGCGCGACACCGGTACGCCGGGAAAGAGTGTGCTGAGCTGCTGCTCAAGCTGCTCTGTACCGACGCCGACCGGCATCAGGTGTGTGGAACCGCAACCCGGACATTGATTGGGCAGCGGGCGCTGGCTGTCGCAGTGGTGGCAGCGCAGCTGACGATGATGCTGATGCAGCGTGTAATAGCTGTCGCAGCGTTGACACTCTGCCAGCCACCCGCAGTCGTGGCACATCAATGCAGGCGAGAATCCGCGGCGGTTGAGGAACAGCAATACCTGATTATCGGCCTGCAGGTGCTGGCGCATTTTGCCCAGCAATGCGGGCGCGAGCCCACCCTTAAGCTGCTGGCCTTTAAGGTCGATTAGCTGTTGCAGTGCCGGTTTGGCGTTGCCCGCGCGTTTGGTAAGATTGAGCTGTCGATACTTGCCGACGCGCACATTGTGCAGCGTTTCCAGCGCCGGTGTGGCAGAACCCATCACAATCGGGATATCTTCTTCGTGAGCGCGAAACACCGCCAGGTCGCGCGCCTGATAGCGCCAGCCTTCCTGCTGCTTGTACGAACTGTCGTGTTCTTCATCAATAATGATTACCCCCGGACGCGCCAGCGGTGTGAACAGCGCGGAACGCGTACCGATGATAATCGCGGTTTCGCCACTGCGCGCACGCAGCCATACCGCAAGACGCTCACTGTCATTGAGTGCCGAGTGCAGCACATCGATCGGCGCATCGAAGCGTTCACGGAAGCGTGCAATAGTTTGCGGTGTCAGGCCGATTTCCGGCACCAGTACCAGCGCCTGTTTGCCGCGCGCCAGCACATTCTCTAGCACGCTGAGATAGACTTCGGTTTTGCCCGAACCGGTAATGCCTGCCAGCAACCACGCTGCATAATGACCATCTTCGCTGCGCATCGCGCCGACGGCCATCGCCTGATCGGTATTGAGACGCAGGCGATCGCCCTTCACCGCAAAGGTGGTGCGCCAGTCGTGCATCTGCGGTGCGTGTTCACGCAGATCGCACAGACCTTTGGCACGCAATGATTGCAGCGCGGCGTCAGTCAGATCCTGTTCACTGACCTGATGGCGATAGAGAGGTTGCTGGCGCAGTGCCGCTAAAGCTTGCTGCTGCTTGGGTGCACGCTTCAGGCTTTCCATGGCCACTTCGCGTCCGGCGTCGTTGACCACCCACTGCCACAACGGCGTTTCCTGCGCCGGTTTGCCCTGACGCAGCAGCACAGGTAGAGCATGGTTGAGCACCTCGCCGAGCGGCGAATGGTAATAGCTGGCGGCCCAGTTAAGGATGCGCCACAGCGCTGGAGAGAATAGGCTTTGATCGTCCAGCACGCTCTCCAGCGGTTTGAGCTGAATCAGAGGCAGGTCGCTGCTTTCTTTTATCGCCACCACAATGCCGATCATTTTGCGATTGCCAAACGGCACGCTGACGCGCGCGCCCACTACCGGCTGCGGCGCATCGGCGGGCAGCAGGTAGTCAAACAGGCGAGGCAGCGGAACGGGCAGGGCAACCTGAACAACGGGCATGTCGATCTCTATCCGGTACTGTAATAAGGAGAAGTAGTGTACACGCTGATGCAACCCTCGTCATACTTCACGCCACAGCCACAGCCACAGCCACAGCCACAGCGCATAGACACATTGGCTGCGCACGCTCTTTCCATCAGATGGACTGGGATGAGGACGTTCACTGCCTCCCAGTGGCTCAGAGAATAAACAACTGATATTTGCCTGGTGCGGTCAATTTCTGTATACTATGCCGCCTTTGATGAGATGACTTGTCAAAGATACACTTAATTATTAACCGCGTGTGGTGCTGTGCAGGTTCGCCTGGCACGGAGAGCGACACGGCCTTTTATGAGGTTCTCCCATGAAACAAGGTATTCACCCGAAATACGAAGCTGTGACCATCACCTGCTCTTGCGGCAACGTGATCAATACCCGTTCAACCATGACTGGTACCCTGAACCTGGACGTGTGCGGCAAATGCCACCCGTTCTACACTGGTAAGCAGCGTGTTGTTGATTCTGGTGGTCGTGTTGATCGCTTCAACAAGCGTTTCAGCATCCCAGGCAGCAAGAAATAAGATTATTTGCCATCGAATCTTCGGATTCGGCAGCAAGAAAAAACCCAGCCTTGGCTGGGTTTTTTTGTTTCTGGACTCAGTATTCCCAGGTGTCGGGATCGATGCCCATCTCACGCATAATCTGCTTAGCTTCTTCCGGAATCTCATCGCTACGTTCTTTGCGCAAATCGACATCATTTGGCAGCGGCTGCCCGGTGAAAGCATGCAAAAAGGCTTCGCACAGCAATTCGCTATTTGTGGCATGACGCAGGTTATTCACCTGACGGCGCGTGCGTTCATCCGTTAAAATTTTCAGCACTTTCAGCGGGATAGAAACTGTAATCTTCTTAACCTGCTCGCTCTTCTTGCCGTGTTCAGCGTAAGGGCTGATATATTCGCCGTTCCATTCAGCCATGGGTTACCTTAATCAATAAAAGTTGAATATGGGGAAATCCGTTGATTATGCCCGATTTTTCGATGCCTGACCGCTTAAACTGCCGGTTTTATGCTTACGCATCGCTTTTCACAGGAAAGCGCGCTGAACACCAGGCGATGACGCGTAATTTTAGCGGGTATTGATGATTTGCTCAATCTATACGCAAAGACATTTAGATGTCCAGATGTATTGACGTCTATGCGCTGAATGTTATCCTGTTGCCACTTCTTATTACACTTCAGGAACAGTAAGCACCATGACGCGTAAACAGGCAACCATCGCAGTACGCAGCGGTTTGAATGATGACGAGCAATATGGCTGCGTTGTCCCACCGATTCACCTCTCCAGCACCTACAACTTCCTCGACTTTAATGAACCGCGTGCACATGACTACTCACGTCGCGGTAACCCCACGCGTGATGTGGTACAACGCGCGCTGGCAGAACTGGAAGGCGGTGCGGGCGCGGTATTAACCAATACCGGGATGTCAGCGATTCATCTGGTGACCACCGTGTTCCTGAAGCCGGGCGATCTGCTGGTTGCCCCACATGACTGCTACGGCGGCAGCTATCGCCTGTTCGACAGCCTGAGCAAACGCGGTGCTTATCGCGTGAAATTTGTCGATCAGGGTGACAAAGCCGCGCTGGCAGCCGCGCTGGCCGAGAAACCCAAACTCGTGTTGGTGGAGAGCCCAAGCAATCCGCTGCTGCGCGTGGTAGATATCGCCGGCATTTGCCAGGCGGCGCGTGCAGCGGGTGCGATCAGTGTAGTGGATAACACCTTCCTGAGTCCGGCATTGCAAAATCCGCTGGCGCTGGGAGCCGATCTGGTTATCCACTCTTGCACCAAATACCTGAATGGTCACTCGGATGTGGTGGCCGGAGCGGTGATTTCTAAAGATCCGGCGATGGCCACGGATCTTGCCTGGTGGGCGAATAATATTGGTGTAACCGGCGCAGCGTTTGATAGCTACCTGCTGTTGCGCGGTCTGCGCACGCTGGCGCCGCGTATGGCGGCAGCGCAGCGTAATGCGCTGGCGATTGTTGATTACCTGAAGCAACAACCGCTGGTGAAAAAACTGTATCATCCGTCTCTGCCGGAAAATGCCGGACATGAGTACGCGGTGCGTCAACAACGTGGCTTTGGTGCGATGCTCAGCTTTGAACTTGACGCTGATGAAGCGCGTCTGCGCCGCTTCCTGAAAGCGCTGCAGTTGTTCACGCTGGCGGAATCCCTGGGTGGCGTGGAGAGCCTGATTTCGCACACCGCGACCATGACGCATGCCGGCATGTCTGCGGAAGCGCGCGCGGCAGCGGGTATTTCAGAAACGCTGCTGCGTATTTCTGTCGGAATTGAAGATCACGAAGATTTAATCGCCGATCTGGATAATGCATTCCGGATCGCAGCCGAGGAGTAAGCATGACAAGTTCAGCAGGCGCGGGAACGCCGAACAAGCAGTTGCATAAATTTGGTGGCAGTAGCCTGGCGGATGCACGTTGTTATCAACGTGTCGCCAGCATCATGGCGGATTACAGCCAGCCGGGCGATTTAATGGTGGTCTCTGCCGCAGGCAGCACCACCAACCAGCTGATTAGCTGGCTTAAACTGAGCCAGAGCGATCGCTTATCTGCCCATCAGGTGCAACAAGCTTTACGCCGTTTTCACAGCGAACTGATCGCTGCGCTGTTGCCTGTTGAATTTGCTGAAACGCTGACCGCTGCCTTTATTCGCGATTTAGAACGTCTGGCGGCACTGCTTGACGGCGCTATCACCGATGCGGTGTATGCCGAAGTGGTGGGGCACGGTGAAATCTGGTCGGCACGCTTGATGGCGGCAGTGCTGAGCCAGCGTGATATCGAGTCTGCATGGCTGGACGCGCGTGACTTTCTGCGTGCCGAACGTGCTGCGCAGCCACAGGTCGATGAAGGCAAGTCCTGGCCATTGCTACAGGCGCTGCTGGCTCAGCATCCTCATAAGCGTTTGGTAGTAACCGGCTTTATCAGCCGTAGCGATGCCGGTGAAACGGTGTTACTGGGTCGCAATGGTTCGGACTACTCAGCCACGCAGATCGGTGCGCTGGCAGGCGTAAACCGTGTCACCATCTGGAGCGATGTGGCCGGTGTCTATAGCGCCGATCCGCGTAAAGTGTCCGACGCCTGTTTGCTGCCTTTACTGCGCTTAGATGAGGCCAGCGAACTGGCGCGTCTGGCCGCACCGGTATTGCATACACGTACGCTGCAGCCCGTGTCGAATAGCGATATCGATCTGCAGTTGCGTTGCAGCTATCAACCTGAGCAGGGCTCAACGCGCATTGAGCGCGTACTGGCTTCTGGTACCGGCGCGCGTATTGTCACCAGCCACGACGATGTGTGCCTGGTAGAGATTCACATCCCAGAAAACCACGATTTCAAAACGCAGCAGAAAGAGATCGATCTGCTGCTGAAGCGTGCGCAACTGCGTCCGCTGGCGATGGGTGTCCATCCCGATCGCCGTTTGCTGCAACTCTGCTACACCTCCGAAGTGGTGAACAGCGCATTCAATTTGTTGCAGGACGCTGCGCTGCCGGGTCATCTGCAACTGCGCGATGGCTTAGCGTTGGTGGCGTTGGTCGGCGCAGGCGTGACGCGTAACCCGCTCCATAGCCATCGTTTCTGGCAACAGATCAAAGACCAGCCGGTTGAGTTTGTCTGGCAGTCAGAAGATCACATCAGTATTGTTGCCGTACTGCGCGTAGGACCGACGCAGCACCTGATTCAGGGGCTGCACCAGTCATTGTTCCGCGCGGAAAAGCGCATCGGTCTGATGCTGTTTGGTAAAGGCAATATCGGCTCACGCTGGCTGGAGTTGTTTGCCCGCGAGCAGGAAGGCTTATCGGCGCGTACCGGCTTTGAGTATGTGTTGGCAGGCGTGGCGGATAGCAGTCGTAGTTTGCTGAGCTACGAAGGTCTGGAAGCCAGCCGTGCGCTCGCCTTTTTTGATGACGAAGCCGAAGAACGCGATGAAGAGTCGCTGTTCCTGTGGATGCGCGCCCATCCGTTCGATGATTTAGTGGTGCTGGACGTCACCGCCAGCGCACCGCTGGCACAGCAATATCTTGATTTTGCCAGCCACGGTTTCCATGTCATTAGCGCTAACAAAGTCGCAGGCGCATCCAGCAGCCAGAGTTGGCGGCAGATTCGTGATGCGTTCGCCAAAACCGGCCGTCACTGGCTATATAACGCCACGGTAGGCGCAGGATTACCGGTGAACCATACGGTGCGCGATCTGCGCGAAAGCGGCGACAGCATTCTGGCCATCAGTGGTATTTTCTCCGGCACGCTGTCCTGGCTGTTCCTGCAATTTGATGGCACCGTGTCGTTCAGTGAGCTGGTGGATCAGGCCTGGCAGCAAGGTCTCACCGAACCCGATCCGCGCGTAGATCTGTCGGGGCAGGATGTGATGCGCAAGCTGGTCATCCTGGCGCGTGAAGCCGGTTATGACATCGAGCCGGATCAGGTGCGTGTTGAATCGCTGGTGCCGTCGGATTGCGAAGAAGAATCGATTGACCACTTCTTCGAGAATGCGGACGAGTTGAATGACCAAATGCTGCAACGCTTTGAAGCGGCGCAGGAGATGGGCCTGGTGCTGCGCTATGTGGCACGTTTCGATGCCAACGGAAAGGCCCGTGTGGGGGTGGAAGCGGTGCGTCCGGAACACCCGCTGGCTTCACTGCTGCCGTGCGATAACGTGTTTGCTATCGAAAGCCGCTGGTATCGTGATAATCCGCTGGTGATCCGCGGGCCGGGCGCCGGCCGTGATGTGACAGCCGGTGCGTTACAATCGGATATCAATCGTCTCGCACAACTGCTGTAGTCTGCCTTGCAACGCAGACGGTGCCCGCCGTCTGCGCTTTTCACCCTCTGCGCTAACATGAAACTCTTTCAACTTGATTGAATATTTGTCACGCCTGTACATTAATTTTAAGTTGACGCTAACGCGCTAATGGTTCATTTTGTGCATCTGGACGTCTAAACGTATAGATGTTCGCAGGCCGCAAGTTAACCGATATGTGACGACGAGGTAATCTGGATGAGTTTCTTTCACGCCAATCAGCGCGAAGCGTTGAACCAAAGCCTGGCTGAGCTGAACGGGCAAATTAATGTCTCTTTTGAATTTTTCCCGCCTCGCACCAGTGAAATGGAAGAAACCTTGTGGAGTTCGATTGATCGACTGAGCATCCTGAAACCGAAATTCCTCTCTGTCACCTACGGTGCGAACTCTGGCGAACGCGACCGTACACACAGCATCATCAAAGGCATTAAAGAGCGCACCGGCCTGGAAGCGGCTCCTCATCTGACCTGCATTGATGCCACGCGTGATGAGTTACGCACCATCGCGCGCGATTACTGGGATAACGGTATCCGTCACATCGTCGCTCTGCGCGGCGATTTGCCTCCGGGTAGCGGCAAGCCTGAGATGTACGGCGCTGATTTGGTTGAATTGCTTAAAGAAGTGGGCGATTTTGATATCTCCGTAGCCGCTTATCCGGAAGTGCATCCTGAAGCGAAAAGTGCGCAAGCGGATTTGATCAACCTGAAGCGTAAAGTCGATAACGGTGCCAACCGCGCCATCACGCAGTTCTTCTTTGATGTTGAGAGTTACCTGCGCTTCCGCGATCGCTGTGTTGCGGCAGGCATTGATGTCGAAATCGTGCCGGGCATTTTGCCGGTATCTAACTTCAAACAGCTGCAGCGCTTTGCCACCATGACTAACGTGCGCGTGCCGGGCTGGATGAATGCGATGTTTGCCGGACTGGATGACGATCCAGAAACCCGCAAAATGGTCGGCGCCAATATCGCCATGGACATGGTGAAAATCCTGTCACGCGAAGGGGTGAAGGATTTCCACTTCTACACGCTGAACCGCGCAGAATTGAGTTACGCCATCTGTCACACGCTGGGTGTGCGTCCGACCTTAACGAACTGATTTTATTAAATAGAATTATGAGGGGGCCAATGTGCCCTCTTTTCATTGGCACCATGTTACCCAGCGGGAAGAGGCGGCAAATGGAGTAAAGCGTTGGGCGCCATGGATGGCGCACGCCGAGCGATCAGGGACGAGACAGCGGCTTTACGTAATTGCCACCTCTTCCCGCGACGCGCAACACCCATTAAAAAAGGGGCACATTGGCCCCTTCGTGATTAGCGTTTTACGCCACTAGCCCGTATTACGCATACCCGCTGCTACACCCGCAATCGTCACCATCAACGCTTGTTCAACACGCGCATCCGGCTCGTCACCACGCTCTTCCTGCGCACGTGCACGATGCAGCAGTTCAGCCTGCAACACGTTGAGCGGATCGGTGTAAACGTTACGCAGCGCGATAGACTCGGCGATCCATGGCTGGTCAGCCATCAAATGCGCATCGTTGGCGATGGTCAACACGGCTTTGATATCCGCAGCCAGCTGATCGCGCAACTGCAGACCCAGCGGCCACAGTGATTTATCAACCAGACGCTGATCGTAATACTCCGCCAGCCACAGGTCAGCTTTCGAGAACACCATCTCCAGCATGCCCAGACGGGTGGCGAAGAACGGCCATTGGCTACACATCGCTTCCAGCTGATCCTGATGACCTTCGTCCATCGCCTTCTGCAGCGCCGCACCGGCACCGAGCCAGGCTGGCAGCATCAAACGGTTCTGCGTCCAGGCGAAGATCCACGGAATCGCACGCAGTGATTCCACGCCGCCGGTAGGACGACGCTTCGCCGGACGTGAACCGAGTGGCAGTTTACCCAGCTCTTGCTCTGGCGTGGCCGAACGGAAATACGGTACGAAGTCCGGGTTTTCACGCACATAGCCGCGATACATGGCGCAGGAATGGGCTGACAAACCGTTCATGATCTCTTTCCACTCGCGCTTAGGCTCGGGCGGTGGCATCAGGTTGGCTTCCAGAATCGCACCGGTATACAGCGACAGGCTGGCGATGGTGACTTCTGGCAAACCATATTTGAAGCGAATCATCTCGCCTTGTTCGGTCACGCGCAGGCCGCCTTTCAGGCTGCCCGGCGGTTGCGACAGCAGTGCTGCGTGTGCCGGTGCGCCACCACGGCCGATGGAACCACCGCGTCCGTGGAACAGCGTCAGCGTGATGCCAGCTTTCTCACAGGTCTTGATCAACGCATCCTGTGCTTCGTACTGCGCCCAGCTGGCGGCCATCACGCCGGCATCTTTCGCCGAGTCGGAATAACCAATCATCACCATCTGTTTGCCGTTGATGAAGCCACGATACCAATCGATGCTCAGCAACTGTGTCATGACGTCATTGGCGTTGTTCAAATCGTCGAGGGTTTCGAACAGCGGCGCTACCGGCATCGCGTAAGGGATACCGGCCTCTTTCAACAGCAAGTGCACCGCCAGCACGTCCGATGGCGTTTTCGCCATTGAAATCACGTAGGAGGCGATGGAACCTTGCGGCGCTTCAGCCACCACTTTACAGGTGTCCAGCACTTCACGGGTGTTGTCGCCCGGCTCCCATTGATGCGGCAGCAGCGGACGTTTGGAATTCAGTTCGCGGATCAGGAACGCCTGTTTGTCGGCTTCTGACCAGCTTTCGTAGTCACCTAATCCCAGATAGCGCGTCACTTCGGCAATCGCTTCGGTGTGACGGGTGCTCTCCTGACGAATATCGATGCGCACCAACGGCACGCCGAAACACTTCACGCGACGCAGCGTATCCAGCAACTGACCGTTGGCGATGATGCCCATGCCGCACTGCTGCAGTGATTGATAGATGGCGAACAGCGGTTGCCACAGCTGATCGTTCGAGACCAGCAGATCGGCAGGGCGCGGCAGGCGTTCGCCTTTCAAACGGCGTCCCAGATAAGCTTGCGTGGTCATCAGCTGGCCGCGGATGCGCTTCAGAATCATGCGGTACGGTTCCAGCGCCTCTGGATCGCCGCACAACTCGCGTACTTCATCGCTGCATTCGGACATCGACAGTTCAGAAATCAGCACGCCCACGTCGCGCAGGAACAGATCGGCGGCTTTCCAGCGGCTCAACTGCATCGCATGGCGTGTGATAGGTGCGGTGACGTTCGGGTTACCGTCGCGATCGCCGCCCATCCACGAGGTGAATTTAATCGGCACGAAATCGACGGGCAACTTAATACCAAAGGTCTCTTCAACCTGCTCGTTCAGCTCGCGCAGGAATGCCGGTACGCCTTGCCACAGGCTATTTTCGACCACGGCAAAGCCCCATTTGGCTTCATCAATCGGTGTTGGACGATACTTACGGATTTCATCGGTATGCCAGGCTTGTGCGACCAACTGACGCAGGCGACGCATGACTTGCGTGCGCTCGTAATCGGAGAGATCGCTGTGGTCGAGTTGCTGCAGGCAGCTATTCACTTCGCCCAGCATGTGGATCAGCGTACGTCGGGTGATCTCCGTTGGGTGAGCGGTCAGCACCAGCTCCAGCGACAGTTCTTCGATCGCCTGGCGAATCGAACTTTCGCTGATGTCGTTTTGCTGCTTCAGACGCTCAAAGGTCTTCTTCAGGATTTCCGGATTATTCGCGCCATCGCCGCTGCGGGAGATGGTCTGATACTGCTCTGCCACGTTGGTCAGGTTGAGGAACTGGCTAAACGCGCGTGCAACAGGTAGTAACTCGTCATTAGACAGGTTTTGCAGCGTGTTCAGCAGTTCCTTACGATCGGTGTCATTGCCTGCGCGGGAGGACTTAGAGAGTTTGCGGATGGTTTCCACCCGATCGAGGATGTTCTCTCCCAGTGCATCCTTTATCGTATCCCCGAGCAGTTTGCCGAGCATACTGACATTACTTCGCATTGCGGAATATTGTTCGTTCATTTGACCCTGACACCCTTATCGTCTTGAAAGTACCCTTACACCCAACGGGCATAACATCGTCTTTTATCTAGCCACGGTTCTTCCTGTTCGTCAATTGACTTAAATTGACGATAATTCGCTGCTAACTACCGGAAATTCATAGAATTAACTTGGGGGGAAGCGAGATAAGTTATTCTTATTATCAAATCCCGAACAATGACCGGGCAATTTACTGTTTTAACAGTGAATTGCCCCATTTATTGTTAATCAGTGACAAAAATGCTGAACAACCTGCGTGATAAGCGCATGAGTTGGCTTAATAAATGCGGTATCGATAAATTCATCTGGCTGGTGCGCCTGATTGATCGATCCTGGACCTAAAACCAGCGTTGGACACAATTGCTGGATAAAAGGCGCTTCGGTGCAATAGTTCACCACTTCAGTCGGCACGCCCAGCAGTTTCTCTACCACTTTCACCAGCTCATGATCGGCCGGACATTCGTAGCCAGGAATCGGCGGGTGCAGTTCACCTACCGTTAAACGCCCCGGCCAGCGTTCGCTTACTGGCGCCAATGCTTCATTCAGCAAGCCATCCAAATCGCTCAGAGTTAAGCCCGGCAGCGGACGAATATCCATGTGCAATTCGCAGCAGGCGCAGATACGATTCGCGGCATCGCCACCGTGAATGTGACCAAAGTTCATGGTCGGGTAAGGAATCGCAAATCCATCGTGGTTATAGCGATTTTTCAGGGTATTGCGCAGTTGCATCAGCTGGGTAATGGATTCATGCATCAGCTCAATGGCGTTCACACCGCGTGAAGGATCGCTGGAGTGGCCTGACTGACCCTGAATACGAATCACGTTCGACAGATGACCTTTGTGCGCGCGCACCGGCTTCAGTGAGGTCGGCTCACCAATGATGGCGCAATCTGGACGCAACTGGGTGGATTCGGAAAAGTACTTCGCACCGGCCATGGTGGTCTCTTCATCGGCGGTGGCGAGGATGTACAGTGGCTTGCTCAGTTTGGTCACGTCAACGTCACGCAGCGCATCCAGAATAAAAGCAAAGAAGCCTTTCATATCCGCCGTACCTAAACCGTATAGCTTGTTGTCGTGCTCGGTCAGGGTGAAAGGATCGCGCGTCCAGCGGCCATCATCATACGGAACGGTATCGGTATGGCCTGCCAGCAGCAGGCCGCCAGCACCCAAACCGCTGCGTGCCAGCATATTGAATTTATGACGCGTACCCGGGACTGGCTGGACTTCAACACTGAAGCCTAAATCGCGGAACCAGCCCGCCAGCAAATTGATTAAAGTTTCATTGCTCTGATCCAGCGCGCTGTCAGTGGCGCTGATCGATGGTGTGGCAATCAGCTGGCGGTAGAGTTCGATAAAAGGTGGTAATTTTGTCTTCACTGTTGACGGTCCTTGGGTTAGGATGTATCAATATTCATGCATTAATAGTGAATAAAAATACAATAACGTCGTTTGCAAGTGAAGCGTAAAATCATCTGCAAACGGCATCGTGGGCAACGGGGCAAAGCCGCGACCCGGAATGAGTGACTGTAAAAAGGGTTACAGCCTGATGTTGAATACGCTGATCGTTGGTGCCAGTGGTTATGCTGGCGTAGAGCTTGCCACTTACCTGAATCGCCATCCGCATATGAACATAACCGCTTTGGCGGTTTCAGCGCAAAGCCCGGACGCCGGAAAATTACTCTCCGATCTGCATCCGCAGCTGAAAGGCATTGTCGATTTGCCGCTGCAGCCGCTGAGTGAGGCTTCCGAGTGGGCAGACAAAGTCGATGTGGTGTTCCTCGCGACCGCGCATGAAGTCAGCCACGATCTGGCACCCGAATTCCTCAAAGCAGGCTGTGTGGTGTTTGACCTTTCCGGTGCGTTCCGTGTCAACGACGATGCTTTCTATACTCAATATTATGGTTTCAGCCATCAACATCAGGATTGGCTGGATAAAGCCGTTTACGGCCTGGCCGAATGGCAGCATGACAAAATCAAAGATGCACAGTTGGTTGCTGTGCCGGGTTGCTATCCAACGGCTGCACAATTGTCATTGAAGCCGCTGGTCGAAGCCGGTTTGCTTAACGATGCACAATGGCCGGTGATCAATGCCACCAGTGGTGTGAGCGGCGCAGGGCGTAAAGCCAACGTCGGCACCAGCTTCTGTGAAGTGAGCCTGCAGCCGTATGGCTTGTTCAATCATCGTCATCATCCTGAAATCGTGGCGCATCTCGGTACGCCTGTGATTTTCACCCCGCATCTGGGTAGCTTCCCGCGCGGTATTCTTTCGACCACCACCTGCCGCCTGAAAGCGGGCGTGACGCAGCAAGACGTGGCAGATGCCTTCCACAAGGCTTACCACGACAAACCGCTGGTGCGTGTGTATGACAAAGGTGTCCCGGCATTGAAAGCCGTGGTCGGCTTGCCGTTCTGCGATATTGGCTTTGCCATGCAGGGCGAGCACCTGATTGTGGTGGCGGCCGAAGATAACCTGCTGAAAGGTGCCTCTTCGCAGGCGGTTCAGTGTTTGAATATTCGTTTCGGCTTCCCCGAAACGCTGTCACTGATTTAACGGACGGAAACTGCAATGAATCCATTAATCATTAAACTGGGTGGCGTGCTGCTGGATAGCGAAGAAGCGCTGGCCCGACTGTTTGATGCGCTGCTGGCTTACCGCAATGAACATCAGCGTCCGCTGATCATTGTGCACGGCGGCGGCTGCCTGGTGGACGAGCTGATGAAGAAGCTCGCTCTGCCAGTGAAAAAGAAGAACGGTTTGCGCGTGACGCCAGCCGATCAGATTGACATTATTACTGGTGCCCTGGCGGGTACAGCGAACAAGACCTTGCTGGCCTGGGCGAAGAAGTACGGCATTGGTGCTGTGGGCTTATGCCTCGGTGATGCGGGCCTGGTAAACGTGGCGCAGTTCGACGAGGAACTTGGCCATGTGGGCAATGCGACGCCGGGTAATCCAGCGCTGGTGAATACCTTACTGAGCGCGGGCTATATGCCGGTGATCAGCTCCATCGGTATTACTGACGGCGGCGATCTGATGAACGTCAACGCTGACCAGGCAGCGACCGCGCTGGCAGCGACCATTGGTGCTGATTTAGTCCTGCTTTCAGATGTCAGCGGTATTCTCGATGGCAAAGGTCAACGTATCGAAGAGATGACGGCCGATAAAGCACAGCAGCTGATCGATCAGGGCATTATTACTGATGGCATGATCGTTAAAGTGAACGCGGCACTCGATGCCGCGCGTACTTTAGGTCGTCCGGTTGATATCGCCAGCTGGCGCCATGCTGAACAGCTGCCAACCCTTTTCAACGGCGTGTCGATTGGCACCCGGATTCTCGCATAATCAAGGATTTAAGACATGAGCACGCAAAACATCAAAAAAATCGTTCTGGCCTATTCTGGCGGTCTGGATACTTCGGCCATCATTCCATGGTTGAAAGAGAATTACGGCGGTTGTGAAGTGGTGGCATTCGTGGCCAACATTGGCCAGGACCCAGCCGATCTGGAAGGCGTTGAGAAGAAGGCGCTGCAGTCTGGTGCATCTGAGTGTCACGTTGCTGACCTGCGTGAAGAGTTCATCAGCGAATACGTGTATCCCGTGCTGCAAACCGGTGCTTTGTACGAAGGCACTTACCTGCTGGGCACCTCAATGGCACGTCCAATCATCGCCAAAGCGCAGGTTGAGCTGGCGCTGAAAGTCGGTGCAGACGCGCTGTGCCACGGTGCGACCGGTAAAGGCAACGATCAGGTGCGTTTTGAAACCACCTACACCGCACTGGCGCCACAGCTGAAAGTGGTTGCGCCATGGCGTGAGTGGGATCTGCGTTCACGTGAAGCGCTGCTGGATTACCTGAAAGTGCGTAACATCCCAACGACGGCATCACTGGAAAAAATCTACAGCCGTGATGAGAACGCGTGGCACATCTCTACTGAAGGTGGCGTGCTGGAAAGCCCAGCGAATGCACCGAACAAAGATTGCTGGGTGTGGACCGTTGATCCACTGGAAGCGCCAGATCAGCCAGAGAACGTCACTGTGACCGTTGAGAAAGGTCGTGTGGTGGCGGTAAACGGCGAGAAGCTGAGCCCGTTCCAGTGCCTGGAGAAACTGAACGTGCTGGGCGCGAAACACGGCGTGGGTCGTATCGACATCGTGGAAAACCGTCTGGTCGGTATCAAATCTCGCGGCTGCTATGAAACCCCTGGCGGCACCATTATGGTCAACGCACTGCGTGCGGTTGAGCAGCTGGTACTGGATCGTGACAGCTTCAAATGGCGTGAGCAGCTGGGCCACGAAATGTCATATGTAGTTTACGACGGTCGCTGGTTTGCGCCGCTGCGTAAATCTATCCAGGCTGCTGCCGAGTCCCTGGCAGAAGAGGTGAATGGCGAAGTGGTACTGCAGCTGTATAAAGGCCACGCCACTGCGATTCAGAAAACCTCGGCGAACAGCCTGTACTCGGAAGAGTTCGCGACCTTCGGCGAAGACGAAGTTTACGACCACAGCCACGCGGGCGGCTTCATCCGTCTGTTCTCTCTCTCTTCACGCATTCGTGCATTGAACGAGCAGAAGAAGTAATACCGCGGCAGATAACACATTTTGCAAGGGCGGCTTCGGGCCGCCCTTTCTATAACAGCATTCAGGAGTTAAGCAGATGGCACTTTGGGGCGGACGTTTTTCGCAGGCAGCAGACCAACGGTTTAAACAGTTCAACGATTCACTGCGTTTTGACTATCGTCTGGCGGAGCAGGACATCACCGGTTCGGTAGCGTGGTCTAAAGCGCTGGTTACCGTGAATGTGCTGAGCAGCGATGAGCAGCAGCAACTGGAAGCCGCATTGAATGAACTGCTGGCAGAAGTGCACGCCAATCCAGAGCAGATTCTGCAAAGCGATGCCGAAGATATCCATAGCTGGGTAGAAGGCAAGCTGATCGACAAAGTCGACGCACTGGGCAAAAAACTGCACACTGGCCGTAGCCGTAACGATCAGGTCGCTACCGATCTGAAACTGTGGTGCAAAGAGCAGGTCGCGGTGTTGCTGGACGCCACGCGCGAACTGCAATCTGCCCTCGTTGCCACCGCTGAAGCTAATCAGGACGCGGTGATGCCAGGCTATACGCACCTGCAGCGTGCGCAGCCAGTGACCTTTGCGCACTGGTGCCTCGCCTATGTAGAAATGCTGGCGCGTGATGAAAGCCGTCTGCAGGATACGCTGAAGCGCTTAGACGTGAGCCCGCTGGGCTGTGGCGCACTGGCCGGCACCGCATATGAAATCGATCGCCAGCAGCTGGCCGGCTGGTTAGGCTTCGCGTCTGCTACTCGCAACAGTCTCGATACCGTGTCTGATCGTGACCACGTGCTGGAGCTGCTGTCGGATGCCTCAATCGGCATGATTCACCTTTCACGTTTCGCAGAAGACCTGATTTTCTTCAACACTGGCGAAGCGGGCTTCCTTGAACTGTCTGACAAAGTAACGTCGGGTTCTTCATTGATGCCACAGAAGAAAAACCCGGATGCACTGGAGCTGATTCGCGGCAAATGTGGCCGTGTACAAGGCGCACTGACCGGCATGATGATGACACTGAAAGGCTTGCCGCTCGCCTACAACAAAGACATGCAGGAAGACAAAGAAGGCCTGTTCGATGCGCTCGATACCTGGGTTGATTGTCTGCATATGTCAGTACTGGTGCTGGACGGCATTCAGGTGAAACGTCCACGTTGTCAGGAAGCGGCCGAGCAGGGTTACGCCAACTCCACCGAACTGGCGGATTATCTGGTGGCCAAAGGTGTACCGTTCCGTGAAGCGCACCACATTGTTGGTGAAACCGTGGTTGAAGCGATCAAGCAGGGCGTGGCGCTGGAAGCATTAAGCCTGGCGCAATTGAAGCAGTTCAGTGCGGTGATTGAGGATGACGTTTATCCGATCCTGTCGCTGCAATCCTGCCTCGACAAGCGTAATGCACAGGGCGGGGTGTCGCCTCAGCAAGTCGCATTTGCCATCGCTGAAGCGAAAAAGCGTTTAGGCTAAAAAAGAGCGGGCTCCTTTTCGGTAGCCCGCCAACCTCTAGCTTCAGAAATACATATTGTTATAGGCACATCATCAAGGGCTGGCACTCCCGGCCAACACTTTGATTTTACCGCTGATTGCAGGTGATGCTCGACGTCATCTCAGCGTCTTTTTCAACATTGCTTGCTATGGCCGGTATTATTCCTGTTCATCGCTTGATAGGGCTAATCGTTCATTGCTATTCTATCTATCGCCACGGGCTATCGTGGTTTGGAGGAAATCAATGAACATTCGTGATCTGGAGTATCTGGTTTCGCTTGCGGAGCATCGCCATTTCCGGCGTGCAGCTGATGCGTGTCATGTCAGCCAACCTACCTTGAGCGGTCAAATTCGAAAGCTTGAAGATGAGCTCGGTGTGATGCTGCTGGAGCGTACCAGCCGTAAGGTGTTATTTACCCAGGCTGGACTGTTGCTGGTGGATCAGGCGCGAACTGTGCTGCGCGAAGTCAAAGTGCTGAAGGAGATGGCGAGCCAACAGGGCGAAGCGATGTCCGGACCGCTGCATATTGGTCTGATTCCAACCACTGGCCCGTATTTGCTGCCGCAGATCATTCCCATGCTGCATCAAACCTTCCCTAAACTCGAAATGTACCTGCACGAAGCGCAAACGCAGCAACTGCTGGCACAACTCGACAGTGGCAAACTGGATTGCGCGATTCTGGCGCTGGTGAAAGAGAGCGAAGCCTTTATTGAGGTGCCGCTGTTTGATGAGCCAATGAAGCTGGCGATCTACAAGGATCATCCATGGCACGATCGCGATCGTGTGCCGATGTCTGATCTGGCCGGCGAAAAGCTGCTGATGCTGGAAGATGGCCACTGCTTGCGCGATCAAGCCATGGGCTTCTGCTTTGAAGCCGGTGCGGATGAAGATACCCATTTCCGCGCAACCAGCCTGGAAACGCTACGCAACATGGTCGCGGCAGGAAGCGGCATTACTTTGCTGCCTTCGCTGGCGGTGCCGAATGAGCGAGTGCGTGATGGCGTGTGCTATCTGCCTTGCTATAAGCCGGTTCCGCAGCGCACGATTGCTTTGGTTTATCGCCCAGGATCACCTCTGCGCAGCCGCTATGAGCAGCTGGCAGAAGCAATCAAAACCCACATGCAGGGTCATCTGGACACGTCGTTAAAACAGGCGGTTTAAGCCGTTGAGCGCCGCGACGCGATAGGCCTCGGCCATGGTCGGATAGTTGAAGGTGGTATTCACGAAGTACTCGATCGTGTTGCCGCCGTTCTTCTGCTCCATAATGGCTTGCCCGATGTGAATAATTTCTGCCGCACGTTCGCCAAAGCAGTGAATACCTAAAATCTCTTTGGTTTCACGATGGAACAGAATCTTCAGGCTACCCACGTGCATCCCCACAATCTGCGCACGCGCCAGATGTTTGAACTGCGCACGACCCACTTCGTAAGGCACTTTCATCGCAGTCAGCTGCTGTTCGGTTTTACCCACTGAGCTGATCTCCGGAATGGTATAAATCCCGGTGGGAATATCTTCGATCAAATGAGCAGTGGCTTCACCTTTAATGATCGCCTGTGCCGCAATTCGGCCCTGATCGTAGGCGGCTGAAGCCAGGCTCGGATAACCAATCACGTCGCCCACTGCATAGATGTGCGGCTGCGCAGTCTGGTACATGCTGTTCACTTTCAACAGGCCACGACCATCAGCTTCCAGCCCAACATTTTCCAGCGCCAGTGAATCGGTGTTACCGGTACGGCCGTTAGCGTACAGCAGGCAATCCGCTTTCACTTTCTTGCCCGACTTCAGGTGCATGATCACGCCGTCACTGACACCTTCAATCTTCTCGAACTCTTCGTTGTGACGAATCACCACGCCGCTGTTCCAGAAGTGATAGGAGAGCGAATCTGACATTTCCTGATCGAGGAATGCCAGCAAACGATCACGGGTGTTAATCAAATCCACCTTGACGTTCAGGCCACGGAAAATTGATGCGTATTCGCAACCAATCACACCGGCACCGTAGATGATCACATGGCCAGGTTCATGATGCAGATTGAGGATGGAGTCGGAGTCGTAAATGCGTGGGTGCGTAAAGTCGACGTCTGCAGGATGGTAAGGACGTGAACCGCACGCAATCACGAATTTTTCTGCGGTTAAGCGTTCGCGGGTGCCATCGGGCTGTTCAACTTCGATGGTGTTGGCATCAACAAAATGGGCATCGCCCTGATAAAGCTCACAACGGTTGCGCTCATAAAATCCCTGACGCATTGCCGTTTGCTGACTGATAACGTTTTCGGTGTGATTCAAAATGTCAGCAAATGAGGAGCGCAGGAGTCGGGTGTGATCGCTATAAAGAGGGTTTTGATTGAACTCGATAATACGGCTGACAGCGTGACGTAAAGCTTTGGAGGGGATGGTCCCCCAGTGAGTACAACCGCCGCCGATATTATGGTAGCGTTCGATCACTGCAATGCGCGCTCCCTGCTTCACCAGGCCCATTGCCGCACCTTCGCCGCCTGGACCTGAGCCAATCACAATGGCATCGTAATCGTAAGACTTTTGCATACCAGTACGTCCTATTTTTCTATCACATTTTTACAACGAGATTCTAACATCTCACCGCGCACTTCTGAATTCTAACAGCGAAAAATCCCCAGTTTTGACAAAGCGTGAGGTACACAGGCGGTCACAAACTTTGCGCCACTGTACGCTGAAAAGTTTGTTATAGTGCCTTCCAGATCACTTAAAAGGCCGGGAAAATGGGCGTCAGGGCGCAACAGAAAGAACGTACAAGACGTACGCTGATTGAAGCAGCCTTCAGTCAGTTAAGTGCAGAAAGGAGTTTTGCCAGCCTGAGTTTGCGTGAAGTTGCGCGTGAAGCCGGGATTGCACCTACCTCGTTTTATCGTCACTTTAAAGATGTGGATGAACTGGGTTTGACCATGGTCGACGAAAGCGGCCTGATGTTACGCCAGTTGATGCGCCAGGCACGCCAGCGCATTGCCAAGGGCGGCAGCATCATCAAGACCTCCGTTTCCACATTTATGGAATTTATCGGGAACAATCCCAACGCTTTTCGTCTCTTACTACGCGAGCGCTCCGGAACATCGGCCGCGTTTCGTGCCGCAGTTGCGCGAGAAATTCAGCACTTTATTGCTGAGCTCGCGGATTACCTTGAGCTGGAAAATCGGATGCCGCGCAGCTTTACCGAAGCGCAGGCCGAAGCCATGGTGACCATCGTGTTCAGCGCCGGTGCGGAAGCGCTGGATGTGGATATCGAACAGCGTCGCAAGCTGGAAGATCGCCTGGTGCTGCAATTGCGCATGATCGCCAAAGGCGCTTATTACTGGTATCGCCGGGAGCAGGAACGTCTGGCGGTGACCCTGGAAAAACCCGAAGAGTAATGTGATAAGGATAATGAAATGATTGAGCAAGACCCACGCGATAAAGGAACCCTGTTGTTGGCTTTTATCACCGGTTTAGCGATCAACGGCTCCTTTTCGGTGCTGTTCAGTACGTTTGTGCCTTTTTCGATATTCCCGCTGATCGCCCTTGGCCTCGCAGCCTGGTGTCTGCATCAGCGTTATCTTAACCGCAATATGCCCGATGGCATGCCTTCACTGGCCGCGGCGTTTTTCCTGTTGGGTATTCTGGTGTATAGCGCGCTGGTGCGTGCTGAATATCCGGATATCGGTTCCAACTTCATCCCGACCATTTTGATGGTGGCGCTGGTGTTCTGGATTGCCACTCGCTTCCGCCGCGCCAGGAACAAAAGCTAAATACAACAACGGGAACCGCAGGGTTCCCGTTTTGTTTTACGCTTTACGCGTGAGCCAGACGCCGCATTCCATATGATGGGTGTACGGGAACTGGTCGAACAACGCTAGCCGCGACACGTCATGCGTTTCACTCAGCGTGGCAAGATTGTCGCACAGGGTTTGCGGGTTGCAGGAGATATACAGGATGCGTGGATACGCCTGCACCATCTTCACGGTTTCCTCATCCAGGCCACTGCGTGGTGGATCGACAAAGATGGTCTCGCATTGATAGCTCTTCAGGTCGATACCTTCTAAGCGGTTGAAGCTGCGCACGCCATTCATCGCCTGCGTAAACTCTTCCGCCGCCATGCGAATGATCTGCACATTGTCGATATGGTTGGCGGCAATATTGTACTGCGCCGACGCCACCGAAGGTTTCGCGATCTCGGTTGCCAGTACGCGATGGAAGTTTCGCGCCAGCGCCAGTGAGAAGTTGCCGTTGCCGCAGTAAAGCTCCAGCAAATCACCACGTGAGCCCTGAGTGACATCCAGCGCCCATTCCAGCATCTGAATGTTCATCGCCGCATTAGGCTGGGTGAAGCTGTTCTCCACCTGACGATAAATCATCTCTTTGCCCGCTACGGGCAGGCATTCATCGACGTAATCGCGATCAAGGCAGATTTTGGTTTTGGTCGCACGGCCAATCAACTGCACATCGATGCCTTCAGCGCGCAGGGTGTCGCGCAGCGCGGTAGCGGCTTCCGTCCAGTCCGCTTCCAACTTACGGTGATACAACAGCGAAATCACAATCTGATTGCTCATCGTCGACAGGTAGTCGATTTGGAAAAGCTTGAAACGCAGCGCTATGTTATCACGGATCGCATCGATCAATTTTGGCATCAACTGGTTGATCAACGCGCTGGCAGCAGGGAATTGATCCACACGGATGCGCTGCTTAGTCTCTTGATCAAAGATGATGTGGTACAGATCGTCGCCATCATGCCAGATACGGAATTCGGCGCGCATACGGTAGTGGCTGACCGGTGAGCGGAACACCTCCACGTCAGGCGCGGCAAAGGGCACCATCATCGCCTGTAAACGGCTGACTTTTTCCGCCAGTTGCGCGTCGTATTGTTCAATCGGGAGCTGTTCGGGTGTCATCTTTAATCCTGGTAATAAGCTAGCTTGCCGGGCGATTGTAGGCATTCACCTGCTGATGTCCAGTTCTGTGAGAAGATGATGGCTGGCAGTCTGGATTCCCGACCTTCTTAACCGTAGACTGCGACTGCCGGCCTCCTTGAGTTAAAAGGGAATCCAGTGTGAATCTGGAGCTGACGCGCAGCGGTAAAAGAATGTCATGGTGATCGATCATTAAACACTGTCCTGTGGGATGGGAAGTTTTTCACCATTTATGATTCTCAGCCCGAAGACCTGCCGGTGTGTCGTCGCAATCACTGCAACCATCGCGTGCTATCGGTTGCAGGCCTGCGGCATCCTGCTTCGTCTTTTGGATGCTTACAACAATGAATAAAAGCAAAACTACGCTGTGTGCCTTCAGTGCAACGGCGCTTTCACTCTGGGCTGCGTATGGCTACGCTCAGGATGATGATACGCAAATCGTTACCGCTAATCGTTTCGCTCAGCCGGTTTCATCGGTGCTGGCACCGACAACGGTAGTCACCCGTGAAGAGATCGATCGCTGGCAGGCGAAAAGCCTGACGGATGTGATGCGCCGTTTACCGGGCGTGGATATCGCGCAGAATGGTGGCCTTGGTCAATCCAGCTCGATGTTTATCCGTGGTACTAACTCCAGCCATGTGCTGATATTAATTGACGGCGTTCGCCTCAATCAGGCGGGTATTTCTGGTTCGTCTGATCTAAGCCAGATTCCGTTGTCACTGGTGCAGCGCATCGAATATATCCGTGGCGCGCGTTCAGCGGTTTATGGTTCGGATGCGATTGGTGGGGTGGTGAACATTATTACCGGCCGTGATAAAGCAGGTACCACGTTGACGGCGGGTGTCGGTTCCAATGGCTACCAAAGTTATGATGGTTCCACGCAGCAAATGCTGGGGGATGCCACCAAACTCACCATGGCGGGTAATTATACCTACACCAAGGGTTACGACGTGGTGGCCAACTTGCCTGACGTTTACGGCGATCCCGCGCAGAAAGACCGTGACGGCTTTATGAGCAAAACCTTGTATGGATCGTTGGAGCATCAATTTAACGATGAATTCAGCGGTTTCGTGCGTGGCTATGGTTTCGACAACCGAACGGCTTACGATGGTTACCCTACTTATGTAGAGCCGAACACCTTTGTCGATACTCGCCAGCTTTACAGCCAAACCTGGGATACCGGTCTGCGCTTCAATCAGGGTATCTACTCATCCCAATTAATCGCCAGCTACAGCCATACCAAAGATTACAACTACAGCCCGCAACTCGGTAAATACGATTCGACCGCCTCATTAAATGATGTTCAGCAGTACAACCTGCAGTGGGGTAACACTGTGCAGGTCGGACATGGTGCGATCAGCGGGGGCGTGGACTGGCAGAAACAGACTTCAGAACCGGGTACTAACTCCACTATTGAAGGTCAGGAACAACGTAATACTGGGATTTATGCTACTGCGCAGCAGCAATTTGGCAGCGTAACGCTGGAAGGGGCAGTACGTGGCGACGACAATGATGCGTTTGGCTGGCATAACACCTGGCAGAGCAGTGCCGCGTGGGAGTTTGTTGACGGCTACCGTGTTTTCGCTTCTTACGGTACGGCATTCAAATCGCCGAATTTAGGACAGCTTTACAGCCAGACGTATGGTAACCCGGATCTGAAGCCTGAAAAGAGCAAGCAGTGGGAAGGGGGCTTTGAGGGGCTGACGGGCCCGGTAAACTGGCGTGTATCCGGCTACCGCAATGATATCGACAATCTGATTGATAGCGACCCAAGCACTTACGTTTATTACAACATCGATAAAGCACGCATCAAAGGGGTGGAAGCCACAGCATCCTTCGATACTGGCCCGCTCAGCCATCAAATCTCATACGATTATGTTGATGCGCGTGATGCAGAGACTAATCAGCAGCTAGTACGCCGTGCTAAGCAGCAGGTGAAATACCAACTCGACTGGACAATCTACGATTTTGACTGGTCTGTGACCTATCACTATCTTGGCGATCGTTACGATAACGATTACAACCACTCTTACACGCCGCAGCGCGTGAAATTGGGCGGTGTGAGCTTGTGGGATCTCGCAGTCTCGTATCCGGTCACATCACAACTCACCGTTCGTGGTAGAATTGCCAACCTGTTCGATAAAGACTACGAGACAGTGTATGGCTATCCAACTCCAGGAACGGAGTATTACCTCAGCGCCAGCTACAGCTTCTGATCCGCGTCCCACCGTGCTGGTGTTTGACTCCGGCGTCGGTGGGCTCTCCGTCTATGATGAGGTCCGGCAGTTATTGCCGGATCTTCACTATTTATATGCCTTCGATAATGAAGGTTTCCCTTACGGTGAAAAAACCGAAGACTTTATTGTCGAGCGTGTGGTTGCTGTGGTTGAGGCGATTACAAAACGCTTCCCGCTGGCATTAGTCATCATTGCCTGTAACTCGGCCAGCACCGTTTCTTTACCTACACTGCGTGAGCGATTCGAGTTTCCTGTTGTCGGTGTTGTGCCGGCGATTAAACCTGCTGCGCGTCTCACGCGTAATGGTGTCGTGGGATTACTGGCAACGCGCGGCACGGTAAAACGTCCTTATACTCATGAGCTGGTGGCGCAGTTTGCGCGCGAGTGCAAAATCGAAATGTTGGGTTCTGCTGAACTGGTAGAGCTGGCGGAAGCGAAACTGCATGGTGAAGGGGTGGAACTCTCTGATGTGCGCCATGCTGTGCAACCCTGGCTTCGTATGAAAGAGCCACCTGACACTGTCGTCCTGGGATGTACGCACTTTCCTCTATTGCGTGACGAGCTGCAAATGGTACTGCCTGAAGGCACGCGGCTAGTGGATTCTGGTGCAGCCATTGCACGCCGCACAGTATGGTTATTAGAACATGAAGCGCCGCACGCCGTTTCTTCTGGTCAGAATATGGCGTTCTGCACGCTTATGGATGAGGAGGCGGTGCAATTATCACCGGTTCTACGGCGTTATGGCTTTCCATTGCTGGAAAAACTGGCGATTTAGTGGGGTTTCGACGAAAAAAACAACACTCAGAATTTAATTTGCATTTAGCGCTTGTCAGCCAAAAAGAAATCCCTATACTGCGCCTCCACTGACACGGAACAACGGCTTACGAAGCGAAGTGTTCAGGAGGTGGTCTTCAAGGCAACCTTCAGAAAAGCAAAAATAAATGCTTGACTGAGAATGCGGAAAGCGTAATATACGCATCCCGCGCCGCTTGAGAAATCGCGGCACTGCTCTTTAACAATTTATCAGACAATCTGTGTGGGCACTCGCAGGATTGATATCAACGTCTCCGGACGTAAAAAATATCAAGTCTCACGAGTGAACACATAATGAAATTCATTATGACGTTTTACAGATGAGCATCGCTGCACTTGTTGCAGCAAATCAAACTTTAAATTGAAGAGTTTGATCATGGCTCAGATTGAACGCTGGCGGCAGGCCTAACACATGCAAGTCGGACGGTAGCACAGAGAGCTTGCTCTCGGGTGACGAGTGGCGGACGGGTGAGTAATGTCTGGGAAACTGCCCGATGGAGGGGGATAACTACTGGAAACGGTAGC
>NZ_JAERJM010000013.1:0-180903 GCF_018257655.1 Pantoea sp. JGM49 | reverse complement strand
CGGAATTGGTAGACGCGCTAGCTTCAGGTGTTAGTGTTCTTACGGACGTGAGGGTTCAAGTCCCTCCCTTCGCACCACGTTGTCTTACTTTCCTGGCAGTCAATTCCCAATGTTGAATTAAACCAAAAAAATCACGCGCTAAGCGTGTTTTGTCGTTTCTGCCGTTCGAAAACGGCATCAAATAATGTGGAAGTTCACCGTAACGGCCGCAGCGCCCCCGGCCAATGCCAGGCAAGAAGGCAGCAGCAGATAGTGACGCAGACGATGATGGAACAGCATCACTACCGTCAGCAACAGTGCCACAATCATCACCACGCGCCACTGGCTGAAACTCGGCTCCCACAGCGCGAAAATCGGTAAAGCCGCACAGGGCAATAAAACTCCCCAACCGCTGTCTAGCCGCTTACCCATCATCCAGCTCACGCCCCATAAGCCGCAGGCAGCCATCATCGCCATGATCATCGCGCAACCCTCAAATGATAAATATTCGTATTATCATATGACAATATTTCTCATCTTGCAGCGAATTTTTTATCGCGGGATGCGTTGGATGACAGATTTACTGGAAAATGCTAAATTGCCGCCGATAACTATTTCGATAACACGTCAATAACGTGCTCACTATCCGATTTGCGGGAGTATTTCCCACGGGTAGCGCTTTGATATTTCAGGGCTGTAAAGAGTAATAATAATGAAATTACAATCTTATGATGAGTTGAAACACAGCAAATATCGGCTTTCGCTGATGCTCTTTTTGTTTTTAAATGTCGCCGTTTCGCTTTTTTGCCTGTTACCTTTTTTAGGCACAGATAGCCCGGTAAGCTCGCTGCCAGTAGGGATCGTCGCGGCTTTCAGCCTGACATTACTGACCGTTTGTCTGATGATGCCAAAACGGAAATTACCGCTATTAAATCCTGTTGCCATGATATTAGGTGCGCTCTGGGCATGGCACATTAACCACAGGTATCATCAGGTTTTTTATTTTGATGGCAGCTTTTTAATAATCAGCTTGTTAAGCGTATTTTTTGTCAGTGCCATTGCGCTCAGTGATTATTTGATCGCATTTTGTTTACACATTACGCCCCCCGTATTAACCGTATTGTTATTAGATGATGGTCAGCATTTAATGATGATCATTTTTACGATCACGCTGCCGTTGATTGGTTTCTCGCTGCATCATTTAATGCGCCGCCGCTTTGATACTTTTACCCGACGACTGGTTAGCCAGCTATATGAGGAAAAAGAGAGTTTTAGCGATTTGAGTATGCTGGATCCGCTCACTGGTTTGTATAACCGCCGTGGCCTGAAAAATCGCCTCGACACCATCCTGGAAAACCACGCGGGCAGTCATTACGTACTGCTGCTGGATATTGACCACTTCAAAGCCTACAACGACAACTACGGTCATGCGATGGGCGATCAGGCGCTGGCGCGGGTATCGGTTGCCATTCGTGATGCCGTGCGTTCACGCGATGTGGTAACACGGTATGGCGGTGAAGAGTTTCTGGTGCTGATGACCAACGTTAATGCCTCGATTGCGATGAAGCTGGCGGAGCGCATTCGTCAGTACGTAGTGGACCTCGAAATCCCGCATCGCTTTAATGAAAAGGTCTCCACTCATGTCACCATCAGTGCCGGGATCGCGCCTATTTTTGGCGATGAGTTTGACCAGGCGGTGGCAAATGCTGACCGCGCATTATACGTCGCGAAAAATCAGGGGCGTAACACCATACTCGCCTGGGAAGATTTGCCGAGGCTGACGCAAGTCAGTAATGACCTGATGTAACCGGTAGATGAGCGAAGCCATTTATCACGGAGCGGCATCGGATCCTGATAAGTGGCGCCATCCCCCTTCTTCGCTTGATGACATCTTGTTCGCATTGACAGTAACGATTATCATTTGTCTCACGATTCCCGTTATCACTCAGGACCGGCATGACCATCATTACGCGTCAGGATCATCGCTTTAGCGACCATCCTCTGATCTTTATGCAGAGCGACCGCAGCTTAGCGAGCGCACTGGAAGATCTGATGCGTGAGCAACGAAGCTACATGCTGGATAACGTCAAACTCGGCCAGGCCGCTCCCGCAGGGACCTTGACGCTGGCCGAGTGGTCCACTCCGCTGCACTATCGTCGCCTGACACAGCGCTATAGCGATTATCTCTATCGCAATCACCCTGATGTGCAACAGGAAGCCAAACCGCTGCAGTCACTTTGGGCACAATGGTATTTTGGCTTGCTGTTGCCCCCGCTGATGCTGATGTTGCTGCAGGAGCCGCGGGCATTGAAGTGCGCACCCCATCTGATTCATGTGGAATTTCATAAAAACGGCCATCCCTGTGCTTTCTGGATTGATGTGCAAGAAGATGAAGAGGCGCGTTACCTGAGTGCACAGCAGCGCATTGACCGCCTGATTCAGCAATGCCTGATCCCGGCTGTCAACGGCATGACGCAGCACGGTGATATCAACGCCAAACTCATCTGGAACAACATGGGTTATTCGTTTTACTGGTTCCTCGGTGAACTGAAAGGCCAGTTATCCGCGCCCGTCATCACTCAGCTGGAACAGGCATTGTTCTTCACCCAGACGCTGCTGGATGGCAGCGACAATCCGCTTTATCGCACCATGATCCCGCGTCATGGCGAGATGGAACGTCGCAGTTGCTGCCAGCGCTATCGCATTCCGGACGTGGAACGCTGTGGTAACTGCACGTTAAAAGTGGTTTAACCTGCGCGCATTCTGTTACAGATTCTCTTTTTATCCCGTTTACACTTTTCCCCCCTTATGGCAGCTTTTAGGCTCTGTTTTTACCGGAGAAAAAAATGAGCCTGGAGTCGGTACGGCACTTCTTTGCCGAACATGCACCGGATATCGACATCATCGAGATGCCGGAAAGCACCGCCACGGTAGAACTGGCCGCACGCGTCCATGGCGTGATGCCGGGGCAAATCGCCAAAACCCTGTCGTTGAAAGTGAAGGATGCCATTGTGCTGATCGTCACGCGCGGTGATGCCCGCCTCGACAACCGCAAGCTGAAAGCCGCACTCGGCGCTAAGGCCCGCATGTTGAGTGTCGATGAGGTGGTGAACTGGACCGGACACCCGGTAGGCGGCGTCTGCCCCTTTGGACTGGAAAATCCGCTGACCGTTTATTGTGATGTGACCCTGCGCGGTTTTGATGAAGTGCTGCCCGCGGCAGGTTCGATTCACAGTGCAGTGCGCATTTCGCCGCAGCGCATGGCTGAGCTGACTGCGGCGAAATGGGTCGACGTCTGCGAGGCGCTTTAACGCTGTTCGCGCGCCACGGCACCGGATATTTCAATACCCCGCGTCTCTCGCCCGAAGGCGACAAACACGCAAATCAGCACCGCCACCGTACCGGCAACGATTGCCATCCCCAGGCCGTAGTTGCCGCCGTGAGCCTCGGCAATGCGTGACTGCAAGGTCGCATTGACCGAGGCAATCAGATTACCCAACTGATAAACAAAGCCCGGCAGTACCGCACGTGCATTCGCAGGCACCAGTTCGGTAAGATAGGTCGGCACCACGCCCCACGCGCCCTGCACCATAAACTGCATCAGGAACGCGCCGATGCCAATCATCCAGGATCCGCTGGAGAACGCCCACAGCGGCAACACCGGCAGCGCAAGGAAGGAGGCAAGGATAATCGCTTTCTTACGGCCAATGCGTTCTGACAACGCACCAAAGGTAATCCCGCCCAGCATCGCCGCAATGTTGTAGCTGATGGCGATGATGCTCACGGTGTGCGGATCAAACTGATGCTGCACTTTCAGGAAAGTCGGATAGAGATCCTGGGTGCCATGGCTAAAGAAGTTAAAGCACGCCATCAGCAGCACCATGTAGATGCAGATTTTCCAGTGCTGACGAATAATCGGCAGCAGCGCCGTGCTCTCTTTACGCTCGCGTGCAGCCAGCCAGACCGGGGATTCCGGCACTTTAAAATAGATAAATGGCAGCAGCAGAATCGGCAATGCGCCAATCAGGAACATGCCGCGCCAGCCTACCGACTCGAAAAACAGCCCAAAAATGATCGAGGCCAGCAAGTAGCCACAAGGGTAGCCCGCCTGGAAGATGCCGGACATCAGCCCACGCGAGCGATCCGGAATGGTTTCCATTGCCAGTGACGATGCCACGCCCCAGATGCCGCCCATCGCCACGCCGTAAATCACGCGGAAGGCGAGGAAGGCGGTGAAGTTCGGTGACCATGCAGAGAGCAGCTCAAACAGTGAGAACATCACGATATTGAGCATCAGAATCGGGCGGCGGCCATACTTCTCAGCCAGACGGCCAAAAATCAGCGCGCCAATTGGTCGAACCGCCAGCGTGAGCATAATGGCAACAGAAACATCGGAGACGCTGGTGTTGAAATACTGGGCAAGATCGCTGAGTACAAACACCAGGATAAAGAAGTCGAACGCATCCAGCGTCCAGCTGGCGAAACTGGCAAACGCCACGTTTCGCTGGGTCGCAGTCCAGTTGAACATAGGGGTATCCTGTCTGATTAGCTTCCGGTTCATTGACCAGAATTTATTGGAACGTTATCCGGCGAATGATTTCGCTGGTTATTATTGTGTTAACTATTTGTATATAGCATGTCAGAAAGGGGGGCTGCGGCGGGGAATTGTCAGGGAGTGATTCGCGGTGTAAGGAAGCGTGTCATCGAGTGAAACATTGCACCGCCGTACAGCAGTGCCATCTGAAAGGGCAAATTCCTGGCGGTATGGCAGGAAGACGGGTGCGGCTCAGTGTGCCGCACCCATCTATGGGCATTCAGCGCTGCAGTTGATTAAACGCCTTCTCAATCATCTCCAGCAGCAACGGATTGTTGACGTTCTGCATCACGTGCACCAATGCCCCGGTCTGCTCCGGCACGCCAATGTCCAGGCGCAGTGGCGACCGATACCGCCAGCTCTTGCCGCGCGTTGCGCCAGCGCGTAACTCAATATCGACAAAGTAATCCACCCCATCCGCCACGCGCTGATTCAATAGCCAGGCAATCACCAGCGCATCGTGGATCCAGCAGCCTGGCAGATGGCGGGTGCGAATCGAGTAATCAATCCACGGGCGCAACGTTTCACGGACAAATTGCGGTAACGGATGATCGTTGGTCGTCAGACGATTAAGATCCTGATGGGTCATCAATGTTTGTGTCGTGGCGTCCATCGGCACCAGCGTGATGGCTGCACCGCTGTGCAGCACCTGATGCGCCGCTTCGGGATCCAGACCAAAGTTGGTGTCTTTGATGTAATCATCTAAAGCGAACACACCGCCCATAATCACAATTTCTGCCACGGATTCAGCCATCTGTGGATAACGCTGCAACGCCTGCGCCACGTTAGTCAGCGGACCGATCGCCACCAGAGTAAATTCGCCGGGATTATCGCAAATCAGCTGGCCCATCACACCTGCGGCATCATTGCCATCTGCCGCGAGCAACTGCGGCTTACGCACGCCCCGCCACAGTTCAGCGAGGTTCGCATCCTTGACGCCATCGAGGCGTGCGCGCCAGGGGGCGGGGTCTTCGCGGAGTGCCTGCAACGCGCCCTGCACTACGGGAATATTCAGCCCTAATCGCTGGAGTAAATCTTTGGCAACCTGCGCCCCTACCGCACTCGGCGTATTGCCAGTGACGGTGGTGATCAGTTCAACCGACAGCGAAGGTGATGCCAACGCCAGTGCCAGCGCCAGGCCGTCATCGGTGTTCGCCCCTGCAATTCCATTTCCCGGATCACAATCAATAATCAGTCTTTTCATAATGTTATAGGTTTATTTTTTTTGAGTAAGCAGGCAGCCACAGGACTCACCGATTTCAAGATAGTGAGGGAACTCTGCCAGTTGGGCTTCGCCATCCCCATTTTTCAGCATGGCGATAGCGCTGCGTGCCATTTCCCGCAGCGGTTGACGTACGGTCGTCAATGTCGGGACATGGAACGCGGATTGATCGGTGCCGTTAAAGCACACCAGGGCGACATCCTGCGGCACGCGCAAACCGTGTTCAGAGAGCGCACGGATACAGCCAATCGCCTGGCCCTCATTGCTGGTAAACAGCGCGCGCGGCACCTGTCCGCTGGCAATCATACGTTTTGTAGCGTCATAGCCGCCTTGTCGCGAGTAGCTGGCAGGGAAAATCAGGGCTTCATCTGCCTGCAGGCCTTTCTCTGCCATGGCATCGCGCCAGCCCTGAATACGATCCTGGGCATTCAACATCTCCAGCGGACCGCTGATCATGCCAACCTGTTGATAACCGTGGCTGAGCAGATGTTCAGTCACCTGACGCGAGGCCTCGCGCTCATTGACCCGCAACATGCTCACGCCAGGACGGGGGGCAACGCGATCCAGCATCACCAGCGGTGTGCCACTGGCCTGAATCACATCAATGTATGGGTGGCGATCGACACTGGTATAAAACAGGCCATCCACCTGACGATTCAGCAAGCCCTGAATCAGTTCCAGCTCACGCTTGCGATCATCTCCGGCATCCCCCAGCAGCATCACGTGGCCGTGATCCAGCGACTCCTGCAGCAGCATATGCGCCATCGAAGCCACGAAGGGGTTGCTGATATTCGGCACCACCAGGCCAAAGGTTTTGGTGCTGCCGGATGCCAATGCTCGCGCCACCGCATTCGGTCGATAGCCCGTCTGTTTAATTGCTTCCAGCACGCGCAGCCGCGTGGCTTCCGCCACCGGGCGCGGTCCGTTGTTAATCACGTAGCTCACCACTGCCACTGAGGTGCCGGCGGCTTTCGCCACATCGCTACGTGTTACATTTCCGCCTGGGGATTTCGCCAATGCTCTTGCCTCTGCATGAATGCCATTGGCCGGAATAACCGGCCAATGGCACTGTTTCACTTACAGCGTGTTGCGCGTCAGATCGCATCTTCCGGTAGATTCAGATCGCGCCCACGCGTTTCCGGTGCCACAAACGTGGTCAGAAAACCGATGGTCGCCATCGCCGAGAAGTACACGGCAATCGCCCACCAGTGTCCGGTGAACGATAACAGCGCCGCAGCCACCAAAGGTGCTGTCCCTCCAGAAAGGATAGACCCCAGCTCTTTTGCCACCGCCATCTTGGTGTAACGGTGTTTGACACCAAACATTTCCACACCCCACGCGGCCTGCACCCCAAAAATACCGAGCGAGGCCAGCGCCATGCCTACGACCATCACCGGGATCACAATCGCCGGGTCACGGCTGTCCATCAGGCTGAATGCCGGCCAGGCGTAAATCATCAGCAGCAGACAGAAACCACGATAGGTGATACGGCGGCCAAAGCGGTCAGACATCCAACCGGCAAACGGAATAATCAGGAAACCCAGCAGCGAGGCAATAAACACCGCCGTCGTTGGCACCGACTTATCGAGCATTAGCACTTTCGCGACATAACCGACGATAAAGCCCTGCGCCAGATAAGAAGGACCGTTTTCGCCGATACGTAAGCCGACCATCGTCCAGAACGCACGGCTGCGCTGCCAGAAACTGCGGGTATCAATCTCGGCGGCGGCATGCTGCAATGTGGCGCTACGCTCTGCCTGCAGTTGCGCCTGCTGGCGCTCAAACACCGGGGTTTCACGCAGATGGCGACGCAGCCACAACGCGACCACGGCAATCAGCACGCTGCTGAGGAACGGAATACGCCAGCCCCAATCCAGCAGGGTTTGTTTATCCATCTGAATCACCGCCAGCCATACCAGCGAAGCGATCAGCGTGCCACTATTCGAGCCGAGGGCAATCACGGAAGAGACCAGACCGCGACGCGCAACCGGGGCATATTCGCCCAGCATCACGGTGCCACCAGACAGTTCCGCACCGGCGCCCAACCCTTGGGTAAAGCGCAACAGCACCAGACAAGCGGGTGCCCAGACGCCGATCGTGGCGTAAGAAGGGATGAGACCAATCAAGGTTGTCGATGCGCCCATCAGGATGATGGTGGCGATCATCACGGTCTTGCGACCTTTGCGGTCACCGATCCAGCCAAACAGCAGCGCACCAATTGGACGTGCAATAAACCCGACGGACCAGGTGGCAAAACTGGAGAGCAGCGCCATAGCGGGTGTGGCATTGGGGAAAAACACATCGCCAAAGATGATGCCTGCTGCCAGGCCATAGAGTGCGAAATCCGCATACTCCATTGCCGTGCCGAGCCAGCAAGAGAAGGTGGCGCGCCAGAAATCTTTGCGGCCAGAAGAGGTTTCCAGCCGCATGTCAGCAGCTGAAGAGGTGCTCAGTGAAGTTTGTTGCGAAACGGACTGATGTACCGTCATGACCTTTTCCCTGAAATAGGTGAAAACAGCAAACGCCCTTCCGTGGGACGGTTCCCTTGCAACAAGCGGAACTCCCCGGTGAAGACGTTCAGTAGGCAAACCTGGATGAAAGTCAAAAGAACTCCCTGGTGTTGGAATTCACTCATTCGCCTGTTCTCGTCGATGTTTTTTTCATCGATCGCATTAATAAGGCAAATGTAACCACGTCATCTCAAGGCCAACTTTGTCTCTGGCACCGTGAGTTATCACTGTGGACACAGTCTATCTACGCGCGTAGATAAATCAAGTGATAAAAGTGAAAATAATTAATTTATCTTCACTATAGCTCGGGATTAGAAAGCAAAAATGGCGTTAATTCATAACATTACAGCTCATTCAAACCAACAGCAGCGCATTAACCTCAATGCAATTAACGAGCGTTGCTTATCATTAGCTGAGTTGTGGCTGATCCTTCATCGCGCTTTTTTTCGCACAAATCAGTTAAGCTTTAATGACAATTGCGAATTAATCTTAAAACCCTTTCGCCAGTGCGGTTCAGCTATCACCTGCATTACACTGGGTAAAAATCACACAGGGCGCCTATGACCATCATCCTCATGCGACACGGTAAACCTGACCATCCGGTCAGCGGGCGCTTTACTGCGCGAGCGCTGGCCGACTGGTGTGAAGGCTATGACCTGGCCGACATTTGCGACTCGCCGCCGCCGCGCAGTATGGCCATCGCTCGAATGGCCCGCGTGATCGCCTCCAGCCCGCTACCCCGCGCGCGTTCATCGCTCACGCGTCTCGGCCTGCAACCGCATGAGGTGGATGAGGTTTTCAGTGAAGTGGCCATGCCGCTGCTGCCGTTCGAACGCCTGCACCTGCCGCTGACTGTTTGGCTCGCTCTTTTGCGCCTGTTATGGTTATGCGGTTACGCCGGGCATGTGGAATCGTTGACTCATGCCCGAGCACGGGCGCGTCAGGCGGCAGATAAGTTGGTCACGTTATCAAAACAGGGAACGGTGTTACTGGTGGGGCACGGCATCATGAACAAAATGATCGCCCGGGAATTGCGTAAACGCGGCTGGCAGGCGGAAAAACATGCCAGCAGCCGCCACTGGAGCAGCGCGATTTACCACCGCCCGTTTATTTAACCCTGTTACGTCCAATCAAACGTCGCGATCAGGTGCCTGACGAACGTTGCCACAAGGAGATCCCCCGCAGTCAGTTCAACTGGAAGTAACTCAGCACCTCACAGCCTTTTCCGACGTTCGGGGTCGCTATCACTTTCATTTGCAGCAAATCAATCACGCTTAATGATCCATCGCCTTCATTGGCAATCAACAGCGTTCGATTATCAGCACTAAAACAGCCATCCATCGGTTTGTTGCCGACCGGAACATCCCCCAACGGATTGAGTAAATCATCAAACAGTGTGATGAGCGGCTCCTGATCGCCAATTGCTACCAATCGCTCACCGTTGGCGCTAAAACGTACCACCTGGCAGGGCTGTTGATGGGCCGTGAGTTTAATGCGCTGGCGAATACGATGGCTTTGGCGATCGACCACATACAGTAACGGCGCGTCGGCCGCGCTAGCGACCAGATAAGGATGCTTCGGCGAGGCCGCGATACCGGAGATCGGCCCCGGCAGCAGAATGTTGTCAATGATGCGCCCTTCTGCCTCGCACAGATCCACCACCGTGATGCTGGCGTCTTCTTCGTTCTCTGTGAACAATTTACGCCCGCTGGGTGAGAGCGTCAGACGATGCGCATTGTGCGATGGCAGCTTAATCATTTTTTCCAACCTATCGGTAACGGGATCGATGACTGCCACGGCCGCACTGTTTTCACAGCAGAGGTAGACTTTGCCATCGCGGCCCAATTGGCCACTGTGGGGCGACTGCAACGGAGATAAGTCGATAAAACCGCTGATCTGGCGTTTGCGTAGATCGATCACCGCCACTTTGTGACCGGGGTGGGGATTGTCTCCATGAATGCCATCACCATAGATCGGCACATAGGCTTTATCTTGCTCAGGCAACATCAGTAGCTCATGCGGACGCGGCGGAAACGCATTCAGCTCCTGTTGCACGGCAAAGGTGTCGGGATCGAGAAACAGAACCCGATTCCCCTGCTTATCGACCGCCAGTAATCCACGGTTGTGTGGCTGCATAGTGCCTCCTTTGTGTTAACCACCTCGTCTAAGCGTAGTTAACCTGCATCAGGAAGGGGCAAATCCCTGCCAGGCCAGCGAAAAATGTAGCCGCTTTAAACCATTTGAATGCGGGGATTTTTTATCTAAGCCGCAGCCAGCGCCAAGGCCAAGTTATTTTATTAGGAATAGTCCTAATGATGATTAATTATAAAATCAGTCGGCCATTCAATTATTTCCGGGAAATTTTACCCTTAACGGATCCTTCATTTTCCGTTTTATCTGAAAGAAAAAAAAAGTCATAGCCTCTAAGGCCAGAATGCTTTATTAAGCTGATGTGAGTACTTTTTACACACAGCCGTGAGGAAACATAAGAGCGCATAAGCTGCCAGCATCAGGGAATCCTTGCCACCATAATCACAATAATCAGGTGCACCATGAATAAAAAACGTCTCCAGCCAGCGCTCGCGCTCTGGCAGAACTGGAAAAGAATCGCTTTTACCAGCCAGACATTACTGCAGAAAAAACAGCATACTGCGCTCTGCGCGCCGGAGTACGATCCTCGCGAAGAGGACAATATCGTGTTGTTTTCTGGCGAAAAGTCGCTGCCAGAAATACCGAAAAAAGTGTGGATGTATTGGGATAATGAATATTTACCGAAATCCATGATGTTAAATATTCAAAAGCTGCGCAAAGATAATCCTGATCACGATATCTATTTGCTCAATCGATTAACGGTAAAAGAAGTTTTACCTGATTTTATTTTCACCTCAACATTATTAAGCGAACAGCAAAAAAGCGAAGTCATTCGTCTGGAACTGCTGTTGCGCTACGGCGGTATTGCCATTGATTGCAGAACGCTGTTATTTGAAGATCTCTCATGGGTACATCGTGCTCATCAAGAGCGCTGCATGGATGTGATTGGTTATTATCGTGAAAACTCCACCGTCAATTATCTGGCGCCAGTGATTGAAAACTGGTTTCTGGCGGCGGCTCCGAATAACCCGTTTATTCGTGAATGGCAGAAGCAATACGCACCCATCAAACATCTGGGTGAGCAGAATTATTTCAACGAGCTCAACAAGCGCGATGACTTTTCACTCCTGACCCAGAAAATTGATCAACCTCAGCAGCAGTTGGGTTCACTGGCACAACAGGCGGCGATGCGGGAATATCGTCGGGTGAATCTCTATCTGCGCAAGTGTGAAGCCAACGCTTACTATTATCAGCGTTTGAGCGGCTGGAAAAGCGAGGCGTTTGCACATGCCATCCTGTTCAACCAGCGTCCTATGACACCACCACCGGTGATTAAGCTCAGCGGTAACGAACAGATGCACCTCGACTTCAACCTGCGTTTAGGCAATTACAACCGCAGCAGCCTGCTGGGTGAGATGATGCAGCCGCATGCGGCGATGGCGTTGGCTTCACCCATCAACAAAGCGCGCGCGTAGCCAGTGGATAAAGGTGGTCACCGCCCGTGGCACCTGTGCCGCATACGGGCGTACCACCCACAGCCGATCGGCAAAAGCATCCACGGTTTGCCACTGCGGCAGAACCTGTTGCAACGTGCCTGCTGCCAGCGCCGCCGCGGCGCTGAAATCGGGCAGCATGGCAATGCCCAGCCCTTGCAACGCGGCATCGCGGATTGATTCGCTGTTATTGGTGGCAAAATTACCCTGAATTTTCACCTGCACGGATTCACTGCCGCCACTCACCGGGCGGAAACGCCATTGTGGCGATTCCAGACCACGCGGGTAGTAGAGGCAGTTATGTTGCTGCAACGATTCTGGCACCTGAGGCACACCGTTTTGCGCCAGATAAGCCGGCGAGGCCACTAACAGCGCGCGCGTCTCACACAGCGGCAACGCCACATGGGTTTCGGGCAATGTCTGGCTGTGGCGGATGGCGAGATCAAATCCTTCACTGCCTAACGACACTAAGCGATCGGTAACATCCAACTGCAGCCGCACCTGCGGATACTCTCGCAAAAAATCACCGATAATCGGCACCAGCTGCTGACGTGCAAATGCCACCGGCGCGCTGACACGCACCAGGCCGCGAACTGGCCCGGCTTCATCACGTACGCTGAAAAAGCTTTGAGCGATGCGCGCGAAAGGATCGCGCAACTCATCCACCAGCTTCTCGCCCGCCGAGGTCAGACGCACGCTGCGCGTGGTGCGCTGCACCAGTGACACCCCCGCCATCTCTTCCAACTCTTTAATCTTTTGGCTCATGGCCGCTTTGCTGACATCTAATCGTTCAGCTGCACGAGTAAAACTGCCCAGTTCAGCCAGCACCGTTAGCCAGTGCAAATGCACCCAGAGCGCATCAGTTTTGATTTCTTTCATATGGATTGTTCAAAATAATAAATAATCATTTCAACCAGCGCGCTTTTTCTTTCCTGCAGCAAGCGGCAGCATAAAGCCACATCCTACTCTTATCTTGTGAGCAAAAACGAGGGTTTATTTATGCCGTTACTGACTTTTGATGTGATTCAGGGCCGTTCTGAATCAGAAATTCGTACCTTGCTGGACGCCGCGCACCGCGCGGTATTAACCGCGTTCAAAGTACCCGCGCGGGATCGCTATCAGATTGTTCATGAGAATAAACGCTATCAAATGGTGTTTCAGGATACTGGGCTGGGTTTCGAGCGGACCGATAACCTGGTGATGGTGCGCGTGTACACCAGCCCAAGAAGCGAAGAACAGAAAACGCTCTTCATGGCAGAGTTAGCGCGCGAGTTGCAGGAAAATTGTGGCGTGCAGGGCAACGATCTGATGATCAGTTTTATCACTAACAGCAAAGGCGACTGGAGCTTTGCCGACGGCGAAGCGCAGTATCTGACTGGTAAGCTCTAATCCCTCCTCGCCCCTCGCTGGCAGCGACGCGCGCGTTGCTGCCAGGTCAAACCATAGTCAATATAAACCTGCCTTAAACGGATCGGAACCCGCCGCACAATTCTGTGTGGTTATGTTGCAGCACTGTGACAGCCCATATAAATTGACGCATAACCCCCAAAGAGGGCCGAGGGCGCAGGGATGGCGTCACTAATTTATGTGAGGATCAAACCTTGTCCGAGTTGGTTTCGGTTGTACTCTTTTTAGCGGCAATCGCCGTTTACTCCTGTAAAGCCGGGCGAAATAAATTTTGGTTTATCCTGATCTTAGTGCTGCTCACGCTGTTTATCGTGCTCAATGCCACGCTGTTTGCCAGCAACTATTTTACCGGCGATGGCATCACCGATGCGGTGCTGTATACCCTGACCAACAGCCTGACAGGTGCCGGCGTCAGTAAATATGTGGTGCCCGCCATTGGATTAATCATTGGCCTGTTTTTGCTGTTTTGCCTACTTTCCTGGCTGCTACGCCGCCGTAGACGGCCGCATCATTTAGGCTGGAGTTTACTGGCTATCGCCTGCGCGGCAGGTTCGGTGCAAACCACACCTGCTTTTCGTCAGGTGAAAGATCTTATTGCCTCGCACTCACGTCTGGCCGACTCTGATTTCGATAACTATTATAAGACGCCCAATAAAACCATTCCCGAACCCAAACTTAACCTGGTGTACATCTACGGTGAGAGCCTTGAACGCACCTATTTTGATCAAGATGCTTTCCCCGGACTCGCGCCGGAACTGAGTCGCGAAAAAGACCAGAGCATCGATTTCAGTGAAACCGAACAGTTGCCAGGCACCGATTACACCATCGCGGGGATGGTGGCTTCGCAATGCGGTATTCCCCTGTTTGCGCCTTTTGATGGCAACGCCTCGGCCTCGCTTTCCAGCTTCTACCCACAGAATATTTGCCTCGGCGATATCCTGAAGAACTCCGGTTATGAAAACTGGTTTATTCAGGGCGCGGATTTACGCTTTGCGGGCAAGGACACCTTCCTGCTGTCACACGGCTTTTCGCCCGCACATATGTATGGTTCAGAAGAGTTAAAGAGCCGGGTTGCCGATCCTGGCTACCGCAACAACTGGGGTTTTTACGATGACACGGTGATGGACGAAGTGTTTGAGAAGTATGAAGAACTTTCACGTCAGCAAAAGCGTTTTGCCTTATTTACCCTGACGGTGGACACCCATCATCCTGACGGCTTTATCTCGCGCAGCTGTCAGCGTAAAAGTTACAGCTACGATGGAAAACCCAATCAATCCTTCAGCGCTGTGGCATGCTCACAAGAGCATGTCGCGCGTTTGATTGCGCGTATCAAAGCGTCGCCATGGTTTAAAAACACCATCATCGTGGTCAGTTCGGATCATCTGGCCATGAATAACACTGCGCATCAGTATCTGATTAAGCAGCCGCGCCGCGATCTGTTTATGGTGATTCGTGGTGACGAGCCACAGGCGGAAGTGCTGGATGGCAAACGCAGCACCCTGGATAACGGTGCGACGGTGCTGGATATTCTGGGTGGTGATAAGGCAATTGGACTCGGCCGCAGCGGCCTCTCTTCAACATCTTTATCGGCTCAGTTTGAAGACATGGCGCAGAAGGTGACGGCATGGAAAGCCGATATCATTCAGCTGTGGAAATTCCCCAGTAAGATGGATGTCTTCACCATCGATCAGCCCAAAAACACCTTCAGCTTCTCGGGATCAACCTTCAAATTGCCGATTCTGTTCCGCGTCGGGCAGGATCGCGTCGAGCCACTGCCAGAAGGCGAATATTCTGCTCCACTGCGCTACCAGCTCGCGGACTTTACCGCCTCGGATAAATTCGTCTGGGTCGATCGCTGCTTCAAGATGGGCCGCTTATGGCAGCCTGATTTGGCCCTCTCTACCGATCTCTGTGTCGCCATGGGCCAGATGGGCGCAAAACCGACGGTAACGCGCATCGATAAACCGCAGTGGAAGGGCAAAGCGCAATTCCCGAAAGTCGAGGTGAGTGCCGCGACTTATCAACTTAACGAGCAGCAGATTCGCGTGGAAGATAATGCGATTCGCTATAACGCCGACAGCTTCCTGCTGACCGTGCCTGGCGCCCCCACTGGCGTGAAAGGTTTCACCGGGATTTCACGGCCCGAGAGCTGGGGAAGATGGTCGAATGCCAATCTGGCACCGGAAGTGAACATCGAATATGTCGATCCGTTGCCCGCCCGTTTTGATCTGGTGATCACCGCACGCGCCTATGGCCCTAATGCGCATCGGCCCATCCCGGTGCGCGTCGGTGATGAGGAGCAGAGACTGAATCTCGGTGATGAATTCTCTACCACCACGCTGCACTTCAGTAACCCCAACGGCAGCCACAATTTGGTTATCGCACCGCCGGAGCCCCAGCCCTCCAACGATGGCAACATCACGGGCCAGGACCCGCGTAAATTGGGTATCGGTATGGTAGAGATAAAAATAATTCCACAGCCGTAACGCGAACTATTTCTTTCACAAACCAAGGCCTGCCTGTGCGCAGGCCTTTTTATTAGCCATTCACGTTACTCATTGTAAGCATTGATTTTTTCCGAGGTAGCGCGCAAAATCCATATTGTCACATTGAGAAACTATCACCCTCTGGATACGCTTGCTTCTTCATGGAACGACACCAGAGGAAATAAGGATGATATTGACAATGCTTAACACTCATAAAGCCTATAAAGCCTTGCAGGACGCGGGCGTTGCGGACAAGCAGGCCGAAGTCATGGTGGATATTTTTGCTGACATGCAGCAAGAAAATGCCTTAACCAAATTCGACTTGTCGCAAGCAACGGAAATCTTAGTACGAGAACAAAGAGCGACTAATCAGCGCATTGATTCTCTTGAAGGGCGTGTTGACAAGTTCGAAACGGAGGTCAATCAGCGATTTGACAAAATCGATGCAAGGTTTGACAAAATCGATGTGAAATTTGAAAAGATCGATGAAAGATTCGACAAAATCGATGTGAAATTTGAAAAGATCGATGAAAGATTCGACAAAATCGATGTGAAATTTCAAAAGATCGATGAAAGATTCGACAAAATCGATATGAAATTTGAAAAGATCGATGAAAGATTTGAAAAGATCGATGCAAAATTTGAAAAAATAGATGAAAAGTTTGAAATGATCGACCAGCGGTTTGAGAAAATCGATGAAAAACTCAGCCAGCACGATGCTAAATTTAACGAATTAGATCAACGCATGCAGATTGGTTTTACCGAGCTAAAACAAGACAATGTCTGGATGAGACGCATAATGTTCACTATCGCCACCACAATGATCGCGTTTACCACCAAATATCTGTTAAGCAACTGAGCCGGGTATCCCGCCCGGCTGTCAACATGCTATTAACACTGCGCCTGCAACTTTGCGCGCTGCGTTCCATCCTCATTGAAATTGTCTGCTGCCAGCCAGCGCTCAAAGGCCTGTTTCAACTGCGGCCACTCTCCATCAATAATGGAGAACCAGCAGGTGTCACGGCTGCGGCCTTTGTACACGATTGCCTGACGAAAAGTGCCTTCAAATTGGAAACCTAACCGCAATGCTGCCTGGCGTGAGGGCTGGTTGCAGCTATCGCACTTCCATTCGTAGCGACGATAACCCAATTGCTCCAGTGCGTAGCGCATCAACAAATAGTGCGCTTCCGTTGCCATACGGGTTTGCTTGAGCAGCGGCGAAAAAGCCACATGCCCGATTTCGATTGAACCGTGCGTGGTATCGATGCGCATCAGCGCCAACGTTCCGACGGCACGCTGAGTCTGCAGGTCAATCACCGCGAAATGCATCGGATCGCGACCCTGCTCGATCTTGCTGGCATAGGCCAGATAAGCATCCTCATCGGTGAAAGGCTCAGCAAACATATAGGTCCAGTCACGCCCGTCGCTGGCCTGCGCATAGGCAGCATAGAGTTCGCGGCCATGGCGTTCAGCACTGAGTGGTTCCAGTCGGCAGTAGTGGCCGGTAAAGGTCTCATAAGCGGGCCAACTGCGCGATTGCCACTCTGGCAAAGGTGCGCCTACCGGTTGTCCGTACTGGTTAGTGTGTTGCGTCATCGCTCTATTCCTTTGTCAGAGAATACCTGTTGCACAGCGTGCCAGTTCGCTGGCATGTTAAAAAGCACCACATTCAGTGAAATTTATGGATCCACGAAGAATCATAATGAATGAGAGTGAATTGCACAGCCTGCTACTGGCACCGTTACTTCCCGAGGGCGCACTTACGCTACAGCAGCAGCTGTTACAACGCATTAAACAAGCCATTCTGACAGGCGCACTCTCCGCAGGAACGCCTTTGCCCTCAACACGTCAACTGGCTGCCGACCTTAAGGTGTCACGCAATACCGTAACCGGCGTCTGGGCACAGCTTCAGGCCGAAGGCTTTTTGATTAGCGATCGTCAGGGCAGCCGCATCAGTCCTTTCGCGCAACCGCCATCCTCCCCTAATCACGACGTCAGCGCCAGTGACCTTCTGTTACCGCCAAGAGTGGCGCAGCTTCGCTCCAACCACCGCCCCCTAAGCCAGGAGATGGCGCTGCGGCCCGGTGTTCCCGCGCTGGCACACTTCCCGCTGGCCCAGTGGCGACGAACGCTTAATCGCGTGATGCAGCATCAGCCACAGCAGCTCCTCGGCTACGGTGATCCGCTCGGCGAGCCTGCTCTGCGTGCCGCACTGGCCCAACATCTGGCACTGGCGCGCGGCGTCCGCTGCACACCGGAGCAAATCGTCATTACCGAAGGCGCGCAGCAGGCGCTGACGTTGTGCGTGTCTCTTCTAAGCCAGCGCGGCGACATAGGTTGGGTGGAAGAGCCGGGCTATCGCGGAGCAAAAGCCGCCATGCGCCTTGGGGATATGCGCGTTGAGCCTATTCAGGTGGATGCACAAGGCCTGGCTCCGCAAACCCGTGACTGGCAACAGCGCCCGCCGCGGCTGATCTACAACACCCCAACTCATCAATATCCTACAGGCGTGGTGATGAGCGCGCCTCGTCGTATGGCTCTTCTCGCCACAGCGCGCCAACATCAGTCATGGATTATAGAAGACGACTACGACAGTGATTTCCGTTACAGCGGCGAACCGATCGCTGCGATGCAAGGCATGATGCAGCCATCATCGGTGATTTATGTGGGATCGTTCAGTAAAACGCTGTTTCCGGCACTTCGCATTGGATTTATGGTGCTGCCGCCCCAGCTATTGGCCCTGTTACGTCCGGCCTTGCATGAGTTACTGCGCGGGGGAAATCGCCCCGAACAGCAAGCGCTGGCCCAGTTTATTCACAGCGGGGACTACAGCCGTCATCTGAGCAAAATGCGTCGCCTCTATCGGCAGCGTCAAACCAGCTTGCGCGAAGCACTGTTGCTAACCCTGGGGACGCAGACGTCGTTGCTGGGCGGCGAGTGCGGCATGCATCTGGTATTGCGCCTGGCTGATACACAACAAGATGCAGAAGTGGTGGAGAGGCTGATGGCCAGCGGCTATGCGCCCGGTGCACTGTCGGGGTTTTATCTGGGAGAGGAAAAGCAACAAGGGTTGGTGCTCGGGTATGGCAACAGCAGTACCAGTCAAATCATTGCCGGCGTCGCGCGCATCGCGCAATGTCTGGACGTGAAGTAGCGGCGGCCTGATAGCCGCCGCGACAAAGGATTAACCTTTGAAGAAGATGTCGCCAGATTTACCCATCACAATCTTGCCGCTGTCGTCGGTGATCAGGATGTAGTTGGCATTGATATAAGCCCAGTGTGTACCAGGCTGCGGTGCTGGCAGGTGGCGTGGCTGCCACTCCACAATGGTGTACTGCTTTTTACGATACTCATCGGGTACCACATCACCGACTTTGTACTCTTTGTAGTCGATAATGATGGTATTCAGATCGTAATTATTTTGCCCGGCAGGGGCATCTTGCATCCCGTTCTGCGATGGGCGAATCGGTGCCACATCACCGCTGGATTCGGCTGGTTCATTGCTGGCCGGGGCATCCACTGCCGGAGCCTGAGTTTGTGCGTCGGGTGCGGTCTGCTGCACCTGAGGTGGCGGTGGTACGTTATCCGTTTGCTCGCCTTCAGCCAGTGCGGCTGGAGTCAGGCTCAAAGCGCCCAGAAAAATTCCTGCAGAAAGAAGGGTGACGTGTGTCCTGCGCATTGGTGATTTCCACTCTGGTTAATTATTAACTGTCCAATCTACTGACAAGTGCAGCACGCACAAGGTTCCCCCGGCGCGTTTTGCGCGTCAAATTTCGCTGCACAGCATACCTCAGCAAAAGCGACTTTTGGCGCAGTAAAATTGCAAGCAACCATGTTCGCTACTCTGCCTGATTCTTCTGTGCCAGATCCATCAACAGAGCAATACCCAGATAGTTGCTCCAGTTAAAGGCGTTCTGCAGCACCACAATGGCATTGCCATTTTGCTTATCAAATCCGATAAAGCTGGAGTAACCGCCAATGTAACCCACCTGGTAAGTGATTTTCTGATCACCATAGGTGTCTGTTACCCAGGCAATATTCTGAGACTGATTGCCATGTTGCTCGTAACCGTGATTGACCTGCGCAAAAGCCGCATTGATGGGTGCGCTGGCGTCATTGTGCAGATGCGCATCCAGATAGCGGATTAAATCACGTGCGTTGCTATACAAACTGGCGGCGGCCACCATGTTATTGCTGAATGCCCAATCCGGCGTCAACTCACCACGCGGAATCAGCTTTGGCTGGTCGCCCGCATGGCCCAGCGCACGCATCGGATAGCCACGCAGGCTTTGTGGTTTGAAGCTGCTGCTGGTCATGCCCAGGGGTTGGAACAGATTGCGTTGCGCCAGGCTTTCGATGCCCTGATGCAGACGATGCTTCAGAATATAGCCGAGCAGCGCATAGCCCAGATTGGAGTACTGCGCCGCGGGTTTTGCTGGTGCGTCAAAATCAGCCAGATAGCTCAGCACTGCATCGCTATCGAGGTTGCCGTAAAAATTCTCACCGCTGCGCAGATACGCCATAAATTTCATAAACATCGGTAAATCCATATCCTGACGCGGCAAGCCAGAGGTGTGCGTGACCAGTTGCAGCAGCGTGATGCGTTTTGCATCTTCACTGAGCGGCACCTCCGGCGGCAGCAGCGTAGCAAGCGTATCCTTCCAGCGCAGCTCACCGCGATCCACCAGCTCAATGATCACCTCCGCCGTTATGCCTTTGCTGAGCGATCCAAGCGCAAACAACGTATCGGGTGTGATCGGATAACGGTGTACCGCATCAGTGACGCCAAAACTATAAAACTGCGCAGGCTGGCGCTGATGGATAATTGCAATGCTGATGCCCGACACCTGCTTTTGCTGCATGTAATGCCGCACGATGTCATCGACGTTTTCATTGAAGGTCGCATGGGAGAGATAGACTTTATCGCCGACCGGCGCAGAAGTTTGTGACAGCGTGCCACAGGCGTTCAATAGCAAACTGAAGCACAACAGCAGCGATCGCGGAATGATGCAGCGCATCACCGATTATTCCTGGTGAAAGTTTTCATAGCAATTGATTTATAAGATATTTTTTATTTTTAGCAAAAAGTGCGATGGGTGTTTGTGGCGAAATATAACACAGAAGAGGTGAATCGCCACCTGCCAGAAACAGGTGGCGAGGCGGGATTATGGGTTGACCGGAATCACCGAACCTTGATAGTGCTGGTTGATAAATTCAGCAGTTTGCTTTGACTCCAGATCTTTGGCTAATTCGAGAATCCGCGGATCATGGGCCAGTTTTGGCGTCGTCACCAGCACGTTCGCATACGGATTATCTTTTGGCTGCTCCAGCGCCAGCGCATCTTTCGATGGCACTAACCCCGCCTGCAACGCGTAGTTACCGTTAATGATCGCCAGTTGCGCATCATCCAGTGCACGCGGCAGCTGTGGCGCTTCGATTTCAATGATCTTGAGGTGATGCGGATTGTCACTGATGTCTGCCGTCGTCACCAGTGAACTGGCGTTGCTGCCCTTGAGCTTAATCAGACCGCTATCCTGCAGCAGATACAGCGCACGGCTGAGGTTCGTGACATTATTGGGCACCGCGACCTGCGCGCCATCAGGCAGATCTTTCAGGGATTTCACTTTATGCGAGTAAATACCCAACGGCTCAATATGCACCGTCGCCACCACTGCAAATTTCTCCCCCAACGCTTTTTCTTGATCGCGCAAATAAGGCACATGCTGGAAGTAGTTTGCATCCACATCGCCGCGCGCTAACAGTTCATTGGCGTTAAGATTTCCGTTGAGCTCAATCACCTTCAGATCGAGCTTTTTATCGGTTTGTTTGATGTGGTTGAGGATTTCGCTGTGCGGCACCGGATCGGCCGCCACACGCAAGGCAGCTGCCGAAGCATAAGTGCTGAATACCGAGAGCAGTACCAGGGTTGCTATCACCTTTTTAGTCATGTGCTTTCCTTACTTTTATTATGATTGAACCGTGTTCTGGGCGTCGGCGTAGTAACGCGCTGCCACGTCGCGATGCGATCGCAAACGCCCTTTGAGATAGTTCCAGCCCACTTCACGCAGCAAGGGATTGGCGGGATCGCTGGTCGGCCCGTGCGCTTCTGCCGCCAGCTGCGGCGGTAATTGATAAATCGGCACTTCGGCATCCAGCTGTGCACCGAGGAAAAAGGCGATGGAAACACGCTCTTTGCGTGCAGGTGGCGATACCACACGGTGAACCGTGGCACGCAGATAACCATTGGTCGCAATCTCCAGCAATTCGCCGATATTCACCACAAATGCGCCCGGTTTCGGCAATGCATCCACCCAGTGACCCGGCATCACTTCAACCTGTAAGCCGGGCTGCTCATCCTGTAGCAGAAACGTCAGGAAGCCTGAATCTTTGTGCGCGCCGACGCCCTGCTGGCTGGCATCGCTGGCCTGGCCGGGATAACGAATCAGTTTCACATGCTCGTTGGGATGCGTGCCGTACAGTGCATCAAATGCATCTGGCGGCAGCGACAACGATTTGGCAAACGCACGCAACAGGCGCAGTGCAATCCCGGTCATCGCCTGCTGCCAGGCGTGGATCACTGGCCTGAGTTGCGGCAGCGTCTCTGGCCATAGATTTGGCCCCTGCAGACGCTTCCAGGCGGGATCGCCCGCTTGTAACGCTAACGCCACACGTTCCGCGCCAATATCAAACTGCTCGCGCTGGTCGCGTTGCTCACGGGTATATTCCACGCCAGCCCGGTTGTAGCCGCGGAAATGCGGTGAGTGGATCATCGAGACACGCTGCTTCTCCTCATCCGGCAGGGCAAAAAACGCCTGGGTGATGCTTTGCACGTTCTGCAGCAACTGTGGATTGATGCCATGATTGATCAGGTAGAAAAAACCGACATCGCGCGCCGTGGTGCGCAGTTCGGCGAGATAAGGCGACTGATCAGCATCCGGGAGTTCCAGCAGTGCCAAATCCAGCACCGGCAATGTTTCTGCCATACAATTTGGTCCTTAACGCAGTAAAGTTCTGCGTTTACGCTGCCACTCGCGTTCCATTCCAGCCAATACTGTTGCGCAATATGTTATGGCGAATGATTTTTAGGAAAGCTTCAGCAATCTATATGCAAAAAGCGGTAAATCCGTGCCGCTTACCGCTATAATCGCGCCGTCAAAATTTTGCCTACCCGCACCGCACAGGAGATGCCGTATGAACCAAGGCCCGTTAACCGAGAAAGAACTGAACTGGCTGGAAGATATGCTGGAGAAATACGGCAATGAACAGTCGGTGGTGGATACTTCCGAGCTGGATGGCATGCTGACGGCTCTGCTCTCCGGCCCGAACGATATCGAACCGAGTGAGTGGCTGGTGGCGCTGTGGGGCGACAAGAAACACATTCCCAAATGGGCCAACGAGCGTGAAATGGATCGCTTTATAGCGCTGATTTTCCAGCACTTCAACGACATTGCTGAGCGTCTGGCTGATTTTCCGGATCAGTTTGATCCCCTGTTTGGCATGCAGGAGATGGAAGGTCAGGAGTTCACTGTGGTGGAAGACTGGTGTTATGGCTATCTGCGCGGCGTAGCGTTAGATCAAGATTGGGATCAACTGCCTGAAAGCCTGCAACCGGCGATGGCCGCCATCACGCTGCACGGCAGTGAAGCGGAATTGGCAAAGCGTGAAGCGTTCTCGCCAGAGGAGTTTGAGGCCAGCATTGACGCCATTCGCCCGGCGGCGCTGGAGTTGCATGAATACTGGCAGGAACAGCGCATGGCACAGCCCGATCCGGAACCCCAACTGCCACACTTCGCGGGCGAGAAAACCGGCCGTAACGATCCCTGCCCGTGCGGCAGCGGCAAGAAGTACAAGCAGTGTTGCGGTAAATAACGCCTCATCACCGTGAGAGGGCGCCAGGTCGCGCCCTCTACTCAATCTACTTTCAATGCTGCAACTTCACTGAACCCAACTCAGGGCGTGTAGGGCGATTAGGCCCTTGTGCCGGCTTCACAAAATCTCACAACGCATTAAGAGGCGGGCTTCACCTCAGTGACCAGGGTCGGCAATTGCCATGCACCGCCAGCGCGAATCGCACGACACATGCCGGTGGTAGCATCACTGCTCTGCACGAAATCCTTGCCATCCCATACCCAGGCCGCTGTACTCCAGCAGTCGCCAATACCGCGGCCTTTCTGCGCCTCGGAAATCACGCCCTGGCTGTAATCGGAACCGGAATCGGTGATCAGCTGCGGTTTACCCTGAAATGCACGATCCATCAGCCAATAGCCATAGCCTTCGTTATAGGCACCGCGCCAGCACAGCGCGGCAATCAGCACATGCGTATCATCCACTGGCGTTAACGTGAGCGGCTCAGCGCCCTCTTCAGGTTGATCATCCGTAGGGTCCAGATTATCGCAGCTGTCGTCATCGGTCAGCGAAGCAATCAGCTTCGGCTTGAGCAACGCCAGTTCATCCGCACTCAACGGACGAGGCGCGGCTTTCTCAACTTTGACCTGCTGAATCACCGGCATTGCGACCGCCGCAGGAACACTGTTTTCAGGCTTATTGCCCTTGCGCACCAGCGCGCCAGGCGTACTCAGACGACCCTGTGCATCGTCCATCTTCAGCAGCGTGGCAAAGGCACCATTGCTGGAAAGCTCGAACGGCTCTTCGCCGCCGCGAAACTCCACTTTGCTACTGCCTTTGATGGCATTAATCAGCGCCAGCGTTTGCGCATCGGTCAGCGTCCACTCATCGTTCTCGACTTTGGTGACCTCGCCCTGCGCGTGATCATCAATCCACAGCGCCAGTGCATCCACTTGCCTGGAGTCATCATCGCCAGTATCGGCCAGCACCACGCGTCCATGGGTCGGTGCATTGGGCCCGCCCTCACGTGTGAGCAGGACTGAACCACCCGCGCCCTCTTCAGCGCTGTAACCCGCAGCGCGGCAGGTTAAGGTATTGTCGCAGGCGAGTTCCCAGTCTTTATGGCTGAAGGAGACGCCATCTTCATCTGCCAGCAATGGCACGCTCAAACTGGTGAGCAGCGCGAACGCCAGCAGCAATCGGGTTTTCATGCCATCACTCCATAACGGTAAAGGTGGCTAGTGTGATGATTTTTAGTGCGCGGGAGAAGTGAATTTTTTGCGCTGATAGGTTTTCCATGATCCTGCGTGATAATGACGCCACACCAGTGAATCGGATGCCCCGCAAGAAAATAAAACTCACTATTTCCTCTTTTTTTTTTAATAAGTGAACGGCAACTGGCGCGCTGATATTAGAGCAGAAAAGGAGTCTGAAGTGGCATGACCGCTGGGTTGATGGAAACATCGGCGTTAACGTCTCACGTAATGAGCCACATTGGCTTGAGTGGAACGCGTTATTTGGTCAGGTATTGAACGACTCAAAGCTTGCGCACATACTCTCATCACATTCATTGAACGCCCGATGCCTTATGACAATTGCCAATATTAATCCTGCCATGCTCAGTTGGTCCCGCGAACGGGCAGGTTTTACCCTGGATAAATTGGCACAAAAGTGCGGCATCAGCCTGGAACGTCTACAGGAATGGGAAAGTGGCCAGCAACCCTTAACATTCAATCAGGCAATGGCGTTTGCTGGCAAAGTACATGTTCCCTTTGGCTACCTTTTCCTGCCCCATCCTCCCGAAGAACAACTGCCCATCCCAGACTTGCGCACAATTGGCAGCAAAGGGCCACTGCGCCCAAGTGCTGAATTGATCGACCTGTTGAAAGTTATGCTGATGCGCCAGGAATGGTACAGAGAGTACTTACAGCAACAGTTAATTGCGGCACCCAATATTAGTGGGCGTTTTACCGTCGGCAGTTCAGCTAACGCGATAGTTGAGGATATGCGCCACAAGCTTAATCTACCGGCGCACCCAACACGCGGTACCTGGGAGAGCTATTACAATGAATTGATAAAGCGTATCGAAGATCTCGGTATTCTGGTAATGCGAGCGCCTTATCTCAATCATCATACGCGTCCTTTCAACGTGGATGAGTTTAGAGGATTCGCCATTGCGGATGATTTTGCTCCCATTATTTTCATAAATCATGCAGATACACCCGGCGCTCGACTATTTACGTTAATTCATGAGCTTGGTCATATCTGGATTGGACAATCCGGTGTTTCTGATGGAGGCACATCAACTCACAGACAGGAAGAAATCCTGTGCAATGCCGTTGCTGCCGAATTCCTGGTTCCGGCGAGTGAATTCCTCTCTTTATGGAATACCTATAAGGAAAACTGGCGCGAAAATCTTGCCCCGCTGGAAGGGCATTTTCATGTCAGTTGTTGGGTCATCGCCCGCAGAGCTTTGACACTTCAGTTGATTTCCCATGAGGATTATCAGCAATTTATCCAAGAGCAGAAACTTGCCCATCAACAGCGCAGTAAAAATGATAGCGGCGGTCCCAGTTATTTCAGAACGAAGAAGGCACAAATAAGCCCCTCTTTTTCTCGTGCTGTCTTAAGCCAGGCACTGAGTGGTCAAATGTTATTACGTGAAGCCAGCGATTTGCTGGATGGTATGCAGCCTTCCAGGCTATCAAAATTTGCAGAGGAGATGGGGCTTTGAAATATTTGCTGGATGCAAACACTTATATCATGGCGAAAAACTTTTATTACGGAATGGATATTTGCCCCGGCTATTGGGAATGGCTGGATAGACAGTTTGCATTCAACATTGTCGGCAGCGTAGACATGATCGCCCGCGAATTACGAGACGGAAATGATGAGCTATCAGACTGGGTAAAAGCGAGGCCTGCACATTTCATTGCTAATGATGATCATGATACCCAGCTGATTTTTTAGCAAATAGAGGAAGGTGTAATGAAAGCCGATTTCAATCCAGGGTCACGCGATTTATTTCTGGCAAAAGCTGACCCATGGATTATCGCAAAAAGTAAAAGCATCGGGGCTACCGTTATCACGCATGAACTTCCTCTGCCTGCCAACGCACGCAAAGTGAAAGTGCCCAATATCTGCCGCCAATTTGGTGTTCCTTGCATGACCACATTTGAGTTTTTAAGAAAGCTCAACGCGCGTTTCGTGCTGGAACGGCACGATTATTAACCGCAACTGCACGTGAAGTGATCGCGGGGCGTTGGTATTACTCATACAGCCAACGCCCTGCTTTGGCGGATTCAATCAGCATACCCAGGGTAAAGTCCGGCACCACCGGGACTTCTCGCTTATTGAAGGGATTCAGGATCTGCGCCAGTGACGGTTCTTCCGGATAGTAGGTATCAATCATAAATCCGCCGCGATCCACCTCGAATTCGCTGAAGAACTCGTCCATTAATGCCTGCGCTTCTTCGCGCTCGAAGTTAAGATCGGTATCGATATCGATCTGTGGCGTCAGCGTTTTTTGTTTAAACAGATAGACGCCGTCGTAGCGACGTACTAATTCGTAGATACGCTGGTCGATTTCGTCGGTCATGATCCACCTCCTGTTAAACGAGCGGCTATTCTGCCATGCAATCTCATCCGCCTGGTAGCGTAAAAGATAGCGCGGTGCCGCTACGCTAACGCATCGGTCACAGCATCCATGGCATCCAACTCCTCACGGCTTAGCAGTTTCTCAATATTCACCAAAATCATCATACGATTATCCACCACACCCAGACCCAACAAATAACGGCTGGAAAGCGCTGCCGAGACATCTGGCGTGGGTTTGATCTGCTCGTGATCCAGTGACAACACGTCCACCACGCCATCCACGACAATACCGACAATGCGGTCGCTGAGATTCAGCACAATCACGACGGTGTTCTCATTCTGGTGAACCACCTGGAGGCTGAACCGCACGCGCAAATCTACAATCGGCACGATGACACCGCGCAGGTTGGTCACACCGGTGAGAAAGTCCGGCGCATTGGGCACGCGCGTCGCCCGGTCGCAGCCACGGATCTCCTGCACTTTGAGAATATCGATGCCGTACTCTTCATCGCCGAGACGAAAAATCAGATACTCCTGCGCTGCCGTATCACTCTGAAGCGCTTTCGATAATGTCATGCTGCTACCTCCTGTTGGCTGACACGCAGACGGTCAGCGTTTTCCTGTGGATGCGCTAAGGTTGCCAGCTCAACCACATCCAGAATCAGCGCCACGCTGCCATCACCGAGAATGGTGGCAGCAGACACGCCGGTCACTTTGCGATAGTTTTGTTCGAGGTTTTTCACTACCACCTGCTGCTGGCCAATCAGTTGATCGACCCACAGCGCGTAGCGGCAGCCGGCACTCTGCACAATCACCACGATGCCGTTATCACTCGGGGCTTGCCCGCTTACCGAAAAACGCTGACGCAGCATCACCAGCGGCAAATACTCGCCGCGCACCTGCAGCAAACGTTCGTCACCCACATAGCGGTACAGCATCTCCTCCTGCGGCATCAGCGATTCCATCACCGCACCCAGCGGCAACACATAAATCTCCTCGGCCACTCTGACCAACATGCCGTCGAGGATCGCCAGCGTCAGCGGCAACAGGATGCGCACTGTGGTGCCCTTGCCCTGCCGCGATTGCACTTCCACATGGCCGCCCATCGCCAGAATATTTCGCCGCACCACATCCATACCCACGCCGCGCCCGGAGACATCGGTGACACTTTCTGCGGTGGAGAATCCGGCGGCGAAGATGAGCATCCACACTTCGTCATCGCTGAGCGTGTCGCTAATGCTCATGCCCTGCGAGCGCGCTTTGGCGAGAATTTTTTCCCTGTTCAAGCCCGCGCCATCATCCGTTACTTCGATCACGATATTGCCGCCGTGATGTTCAGCGGAGAGCGTCAGATTGCCGGTGCCCGGTTTGCCCTGGGCAATGCGCTGTGCTTTGGCTTCAATGCCGTGGTCGAGACTATTGCGCACCAGGTGAGTCAGCGGATCGATAATGCGTTCAATCAGGCTTTTATCCAGCTCGGCGGAACCGCCTTTCAGCGTCAGCTCAATCTCTTTGTCGAGACGCGAACCGAGATCGTGCACCAGACGAGGAAAACGGCTAAAAACGTAGTCCATCGGCATCATACGAATCGACATCACCGACTCTTGCAGTTCACGCGTGTTGCGCTCCATTTGCGCCACGCAGTTGAGCAACGCGTCATGATTGGCGTTATCCAATGTTTGGGTGAGCTGAGACAGCATTGCCTGGGTGATGATCAGCTCGCCGACCTGATTAATGATTTGATCGACTTTGCTAACGGCAACACGAATGCTGCTGGATTCCTGGCTGGCCGCACGCGGCGCGGTAGAAGGCGTGGGTGCCGGGGGTATAGACGTGGCCGTAGACGTGGCTGGCGCCGGAGCAGTAGAAGTGCCCGGGGACGCGGTTGGCGCCGGAGCAGTAGAAGTGCCCGGGGACGCGGTTGGCGCCGGAGCAGTAAGCGGCACCGTAGATGTCGGCGCAGAAGGTGCAGCCAATACGGAAGCCGTGGGCTCGGGTTCCGCAGTCAATGTGGGGGCAGCAGGTACGGCGACCACCGGTTCAATAGCGATCTGCGTGTCATTCAGCACAAAACCAAGCACCGCACGAATATCGTCGGCTGGCGTAGCGGTGGCGAGCACCACTTTCAGGCTTTTCGACGTCTGCTCCTGATGGCGCAGCGATCCGAGGTTTTCCAGCTCTTGTCTGAGCAGCGTTTGTTCGCCTTCTTCGACATCACTCAGCGTAATGCATAATTCAGCTTCAGCGGCATCACCTGCTATCGCAGCTGGCTCGGCAGCCTCAAGCGCAATCTGCCGCAGGGCTTCGCAGATGTATTGAAAGCGCGCCTCATCGGGCGGCTGAGACGCGCGGTACGCGGCAAGCTGGTTTTGCATGATGTCTTTGCTCTCCAGCAACAGCTGAACCGTTGCCCGGTTAAGCCTGCGTTCACCGCTGCGCGCCTCATCCAGCAGGTTTTCCAGCAGATGGGTGGTTTTCTGCAGCGCATCAAAACCAAAGGTACCCGCCCCGCCCTTCAGCGAGTGCGCGGCGCGAAAGATGGCATTGAGCTGCTCAATATCGGGCGCGGCAATATCCAGCTGCAACAGGTGCAGTTCCATCTCTGCCAGCAACTCTTCAGCTTCACTGAAAAATATCTGCGAAAAATCATTCAATTCCATCGGAGTGTCCTTCAACAGGCTGAATGGAGGCATCCTGCAATAGGGCATCAGGGTGCTGCGCGAGGGTATTTTCCATCTGGATCTCCTGCTCTTTCATGTGGCTGAGGACAAGAATGCTGATGCGGCGATTACGCGGATCCTCTGGTCTACTTTCTTCCAGCGGCATACGGCTGGCGGTGCCAATCACCCGCAGAAAACGTTCATCCGCCAATCCGCTATGGGTCAGCACGCGTCGCGTGGCGTTGGAACGTCCCGCTGACAGTTCCCAGTTGCTGTATCCACTGACACCGCCCGCGTAGGGCAGCGAATCGGTGTGGCCGGTCAAACTGATCGCATTCGGCAACTCGTTGAGCAGCGGCACCAACGCCTCCAGAATGCCCAACATGTAGGGTTCGGGCTGCTCGCTGCCCAGCTTGAACATCGGGCGCTGTTGCGAATCGGTAATCTGAATCAGCAGACCATCCTGCGTGAGCGTCAGCAGCAGATTTGACTGGAAATTATTCAGTCGGGGATCGGTGGCAATCATCTGCTGCAGTTTCTGTTTTGCCCGCTTCAGGCTCTCCATCTGGCGCTTTAACGCATCCAGCCTGCTTTTATAGACTTCGCCCTGCTGTTTAATCAGATCGTCCCCGCCGCCGGGAATGACGCTGTCGCTGAGGCTGGCTTTGTTGCCCTGCGCCAGCGTGGTTTTTAACGGGGTGCGAAAGTAATCGGCAATCATTTCGCGTTGCTGCGCGGTGGACTGCGACAGTAGCCACATCACTAAAAAGAACGCCATCATCGCGGTGATGAAATCGGCATAAGCGATTTTCCACGTCCCCCCATGATGCGCATGTTTATGCTTTTTACGGCGGCGAACGATGATGACCGGGCTGCCGTCCTTCATGCGCTGGCGTCCGACGGCTTCATTTTGCTGGCGTTCGATTTCACGCTACGCACGTGCTCTTCCAGCTCTTCAAAGGAGGGGCGTTCGCTGGTGAAGATGGTTTTGCGACCAAATTCCACCGCAATCTGCGGCGCATAGCCATTTAGGCTGGAGAGCAGCGTGACTTTGATGCACTGCAAAATTTTGACCTGATCGCTGCTCTTCTGTCGTAGTAGCGTGGCGAGCGGCAATACAAAACCGTACGCCAGCAGGATGCCAAGGAAGGTGCCGACCATGGCGTGGGCGATCAGCACGCCCAGCTCGGAGGCCGGTCGATCGGCGGCGGCCAGCGCATTCACCACCCCCATCACCGCCGCTACGATTCCGAAAGCGGGAAAGCCATCACCCAGCGTGTTCATGCTGTTAGCCGGCACTTCCAGCTCCTCTTCGCAGGTTTCAATCTCTTCATCCATCAGCGCTTCGATTTCATGCGCATTCATGCTGCCGGCGATCATCAGGCGAAAATAATCCAGCACGAAATTTTTTAGCATGGGGTCATTGAGCAGACGCGGATAGGCGCTGAAGATCTCACTGCTTTCCGGTTCTTCAATGTCCTTCTCCAGCGACATCAACCCTTGCATGCGACTCTTCGACAGCAAGAGGAACAGCAAAGCCATCAAATCCATGTAAATCGCTTTGCTGTAGCTGCGGCCAACAAACAGCTTTACCAGCGCTTTGCCCGTGGCCTTCAGCGACTTAATATTGTTGCCCACCAGAAAGGCACCCATACCCGCGCCACCAATGATCAGCAGTTCGATAGGTTGAAACAGCGCGGCCATTTGACCGCCAGCCAGCATAAATCCGCCAAACACTGTTGATATAACAACAAGATAGCCAAAAATAACTAACACGATTGCTCCTTGTATTATTGATAGCCCGCGCCAGACTGGCCACGGGCGTATGACTTTCTTGTCACTGAAATAGGGCTAGCGCCTCAGGCAATGACCGGCATAAAAGTGGCGGCGGCCTGAATGTGCCGTTGATTAACGTGGTCAACCTGAGATTTTTTACTGGCGCGTGAGGGTGGGCTGCACAAACTGCAGGTAAAGGGTTTCTTGATGTTCTCGGTGATCACCACATATCCCCCCTGACAGATCCGGCACGCTTTACGGGAAATAATGCCGCACTCAATAAAGCGAACTAACGTCCAGGCGCGCGTCAGACCTAATATGGGCTCCTCATGACTCTGACCGTAACACTGTTCCAGATAGAGCCGATACGTTTTCATCAACACGTTAATCGGCGGACCTTTTTCCGTCACTTTCAAATACAGGTAGATGTTATAAAACATCGACGAGTGAATATTCTGTTCCCACGACATAAACCAGTCTTCGGAGAAAGGCAACATGCCTTTCGGTGGTGGGCATCCACGTAACTCCTTATACAAGCGTAATAGTCGTCGTCGACTTAGAGATGTCTCAGATTCTAAAACCTGCATACGTGCTCCGAGAGAGATCAACTCCATGGCGATTTGAACGTCATGCACTTCCTGCAATAAATTTCTTTCACTCATTCTCGCCCCCTTAATCCACAGCCATAGGTTCTTTATTAATTGAATTAAGCAAATCCGTCGACAAGATAATGCCGGTGTGAATTTTCTGCAGAGCCTCAATCCGCGATTCTTTCGTGAGATTCTCAATCAAGACTTCATCATCAATGCGTAAGCGGCAAATTAATTGATTGGTCGAGGCCAGCTTCATCAATTGGGGTAACGTCAGCGCCTTCAAATTATCAGTGGTAGACTCCGATAATCCAAGGCGAAAACCTGCCGCAAATTTATCCTGTCGAATTAATTGTTGCGCCAGTAGAAGGTAAGATAAATTCATATCGTGGATATGCTGAAGATACTCATCAAAGTCAGACATTGATAACACCTTATATTTATCGTGCAAAGCAGAGGTCATTAAGAGAGGAATATCCATTCCCCATGTGATGCTGATAATCGTGTGGTCGTAGGGTGAACATTTTTGTGACTATCGATCATCCCAACAGCCGACGATTGAGCCGCATCCAGCAATGAAAAAATGATAGCCATCAGAAATTTCCGTAACAACACGTCAGAAAACCCTCACATGAAAAACCCAACTAACCAAATGATTAATAACGATAATAATATTATTAATTGTTATTAATTATCGATGATGTCCTTTTACAACTTTGCAGGTGCTGCATCACTTTAGATTGCTCCATCATAATCCATTCGACTACGCAAACGTTTTATTGCCAGACTGTGAAGTTGACTCACTCGTGTTTCCGTAATGTCGAGAAGTAAAGCAATCTCGCGCATATTGAGATCATAGTGATAATAAAACTGTAAGATGCGCTGCTCCCGCTCAGGAATATAACGTACGTAGTCAGCAATACGCTCAATCAAATCCTCCTGAATAGAGTGATGCAGGGGGTTCAGCAAGGCATGTTCTTCATCAGCTTGTTCCCAAAGATCGGCATAATGCTCTTGCAATTCATCCATGGAAAAAAGTTGGCTGTTGTTATTATCTGCCAGCATCTGTTGAAAATCCCGCAGCGATACGCCCATTCGTTCGGCAATATCTCTTTCACTGGCACTGGCGCCCTGCTCCTGTTCAATTATCTGGATAACCGCAGATATCTCACGCGAATGGGTTCTGACCCGACGCGGCACCCAATCACGTTCTCGCAATTCATCGATTAACGCCCAGCGCACGCGTTGTGTAATCCAGGCGCTGAGCGTGACACCTTTCTTCGCGTCATAACTGTCAACCGCAGCAATAAATCCTATCGCACCTGCCTGAATGAGATCATCGAACTCGACGCTAGCCGGTAATCTTTTTTGCAGGCGTAACACTTCCTGCCGCACCAGATAATGGTAGGTTAGCCACAGTTCGTTTTTATCATTCAGACCGGATGCATTATATAACCTATCCATATTGCCACCCATCTGATAGTCTTGTTATTAATTATCAGCTGAGCGTTATTATTTATATAGCGCAATAAGCTCTTAGTACCTGGGCTATTTAATCTCTTTATTTCACTAATGGATAATACGTTAGAACGATTCCCACTGCGTATTCTCTTTTTCCGATATCAGATCCTGATGGCGGTTATTCACTTTATTGACCAAACGAGCCGGTTGTGCGGAGCCTTCATGAGTTAACACAAACTGTGCCACCAGCTTCTCCAGCGCGTCGGACTGCGCTTCTAATCCACCAGCCGCCATCGCGGCTTCTTCCACCATCGCCGCGTTCTGTTGAGTCACCAGATCCATTTCGTTTACCGCCTGCGAAATCTGGTTGATACCGGTGCTCTGCTCATCTGACGCTGAGGTAATTTCCCCCATAATCTGCGTCACCTGCGCCACCGAGCTGACGATATCCTGCATCACGACGCTGGCCTGTTTCACCTGGCGCGATCCCGTATCCATATTGCTGACGCAGGTGTGGATCAGCTGATTGATCTCTTTGGCTGCATCAGCGCTGCGCCTGGCGAGGTTACGCACCTCTTCAGCCACCACCGCGAAACCACGTCCCTGTTCACCGGCGCGTGCCGCTTCGACTGCGGCATTCAGCGCCAGGATATTGGTTTGATTAGCAATGCTGTCAATCACGCCGTTGATATCGGCGATTTGGCGCGAGCTGACGGTGATCTGCGCCATGATCTGCTCCAGACTTTGCATCACATTGCCGCCCTGCTGCGCATTGTCGCTGGCACTAACCGCCAGCTGGCGCGCGGTGTGGGCGTTGTCGGCATTCTGCCGCACCGTGGTTTTGATCTCCTCCATACTGGCGGCGGTCTGCTGCAACGAGGCTGCCTGCTCCTCGGTACGCGCAGATAGATCGCTGTTGCCCTGGGCAATTTCCTGCGCATTGGTATGAATGTGCTGCACACTCTCACGAATACTGAGAATGGTGCCGGTCAGCGACACGCGCATTTGTTCCAATTCGCTCAGCATAGTGCCGATTTCATTGGCGCTGCCGATCTCGACGCGGCGGCTCAAATCACCTGCCGCCACGCGTTTCAGTACCTCAACCGTGCCTTCCATACGACGCACCAGCGTCTTGCGCAGCCAGATACGCACACTAATCAGTAAGAGTGCCGCCAGAACGGTAACGCTGATCCCAATCACCAGCATGGTGCGGTAATTGCTCGCCGCGTGGCTGACATACTCCTGATTCTGCTTAAAATTAATCTGGTTATAGCCCTCAATGCGTTGATTCAATGTGGTGCGCAACCCCAGTTCACTTTCCAGTGAACCGCGATAACTCTCCTGGCGCTGGAGCTGATCCAGTTTAATCTGCACCACGTCATACACCGCTTTAAAAGCGGTGTTCACCTCTTCGGCGACTTTGGTTTCCTCTTCGCTGTTGAACGGTGAGCTCATAAACTGCTGCATATCTTCTTCAGCGCTTTTCAGGATCAGCGCCGTGGTTTGCAGCAGCGTTGGCGAGGCCGTTTCTCCCTGCGCCTGCAGCAGCATAATGCCGTTGGTGTTAGCCAGTGCTGCACTGATGTTATAGGCAGCATCGCGCATCTGATTATTACTATACGAGGCGATCTGTATTTTATTAAAGTTCTCGTTATTGGAATAAGCGTTAAATAGCGAAAAAGTGACGGTAGAAAAGAGGACGACAGCAAACATCACGATAATCAAGCTGACCGCAGTGTAGATTTTTATTTTATTAAACATAGGATTTACTCTCGCGCTACACGATGATATTGAGAATCAGAAAGGTAAATTTATAATTTATTGAACAAGTTCATTTTTTGCATCGACTGAAAGACCATCATCGACGCATTTAACGCATATTCAGACATCTTAGAATCCATAATTAACGATGTCATGGTGCCGTAATCTGCGCCAATCGCATTTTGTACTTTGACGATGGTGTCATTGATCAAACTCTCACCGCTTAAATCGAGGCTATCAAGTTGCTGCAGATGGGTGCCCAGTTCAGCCTGCGCTTTGCCCAATCGATCCATGCCTTTGTCGACCGCCTGGCTGGCAGCGCTCAGGGCTTTCTCCAGTTCGTCTCTGTCGATAGGATCACGGCTCAACTCCGCCACCGCCTTATCCAGATCGGCAAAGATGTCACCAAATACCGCATCGCCCAGTCGGCTAACCGACATGCCAGTGCCATCTGCTACGGTTTGCTGGCGCGCTTCGCTACCGCCCTGATAATTTCCTGCCGCATCAAAGGGTGCAGTATCACTATGATAACCCGAGAAAATATAGCGTCCCTGACTGTCGCGCGTATTAGCAAGATCAAATAAGGTGCCGCGAATGCCGGATAACTCTTTTCCCAGCGCAGCGCGGTCTTCTGCGGAATAGGTATCGCTTTTCGCCGCGATGATTTTCTCCGTCAGGCTGGTAGTGATGATACTGCCGACGCTGCTGAGAATACTCTCCTCGTGCTCCATGGCACTGCGCGCGCCGGATCGCACGCTGCGGTACAACTCCAGTTTTGCCAGCGCGTCCTGGTTTTTTACCGCGTCGGTGGCACCTTGCGGATCGTCTGATGCGCGTAACAGTGATTTACCTGCCGAGAGGCGCAAGTAAATATTGTTATTCTCACTCACACGCTGCGACATACTTTCCGCATTCTGTTTGAACATATATAAAGTGCTTAATCGCATCGCTGACTCCTTTATTTAATCGATAGCAGCGTGTCAAATAACGTGGTGGCGGTTTGCAATATTTGACTGTTGGCCTGGTAGTACTGCATAAACATCTGCATATTCACCATCTCTTCATTCATATCAACGCCGCTAAGCGACTGTTTGGTGTTGAATTTGTCATCGAGATCTATTTTGGCCGATTCCAGTCCGGAATTAACCGCGCGCGCATTGGAGCCGATGGTGCCAACCAGTTGGGTATAGGCATCGGTGAGCGTATTTTTGCCGATCAGTTTTTCATCCTGAATTTTCAGCATCAGTTCCAGATTTTTGTTATTGGAACTGCCGCCAGCAGGATCATCAGAGGCGGCAAATTTGCTGGCGCTGTCCAGGGCACGGCCAATCCCTTCAGCAGCACCGGCCATCGGATTGAGGCTAAAGCTGTCGCCCGCATTCACGCCAGCAGGTAGATCGATTTCCACGCCGTCAAATGACAGCATGCCGCCCGTCACCGTCGCCGGAACCGTGCGACCATCCGCACCTGTAACATGCCAGTCTGTGCCATCAAAGCTGACGTTATAATCTTCGGCATTCACCGCTTTGTAGTCGGTAACACGGATGGAATCGAGCCGGCCGCTGCCGGTGTTTTGGCTATTAGCGAGGGCTTTGATCTCCGGCAGCGAGAACAGATCCTGACCGGGATTGCCGTCCGCATCGAAGCCCGCATGGTGCTGTTCGTTTAAGCGGCTCGCCATCATAAAAGCGATATGGTTCAACTCATTGCGCGCCACCGCCAGATCGTCATTACGGAACTTAAATAATCCGGCGAGACGGCCTTTGGTGACGCTGGTTTCACTCAGTGGCTCAGGCTTGCCATTGTGACCCACGTAAGAGACCACGGTTTTATTGGGATCGCTGGCTGACGGCGAGGTTTGTAACTTATAGGCGCGATCACCGGCGATAAGGGGGCGCCCATCAGGCAGAGTCACATCCACACGGCCCGAGGCTTTGTCTTCAGTGACCTCAACACCCAGCTGTTCGCTGAGCTTTTCCAGCAAGCCATCGCGTTGGTCCAGCAGATCAGCGGGGGGATTACCGCCCTGCGCCTGCACTCGCTCCAGCTGTTTATTGATATTGGCTAACTGGTCGCTGTAGCTGTTGATGTCCTTCACGCTCTGCTCAATGTGCGTGTTGGTGCTTTTCTCCAGCCCAGTGAGTTTTTTACCGCTGTCGTTAAAGCGCTGCGTTAATACACCCAGCGCACTAAATAGTGCGGAACGCGCTGGCCCATCAGAAGCATCACCGCTCAGCGTGGCCATGGCCTTGAACAGATTGTTAAGTGAAACCGAGACGTTGTCGGATTCGTCGCCGAGCATGTTGTCGATTTCAGACAGTTGCTCCTGTCGCCCTTTCAGCCCGGCCCAGTTGCTGATAGAGCCGCGCAGTTGTGAATTGGCAAATGCGTCATAAGCGCGATCGACGCCATTCACCTGGGCACCGTAACCAAAAAAGCCCAGCGAGGTATTCATGCCGCCTGATTCACCAATCAAAATATTGCGGCGGCTGTAGTTGTCGGACATGCCGTTAGTCAGATTACTGCCCACCACACTCAGGGCCGCCTGACCGGTGCTTAAACCACTTCGGGCTAAATTAAACAGGTTGTTCATCGCTATCCACCGCTTGTCTTTGAGGTTGCTCTCTACCTTTCATCGGTGATTCGCCGATTCTCTAAAACACCGGATTAAAATATTTTCGTCAGATCACTTTGATAGGCGGCAGCAGGTTGTTGCAGCGTGGTCTTAACCTTATTAATCAGCGAGATAAGCTTTTGCGCATAAGCGGGATCGGTGGCATAGCCGCTGGATTGCAGGGCGCTAGCACCCTGCTCCGCTGAGGTGGCGCGCACCACTGACTGGTAGCGCGCGTTGTGGCTTAACAGCGCGGCATAATCGCCCAGCCCCTGCTCGTAAGAGTCATAGACGCGAAATACCGCTTTTACCTGCTGTTTCACGCCATTGATGTATTCGCTGGTGGTAATTTCACTGGTTTTTCCCCGCCAGCCCGCGCTGGCTTTAATGCCAAACAGGTTATGACTCCGGGAACCATCGGCGGCCGGAATTTCACGCTGGCCCCAACCCGACTCCAGTGCCGCCTGCGCCACGATCAAATGCGCATGCAGGCCGGTTTGCTGCGCCACCCGCTGCGCAGCAGGCAGTAAGCGTGCGATAAAGGGATGTGTGCTTTCAGTCTGAGGAGAAAAGGCCAGCGGCGCAGGTAAGCGCAGTGGACCACTGGCGCGGCGCGGCGGCGGGATCGGGGAGCGCATATCGCCACCACCTGATTGCCGTACAATCATTTCGGCAAATCCCAATTGGCCACTGCGGGCGATTTCCTGCGCCACCTGCTGGTCGTGCATCGCAGTAAACATGTCAGAAGCCGCGCTGTGCATTAGTTCATCTTTGAAGGTGGCATCGCGCATGCTCTTCATCATCATCTGCACAAAAATGCCTTCCATCTGCTGTGCAGCAGCCTGCAGCGCTTCAGGTGAGGAGCGCTTTGCTTCGCGCTTGAGCGCATCCAGCGAACGCAGATCAAATGCCGGACGATCGGCGATCATCATTCGAACTCCAGACGCGCGCGCAGGCAGCCCGCATTTTTCATCGCCTGCAGTATCGCCATCAACTCATTGGGCGTAGCGCCTAAGGTATTTAACGCTCGCACCACATTGTTAAGATCGGTGCTGCTGCGTACATTTTGCAGCGCACCGCCGCTATCACGCACCGAGATATCCGTTTGCGGCGTCACCACCGTTTCACCGCCGGCAAACGGCGTGTTGGGTTGGCTGACCACATTACTTTGCGCCACTTCCACCGACAGCGATCCATGCGCCACCGCGCAGCTCTCCAGCGTAACGTGGCGATTGATCACCACCGATCCGGTACGCGAGTTGACCACCACTTTGGCATCCTGCACCGCCACGCGTAGCGGGATGTTCTGGATATTGGCGAGAAAGCGCACGCGGGAAGGGCCATCAGCGGGCGCAAACAGGCGCACCGTGCGCGCATCTTCCGCGATGGCCGCCCCTCCGCTGTAACGCTGATTGATGGCATCGCTGATCTGCTGCGCCAGCGAGAAATCGGAGTGATTCAGCTGCAAGCGCACCACGCTCTGCTGAGCGAAATCATTCGGCACTTCACGTTCAACGGTGGCACCCGCACTGATTCGGCCGCCATTGAGTTGATTGACTTGCACGCGGCTGCCGCCTGCCTGCGCACCCGCGCCGGAGATCAGCACGTTGCCCTGCGCCATGGCGTAGATTTGGTTGTCGGCAGCCTTCAGGGGCGTCATCAGCAAGGTGCCACCGCGCAAGCTTTTGGCGTTGCCCAGTGAAGAGACCAAAATATCCAGTTTTTCACCGGGTCGCGCAAACGGCGGCAGCTCCGCCGTCACCATTACCGCCGCGATATTTTTGAGCTGCATATTGGTGCCGGGCGGCACCGTAATACCCAGCTGCGACAGCATGTTCGTCAGGCTTTGCCCGGTAAACGGTGCCTGCATGGTTTGATCGCCGGTGCCGTCCAATCCCACCACCAGCCCATAGCCCATCAGCGCGTTAGAACGCACGCCCTGCACGGTGGCCAAATCGCGGATACGTTCGGCCTGCGCGGCGGGCAGCACGCTAATGCACAGCAGGCTGACAATAAAAACAACAAAGGCTCTGTTCATGGTGATCTCAGAAAGGGGAAAGGTTGAGAAACAGGCGTTGCAGCCAACCCATGGTTTGGGCTTCATTGATGTAGCCATCGCCGACATATTCGATGCGTGCATCCGCCACCTGCGTGGAAGGCACGGTGTTGCTGCCGCTGATGGTGCGCGGGTTCACCACGCCGGAAAAACGAATGAATTCGGTGCCTTGATTGATGGCGATCTGCTTTTCACCCACTACGCCGAGATTGCCGTTGGGCAGCAGTTGATTCACCGTGACAGTAATGGTGCCAGTGAACGTATTACGCGCCGCCGCACCGCCTTTGCCGCTGAAATCATTCTTGCCTTTGGCATCCAGATCCCACTTGCCGTCACCCAGCCAGCGGTTGAGTTTGTCCGGCACCGACAGCAGCTCCATGCCCGCCGAGCCATTACGATTGGCGTTGGCCGACGCGCTTTTGCTGGCGCTGACGTTTTCCTGCAATAGGATGGTTAAGGTGTCACCCACGTTGCGCGGGCGCCGATCCTCAAACAGCGGCTGATAGCCGTAATTCATGCCCTGCCCCGCCGTAAACAGCGAACCGCCGCTGGCGAACGTTGCCATCGGTAACGGAGCGGCCGAAGTCGGCCCCGCTACTAACGGCTGCTGTAAAATATGTGCACAGCCGCTCGCCAGCAGCGCGGCACTGACAATCACCACACGTCGCATGTTGATTCCTGTGTTGAGCACTACAGCTGCGTGAGGCGTTGCAGCATCTGGTCAGAAGCCGATACCGCTTTGCTGTTGATCTCATAGGCGCGCTGCACCTGGATCATGGTGACCAACTCTTCCGCGACGTTGACGTTGGAGGTCTCAACGTACTTTTGCTTTAGCGAACCGGCATCTTCCATGCCCGGATTCAGCTCGTTCGGTGCGCCAGATGACTGGGTTTCGCGGTACAGATTGCCGCCCACGCTTTCCAGCCCGGCTTCGTTGATAAAGGTCGCCAGGGTTAGTTGGCCGATTTGCTGTGGCTGCGCCTGACCGGGCTGCGTCACGCTGACGATGCCGTCATTGCTGATCGACAGGGTTTTCGCATCCGGCGGGATCACAATCCCCGGCTGCACCGGATGACCCTCCGCATTCACCAACTCACCGTTCTCGTTTTTATCGAAGTGCCCATCGCGGGTATACGCGGTGCTGCCATCAGGCATTTGCAGCTGGAAAAATCCTTTGCCCTCAATAGCGACATCGGTTTCATTGCCGGTTTCGTTATAGCCACCCTGGGTGTGGATCCTCTGCGTCGAAACCGGGCGCACGCCGGTGCCCAACTGCAAACCGCTGGGCAGCGTGCTCTGTTCCGAGGCCTGCGCACCCGGCTGACGCAAGGTTTGATACAGCAGATCCTGGAACACCGCGCGCTGGCGCTTGAAGCCGTTGGTGTTAACGTTGGCGAGGTTGTTGGAAATGACATCCATATTGGTCTGCTGCGCTTCCAGACCGGTTTTTGCAATCCATAACGATCGGATCATTGAGATCTCCCTGGCAGGCGCTTAGCCCACGCTTAATAACTGATTGGCTTTCTGCGCGTTTTCATCGGCGCTGCGGATCACTTTCATGTTCATGTCGAAACCGCGCGAGTTAGCGATCATCTCGGCCATGGTGTGCACCGGGCTGACATTACTGCCCTCCAGCGCTTCCGGGCTGAGACGCAGCGTCTCATCCTGCGCCAGCGCATTCCCCGTTGCGGCGCGGAACAGGCCGTCATCGCCATGCCGCAACTCGCTCATCTGGGCACTGACCAGCTTGATGCGACCGACCGGCACCACCGCGGTGGCATCATTGCCAGCACCCAGCGCGGAAATCGTGCCATCGGCGGCCACGGTGACGTGCGATTGCGGCGGCACCGTTAGCGCCGCGCCATCGCCCATCAGCGGCCTGCCGTTGACCCGCAAGCCCCCTTCGTTATCAACCTCGATGTTGCCGTTGCGGGTGTAACCTTCGCTGCCATCTTCTAACGCCACGCTAAGCCAGGCGTTTTGCGGCAGCGCCACGTCGAGACTGCGTCCGGTGTGGGTAATCGGCCCCATGCTGCTGTCATGCATCGGGGTCGAAGCCGCCACCAGCGCACGCGTGGGCAGACTGTCGCCGTTGACTGGCACGGCGCGAAAGGCCGCCAGCTGGGCGCGAAAGCCAGCAGTGGAACTGTTAGCCAGATTGTTGGAGGTCACGGCCTGGCGGTTTAACGCCGCCTCCGCGGCCGTCATGGCGGTATAAATGGCGCGATCCATCGTCGATGTCCTTAACGCAGGTTAGCCAGCGTTTGCAGCAGTTCGGATTGGGTTTTGATGGTCTGGGAATTGGACTGGTAGTTGCGTTGATAGATGATCATGTTGACCATCTCTTGCCCCATATCAACGTTTGAGCCCTCCAGCGAACTGCCTTTAAAACTGCCAAAGCTGCCGCTTCCGGCAATGCCAAGGAAAGGTTGACCGGAGCCGGGGGATTCCGCCCAGGCATTACCGCCCTGAGGCGACAGACCACCGCTGTTGGGGAAATCAGCCAGCACAATCTGCGCAACGGTCTGTTTTTTGCCGTTGCTGTAGGTGACCACGATCTCGCCGTTATCGCCGATGACAAAGTTTTGATATTTGCCCGGTGCCTGGCCATCGATCTCATTGAGTTTGATGCTGCTGTCACCGCTGTATTTGGTGATAGCAGAGAGATCCAGATTGATATCCAGCGGCTGCGATCCGTTCAGCGACAGACCTTTGATGTTGATGTTGGCATCCGGCATGTCGATCTGGCCGCTGGAGTTGAATTTCAGCTCCAGTTCGCTGTAACCGGCGGGATCGGGCGCAGTTTCATCGCGCGCATAGGCCTTCCATTCCCCCTCCGCAGTCTGCACAAAGTAGAGTTTGATAGTGTGCTTATTGCCGAGGCTGTCAGTGGCTTCAATCTGGCTGCTGTAGTTATAGGTCTTTTGGTCTTCGTGATTAAACGGGTCGGTGATGACGTTATCGTCGTCTGCTTTCAGGTTGCCGTTCAGTGAGCCTTTGGACGAGGCATCCGGCGGCATATCGTCAGTGGGAATGCGGATTTTCCCCACCGGCGCGCCGGGTTCAATGGTCGGCGGCGTACCGGTCGCCTGAAAGCCAGTGAGGAACAGGCCATTGCTCTTGTTGTAGATATTGCCGTCAGCATCACTGTCGAACTGACCGTTGCGCCCGTAAAACACGCCGCCAGCCTCGTTCTCCATGCGGAAAAACCCGCGCCCACTCAGCGCCATGTCCAGCTTGCCGCCGGTGAAGTTGATCCCGCCGTCAGCGAAGTTCTGGTTGACGTTGGAGACCTGTACGCCCAATCCCACCGAGCCCGAGAAAATATCGGAGAAGGTGATCGAGCCGCTTTTGAAGCCGCTGGTTTGCGAGTTGGCAATGTTGTTACCCACGACATCGAGGGCTTTGGAGGCGGCATTGAGGCCGCTAAGACCTTGTGAAAAGCTCATAATGATTCCCAGAGAGTAAGTGAGGCACTATTTTTGGATTACCACCACATCGCCGATACGGATGGGATCGTGGTCGAGCAGATGCAGCACCGCGCCGTCCGGCGTGATGGTGACGCCCTGCACTTGTTCCTGAATCAACCCGGAGATTTTTGGCGGCTCGCCGTCAGGGTTTTTCGCGTCAAAGCTCAGGGTGTATTCCCGATCCTGCGGCGGGCCGGGTTCCGGCTGGAAGTTTTGTAAATCGTCGAGGGTGAAGGTCTTCACGCCCGCCTTCACGTTCTTCAGCTGTGCGGTGTAGCTGTTGCCTTCGGCATCGGTGAGCGTGACGGTGACCGTTTCGGCTTCGCCCCCCAGCAGGAAACTAAAGGTGTCGTTCGCCTCATCCCCCTCTTCAGCGCCACCAAACGACACTGTCGGGTCGCCCTCGATCAGAATGCTGCGGCCGACCCATGCGGCGGTCCCCATGCCGCCCAGTTGCGCCATCAACGCCTGCACATCCGCCACTGAGCTATTGAGCTTTTCGACGCCCGCCGCCGTAGAGAACTGCGCCAGCTGCGAGGTGAGCTGGTTGTTGTCCATCGGATTGGTGTGATCCTGGTTTTGCATCTGCGCCACCAGCAGTTTCAGAAAGCTGGCGCTAAGATCGCCTGCACTGCTGCCCGATCCGTCGCCGCTGCCATTGTTGTTATTGACCTGAGGTATCACGGTTGCACTTCCTTATTGGCCGAGAGTGAGCGTTTTCTGCATCAGCGCTTTGGCGGAGTTCATCACTTCGACGTTGGCCTGATAGCTGCGTGAGGCCGAGAGCGTGTTGACCATCTCGTGCACCACATTGACGTTGGGCATGCGCACATAGCCCTGCGGATCTGCAAGCGGATGGCCCGGCTGATACTCCAGACGTTCGGGTGCACTGCTCTCCACCACCTCACTGACCCTGACGCCGCCGATCTCACTGCCCGGCGCGGCATCAACACGAAACAACACCTGGCGGGCGCGATAAGGCTGCTGATCGGGACCCGCCACACTGTCGGCATTGGCCATATTGCTGGCGCTAACGTTGAGCCGCTGCGATTGCGCCGCCATTGCCGAACCGGCAATATCAAATACGCTAAATAACGCCATTTATTTACCCCTGACTCAGCACGGTCATCATTTTCTTTATATCCGCCCCAAGAAAAGTGAGGCTGGATTGGTATTTCAGGGCGTTATCTGCAAAATTAACGCGCTCGCGATCCATATCGACGCTATTACCATCGGCACTGGGCTGATCGGGAATGCGATATAACAGGCTATCGTCATTGAAATTTGTCGATTGCGCCGCGATATGACGGTCTGCGGTTAATGACAAAGACACCGCTGATTTAACAGCAGCAGGAGATGCCATGGCACTTTTTAATTGCTGAGAGAAATCGATATCCCTTGCCAGGTAGCCCGGCGTATCCGCATTGGCAATATTGGCCGCCAGCACGTCCTGACGGCGAGAGAGTATATTGAGCGCATGCTGTTGAAAGCGAAACGCCTCATCGAGTTTAGTGTTCATAATAAGGGAGATCCTGCCTCTCGTTATCCAAACATCAGCAGTCTAATCAGGAATAATGAAATATCACACTGTGAAGAGTGCACAGAAATAGGGGTTATTAGTCTGTTAAATACATACCCGGTTAATTACCTTCATAAACGAGACTATTTAGCTCGTTTGAATATTCATTATTCCATTTATCATAACGGGGATGACGATATAAAAGGCATCCTGATGAGACATGATGTTTTACGCCCGATCATTTTATTTCTCGTAGCCCTTTCCGCGCCGGCGCAAGCCAGCACTGCGGCTGAGCAGCGCTTGCAGCCTAAGCTGGATGCGTTATTAAAACTCCCCGATAACCAGGGTGAGATTGTACGCAGCGCAACGCTGCTGGCGACGTCAGAACAGCTGGCAGCCCTGTGTGATGCGCCCGTATTGAGTCTGGCGGGTAAAGATTCGCGTCTGACCGGTAGGCGAACGCTGGTCGCACGCTGTGGTGCGCGTAAGCACTTTTTAGCCATCCGTATTCACGCTCAGGGACGCTGGTGGGCAGCACGAACGTCTTTGCCTGCCGGACATGTGCTGCAAGCGGGCGATATCGTGGCGCAGCGTGGCGATCTGGCCGGGCAACCTGCGGGTTTGATCTTTCAGCAGCGCGATATCCTCGGCCAGCGCCTGATACGTGACGTTGAAGCGGGCAAGCCGCTGTTATCTCAGCAATTGCGCCAGCCGAGGTTATTGCGTGCCGGTCAGACGGTGGAGGTAATCACACTCGGCGAGGGATTTCGTGTGCGCAGTCAGGGCAAGGCGCTGCATCATGCGGCGGAAAACGACACGTTGCGAGTGCAGATGCGCAATGGACAGACGCTAAGCGGGCTTGTCAGCGCCGGCGGTTTGGTGGTGATCTCGCTAACACAATAATTTTTAGATTTCTCAGCGATCCCCGATGTAAAGGCTATACAACCTATTGCTTTCGAGGATCCCATGATTGACCGAACTCAACCTGTTTCACCCATTGCGGGCACCCATGAGCTACCTGCCCGCTCCACACCACAATCACTCCGCGCCCGCCCGGATGCGGAGCGTCAAAGCACCGTGAGCCTGAGCAGTGTGATGAAACAACTCCAGACGGACGATAGCCGCGATGTGAATGTCGCACGCGTTGTCGAATTGCGCACCGCACTGGAAGCCGGTGATTTGCCGATTGCCGCAGAAGAGATCGCGCGCGGCATGGTGCACTCCCTTATCTCGCCACAACAGTGAGGTGTTTAAGTGATGGAGACACTGCATACAACACTGCTTCAGATGAAAAGCGCGCTGGAGGAGCTGGATGCCATTATGGTAGCCGAGGCGAATCAGCTTGATCGCCCCCAGATTAACCCTGTGGCGCTGCAGGTGCTCACTGACAGCAAGAGTCAGTTACTTGCGACCTTGCAGCATCACGATGAGATGCGGATCCAGCAGGAGACACGCTTAGCCATTGCCGCACCCTATCTGCATCGCGTGCAGTTGTTTGTGTGCTGGCAGCAAATCACCGAGCGCGTCCGTCGCAGTAAGGCTTTGAATAGTGAGGTGGAGGCGCGTTTGCAACATCATCTGGAGAAAACCCAGCGGGTACAGAAGGTGGTGGATCAGGTGGGGCATCATCATACGCTATACGGGTCTGGCGGGGAGTCTGGCCCAGCTGTGGTGGGCAGGAAATACGATATCAGTGTTTAGGGGGCTGGGTGCGGGCTCGCGCCAGCACCCATGTCCTACGACACCGCATAAGCACGAGCAGAGTGACGGGATTTACGCAGCGCGGCGATCTCACTTTGCAGCATTGCCAGACGAGCCGGAATGCACTGCATCAACTGCGCAGCCTCCGCCAGTAACTGCGCTAAACACACTGCATCCGCCTGACTGAAATCACACGCACACAGCGCTTTCATCCGCTGTGTATACTCCACAATCTCCTCGCTAAACGCCTCCCACCCGTCCTGATGCGCCAGTGCAATCAGCCGCTGGTTCAGTGCCAGCAAGGCTTGAATCTGCTCTTTCACATCACTGAGCATATTTCACCTGCGGATCAATGGCTTTCCAGGTATCGGACATCTCCACCATTAACGTAATCAGCTGCGGCAACGACTCAGCCGATTGATTGACGCTCGCCAAAAGCAAATTGCGCGACACATACTCATACAACCGCTCCAGATCGGCGGCGATCTGCCCGCCCACCTGATGATCAAGCCCGGCACGCAAACCGTTATCAATGATGTTAATCGCACGTGAGATCATCTCGCCTCGCCGGGCAACATTGCCGGTTTGAAAATAGATCTCAGCGCGGCGCATGGCATTGATCGCGCCTTCGAACAACAGCGCGATCAGCTGGTGCGGTGTTGCGCCGCTTACCTGGCTCTCTAATGAAACCGCAGAATAGGCGCGGTTACCGGTTTGACCGTACATCGCCCGTTCCTCAGCCTAATCCTGCCAGCGCACCCTGCAACTGATTGCTCATTGCCTGCATATCCGTCATCGCTTTATCCAGACGCATAAACTCTTTCTGCTGGCGCTTCAGGCTCTCTTCGATGCGCTGTTCCATGCGCTCGATCTGCTTCGCAACCCGCGCTTCTTGATCTTTAAGCCCTTTAACAGTCGAAGCGATGGTGCCTTCCGTTTTGGGGATCGACTCGTTATCGCCCAGATAACTTTTGAACACCACGCCCATCTGGCCCTTGATGCCCTGCGCACCGTCTTTACCAAGGAACAGCGCTTCCACCTCTTTCGGGTGCTCTTTCAACGCGGCATCCAGCTTTTTACTGTCGATACTCAGCGTGCCCAGCGTCGCGGTGCGATCTTCGCCGGGCTTTAACTCCTCGAACTTCACGGTGATACCGATACTGGCTAGCGAGTGATACAACTCGCTCGACTCACCATAGTTGCCGCCGGCAGCCGATTTCATCTGGCTGTTCAGACGGCGTAAGGTGCCATCGCTGAACAGTGGGCCATTTTGCTTGTTCTGCTCATCGGAATTTTTTTCCGGTGGCTTATAGGTGCTGGCGCTGGCGGAAGTACTGAGGAAGCTGTTGTAATTATTGATGAACTCCTCAATCAGGCTTTTCACCTTTGAAGTATCCGCCGTCACTGACAGCGTTTCAGGCTTAAACTGACCGGGATCGTCCGGATCTTTTTCCGAGACTTCACGCAGCTCAAAAGTAATGCCTTCAATCGCATCGCTGATGGTGTTTGAACTGCGCTCCACCGTGATGCCATCGATTTTCATCAGTGCATTTTGCGCAGCGCTGATCTGCTTCATGCGCGTTGGATCGTAACCCGGATCTCCCGGCACATTGGCGGCTTTGGGATCGTAGTTGAGTACACCGGCCAGCTGGCTATCTCCGCTGACTTCCATCTTGATTTGGCCGTCACTGCCGGTTTTTTTCGAGGTCACCACCAGCTGAAACTTGCCGCCTTCGGCAGGCATCACTGAGGCGCTGACATCGCCATTCTGCGCATTGATCTTCTTCGCCACTTGCGCCAGCGAGGTTTCATCATCTTTCAGCTCCACCGACAGCGGTTTACCGTTGCCCAGCGTGATGGTCAGAGTGCGCGTTGCCGAGCCGTCCCCCAGCTGTGCGCTGTTACTGTCCTGCTCCGGCGAGCCAATTTTGTGTGCTTTTGCCAATTTTTCGACAATCACTGAATAGCTGTCGGGAATTGCGCCTTTTCCGGCGGTGGCTTTAAAAGCTTTGTTATCGCCAATGCTGACACCGTTAAAACCTTCATCCTGCAGCTTATCCAGATTCGATTTTAACGAGGCCAGTGAATTAGAGATTTTTCCCCATGACGAAACCTGACCGTTAAATTTATTCTGCTTATTTAAATAGGGATTCAGCTTCTTGCTCTCCCCATTTTTTATCTGCTCCATCAGTGCGGGGATATCTAAACCGGATCCGCCCAATCCTGAAATAGGTGTCGTCATTTTTAAATTCCTTAATTCATCGAGGGTATCAACTCTTCCCATCGGTGCCGGCAGGATTTCGCTTAATAATTTACACAATGATTTTCATCCATCGTCTTAAGTCTCGATATAGCGACAAACCTGTCGTGATTTTTTGCCTTTGCATGAAAAAACAAAAAATTATTTCAGCACCTGATGGCTGCCCCGATGAATAAGGTATGCGTCACCTCTCACGCATATTCCCGCTGCCACGCTTAAGCAGCATTCACTGGAAAAAGGATATCGATTATGGCCCAGGTCATTAATACCAACGCACTGAGTCTGATGGCTCAAAACAACCTGAACAAATCACAGAACTCATTGGGAACAGCGATTGAGCGCCTCTCTTCGGGCCTGCGTATTAACAGCGCTAAAGATGATGCCGCCGGTATGGCCATCTCTAACCGCTTCACCTCATCTGTGCGCGGTTTAACGCAGGCAACGCGCAATGCCAATGACGGCATTTCACTGGCGCAAACCACTGAAGGCGCGCTGGAAGAAGTGAACGAAAACCTGCAGCGTATTCGTGAACTGACGGTGCAGGCGAAGAACGGCACCAACTCCAAAGAAGACCGCGAGTCGATCAAAAAGGAGATTACCGCACGTCTGGATGAGATTGGCCGTATCGCCGAATCCACCAACTTCAACGGCGTGAAAATGCTGGATGGATCGCAGGAAAAACTGTCGATTCAGATCGGTGATAAAGATGGCCAGACCATTGATATTAAGCTGCCAAAAATGGCGCTGGGTTCGCTGGGTCTGGATACCTTTGCTAAAGACTTTGAGAAAATCATCGACAGTCTGCCGATGGATTCGAAGTTTACTGCTGCAGGGACGGCTCGGGCTGATGGTGATACGTTCACAGTACCAGGTATGACCGAGCAGTTTGAACTGACCACCGCTGAACTTGGCAAGATCGCCACTGCAATTGGTGGTGCTGCTGCCACCACTGAAGTTTTCACCGTCGATGACGGCAAAGGCAATATGCGCTTCTTTGCGGCAGACTCTGCCATCCCGGGTAGCCAGGTCGAGTTAAACATCGCATTTACCGATGGCACGCCGGGTAACCCTACAACCATCGATACCGTGTCAGTGAAAGAGAAAATCTCCGACCTCGACATCGATATCCTGCGCAATGGCCCAAGCGATCTGAAGAACCTGAAAAGTCAGGGCATCGGCGCGCAAATCGGTAGCAAACTGATTGATGAAGCCACGCTGAATCAGATGTCCAATGACATCTTCGGAGCCGACATGGCGGATACCGAGATGCAGATCTTCAAAGCCGACAACGGCAATTACTTCGCCATCAACAAAGACGGTGAAGTGAAATCCTTTACCTGGGATGATGCCGCAGGCGGCGCTACCGCGGTAGCTGATGCCAGTGCGCGTGATACTCATGAAGTGCAGAAGGTCGCTAACCATCTGCTGGAACGTCTCGATAGCGCCATGACCGACGTCAACAGCTTCCGCTCGGATCTGGGTGCGATTCAAAACCGCTTTGGCTCGATCATTGCCAACCTCAACTCTACCGTCATCAACACCAGCGAAGCGCGTTCGCGTATTCAGGATGCGGACTTCTCGGTAGAAGTCTCCGCCATGAGCCGCGCCAACATCCTGCAGCAAGCGGGTGTTTCAGTGCTGTCGCAGGCAAATCAGGTGCCTCAGAACGTGCTGAGCCTGCTGCGTTAATTAGTGCCTCTCCTTAATTGCATTCAGCGTGCAATTTTCGCCCTCCCCGTGGAGGGCTTTTTTGCTTCTGCCCGCAATTTTCTGATGAAAAATACTAATCATTTTTACCCGAACAACTAACGTGAAACGGCCATTAGCCTTGTTAATAATCGATAAAAAATAACTCTAAAAATCTTACGGGTTAGATCAAATAAATAACCTTAATGATTAAGAGGATTTTGGGTGGCTTTCGGGAAAATAAACGCGGGAGAGCGCTGAAAATCTGGCACTCTTTAGCCGCAAAAAATGGGTTCGGTTAGCACAAAAATAACATTAACAACCGACTCGCTCTTTACCCTAATTGATAGACGACTTCTCTATGCCTAACACAATCTTGCTTGGTCAGGCGGCCAGATTAGATCGACGTACGCGCATCCTGAGCCGGACGCTGGATGATATGTCCGTGACGCTGCCCGCCAGCGCCGCGCGCTGCCTGTATGCACTCGCGGAGGCGCAAGGCGAAGTGCTGACGCATGAACAGCTGATGGAGATTGGCTGGCGTCGTGCCGGTTATGCCGCCACCGATAACAGCGTGCGCGTGATGATCAATAAACTGCGCCGTGCATTGATGTCGCTGGAACTTGAGCAGCAGATTAGCCTGCTGGCCGTCACGCGCAGCGGTTACCGCTTGATCATCAATACGCCGCCAGCCGTCGAGCAACCCGCCGCACTGACAATGCCCCTTTCGCTACCGGCACGGAGCCCGCTGAATGGGCGGCGAGTAGCAGGCGTCACCGTCGCTGGCATCACTGCCGGGTGTCTGGTGGCTTTACTGGTACAACACTTTTTTCTGCTTACGCCAAAACCGATTGATTTTGTCAGCTGGCAGGGACCGTCCATCCCTGCTGGCAGCAGCGTCTGGGTGCCGAAAGGACATCACACGCAGCACGCCTTAATTGAAACCACGTTACGCACTTATCGCCGTTATGTACTGGAGACGAACCCGGATAAACCTGCGGCCAGCGTGCTGTACGTCACCCTCAGTTCAGCCAACAATCCGCAACATCAGGGTGTGATTGCGTGCCAACACCCCTTTGAGGAAGCGAACAATGCATGCGAGTCGTTCTATTTTCGCGTCAATTAAATCCCCGCAGCTCTGGCTGTTTATCGGTTGCTTTGTGCTGGCGTTTTCTGCCGTGATCGGTCGCTGGCTGACCACCACCACACAGCAGTCCCAGTGCCTGTTTCCGCTGGCATTTTATGACATCAAAAGTGAGCGTGAATGGGTGCTGACGCAGGGGATTTACCGCAGTTATCGCGATGGCTTCAGCCAGGGCCATTTAAGCTATCTCGGCACGCTTTCGCGTTTTGAGGATGGACAACTGACGGCACCGATCACTCCGATTCATCGTGCAGTGTGGTTTAACGGTGAGTTCAACCACAACCTGCTTAAAATCACCGTCACACAACACAGTCGTGGCCTGGGTGACAAAAGCCGCGATGAGGACGTGCAAAAGTATGTCTTCCCGCATTTGCAGGCAGGCGATGTCAGCGTGATTGCCATGTATCTGTTCAATGGCCGCGTGCTGGCCTCCGGTACAGAGAGCGTGGCGCGTAATGTCTGCATCAGGTAGCCAGATTATTTAGCGTAGCGTGGCTAACAGCTGTTCAAGGTGAGTAAACATGCGCGCGGTGAGGTGGGTAAAAAAGGGGGGCAAGGTATCGCCCATCAGGAACAGCGCCAGCATGCCCGCCCCTAACGTCAGGGGAAAACCCACCACGAAGATCGAGAGCTGCGGGGTTAAACGGTTCAACAACCCCAGCGTCATATTGATACAGAGCAACAGCGTGATGATTGGCAATCCCAGCATCAATCCCTGGCTGAAGATCAACCCGCCCTGCATCACCAGATAACGTAGGCCACCCGCGTGTAACGGTTCGGCATCCACCGGCAGGCTGGTAAAGCTCTCTGCCAGCAGCGCCAGCAGCCAAAGATGACCATTGATACTGAGAAACAGCAGCATCGCCAGCAGGTTGAGCAGACGTGATATCACCGGCGTGTTGCCGCTATTAGGGTCAAAAAAGGTGGCGAACGAAAGTCCCATCTGCATGCCAATGATCTCGCCGCACAAACGCACCGCAGCGAAAAGTAGCTGCAGCATCAGACCGAGCGCGGCACCGATCACAACCTGCTTCACCACCAGCCAGGCACCGCGCCACGACATCAACGCCACCTGCGCATCTTCCACGCTGCTGGCAATTAGCAAGGCGATAAGCAGCGCCAGTGCAGCCCGCAGCCGTTTACTGATCGCCTTCTCACTGAAAATCGGCGCGACAAACAGCAGCGCGGCCACACGCACCATAATAAAAAACACGTGGGCAATCTGCGCGGTCAGCAGCTCAAACGGGATGCCAAACGCCATTAGCCGATCGCGAATGAGATGCTGGTGAACACCGTGCGCATGTATTCAATAAAGATTTTCAGCATCCACGGACCCAGTAACACGGCAACGCCGACAATCATCAGGATCTTCGGGATAAAGGTCATGGTCATTTCATTGATTTGAGTGGCGGCCTGCATGATGCTGATCGCCAGCCCGTTGACCAGTGCGGCCAGCAGCAACGGCCCGGCAATCATCAACCCTACCTTTATCGCCTGCATGCCCAGCACCATCACACTTTCAGGTGTCATTCGCGGCTCCTTAGCTGTAGAAACTTTGTGCCAGTGAACCCAGCAGCAGCTGCCAGCCGTCGACCAACACAAACAGCATCAGTTTGAACGGCAGCGCGATGGTGGTGGGTGGCACCATCATCATGCCCAGCGCCATCAGAATACTGGCGACCACTAAATCGATAATTAAAAACGGGATGAATATCGTGAAGCCAATCTGGAAAGCGGTTTTCAATTCACTGGTGACAAAGGCAGGCACCAGAATACTGAGCGGCACTGCATCCGGCCCGCTCATCGGCGGTGCTTTGGCGATACGTGCAAATAGCGCGAGATCCGCTTCACGCGTTTGATCCAGCATAAACGCGCGCAGCGGTTTAACCCCTTCCGCCAACGCTACTTCCATGGTGATGCTGTTGTTTTGCAGCGGCTGCCACGCTTTTTCATAAATCTGGTTCAGCACTGGCGACATCACGTAGAAAGTGAGGAACAGCGCCAGCCCGACCAGCACCTGATTCGGTGGTGCGGTGGGCGTCCCCAGCGCATTGCGCAGTAACCCCAGCACGATCACAATGCGGGTGAAACCCGTCATCATTAGCAAAATGCCGGGAATAAAGGTAAAGCCGCTCAGCAACACCAGCGTCTGCAGCGGCAGCGTCCAGCCATCTTCACCGTTGGGTCGGGCGATGACAATGTCGCTGTTGGCCGCCCCGGCGCTGGCGGCGGTGAAGAGCAGCAGCAACGCCATGACCGCGCGCCCTTTCATCGTCCGTCCTTAGCGTCAGGTTGCGGTGATTGGCTCAGGCAGGTGATTTGATGCGCGGTGACGCCGAGCAACAGCCGCTGCTCACCGATATCCACCAGCACCAGCCGCTCGCGCGCGCCGAGCGAGAGACGCGCCACCACATTAATGGCCGGATGGCTGCGTTGATAACGCTGCAGCCAGCCGCTGCGTTTCGCACTCCATGCCAGCAACAGCATCAGTAATATCACCAATCCCAGCGCACCGAGCAGCGTCATAAGCAGCGAATCATCAGCAGAGTGTGTGATCATTAGCGACTTAGCCGGTGCATACGCTCAGACGGCGTGATGATTTCGGTGATGCGAATACCAAATTTATCCGACACCACCACCACTTCGCCCTGGGCAATCAGATAGCCATTGATCAGGATATCCAGCGGTTCTCCCGCCAGACCATCCAGCGTCACCACTGAACCCTGGCTGAGACGCAGCAGCTCTTTGATGGTCATTTTGGTGCGGCCCAGTTCCACGGTCATTTTCACCGGGATATCCATTATCAGGCTCAAATCGTCAGTGCTTTGCGACGCGCTGCTGGCAGCCTGCTGCTCGCTCATGGCGTCTCCCCAAAGATTGTCGATAGAGGGATCTTCAGCGCCCGTCGAGGTTGGGTTATCGCTCATGGGGATGTGGCTCCTTGCTTATTGATGACAATGCAGGCTGAATTTTTTGTTCAACCTTGAGGGCATATTGGTTATTCACGGCCCCGTAGTGCGCAGTGAATATCGGCACACCGCCGGCGCTGGCGGTGATGCGATCCTGTTTGTCAAAGGTCAGTACATCGCCCTGCTGCATGCGCAGCACCGATGAGAGCCGGGTTTCCATTTGCGCAAAGGTCGCCACCAGCTCCAGCTCGGTTTCGCGCATCTCGCCCGCCAGCATGCCGCGCCAGTGAGCATCTTCACTGCGGGAGTGGCTGAGCGGCGGATTGCTTAACAGTTCGCGTAGCGGTTCGAGGGTGCTAAACGGAATACAGATATTAAATTCGCCACGATGCGAGCCAATCTCGACCGCAAATGGGGTGGTGACCACCACGTCATTGGGTGATGAGGTGATGTTGGTGAATTTCACCTGTATTTCCGAACGAATGTACTCGGTTTTGATGCTGAAAATGGTGCTCCAGGCGAACTCATAGGCTTCGCGCGCCATGCTCACCATGCGGTTAATTACACGCTGCTCGGTGGGGGTGAATTCGCGCCCATCGGCTTTGGTGGGAAAACGCCCATCGCCGCCAAACAGGTTATCCACGGCCATAAACACCAGCCCCGGTGAGAAGGCCATCAGCGAAGTGCCGCGCAACGGATGCAGATGCAGCAGATTCAGGTTGGTGGGCACCGGCAAATTGCGCGCAAACTCGTGGTAGGACTGGATGTGAATATTGCCAGCGGTCACATCCGGGCCACGACGCAGCAGATTAAACAGCCCGATGCGGAACTGACGAGCAAAGCGCTCATTAATGATCTCCAGCGAGTGCAGACGCTCGCGAATCACCCGACGCTGCGTATGCGGATCGTAAGGCCGGATATCACTGGCTTCTGCACTGTCTGAGACCGGGGCGCTGCTATCACTGTCGGCATTCAGCAGGCGATCGATTTCATCCTGAGACAAAAAGCTATCTGACATAGTATTTACCGCAGAATAAATTCATTAATTAACACTTCAGCGGGCGTGATTGCCTGTTGATGTGGCAATGGCTGGCTGAGTGCCGTTTGAATATCGGCAATCAACTGATGCTTTCCTTCATCCGTTGATAACGTTTCAAAAGTTTGCTGGGTGAATAACATAAATAGCCGACTGCGATATTCCGGCATAAATTTCGCTAACGTCGCCGATGACTGTGAGTCAATAAAACTCACCGTAATGCCTAAATACAGCACGCGATCAGCTTCTTCCTCGGTGGGTTTAAGGCTGACGGTGAAAGTATTCAGCGGCACATAGACCGGATCTACTTTTTCTATTACCGGTTCTTTCGGCTCGTCAGTCGAGACGCTCTGTTTTTCCAGCCAAAACCAATAGGCTACACCGCCACCGGTGGTTACCAGGCTGAGTGTGAGAAATATAATAAGGAGTGTTCGCAGGCGGCTACGTTTTGGTTTATCGGTCTTTTCTTCTTCCATAATGAATACACTCAGCGTGAGAGTTAATAGACTCAACAATATTGATGAAGAGCATGATTATAATATTTTCCGATGGAGTGGAATAAGCCAATGTCATTTCACACCTGAGGCTAATTCACCCTTTTATACGAAGGTATTTATTCCATAACTATTTCCCGGTGCTGACGCTATTAACTCTGTGGTGGATTCGTCTTCTCCCGCTCGATGGTCATCTGCATCGTCAGGCGATGGTGGCTGTGAGGATCCGCGCTGGCCATCTGCATTGGCATGTGGGTTTTCACTGCCCACGCTGGCTTGCTCCAGCTGCACGCCGGACTCGGCCATCGCCGCTCGCAGTTGCGGCAATGCCTGCTCAATGGCCTGACGTACGCCAGCATGTTCGCTGACGATATGGATCTGCGCCTGTTCTTGCTGCATGCGCAGGGAAATCTGCAACGAACCTAAGCTCTCCGGATGCAGGCGGATCTCCGCGCTGTGCACGCCCTGACGGCTCAGTAATGCAATCTGCTGGCTGAATTCCTGCTTCCACGCGGGAGATTCAGGTGGATGTTGCAGGGCCACCGTGACCGTTGCCGGCGCGGGCAGCGCTCGCTGTAACGGCATCGGAGTAGGATGATTGGTGGAGAGTCCCAGCTCGGTGATCGCTATGGTGTCAGCTTGCGATGCCAGAATTGGTGTACTTTGTCGCTCGGCGAGTTGGCCGCTGGCTGCCGTGGCAGAAACTTCGGGCTGCGGCACAGGTGACCGGCTGCCTGAACCTGGCTGACTAAAGCGATCGGCGGGCGCGCCGCGCATTTCGGCGAGAAGCGGACTGCGCGTCTTCACGACAGGCTGGCTACTCGCGTTGGCGAGAAGCGCATGGCGCGTGTCCACGGCAGGCAGACTATCTGCATTAGCAACAAGTGCATGGCGCGTATTCGTGACAGACAGGCGATCCGTGTCTGCGAAAAGCATATTGCGCGTGCCAGCGCTAAAGGCTCTGGCGGTAGCATCAGACCCGGCGTCGTCTAATCCGATGGAGTCGGCTGGGGCCGATCCGTGAAGGTTGGCCGTCTGTTGGCTTATCAACTGCTGCAACTGCCAGCGGGGATTGTCGCTGCCAGTGAGTGCAGACGCTGGCGCCCGCCCGGAATTCGACGATGCCGAACTCCGCATGGAAATGGCAGTGGCCAATACCGATAGCAAAGGTTCCTCCATCGCCAGCATGCCATCCTGCTTCTCCAGTAACAGTTCGCTAAAATCCTCGTCAGTCGGCTCGCGGGTTTTCAATACATCGCTGAGTTTGCCGTTAAGCAGTGCCGTGATATCCATCGTCATAACCGGCCACGCTGATGATTGATTCGCTGCGCACACTCATCCATCAGCTTCTGCTCACGACGGCTGGCCGCCTGCGCCTCATCACTCTGCCGCCGCGCCAGCAAGGTTTCAAACGCGTTCAGGCGCTGCTTGTCATTAATCCAGCATTTTTTCGCGCCATCGACGGCACGTTCGCACTGATCGACCTGGTTCTCATGTTGCCTGACCACCTGATTGAGCGACACGATAAACGCCTGATGGTTGACCAGATGCGCCACCGACATACCGCTGCCCGTCATGCCCCGCCGCAGTGACTGCTGATACTCATCTGCATAGGTTTGCAGCTGCTGATGCTGCGCCATGGCGTGCTGCAACGTCTGCTGCACCTGCCCCAGCGTTTGCGTGGAGGCGGTCAGTGTCTCTTCGGCTCTGTCACGTAACATAACCATGGGATTGCGCATGTGCATTGTCACTCCGGGATGTCAGGGAATAATTGAGCCAGCGCCGCCATTGCAGTCGGGTAGTCGCTGCGTTGGTGGATCGCCTGCTGGAGAAAGGCTTCAAGAGCGGGAAAACGATCGATGGCCTGATCGAGTAGCGCATCGCTGCCTGACGCATAGGCACCGACACTGACCAGATCGCGGTTACGCTGGTAGCAGGCCAGCAGCTGCTTAAAGCGCTGCACCTTGCGATATTGCGCTTGCGGGATCAGCTCGGTCATAGCGCGGCTGATTGAGGCTTCAATATCAATCGCCGGATAGTGCCCCGCTTCCGCCAGGCGACGTGACAGCACAATGTGGCCGTCGAGAATCGCGCGTGCCGCATCGGCAATCGGATCCTGGGGATCGTCGCCTTCGGTCAATACGGTATAAAACGCGGTGATCGATCCGCCGCCTGCCATGCCATTGCCCGCGCGCTCCACCAGCGCGGGCAGCCTGGCAAATACCGAAGGTGGATAGCCTTTGGTGGCGGGCGGCTCGCCGATGGCTAACGCCACTTCACGCTGCGCCATGGCATAGCGCGTCAGGGAATCCATGATCAGCAGGACATTCATGCCGCGATCGCGAAAGTCTTCTGCAATGCGCGTGGCATACACCGCACCCTGCATGCGCAGTAGCGGCGATACATCGGCAGGCGCGGCAATTACCACTGCGCGCGAACGCCCGGCTTCACCCAGAATATTTTCAATGAAATCTTTAACTTCGCGGCCGCGTTCGCCAATCAATCCCACCACGATCACCTCGGCGGTGGTAAAACGCGCCATCATGCCAAGCAGAACACTTTTGCCCACACCGGAACCGGCAAACAGGCCCATGCGCTGACCACGCCCCACCGTCAGCAGGCCATTGATCGCTTGCACACCAACGTCCAGCACGCTTTTGATCGGATCGCGATGCAGCGGATTGAGTGAAGCGGTGAACAGGCTCGCCAGCGGTTTGCCCAGTGCAGCACCGCCATCCAGCGGATGGCCCTGCGCATCCAGCACCCGACCCAACAGCTGGGGCCCAACGGGCAACTGTTTATCGCCGCCGCTATCGTGCGCAGGCGCATACGCGCGCGCACCAGGCACAATGCCCTCCACCTGCGCCAGCGGCATCAGATACAGCGTGTGGCCGTTGAAACCCACCACTTCCGTGTCGACCACGGTTTTGCCTTGCGGGGTCTGCCGCTCGACGAGACATAGCGCGCCTATCGGCAATATCAGCCCCACAGCTTCCATCACCAGCCCGGTGGCGCGCGTCAGTTTGCCGTATTGGCGAAACCCCGGCACCGCCGCCATGTTGTGCTCAATGGTGTCGAGCGCATCGAGCCACTGCCTGAGTTGCTGGCTCATGGCACAATCTCCTGACGCGCCAGCTGGCACAGCGCCTGCCAGCGCGTTTCCAGGCTGGCATCGAACTCGCTTTCAGCGGAGGTAATGCGACAGCCGCCGGGCGCCAGCTGTGCATCGCTGTGTAGCTGCCAGCCCGTCTCAGTTAACGCCTGCGCCAGTGCCTGCTCAATCACCGCACGATCGTCGGGATGCACGTAGAGCTGGATAGTACCGTGCAGCAGTGCGTCATGCTGAAGTAACTGGCGAATCTGTTGCAGCAGCGCGGGGTGATCGATCTGTGCCTGGCGGCCATACAACTGCTGCACGGCGGTGAGCGCCAACTGCACCAGACGACCGGGGATCACACTGTCGAGATTCTCGCGCGCCAGCCTGAAGTTTTGCAGCCAGCACTCAGCCTGACGCAACAGCGCCTGCTGCTGTGCTGCGGCCTGTTCGATGCCCTGCGCCAGACCCGCTTCATGCCCTTCGCGCCATCCAGCTTCGTAGCCCTGCTGCTGACCCGCCTCTTCACCCTGTTTCATTCCCTGACTGAAACCTTGCTGTTCAGCCTGTTTACGCAGGCGCGCCAGATCCGCCTGCCGCTGGGCCTCTGAGGCCGTGCTATCGATTTCAACCGTGATTTCCGCCGCTTCCTGCAGCAGGTTATCCGGCTGCCAGCGGCGCCATTGTGCGTGATCAGACATAGGCATCGTCGCTGCCTCCAATCACAATCTCACCGGATTCCGCCAGTTTGCGCACAATATTCAGGATGGTTTTCTGCTCGGCCTCAACCTGCGACAAGCGCACCGGGCCACGCGAAGCCAGATCGTCGAGGATCAGCTCCGCCTGGCGGCGCGACATGTTGGCAAGGAACTTGGTGCGCAACGCCTCGTTGGCCCCTTTTAGCGCAATCAACAGAGTTTCATTTTCAATCTCTTGCAGCAGACGTTGAATATGGCGATCTTCCACTTCAATCAGATTCTCAAACAGGAACATCTCATCGATCAGTTTCTGCGCCAGCTCCTGATCAAAATCGCGCACCGCTTCAATCGCAGAAGCCTCCTGCTGAGTTTTCATCAGGTTAAGGATTTCGGCAGCCGGTCGCACGCCGCCCATTTTGCTGCGCTTGAGATTTTGACCATCCAGCAAGGTATTCAGCACTTCGGTCAACTCTTGCAGCGCGGCAGGCTGGACGCCGCCAAAGGTGGCGATGCGCAGCATGATGTCGTTGCGCTCGCGGTCTTCAAACTTGCCCAGCACATCAGCGGCCTGATTGCGCTTGAGGTGCACCAGAATGGTGGCGATGATCTGCGGATGCTCTTCGCAAATCAGATCGTACACCGCCTGCGGCTCCATAAAGTTGAGCGTTTCCATGCCGTTGCTGCCCTGCTGGGTGTCCAGCAGATCTTCCAGCAGCGAACTGGCACGATCTTCGCCCAGCGCCTTCACCAGCACACTGCGTAAGTAGTCATTGGTGTTCAGGCTGAGCGCGGCATATTCACTTGAATCCTGTTCAAACTGCTGCAATACCGCCGCCATTTGCTGATGGCTAAATCCGGCCATGTTGACCATCGCACCGCCGATCTGCTTCACCTCATGCGCATTGAGATGCTTAAACACCTCTGCCGCCAGCTCGTCGCCCAGCGTCAGCATCACCACCGCACTCTTATCTGCCGCATTCATGGCCTGCCCTCCTGGTTCATCCACTGGCGCAGCACCAGCGCAATCACGCGAGGCTCCTGCTCTGCCAGCTCACGCAGTTGCTGAGTGCTAATTTCGGTATGCGCACGCTGCTGAGCACGCTGGCGCACATCGTTCTCTGCCGCATGTTTTTGCGCTGCAGCGGCCTCGTCGCGCGCCTCTTTCTCCAGCTCCATCTGGCGCAGCGTGGTCTGCTGATGGCGTTCCCAGCTCGGTTGCACCAGTTTGCGCCACATGATCCAGGCGATGATCGCCACCACCAGATAGCGAAACAGATTCATTAACAGCGTGTGGAAACTCGCCTGCTGCCACAGCGGCAGCGGAGGCTCATCGACCAGGCCGTTAAACGGCGCATGCATGATATTGATGCTGTCTCCCCGCGTGGCTTGATAGCCAATCGCTTCCTGCACCAGGGTATTCAGGCGGGCCAGCTGCTCATCACTCATCGCACTCACGCTGCCCTCTTCGCCCTGCGGCAGATGGTTAATCACTACCGCCACCGAAAGGCGTTCAATGCGGCCGATGCTGGATTTGCTGTGGATCAGTGTGCGGTCCAGCTCAAAATTGGTGGTCTCGTCGTTGCGATTATTGAAAGGCTGGCCTGCGGGACGCTTGCTGTCGCTGACACCTAATGGCTGGGTAATCGGTGCCGTGGCGGGCGTGGGCGGCTGATGGCTGAGTGCGCCAGGAACACCGCCAGTGCCACTGTTGTTGCCCTGCTCTGCCTGGCTGGCCTGTCGGCTGCGAATCGCCATTTTTTGCGGATCGCTATTCGGCTGATATTGCTCCTGGGTCTGCTCCAGCTGGGTGAAATCGATCTGCGCCGTGACCTGCGCGCGCACGTTGTTTTCACCCACCAGCGGCGCCAGCATACGTTGAATTCGCTGCTGGTAATCAAACTCAATGTCGTTGGTGTATTTCAGCTGTGAGGTTTGCAGACCGCGCATGCCACTCTGCGTCAGCAAATTGCCACGCTGATCCACCAGCGTGACGTTCTCTGCTGCCAGGCCGGTTACCGCACTGGAGATCAGATGCGTTATCGCCACAATCTGGCCTTCATCCAGCGTGCGGCCGTTGATTAGATTGACGCTCACCGAGGCGGTAGGCGCTTTCTGCTCACGCACAAACAGGGACGGTTTGGGCACTGCCAGATGCACGCGCGCCGACTGGATCGGACCCAGATTCTCAATGGTGCGCGACAGCTCCCCCTCCAGCGCACGCTGGAAGTTCACCTGTTCGCTGAACTGGCTGATGCCAAATTTTTCCTGATCCAGCAGCTCAAAGCCGACTGCACCGCCCTTGGGTAAACCCTGCTGCGCCAGCTTCATACGGACTTCATGCACCTGCCCTTCTGGCACCCGGATCGCGCCGCTGGATGCGTCAATGCGATACGGGACGTTCAGCTGGGTGAGCTGCGCCACGATGGCACCGCCGTCTTCATCACTGATATTGCTGAGCAGGATGCTGTAACTCTGCTGATTGGCCCACATCACCAGCGCGATAACCACCGAAAGCGTGGCCGCTGCGGCAATTGCCAGCGCGATTTTCGGGCTGGATCGCAGCGATAACAGCACCGATTTTAATTGTGCGGACGGGTGATGATTTAAATCCTTTAACGTGGCACTCATGCCGCCTTCCTGTAAAAATAGTGATAGGTCATCAGGAATATTCAGAGAATCATTATTCATCGAAAGCGCGATTTATTAATGGGCAATAAGCTCGAAGTTGTGTTGTCTTATTGCATTTTCTGATGAATAGCCTCGAATGCTAATCTGCCAATCTGTATTCTTATTCCAATGGGCGTGAAGCATGTCAGCGAGCTTATTACGAGGCGTACTCGATCAGATTCAATCTCAGGCGCAACAAGTCACAGGCGCGATATCTCCGCGCGATAACACCCCTTCCTTCTCAGATAAGTTATTGCACAGTATCAATGAGATAAATAAAACCCAGCTGGATGCCAAAACCAAAACGCAGCAGTGGATGTCAGGCAGCAGCGATCTCGGCCTTAACGATGTGATGCTGGCGATGCAGAAATCCTCAATTTCATTTAGCTTTGGCATGCAGGCTAAAAATAAAATGATTGCTGCGTATCAGGAAGTGATGAATACGCCGGTATAAGGCTTGATGGCAATGCATGAAAATAACACCACAGCTGCGCGCTTATTACCCGGCTCGCTGTCATTAACCGATATTGAATTAATTCGTCTGGGAAAACTGATTTATCAGCGCGCCGGCATTGTGGTGAATACACAAAAAAAAGAGATGATATTTAACCGTCTCTCACGCCGGGTGCGCGAACTCAAACTGAACACCTTTACCGCTTATGCCGACCTGCTCGAATCCCACCCTGAGCAGCCGGAGTGGCAGATTTTTATCAATGCCATGACCACCAATCTCACGTCGTTTTTCCGGGAAGCGCATCATTTCCCGATTCTGGCGGAACATGCACGCCAGCGTCCGAAAGATTATCGCGTGTGGTGTACCGCCGCCTCGACCGGTGAAGAACCCTGTTCAATCGCCATCACGCTGGATCAGGTTTTGGGCAGCGGATTACGCGTCTGGGCGTCTGATATTGATACCGATGTGCTGGCCAAAGCGCAGGCGGGAATCTATCGCTTTAGCGACATTCAAATGCTGAATCAGACGCAGAAACGCCTCTATTTTCTGCGCGGCAGTGGTCACAGTCGCGAGTACGTCAAAGTGAAACCCGCGCTGTTGGCGAACATCCATTATCAACAGATCAATCTGCTGGCGGACAGCTGGCCGCTGCCACAGCCTTTTGATGCCATCTTCTGTCGCAACGTGATGATCTATTTTGATTTTTCTACCCAGCTGCGGCTACTGGAGCGCTTCGCTCGTCTGCTTAAACCCGGCGGTTTGCTGTTTGTTGGCCACTCTGAACACTTCTCCCAGCCCACGCTGCCTCTACAGTTGCGCGGGCAATCAGTGTACGAACGGATGGAGGTTGCACCTTGAAGCGGATACGCGTGATGGCGGTGGATGATTCCACCTTAATGCGCAATATGCTCAGCGCCATCGTCAATCAGCAGGCCGATATGGAGATGGTGGCTACGGCACCCGATCCGCTGATCGCCCGTGACCTGATTAAACAACTCAACCCGGATGTGCTGACGCTGGATATTGATATGCCGCGCATGGACGGGCTGGAGTTTCTGAGCCGACTGATGCGGCTGCGGCCCATGCCAGTGATCATGATCTCCAGCATGACCACGCGCGGATCCAGCGCCACGCTCAATGCATTGGAACAGGGCGCGGTGGATTTTATCCCTAAACCCGGTAACCAGATGCCCGGCGATCTGGCGGCATGGGGCGCGCTGCTGGCAGACAAAATTCGTGGAGCCGCCAAAGCCAATCCCAATCGCTATCGGCTCAACGCTGCCTCCGGTGCGCTACTGGCTGGCATCAAGACCGATGCCTCGCAAATTATCGCCATTGGTTCGTCTACAGGCGGCACCGAAGCGCTGCGCCGGGTGCTGACACAGATGCCGTTAAGCAGTCCCGGCATCGTCATCGCCCAACATATGCCTGCCGGTTTTACCCGCTCCTTCGCCCAACGCATGGACTCACTGTGCCAGATTTCGGTACGTGAAGCCGAACACGGTGAACCGCTGTTGCCGGGCAATGCCCTGATTGCGCCGGGCGATCGTCATCTGGAGATCGTGCGCCTCAGCCGGGGTTACGAAGTGCAGATCAGCGACAACGCGCCGGTCAATCGCCATCGCCCGTCGGTGGATGTGCTTTTCCATTCCGTGGCGCAGCAGGCAGGCAAACTCGCCAGCGCTGCCATCCTCACCGGTATGGGCAACGATGGCGCACGCGGCCTGCTAACGCTGCGGCAGGCCGGTGCCTGGACGCTGGCGCAGGACGAAGCCAGTTGTGTGGTGTTCGGCATGCCGCGCGAAGCCATTGCGCTGAACGGTGCCTGTGAGGTGGTGGATTTGGATCAGGTCGGCCAGCGTTTACTCGACGGTTTCAGCAACAACCTACAACGCAAATAAATGGATTAACCGGTTCAGGAGAACATTGAGATGTTAGATAAAAACCTGCGTTTTCTGGTGGTAGATGACTTTGCCACTATGCGACGCATCGTGCGTAACCTGCTGCAGGACCTCGGCTATCAAAATATTGAAGAGGCGGAGGATGGTCAGGATGCGCTGAATAAACTGCGTGCCGCCACGTTCGATTTCGTGGTCAGCGACTGGAATATGCCCAATCTCGACGGGCTGGAACTATTGAAGGCCATTCGCAGCGATGCCGCCATGGCCAAACTACCGGTGCTGATGGTCACGGCCGAAGCCAAGCGCGAGAACATTATTGCCGCCGCACAGGCGGGCGCGAACGGCTATATCGTCAAGCCCTTCACGGCTGCCACGCTGGAAGAGAAGCTCGGCAAAATCTTTGAAAAACTGGGGTAATCAGCATGAACTCACCCACGGATATGCCGAGTGAAAACCCGAAAGATCTGTTTATACGTATCGGGCATCTCACACGCCTGCTGCGTAACAGCATGGCTAATCTGGGTCTGGAGCAGACCATCTTTGAGGTGGCCGATGCGTTTCCCAATACGCGTGACCGCCTGCGTTACGTGGTGAGTAAAACCTCGCAGGCGGCCGATCGCGCCCTGACCAGCGTCGAGGCCGCGCGCCCGCTACAGCTGGCTTTGAGCGATGACGCCAGCGCACTGAGCGATCGCTGGGATCGCTGGTTTGCCGATCCGCAACCGCTGGATCAGGCGCGCGAGCTGGTGCACGACACCCGCGCTTATCTGCAAAGGGTGCCTGATTTAACCCAACAGACCAATGACGAACTCACCGAGATCATGATGGCGCAGGATTTTCAGGATCTCACCGGCCAGGTGCTGAACAGCCTGATGCAGGTGATCGATACCGTGGAGCGCGAGCTGATCAGCGTGTTAGTCGAGAACATGGGCGATCGTGATGCGCCTGAGGATCCGAGCGAAGTGCAGTTGAAGAACGGGCCGCAAGTCGATCCCCACGCTCAGGGGATCGCCGCTTCACAAGAGCAGGTGGATGATCTGCTGGACTCGCTGGGTTTCTGATGCGTCATGGCTGAAGAGAGCGACAACGAGAAGACCGAGGATCCCACACCCGAACGCATTAAAAAGTCACGGGAAGAGGGACAGGTTCCGCGATCGCGCGAACTGACCACGCTGGCCATGCTGCTGGTGGGTTGGGGATTGATGGCGATCGGTGGCAGTCAGCTGGCGCGAAAGCTGCAGCAGTTGATGCACAACGGACTGGCGTTTGATCGCCTGCTGGTGCGCGATCCGCAGCATATGCTGGATCAGGCCGCATCCTTACTGGGGATCGCTATGCTGGCGCTGTTGCCGCTGGTCGGCGGGTTGTATCTCACCGCGCTGACGGCGCCGGCAATCATCGGTGGCCTCAACCTCAGCGGCAAGGCGATCAAGTTCAATCCCAAAAAGCTCAACCCGCTGTCGGGCCTCAAACGTCTGTTCTCTTCACAGATGCTGTCCGAGATGGTGAAAGCGATCCTTAAAGTCTTACTGGCGGCGACCGGCGGCGGTCTGTTCCTGATGCTGAATAAAAGCCAGTTGGTCGCGTTGATGTTTGAACCCCTCAACATGGCGCTTAACGATATCAGTCAGTTACTGATGCTGTGCATGCTGATCATCATCCTGTCGCTGATCCCGATGGTGATTTTCGATGTGGTGTATCAGCTGTGGAGCAACTGGAAAAAGCTGCGTATGAGCCGTCAGGACGTGAAAGATGAGTTCAAAAAACAGGAAGGCGATCCGCTGCTGAAAGGCCGTATTCGCCAGTTGCAGCGCCAGATGGCGCAGCAACGACAAATGGCTGCCGTGCCTGACGCCGATGTGGTGGTGAATAACCCAACGCACTACTCGGTGGCGCTCAAATATCAGGAAGGCAGCATGGGCGCGCCGGTGGTGGTGGCGAAAGGCAGCGGCCTGATTGCCCTGCGCATCCGCGAACTCGCCGCTGAGAACCGCATCCCGATGCTGGATGCTCCACCACTGGCACGCGCCTTGTATCGCCATTGCGAGACCGGCGCCCCCGTGCCAACCGAACTGTATAACGCCGTGGCGGAAGTGCTGGCGTGGGTTTACGGCCTGCGCCGCTGGCGCAAAGGCTACGGCAACCCACCGTCACGCCCGATGAATTTGCCGGTCCCGGAAAAACTGGATTTTGCCCAAGAGAGTGAGAGTGATGGCTAATATCGCCACAAAATTACGTTTGCCGACGCTGAAAGAGACACAGTGGCAGGTGCTGGCCGGGCCGGTGTTGATCATGACCATCCTCGCGATGATGATCCTGCCGCTGCCGACCTTCGTGCTGGATCTGCTGTTTACCTTCAATATCGTACTGTCGATCATGATCCTGCTGGTGGCGATGTTTACGCAGAAGACGCTGGAGTTCTCGGCGTTTCCCACCGTGCTGCTGTTCTCCACCCTGCTGCGCCTGGCGCTGAATGTCGCCTCGACGCGCGTGATTCTGATGCAAGGCCACACCGGCTCAGATGCGGCGGGCCAGGTGGTGGAAGCCTTTGGTCATTTCCTGGTGGGCGGCAATTTCGCCATTGGCATTATCGTTTTTATCATATTGATTATTATCAACTTTATGGTGATTACCAAAGGCGCCGGACGTATCGCTGAAGTCGGCGCGCGTTTCACACTGGATGGCATGCCCGGCAAACAGATGGCGATCGACGCCGATCTTAACGCCGGTTTGATCGGCGAAGACGAAGCCAAGCGCCGTCGCAAAGAGGTGACGCAGGAAGCGGACTTTTATGGATCGATGGACGGTGCCAGTAAATTTGTGCGCGGCGATGCGATTGCCGGACTGATGATCATGGCGATCAACATTATTGGCGGCTTGATCATCGGCGTGATGCAGCATGACATGACCATGGGCGGGGCGGGTGAGACTTACACGCTGTTGACCATTGGCGATGGCCTGGTGGCACAGATTCCAGGGCTGGTGATCTCCACCGCAGCGGGCGTGGTCGTCACGCGCGTGGTCAACGATCAGGATGTGGGCGAGCAGATGGTGGGCCAGCTATTTACCTCTCCGCGCGTGCTGACGCTGGCCGCCGTGGTGATTGGCTTGCTCGGGTTGATTCCCGGCATGCCGAACATCGTTTTCCTGCTGTTTACCGCCCTGTTGCTCGGATTAGCCTGGTGGCTGCGCGGCCGCGCCCTGCAGCAACCGGCAGCCGGTGCTTCGCCCGTGACGCGGGCAGAGAGCGAGGCTGCGCAGGTCAACGAAGCGAGCTGGGCTGATGTTCAGCTGGAAGATGAGCTTGGACTGGAAGTCGGTTATCGCCTGATCCCGATGGTCGATCATGAGCAGCAAGGCCAGTTGCTGACGCGCGTGCGCGGTATCCGCAAAAAATTCGCCCAGCAGATGGGCTTCTTACCCCCTGCAGTGCATATCCGTGACAACCTTGATTTGCCGCCAACTCGCTATCGCATTTTGCTCAAAGGCGTTGAGATCGGCCACGGCGAGATCCAGCCCGACCGCTGGATGGCGATCGATCCCGGCTGCGCCGAAGGTGAGATTCCCGGCACGCCGTGCATCGAGCCCACCTTTGGCCTGCCCGCGTTGTGGATCGACGAGGTGCAGCGCGAACTGGCGCAAACGCTGGGCTATACCGTGGTCGACCCGAGTTCCGTGGTCGCCACCCATCTTAATCATCTGATCTCGACCCATACCGAAGAGCTATTTGGCCGTCAGGAAGCGCAGCAGTTGCTGGACCAGCTCAGCAAACATGCCCCGAAACTGGTGGAGGATCTGATCCCCGCCGTCATCAGCCTGACCTTGCTGCACAAGGTGTTGCAGAACCTGTTGGCAGAGCGCGTGCCGATCCGCGATATGCGCACCATTATCGACACGCTGGCGGAGTTTGCTACGGCCAGCAGCGATGCCGATGAACTTACTGCCCGCGTGCGAGCACGTCTGGCGCGCGCCATTACACAGCAGTGGTTCCCCGGCGAGGAGGACATTCAGGTCATTGGGCTGGATGTGTCACTGGAGCAGCTGCTGGTACAGGCCACGCAAAGCGGCAGCGCCATTGAGCCGGGCATTGCCGAGAGCCTGATGAAACAGACCGAACAAGCGCTGATGCATCAGGAAGGATTAGGTGCGCCGCCAGTGCTGCTGGTGAATCCGGCGCTGCGCCTGATGCTGTCGCGCTATCTGCGCCGCATGTTCCCGCAGATGGCGGTGCTCTCCAGCCAAGAGATCAGCAGCCAGCGCAACGTGCGGATGACGTGGCTGATTGGGGGGAAAAGCTGATGCGATGCTGGATGTGGTTTGGGCTGCTGTTATTCTCGCCGCTGGCGCTGGCTGCGGAAGGATCATGGAGCAGCCAGAGCTTTGGCGGCGTGATCACTCAGGGTAAACAAGTGTTTAAAAGCCGTCCGGTACAGCCTGTCGTGCCACCTCCTGCGGGCGCGATGGCCAGGCATCTGGCATGGCGCATCGCCGTCGATGGGCCCGTACCCATGGGGTTTCAGGTACAGGTCTGCGGTGGCGGTCGCTGCGTGAAGCTGCCGGGATTGCGTGGAGAGATGGCCCTGCCGCATGGCTTCCCGGCTGGCGGACCGTTGTGGTTTGAGTATTTTTCAGCGGTGCGCGGCACGATAGCGCCAGCGGTAACGGTGTTGAGTAATCAGGTGACGGTGGGGTATTGGGTGCGGTGAAATCGATGCTAACTATCTGAGTAAAATAATTTAAATCATCTGAGATATTACTGTTTAAGGCTCATACCTTCCATATGAATCAACAATAAAAGAAACATTGAGTTATATGTTTTCGTTACAGGATTATTGAAGATTTTTTCGTTTAGAGGGAGTGTGTATTAGTGAATTTCAGACACAAAAAAAGCCGCTCGTAAGCGACTTAATTTTGCATCAATCGATGGTGCCGAAGGTCGGACTCGAACCGACATGTATCTCTACGGTTGATTTTGAATCAACTGCGTCTACCGATTTCGCCACTTCGGCACTGAAGAGGATGCGGAAAACGTTGGCGATTATACCGTTACAAACAGAGTGCGCAACACTAATCGACAGCGCTTTGCGCTAAGCGTTGAAAAAACCAGCACTTCGCAGGTTCCGAGGGGCAAACACGGCAGCACAAGTGCCCTTTCGGCGCTTTCCTGTGCAGATTCCAGAACATTCCCAAACTCCCGCCACTTCGGAACTTTCCGTGCTTACGCCTCTCTTAACCAAAACTGACAACGTCAGATGTATAAAACAAAGAGGTTGAGATGAACAAAGCAACACAACGCATCATTTTGGGATTGGGTATCGCGGCAGCACTGACAGCAGGCAGTGCATCGGCGGCGAGTTGGCAGGATCAGCTGAGCAGCGCGGCATCGCAGTTATCTCAGCAAAACAGCGGCTCTACCACCAGCAACACGCAGAACGGCGGTCTGTCGCTCTCTTCGCTGAGCGGTTTACTGAATGGTGGTGACAAAGCGGTTAGCTCCAACAGCATGACCAACGCCGCAGGCGTGATGTCCTACTGCGTGCAGCACAACGTGGTGGATAACAACGTCTCATCAGTGAAGGATCAGGTACTGAGCAAGCTCGGCCTGAGCAGCCCTGCCGCGCAAGAGCAGAAAACTGATTATCAGCAGGGTCTGCAAGGGTTGCTGAACACCGGCAACGGTCAGCAGCTGAATCTGCAGAGTCTGAGCAACTCGCCAATGGGTGAGAAAGTGAAGACCAAGGCCTGTGACGTGGTGCTGAAACAAGGTAAGAAATATATCGGCATGTAATTCCCATCTTCTTTCATATTGCAGGTGCGCTGTCGGCTTTTTTCCCTCGCATACAAGCACATCGGGTGTCTCTCAAAAGTCGCCGCTCTGCCATCTGAAGGATTTTAGGTGTTGTGTCTGTTGAAAAGACGCGAGCTGTCCCTCGCGTCTTATTTACTATTGATGGGGAGCGCAATAAATTGCGCCGCTAGGGCCATTAATCCATCAGCTCATCAACCCGTTAGTTTCTTCTACCACCCTGCCCAGCACATCCACCGCCTGCTCAAACGATCGAATATTGGTGTAACTGATCACCAGCCCGTAGCGTTTTTGGGTTTGTGTATACCAGCCAGAAAGCGGTAACACCCGCAGCTGATGACGCTGCCAAATCTCCGCCAGTGCCACATCCTGAATACCTCGCCGCAGGAAGGCCACGATATGCATGCCACCATCAGTGAGTTCAAAGTCAAACAGCTGCGGGAAACAGTGCTGTAGCGCATCCAGCATCATGCGGCGGCGCTGCTGGTAGAGAATGCGCATCTTCTTAATATGGCGATAGAAATGCCCTTCACTGAGGAATTGCGCGAGGATTTTCTGCGGTAACAACGGCATACCGGTTTCGAGGATTTCACCCAACTCGCGGAAGCGTTCGATGGTCTGTTGCGGCATCACCAGATAACCCACGCGCATCGCAGGCATCATGGTTTTACTGAAAGTGCCGGTATAGATCACCCGATCGTGCACATCAAGGCTTTTTAGCGCCGGGATCACTTTGCGCGTGTAGTGAAACTCGCCATCGTAATCATCCTCAATGATCCAGCTGCTATTCTGCTGCGCCCACTCCAGCAATTGATGCTTGCGGGGTAATGATAACGTCACCGCAAGCGGGCTCTGATGGGTTGGCGTGACGACCGCGAAGCGTGCGTCTGAGTGATAACGCTGCAGGAAATCCACGTCGAGACCTTCACGATCCACCGGTACATAGTGCAGATTCGGTGCGATGCGCTTTAACAGTTTCTGCCCAAAGAAGTAGCCCGGGTCTTCAAACAGCACTTTGTCGTGAGGATGGGCCAGCACGGCCAGGATGAGGCGCAGGTTGGCGCGATAACCAGTGGTGATAACAATCTGCTCCGGCTGGCAGTTGAGCCCGCGCGAAATATTGAGATAGCTGGCAATCGCCTCACGCAATGGCTGGTAGCCCATGATGGCGGGCATGATCATTTCATCGGGCCGCAACGTTCGCGCCGCCTTTCCGGAGATCAGCAGCCACTTCTTGTGCGGGAACTCATCCAGTGCCGGAATACCCAGCCGCAGCTCGCCTTTACTTTCAATCACCGGATGTTCCAGCTGCGTGGAAGGTGGCGCAGTGGAGATAACAGCAGCTCCAACAAGATTGAGCGCAGGGTTCACGCGTGTTCCCTTCGCGCCCTGGCTGACAAAGTATCCCTCTCCAATGAGGATCTCATAGGCGGCCTCCACGGTTTTACGCGCGACTTGTAGCTCACTGGCTAACACGCGGATCGCGGGCACCCGATCGCCCGGCTTTAAGCTCCCTTCCAGGATCTGCTGGCGATAGCGAGCGTAAATTTCTTTGTAACCCATCTGTCTTCCTTCATCACGATGAAGTGCACATGAATGCGCCCCTGAAGAATGAGCGCACGTCACAGCAGCATAACCATGTCCTACCTGTTTTCTCCTATATTGACCCTTTTTCCTTCGACATAGAGGTTTAAGATGTTCCCATCAACCCGACAACCGCTTGCAGGCTGCTATGAAGATTGTTCATTACCAAACGTCCACCGAGCTGGCCTGCTGCTATGCATTGATGCGCGAACTGCGTTTCAAACTGAAGGATGAAGCTGCGTTTGTGGCGCAGGCACAGCGTCAGCAATTACAGGGCTATCAGCTAGCGGGTATCGAACAGGGTGGTAAACCGGTGGCGCTGGCAGGCTATCGACTGCTGGAAAACTTTATTCATGGCCGTTTTTGCTACATCGATGATTTGGTGACCTGCACCAGCACTCGCAGCCAGGGTTTGGGAGCCGCGCTACTGCACGGTCTGGCGCAGCAAGCACGGGAACAAGGCTGTGGCCGCATCGTGCTCGACACCGCGCTGAGCAATCAACGGGCACAACAATTTTATCAACGCGTCGGTTACCACGCGTTGGGACTGCATTTTTATCGCGATCTCGCTGAGGGAGAAAATTCATGAAACTGCTGCATATTCAGGTCAGCCCGGATCTGGCCGGATCGGCTTCACGTAACGCCTCGGCGCGTTTGGTGGAGAAGCTTCGCGCCCAGCATAGCGATCTCGAAGAGACGGTACTGGATCTGGCGCAGCATCCGTTGCCCCACCTGGATGCCTTCACCATTGGCGCCTTCTTTACCCGTCCCGAAGATCGTAGCGATGCACAGCGTGCCGCCATTCAGACTTCCGAAAAAATGGTGGATCAGCTGTTCGCCTGCGACACCCTGGTTATCTCGTCGCCGATGTGGAACCTCGGGCTACCGTCGGTGCTGAAAGCCTGGTTCGACCATATCACCCGCGCCGGGCGCACCTTCGCCTTTACGCCGGAAGGCACCAAAGTCGGTCTGGTGAGCGGCAAGAAGGTATACAGCGTGGTCGCCAGCGGCAGCGTATTTGCCCACGGCCCGTTTATGCAGGATGACCAGTTCACGCCTTACATCCGCGTGGCACTGGAATACATCGGCATCACCGATGTGGAATTTATCCGCGTGGACGGTACGCACGATCCCGTCAGCCGCGACACCGCATTACCCCAGGCTCTGCAAGCTATTGACCGCTTATTTTGAATGAGGAAAATATCATGACTTCACGCGTTAACCATTTTAAAACCGCGCCAGCACTGGCCAAATCCATGTCTGATTTCTCTAACACCGTGGCGAATACCGCGCTGGAGAAGTCACTGAAACACTTGATCGATATCCGTGCTTCGCAGCTCAATCACTGTGCCTTCTGCTTCGATATGCATGTGAAGCAGGCGAAAATTGATGGCGAGCGTGAACTGCGTCTGCATCACGTTTCTATCTGGCGTGAATCTCCACTGTTCAGCGCTCGCGAGAAAGTCGCTTTTGCCCTGACCGAAGCGCTGACCCGCATTGGTGAACACGGCGTGGATGAAGCGCTGTACGGTGAAGTACGTGAACATTTCTCTGAAGGCGAAATCAGTGAGCTGACTTTTAAGATTGCCGCCATCAACACCTGGAATCGCCTGATGATTTTGTCACAGATGGCACCGGGTGCGCTCGACAGCGCTTACGGGCTGGATCGTGCTGATTTGCGTTAATTTTTATCGCCAGTAGCCTGTGCTGCTGGCGTTGTCATGTTCATCTGCGCTGCCTGACGCTATAGTGAGATTTTGCACCACACAGGACAGCGCGCATGAAAGGCATCAATATTGCGATTTACTTCGATCCCGACCTGATTCACATCAGCGTTCACCAGCAGGATGACAGCTATCTCAGCCACCACTTCAGCTACGATGACAGCGTCATTGAAGAGATCTATCAGTGGCTGGAGCAGTTTACGCCTAATCGCACCCACATTTGCCTGATTGAGCACGATACTGCCGACATCCTCGCCGATGAGCTGGTCGATAACGGCTATCACGTCCATCAGGTGACGCAGCACGATCTCCTGAACTGGTTTGCCAGCGAGCCTCCTGCAGAACCCGATGGTTCGCCAGTGCGTGCCCTGCTGCGCTATCTTGAAAACGAAAACCCGTCTGAATATCAGTCTCGCACCCCACAGATCGAAGCCTTAATGGATATGCTGGATGAGTTGGACGATCTGGAAGGCGTGGATGAAGTCGAAGATGAAGACAACCTGCCGGATGACGTACTGCGTTTGATGAAGCAGAAGAAAATCACCGCCACCCAAGCCGCAGAGCGTTTGCTGCCCGACGTCAATGAACGCATTCGCGAACACCTGATAAGCTACCCTGAGCTGATGACGCCCGAACTGCTGGAAGATTTCTTCCCGGAGTTGCTGGAAGCGTTAGAAACGCCAAAACATTGATGCATTTTGCATACGCGCGCTAAATTGTGCCGCGACGCGCCTCTACGGTGTGTCGCGATGCCACTGGAACTCGGGGAAAACCATGCTGGAACTGTTTAAAGCCATCGGGCTGGGATTGGTGGTGCTGTTGCCGCTGGCCAACCCGCTGACCACGGTGGCGCTGTTTCTCGGTCTTGCGGGAGACATGAATTTCCAGGAACGCAATCGCCAGGCCATGCAGGCTTCGATTTACGTGTTCCTGATTATGATGGTGGCGTGGTACGCCGGGAATGCGGTGCTGCACACCTTCGGCATCTCGATCCCTGGTCTGCGTATGGCAGGAGGATTGATCGTCGCCTTTATCGGTTTTCGCATGTTGTTTCCGGCAAAACCCGTCGGCCACTCCGTTGAAGCCCGGCATAAACAGGATGAAATCGACGCCACCGATGCGAATCGTGAATCGGTAAATATCGCCTTCGTGCCGCTGGCGATGCCCAGTACGGCCGGTCCGGGCACTATTGCGATGATCATTAGTTCGGCTTCCACCGTAAAAGCGGGTGTCGATTTTCCTAACTGGGTGGTAAACGTGGCGCCGGTGCTGACCTTTTTGTCGGTCGCTGTGATTTTGTGGATTTCGCTGCGCAGTTCGGGTGCCATCATGAAGCTGGTCGGTAAAGGCGGGATTGAGGCAATTTCGCGGTTGATGGGCTTTTTGCTGGTGTGTATGGGCGTACAGTTTTTGATTAACGGCGTGTTAGAAGTGGTACGGACTTTTCATTAAAGAGAGTGCGGCCCGAAGGCCGCACCCGATTTACTCTGCTTTCAACGTCTTGCGCACATCCGCAACCTGATCTTTGGTCACGGCTGGGGCATTGTTACTCCAGCCCTGACGGATAAAGGTCGCCAGCTGCGCCACTTCATCATCCGTCAAACGCTTGCCAAAGCCCGGCATCGCGAGGGTTGACGGCGCCTTCTCGGTCGATGGCTGCTGCGCACCGGCGAGAATGGTGTGGATCAAGCCGGTAGGATCGTTGGCATTCACAATCGTGGCCTGATCCAGCTCCGGGAAGATCCCTGGCGCGCCTTTACCGGTCACGAAGTGACAGGCACCGCAGTTATCGATGTACAGACGCTCACCTTCCGTCAGGTTTTTCGCTGCGGTCAGTTTGGCTTCCGTCGCCTGCTGCTTCTGCACGTTGTACGCCTGCAGCGGTGGGTTGCCGCCGATAAATTTCAGGTACGAGGCAATGGCTTTCAGATCGGCATCCGTCATGTGCGAGCTGGAGTGCTCAATCACTGACTTCATCTCTCCGCCCACTGCCGCTTTGTCGTTACGACCGGTTTGCAGGTAATCGACGATCTCCTGCTCACTCCAGCGCGGTAAGCCACGCAGCGACGGCACATCCCAGTTGTTCAGGCTACCACCGGCGAGGAACTTGTCGTCACCGCTGTCCAGCGCTTTCTCGTTCATACCGAGACCGCGTGGCGTATGGCACGAGCCACAGTGACCGAGGCTTTCCACGATGTAAGCACCGCGATTCACTTCTTCAGATGCGCCGCCAATCGGCTGGAACGGCTTATCAGAAGTGAATGCCCAGTTCCAGAAGCGCATGCCCCAGCGCTGGCTGAACGGGAAGCTCAGTTTGGTCTCTTCCGGCTGCTCACTACTTGGCTTCACGCCCTTCATGAAGTAGACATACAGCGCATGCATGTCTTCATCACTGATTTTGGCGTAATCCGGATATGGCATGGCCGGGTAAAGGCGTGAACCATCCGGCAGCACACCTTTGCGCACCGCATCAGAGAACTGCTGCTCGCTGTAGTTGCCGATGCCGTGCTCTTTGTCCGGCGTGATGTTGGTGGAGAAGATGGTGCCGAGATTCGACTCAATCGCCAGACCACCCGCATAATCCGCTTTGCCCGACACGGTATGGCACGCCATACAGTCGCCAAGACGAGACAGATATTCCCCCTGCTTGATCAGCGCGGCTTCATCTTCCGCATGAGCCTGTACCGCAAAGCTTCCCAGCAGCACGGCGTTAGCGATTAACAATGATTTTAATTTCATGTGCTTATGCCTGTACCAATGGACCTGGGTTTTTCAGATAGTGTTCTTTGATCGCCTGCGCCGCCATCAGGGTAATCGCACCGATGGTATCGGTCGGGTTCGCCTGGAAGTTTTGCGGGAAGGCGTTACCGCCCGGTACAAACACGTTATGCACATCCCAGCTCTGCAGGTACTTGTTCAGCGCAGAAGTTCTTGGGTTATCGCCCATCACCGCGCCGCCCACGTTGTGCGTGGAGACGTATTTAGTGAGGTCAAAATCCGCGCCCATCGGCAGGAAGCTCATGCTCATGCTGTCTGGGTTCAGCTCTTTGGCGATATCACCAACGATACCCTTCAGATGCTGTTGCAGCTTGAGTTCGTTCTCTTTCCAGTTGAACGTCATACGCAGCAGCGGCTGACCGCGATGGTCGGTGTAGTGCGGATCCAGATCCAGATAGATATCGCGATACGACTGGCAAGTTGTCGTGATGCTGATCTTCATGGAATGGTTGTACCACTCTTCCAGACCCTCTTTGTAACCCATGCCCCAGGCTGGCGTGCCTTTTGGCAGTGCAGCAGCCATTGGCGTACCGGTGGCTTGCGAGCTGTGGATCTTCGCGCCGCCGAGGAAGCCGAGGCCTGGGCCATCGAAGTTGCCTGGTGAGATGTCGTTGAACATCTGGCCGGTGGCGCCTGCGGTGGCGTAGGAGTTGAAGTTCTTATCTTTGAAGAACAGGGTTGCGCCGCCGTTGGACAGGAACGCATAGTTACGACCTACCACACCTTCTTCAGTGATCGGGTTGTACGGTTTGCCGATACCGGACAGCAGCATCAGACGCACGTTGTACAGCTGGAAGCTGGACAGCACGACGATTTTGGCTGGCTGGAACACTTCATTGCCATCTGCATCGAAGTAGAGAACGCCCTTCGCGGTTTTACCATCGTCGTGCAGCACCACTTTGTACACTTCCGCATGCACTTCGTAGGAGAAGTTCGGCAGACGCTTCAGTGCATCCATCACGGCAGTTTGCGGTGAGGCTTTGGAGTAGTTCAGGCACGGGTATTTCGAGCAGTAACCGCAATAGTTACACGGCGCGATCTGGTTGCCGTACGGGTTTTTCCACGCGCGAGATACGCACGCAGATGGGTTCGGGAACGGGTGATAACCCAGCTTGGTGGCCGCTTCTTTGAACATCACGTTGTTCAGCGTGTCTTCCAGCGCTGGTAGCGGATAGGGTTCAGAACGTGGGCCTTCGAACGGATCGCCGCCTTCCAGAATCTGACCGCGCAGGTTGCCGGTGTTACCCGACTGACCGCAAATCAGCTCAAACTTGTAGTAATACGGCTCGATCTCTTCCCACGTGAAGGGGAAATCCATCACGCGCATATCATCCTGCAGCACGCCCGGCTTGTAGGCCTGATCGACGTAAGTTTTCAGTTTGATATCAGTTGGGGTTGGACGAATCAGTACCGCCGTCCAGTGCATACCTGCGCCGCCGACACCAGTACCCGGTGCGAAAGCGCCCCATTTACGGGTTGGCAGTGCGGTCTGGCTCATGTTGTAACGCACGGTGACCGCCACTTCTTTCGGCGTAGCGAACACTTTGTTGCGCACGTTATAGGCGTATTCATCAGCCGGTTTCGGGTAAGCAAAATCCGGGTAGTCACGCTCGCCGCCGCGCTCTAACGCGCGCACTTCCAGCCCGGCCAATGCCAGTTCGATACTCATCAACGAGCCGGCCCAGCCGAGGCCGCAAACGACGACGTCGACTTCTTTCTTTGTAATCTGTGCCATGTTAATCCTGTCTCACATACCAAATACGGGGGTGTCGGCTTATGCGCGCTCACCCAAGAGGCTGACCGGTCCCAGCGGGTACGGCACGTTGTGCTGCTTCACCCATTCGGTGAAGCTGGCGCGTGCGCCTGGGAAGCCAATCGCAATCCAGGCTTTCATGCCCTTATTGCCGCCATACATCGGATCGGCGAGGTAGCCGTGTTTGGTATCTGCCAGTAACTGACCAAAGAACTGCGAGGCTTTCAGGTTCGGTTCACCCATTGCCGGGAAATCGATACCGTCATTTTTGTTGACCTTGGTCAGCACCGCGTCTTTCTCTTCCAACGTCAGTTCATGGAAGGATTTTTTGTAGGTGCTCTGCGTCCACTGTTCCACTAGCTTGATGCCCGTGCGATACAGCTCTTGCGGGGTGTAAGGGATCTGATAACCCATGGTGGCTGGCGCGTGCACGTCGAACGGACCCTGCATGTAAATTTCGCCGCCGAACTCAGGGCTATGGAGTTGCTGATCGATAAAGATCGGCACGTTAGTTTCCAGTGCACCCGGCGCTTTGCCCTTACCACCGGCCGGAATCAGACGATCGGTCGCGGCCAAAATAAACTGCCACTCCTGAGCGCTGAAAAAGATCGGTTTGTAATCGGCGAGTTCCGGTGCTGCCATTTCCGCAGCTTGCGCCGCAGTTAATCCCTTAAATACCAGGTCGCTTAATGGCAAAGCCAATAACGACCCAAGCAAAAACTTACGTCTGGTGGTCGGTTTATTTAGAAGCATGGCGCGACGACTCTCACTTGCTAAGAAAGATAATTATTTTTGTTAATGGCTTTATAAATCGGTAAATAACCTGGCAATCTTAGGGATATAGATATTTCTGAATATAAGAATCAATGTTCGGATGTGTTTTGATGAGAAACCATCATGATGTTGAATTTAGGTTAAGGGCAGGTAAAGGGCTTTCGGAGGGTGAATTGGACTTTTAACCGTACAATTGCTGTGTTTCTAGCAAGTCTGGATGGGCAAATGACCAAAATTGATCGCGCAAGGAAATAATTGCTCAATTCAATCGATAAAAATAAATCATACTTCCATACAAGATAATTATTCTCATTAATAACATCTTATTTACTTAATTGACCAGTACATGAACGATCTATTTCCTGGAAATGACAGGCGGCGCACAAAATAAGTGAAATAATCGCCGAATGTTATCATTTGTTAATTTCCGGCACAGCTCAGAACAAACCGGCATTTTGCCTGAGCGGCAGCAGCGATAGAGTCAATTTATCTATCACTCAGGAAAACAATAAATGCGTGTATTGATTTTGTTGGTCACTTTATGGAGTAGTGCATTCGCCGTGCAGGCTGCGACGCCGAAAGACACGCTGGTGGTTGCCGTACCGCTGGATGGCATTATCAGCTTCGACCCCGCAGAAAGCTTCGAAACGGTCAGCAACAGCGTACAGCGCAACATCTACCAGACTCTGGTGCAAGCCGACCGCGATACGCCACAGAAACTGGCACCGCTGCTGGCGACATCCTGGCAAAGTGGCAGTACGCCGCACAGCCTGGTATTTAACCTTAAACCAGGTGCCCGCTTCTCCAGCGGCAATGCGGTGACGCCGCAGGATGTGATTTTCTCACTGTCGCGTGCTGTGCAGTTGAACAAAGCACCCTCTTTTATTCTCGCCGAGTTTGGCTGGACCAACGAGAACATCGCCAGCCAATTTAAAGTGCTGAATGATCATCAGCTGGAGATTCAATGGCCCGCGCAGATAGGTCAGGATTTGGCGCTGCGCCTGCTTACCGCACCGGTAGCCTCGGTGGTGGACAGCAAAACCGTGCAACAGCATGCGGTGAATAACGATCTCGGCAATGGCTGGCTGCACACCAACACCGCAGGCAGCGGCGCGTTTACGATTCAGCAGTATGTGCCACAGCAGGCGCTGGTGCTGAGCGCCAACCCGCAAGCTAATCCGCAGCCACACCTAAAGCGTATTTTGCTGAAAGGCGTCGCCGATGCGGGTGCGCGTCGCCTGCTGATTCAGCAAGGCGATGTCGATGTCGCTTATCAACTCGGCCCCGATCAAATCGATGCGCTAAAGAGCAATAAGAACCTGCACATTGCGGCGTTCCCTTCGAGCCTGGTGTATTACCTGGGCTTCAATACGCAGAACAAAGCGCAGCCCGCATTGGGTAATTCGGCCCTATGGGAAGCGGCGCGCTGGTTGGTGGATTACCAGTCCATCTCACATGATTTGCTGAAAGGTCAGTACCGCATTCATCAAAGCTTCCTGCCGCAGGGCTTTGATGGCGCGCTGGAGGACCAACCGTTCCATTATGATGTGGCAAAAGCCAAAGCGATTTTAGCCAAGGGCGGGATTAAACCGGGCAGCAAGTTTGCGCTGACGGTGATCAATCAGCCGCCGTACATTGATGTTGCCCAGGCGCTGCAGGCCAGCTTTGCCAAAGCGGACGTGCAGATTGAGTTGCAGCCGGTGGCGGAATCCGAGCTGTGGAGCAAGATGCGCGGCCGCGATTTCCAGTCGATCTTTATCTACTGGGGCGCGGATTACGTTGACCCGAATACCAATGCCAGCGCCTTTGCTTACAACGTGCCGGGCGGCTCGAAAACATTGGCGTGGCGTGTCGGCTGGGAGATTCCGGAACTCAGCGCCAAAACACGTGCCGCAGCAGGCGAAAGTGATGCCGCCAAACGCCGTGCGCTTTACACCGACCTGCAAAACACCGTGCAGCAGAACTCTCCGTTTGTGGTGATGCTGCAGGGCGCGCAGCAGGTGGCGGTGCGGAACAACGTCAATCATGTGCAGCAAGGGATTGGCGTGAGCTTGCTGTTCTTTGATGTGGTGCAGAAGCAATAGATCCTGTTGATGGGGGGATGGCTTCCCCCATCAACACTTTCAGTACAATCTTCATCCTTCCCCTCGCATCGCTTGCTATTCTTTCTGGCATAACCTGTTGCCTGCGAGTGAAAAAATATGACCACCCCGTTGCTGATTGCTCAAACGCCTGACATCCAGTTATCCCTGCTTTCCAATATGGCGAACCGCCACGGCTTAATCACTGGTGCCACCGGCACCGGTAAAACCGTGACGCTGCAAAAAATCGCCGAGTCCTTCTCCAATATCGGCGTGCCGGTGTTTATGGCCGACGTCAAAGGCGATCTCACTGGCGTGGCGACCGCCGGTGAAGGCTCGGAAAAGTTACTGGCGCGGTTGGAAAAGATTGGCGTGACCGACTGGCAGGCACAGAAAAATCCGGTGATGGTGTGGGATATTTTTGCCGAGAAAGGTCATCCGGTGCGTGCCACCGTTTCCGACCTTGGCCCGCTGTTGCTGGCGCGCTTGCTCAACCTCAATGAGGTGCAATCGGGCGTGCTGCAAATCATCTTCCGCATCGCAGACGATCAAGGGCTGTTGCTGCTGGATTTCAAAGATCTGCGCGCCATGACGCAATACATCGGCGATAACGCTAAATCTTTCCAGACGCAGTACGGCAACATCAACAGCGCCTCGGTGGGGGCGATTCAGCGCGGTTTGCTGGCGCTGGAACAGCAAGGCGCTGAACACTTCTTCGGCGAGCCGATGCTGGATATCCGTGACTGGATGCGTTGTGACAACGAAGGCAAAGGTTTCATCAACATCCTTTCCGCCGAGAAGCTGTATCAAATGCCGAAACTCTATGCCACCAGCTTGCTATGGCTGCTGGCGGAGCTGTACGAGCAGTTGCCCGAAGCGGGCGACCTCGATAAACCGAAAATGGTGTTCTTCTTTGATGAGGCACATCTGCTGTTTACCGATGCGCCGCCGGTGCTGCTGGAGAAAGTGGAACAGGTGATCCGTCTGATTCGATCCAAAGGCATCGGCGTCTATTTCGTCACGCAGAATCCGTCGGATATCCCTGATAACGTGCTCGGTCAGCTAGGCAATCGCGTGCAACACGCCCTGCGCGCCTTCACGCCGAAAGATCAAAAAGCGGTGAAAAGCGCCGCTGAAACCATGCGCGCCAATCCGGCATTCAATACCGTGGAGGCCATTCAGGCGCTGGGCACTGGCGAGGCGCTGATTTCGTTCCTCGATGAAAAAGGCAGCCCGTCGATGGTGCAGCGCGCCATGGTGATTGCGCCCGGCTCGCGCATGGGGCCAATAACGCTGGATGAGCGCAACGGCCTGATCAATAACTCACCGCTGTACGGAAAATACGACACCGAAGTGGATCGCGAATCCGCGTTTGAGATGCTGCAAAAAGGGGTGCAAGCCGCGCCGCAGCAGGCCGATGCGCCGGAAGCCAAAGGCAATAATGTCGAAGTTGATGATGGCATTCTCGGCGGGTTGAAAGACATTCTGTTTGGCACCACCGGACCGCGCGGCGGCAAGCGCGATGGCGTGGTGCAGATCGTGGCAAAAAGCGCGGCGCGCCAGGTCACCAACCAAATCATTCGTGGCGTGCTGGGAAGTTTGATGGGCGGCCGTCGTCTATAACACACTGAAAATATTTATCTTCCTCCGCGGCGCTATGTATGGCGCGGGCATCAGCAACGCTGCAGTGACACCTGCGCGCCGCGACATTAATGATGCTGATTGAATAGGTGCAATGATTCGCACCGCCGCCCTAAGGTGTGGTCTGCTAAGATCGTTATATGGATAAATATCAACAACTCAAACGGAGCAAGCGTCTGGCGCTCGCATTGCTGCTGGTTGCCGCAGCGACTTTTGTCGTGACGCTGTTTCTGCCACCCAATTTTTGGGTGCTTGGTCTCAAGGCCATTGCTGAAGCGGCGATGGTCGGTGCGCTGGCCGACTGGTTTGCGGTGGTCGCGCTGTTTCGTCGCGTGCCGGTGCCGTTCATCTCGCGGCACACGGCGATTATTCCGCGCAATAAGGATCGCATCGGGGAGAATCTTGGCCGCTTTGTGCAGGAGAAATTTCTCGATTCCGATTCGTTGCTGGCGCTGATTCGCCGCCACGATCCCTCGCAGATGCTGGCGCACTGGCTCAACACGCCGGGCAACGCCGATCGCATTGGTCGCCATCTGTTGCAGGTGATGCGCGGCTTCCTTGATCTTACGGATGATGAACGCATCCAGCGCTTCCTGCGCCGGGCCGTGCATCGTGCATTGGATAAGGTCGATCTCACCCAATCCAGCGCGTTGTTACTGGATAGCCTGACCAAAAACAATCGTCATCAGGAACTGCTGGATGCGGCAGTGCAACAGTTGCTGCGTCTGCTGCACAAGCCTGGCACGCGTGAGTTCATCGCAATTCAGATTGTGCGCTGGCTGAAGCGTGAGCATCCGATTAAAGCCAAAATACTACCCACCGAATGGCTGGGCGAGCACAGTGCTGACCTGGTGGCCAATGCAGTGGACTCGATTCTCGATGAAGTGGCGATCAATCAGGGGCACGAGCTGCGTCTGGGATTTGACCGCGCAGTTCAGCGGTTAATTGAGAAGCTAAAAACCGACCCCGTAATGGCCGAACGTGCCGAGGTGATCAAAAACTGGCTGAAAGAGGATGAGTCGCTTAATCGCTATATCGGCGAGCTATGGCAGGATCTGCGTAGCTGGCTGAAGGCCGATCTTAACAGTGAAGATTCTCGCGTGCAGGAGCGCGTGCGTCTTGCCGCGCTATGGTTCGGTGAAATGCTGGCAGCAGATGAAGCGCTGCGTATCTCGATGAATCAACACCTGGAAGATGCCGCCCGCAGCATTGCACCAGAGTTCGCCGAATTCCTGACGCGCCACATCAGCGATACCGTGAAGAGCTGGGATGCGCGGGAGATGTCGCAACAGATTGAGTTGAACATTGGCCGCGATCTGCAGTTTATCCGCATTAACGGGACGTTGGTGGGTGGCACCATTGGGTTGGTATTGTACTTGTTGTCGCAGCTGCCGGCTCTGATTCATACTCTGAAGTAATAAAAAAGCCGCCATCGTGATGGCGGCTTCTGTGAGTTTTGGTGATAGCAGCAGGCTATCCCTGAACCATCAACTGCGCTTCATCAGCAGGTACAAGCTGATGGCAAAGAACGCGGCGCTCGGCAATAGCGCCCCCAGAATCGGCGGGATGCCATACACCAGACTCAGCGGACCGAAGATCTGATCCAGCACGTAGAACAGGAAGCCGAAGCTGATCCCCGTGACCACACGCACGCCCATCGACACGCTACGCAGCGGACCAAAGATAAACGACAACGCCATCAGCATCATCACCGCCACGGAAAGCGGCTGGAAGATTTTACCCCACATGTTCAGCAGATAACGCCCTGACACCTGGCCACTCTGCTTAAGGTATTTGCTGTAGTTGTACAGACCGCTAATGGACAGCGCATCCGGATCCAGCGCCACCACGCCAAGCTTGTCAGGCGTCAGGTTGGTTTTCCACTCCCCGCCCAGACTTTGCGAACCGGTAATCTGTTTCGCATCACTCAGGTTGGACTCATCTACCTGCGACAGCTGCCACAACTTTTTGTCCTTGTTCCAGGTCGCACTGGCGGCATAACGCACGCTGAGCAGACGACGCTGGTCGGTGAAGGTGTAAATGCTGACGCCATCAATCTCATTGTCGCCTTTGATGCGTTCGATGTAGATAAAGTCATGGCCGTCTTTCGCCCACAGCCCATTCTGCGTCGACATCAGCGAGCCGCCGTACAGCTGCTGCGCACGGTAGTTACGCGCCATCTGCTCGCCCTGCGGTGCCACAAATTCGCCGATAGCCATGGTCAACAGCACCAGCGGAATCGCGGTTTTCATCACCGCCAGCGCCACCTGCATACGGGTAAAACCCGATGCCTGCATCACCACCAGCTCGCTGCGCTGCGCTAGCGTTCCTAAGCCCAACAATGCACCCAAGAGTGCGGCCATCGGGAAGAAGATCTCAATATCTTTCGGTACGCTGAGCAGCGTGTAGTAACCGGCGTCGAGCGCGGTGTAAGCGCCCTGCCCGGTTTTACGTAGCTGATCGACAAATTTGATGATGCCCGATAGCGACACCAGCATGAACAACGTCAGCATGATGGTGTTGAAGATGGTTTTACCGATATAGCGGTCAAGGACCTTAAACATCAGAGCGATCCTCCACGGCTAAAGCGACCACGAATGCGTCGCATCGGTACCGTATCCCACAGGTTTAACATCACTGCCAGCGCCAGATAAGCCAGGTTCACGACCCACATCCAGATCGCGGGATCGAACTTGCCTTTCGCTGCGTTAGAACGTAACGAACTCTGCAGCAGGAAGAAGATCAGATACAGCAGCATCGCAGGCAGCATTGACAGCACACGCCCCTGACGAGGGTTGACCACGCTGAGTGGCACCACCATCAACGCCATCACCAGCACCGCAAACACCAGCGTTAGACGCCAGTGGAACTCGGCCTGGAACTGCGGCGTTTTGTGTTGGTACAGCGTGCTAATGCTCGCCTGATCGGCATCATTCGGATCGAGCGTGGCTTCTTTATAGCCCACCAGCGCCTGGTAGTTGGTGAAGTCGGTGATGCGGAAATCGCGCAGCATCGCAGTGCCCTCGAAGCGCGTGCCTTTATCCAGCGTCACCACTTGTGAGCCGTCTTTGCGCTGCTCCATATGACCGCTGTCAGCCAGCACCACGGATGGGCGCGCATTACCTTTTGGACGCAGCTGCGCCAGGAACACGTTACCAAACGTGTTGCCTTTGACGTTCTCGACAAACAGCACGGTATTACCGTCGCTGGAGGTCTGAAACTGGCCCGCTGCCAGCGCCGCTGCGCCAGGGTTGGCTTTGGCATTTTGTGTGACTTCATCCTGGTAACGCGATGACCATGGCCCTAACCAAAGGACGTTGACCGCTGCGACCGCTGAAGTCAGCAGCATCAGGATCATCGCGGCCTTGACCAGCACGCTTTTCCCCAGGCCGCAGGCATGCATCACCGTGATCTCACTTTCGGTGTACAGCCGCCCAAGAGTCATTAAAATCGCCAGAAACAAGCTTAGGGGCAGGATAAGTTGTGCCATTTCAGGCACGCCAAGTCCTAACAATGTCAGAACCAGATTTGTTGGGATCTCGCCATCCACCGCTGCACCCAAAATCCTGACTAACTTCTGGCAAAAGAAGATCAGTAGCAGGATGAACAGGATAGCCAGCTGGCTTTTGAGCGTTTCCCGAACCAGATATCTAATGATGATCACGCTTAGTACGCCTGTGATAACTTGTCTTTTTGCAGGAAAATCGCTAGTTTCAACGCTTATCAGCCATTTTTCTTCATCAATGGCCGTCATCGTAGCTAAAATAGTATGACGAACGCGTTAGGGTGGTGAAAAAACAACACATTGCCACCACATCTCATTATGACCGTCGGCGTTAAATTGTCATGGCGCCGCTAAAAATAATGGGTTACGAACGCGCTACATTCTAACGACAGCTAAGGCCGTTGTCTTTAAGATTCAGGAGAGTGCATGGAGTTCAGTGTAAAAAGCGGTAGCCCGGAAAAACAGCGTAGCGCCTGCATTGTTGTAGGCGTTTTCGAACCGCGCCGTTTGTCACCCATTGCTGAACAGCTGGATAAAATCAGCGACGGCTACATCAGCGCCCTGCTGCGTCGCGGTGAACTGGAAGGCAAAGTCGGTCAGACATTGCTGCTGCACCATGTGCCTAACATCCTGTCTGAACGTATCCTGTTGATCGGCTGCGGTAAAGAGCGCGAGCTGGATGAGCGCCAGTACAAACAGGTGATTCAGAAGACTATCAATACGTTGAACGACACCGGTTCGATGGAAGCGGTGTGCTTCCTGACCGAACTGCATGTTAAAGGGCGCAACACCTACTGGAAAGTCCGCCAGGCGGTTGAAACCTCAAAAGAAGCGCTCTACAACTTCGATCAGCTGAAAAGCAATAAAGTTGAACCGCGCCGTCCACTGCGCAAGCTGGTGTTCAACGTGCCAACCCGTCGTGAACTCACCAGCGGTGAACGTGCGATTCAGCATGGTTTGGCGGTGGCAGCGGGCGTCAGAGCCGCCAAAGACCTCAGCAATATGCCGCCAAATATTTGTAACGCCGCGTATTTGGCGTCGCAGGCGCGTCAGTTGGCGGATGCTTACAGCAAAAATGTCACCACGCGTGTCATCGGCGAACAGCAGATGAAAGAGCTGGGCATGAACGCGTATCTGGCGGTCGGGGCGGGCTCACACAACGAATCGCTGATGTCGGTAATTGAGTACAAAGGCAGCACCGATCCTGAAGCGCGTCCAATTGTGCTGGTGGGTAAAGGCCTGACCTTCGATTCCGGTGGTATCTCGATCAAACCTGCCGATTCGATGGATGAAATGAAGTACGACATGTGCGGCGCGGCGTCCGTGTACGGCGTGATGCGTATGGTGGCGGAACTCAATCTGCCGCTGAACGTCGTCGGCGTACTGGTGGGTTGTGAGAACATGCCGGATGGTCGTTCGATGCGTCCAGGCGATGTGCTGACCACCATGTCAGGCCAGACTGTTGAAGTGCTGAATACCGATGCGGAAGGCCGTCTGGTGCTGTGCGACGCGCTGACTTACGTGGAGCGCTTCGAGCCTGAAGTGGTGATTGACGTCGCGACCCTGACCGGTGCCTGCGTGATTGCACTGGGCCATCACGTCAGCGGTTTGATGTCGAACCATAATCCGCTGGCGCACGAGCTGATCAGCGCCTCAGAACAAGCAGGTGACCGCGCGTGGCGTCTGCCGATGGCAGATGAGTATCAGGAGCAGCTGGAATCCAATTTTGCTGATATGGCAAACATTGGCGGCCGTCCCGGCGGTGCCATCACTGCAGCCTGTTTCCTGGCGCGTTTTGCGCGTAAGTTTAACTGGGCGCACCTGGACATCGCAGGTACCGCATGGCGTTCTGGCAAGGCCAAAGGCGCCACCGGCCGCCCGGTTCCGCTGCTGTCGCAGTTCCTGTTGAACCGCGCAGGATTGAACGGCGACGATTAAAGCCGAGCAAAAAATACACACAAATAATTCGAGGTGCAGGAAGGCGGCAAACGAGAGAGTCCCGATGAGCTTACTCAAGTAAGTGATTCGGGTGAACGAGAGCAGCCAACGCATCTGCAGCTCGAAGTATGAAGTGTATAGACGTATGAACTCATGGGGCGCAAAATGCGCCCCACTGTCATTAATGGAAATAAGCTTGCCATGAAAAACGCCACTTTCTATGTGATGGAGTCGGAAAGCGCCAGCGACGGCCTGAGCGCCATCGAAGCACTGGTGTGCGATCTGGCCGAAACACGCTGGCGTGACGGCAAACGCATTCTGATTGCCTGCGAGAATGAAGACCAAGCTAATCGTCTGGATGAAGCGCTCTGGCAGCGTCCCGCCAACGCCTTTGTGCCGCACAATCTGGCCGGTGAAGGCCCGCGATACGGCGCACCGGTGGAATTAGCCTGGCCACAGCGTCGCGGCAGTTCCCCGCGTGACCTGCTGATTAGCCTGCTGCCACAGTTCGCAGATTTTGCTACTGGTTTCCATGAAGTGATAGACTTCGTACCTTACGAAGAATCCCTAAAACAACTGGCGCGCGACCGCTATAAAGCCTATCGCAGCGTTGGTTTCCAATTGAATACGGCGACGCCACCTCCGCCGCAAACGACAGTGTAGAAATGGAAAAGACATATAACCCGCAAGATATCGAGCAGCCGCTCTACGAGCACTGGGAACAGCAGGGCTACTTTAAACCGAATGGCGACACCAGCCAGGAAAGCTTTTGCATCATGATCCCGCCGCCGAACGTCACCGGCAGCTTGCATATGGGTCACGCTTTCCAGCAGACCATCATGGATACCATGATTCGTTACCAGCGTATGCAGGGTAAAAACACCCTGTGGCAGGCAGGTACTGACCATGCCGGTATCGCGACGCAGATGGTGGTTGAGCGCAAGATCGCCGCTGAAGAGGGCAAAACTCGCCAGGATTACGGCCGTGATGCTTTCATCGACAAAATCTGGCAGTGGAAAGCAGAGTCTGGCGGCACTATTACCCGTCAGATGCGTCGTCTTGGCAACTCCGTGGATTGGGAGCGCGAACGCTTCACCATGGATGAAGGCCTGTCGAATGCGGTGCGTGAAGTCTTCGTGCGCCTGTATAAAGAGAATCTGATTTACCGTGGCAAACGCCTGGTGAACTGGGATCCAAAACTGCGTACCGCGATCTCCGACCTGGAAGTGGAAAACCGCGAGAGCAAAGGCTCAATGTGGCATATCCGCTACCCGCTGGCGGATGGCGTGAAAACCGCAGAAGGCAAAGATTATCTGGTGGTCGCCACCACTCGTCCGGAAACCCTGCTGGGCGATACCGGCGTGGCGGTGAACCCGGAAGATCCGCGCTATAAAGATCTGATCGGTAAAGAACTGATCCTGCCGCTGGTGAACCGTCGCATTCCGATCGTCGGCGATGAGCACGCGGACATGGAAAAAGGCACCGGCTGCGTGAAGATCACCCCAGCGCATGACTTCAACGACTATGAAGTCGGTCGTCGTCACAAGCTGCCAATGATCAACATCCTGACCTTTGATGGCGATATCCGCGAGCGTGCGGAAGTGTTCGACACCAACGGTGAAGTCAGCGACGAATGCGCCGATGAGATCCCAGCGCAGTTCCAGAAAATGGAGCGTTTCGCGGCGCGTAAAGCCATGGTGGCTGCGGTTGATGAACTCGGCCTGCTGGATGAAATCAAACCACACGATCTGACCGTGCCTTACGGCGACCGTGGCGGCGTGGTGATCGAGCCAATGCTGACCGACCAATGGTATGTGCGCACGGCTCCACTGGCGAAAGTTGCGGTAGAAGCGGTCGAAAACGGCGACATCCAGTTTGTGCCAAAACAGTATGAAAACATGTACTTCTCATGGATGCGTGACATTCAGGATTGGTGCATCTCGCGTCAGCTGTGGTGGGGACATCGCATCCCGGCCTGGTATGACAACGACGGCAACGTCTATGTTGGCCGTACTGAAGCCGAAGTGCGTCAGGAAAATAACCTGGCTGACGTTGTGGTACTGCGCCAGGACGACGACGTGCTGGATACCTGGTTCTCATCAGGTCTGTGGACCTTCTCGACCCTTGGCTGGCCAGAGAATACCGAAGCACTGCGTACCTTCCACCCAACCAGCGTGCTGGTGAGTGGCTTCGACATCATTTTCTTCTGGATTGCGCGCATGATCATGCTGACCATGCACTTCATCAAAGATGAAGACGGCAAGCCACAGGTGCCGTTCAAAACCGTGTATATGACCGGTTTGATTCGTGATGAAGAAGGCCAGAAGATGTCCAAGTCGAAAGGCAACGTCATCGATCCACTGGATATGATCGACGGCATTTCGCTGGAAGACCTGCTGGAAAAACGCACCGGTAACATGATGCAGCCGCAGCTGGCTGAGAAGATCCGCAAGCGTACCGAGAAGCAGTTCCCGGACGGCATTGTGGCTTCCGGCACCGATGCCCTGCGCTTCACCCTGGCGGCACTGGCCTCAACCGGTCGTGACATCAACTGGGACATGAAGCGTCTTGAAGGTTATCGCAACTTCTGTAACAAGCTGTGGAACGCCAGCCGCTTCGTGCTGATGAACACCGAAGAGCATGATTGCGGGCAGAACGGCGGCGAACTGAAGCTGTCACTGGCCGATCGCTGGATTCTGACCGAATTCAACAGCACCGTGAAAGCCTATCGTGAAGCGCTGGACAGCTATCGCTTTGATATCGCTGCCAACATCCTGTACGACTTCACCTGGAACCAGTTCTGTGACTGGTATCTGGAGCTGACTAAGCCTGTGATGAGCAACGGCAGCGAAGCGGAGTTGCGCGGCACGCGTAATACGCTGGTTACCGTGCTGGAAGCGGTGCTGCGTCTGGCGCACCCAATCATTCCTTACATCACCGAAACCATCTGGCAGCGTGTCAAAGGTCTGAAGAACATCGATCACGACACCATCATGCTGCAGCCGTTCCCGCAGTTTGACGCGGCAAAAGAAGATGCGGAAGCCAAAGCGGATATCGAGTGGATCAAGCAGGCGATCGTGGCAGTGCGTAACATCCGTGCTGAAATGAACATCGCACCGGGTAAACCGCTGGATGTGCTGCTGCGTGACTGCTCGCCAACCGCGCAGCGTCGTGTCGATGAGAACCGTAGCTTCCTGTCACGTCTTGCGCGTCTGGAAAGCCTGACCATTCTGCCTGCGGGCGAGAAAGGTCCGGTCTCGGTCACCAAGATCGTCGAAGGCGCTGAGTTGCTGATCCCAATGGCGGATCTGGTCAACAAAGAAGCCGAGCTGGAGCGTCTGGCGAAAGAGTTGACCAAGCTGGATGTCGAGATTGAGAAGATCCAGGTCAAACTGGCGAACGAAGGCTTTGTTGCACGTGCACCGGAAGCGGTGGTGGCGAAAGAGCGCGAGCGCATCGTTGAGCTGGAACAATCAAAAGCAAAACTGATTGAACAGCAGGGCGTGATTGCGGCATTGTAAGCGCATCAGTCCAATTGCTAAATCATAGCCGGGCACTGCCCGGCTTTTTTACACCGGAAGAAAATGATGACCACCGCTACGCCACTGAATTTACAGGTGCGCCCGATTGTTGCGGCCGATAATCCGCTGATTGCGCAAGTGATCCGTGATGTCTCCGCAGAGTTTGGCCTGACCGCCGACAAAGGTTACACCGTGTCCGATCCGAATCTGGATCGCCTGTTCGAGTTGTACAGCGAAGCGAACAGCGCTTACTGGATCGTCGAGCATGAGGGACGTGTTGTGGGCGGCGGCGGCGTGGCACCTTTGGCGTGTAGCGCACCGGACATCTGCGAATTGCAGAAGATGTACTTCCTGCCCCAAGTGCGCGGTTTAGGGCTGGCGCGTGCGCTGGCGTTGCGGGCGATGGAGTATGCGCGTCAGCAGGGTTTCTGTCGCTGCTATCTGGAAACCACCGGCACGCTAACCCGCGCGATTAAGCTGTATGAATCACTGGGATTTGAGCTGATTGATAACGCGATGGGCTGTACCGGGCACGGTGATTGCGAAGTGCGAATGTTGAAAGTGCTGTGATGTAAAAGCGGTGCGCAGATTTGCGCACCCAACTTAGTAAGCGGGCACACCGCTATGGAAACGCAACTCACCATCCGGCTCGCTGATTAATTTCGCTTCTGCTGCACCAAACGCCTGCACGCGCGGCGTAATATCCTTCGCTGAAATCTGTTCCGCCAGCTTCAAATAATCCTGATAGTGACGCGCTTCAGAACGCAGCAGCGAAATATAGAACTTCTGCAGTTGTTCATCCAGATACGGCGCCAGGCTGGCAAAACGCTCACAGGATCGCGCTTCGATATAGGCTCCGCAAATCAGCTTATCCACCAGCGCTTCAGGTTCAAACGTACGGATTTCACGAATCAGCCCTTTGGCATAGCGGCTGGCAGTGATTTTGCGATACGGCAAACCACGCGACTGCATGATTTCCCACACCTGATAAAAATGATGCAGCTCTTCTTTGATCAGCAGAATCATCATCTCGACCAAATCATCCGCCCACGGCAGTTCGTTACGCACAATGATGCTCTTGGTCAGATTTTTATGCGCGTTAATGAAGTTGCTGTCTGGCTCTTCGCGGTAGATGAAATCTTCGTACGGCTTGAGCCACGCCAGAATGGCATCGCCACTGGGTTTATCGGCTACATACTTACGAATGATAAACACCGCGGTTTGTGCCGCTTTTAACTCGCACACCATGTGATCGGTCAGCAGCAGCGTCAGGTTTTCCGGCTTGCGCGCTTCGTCAATCCACGCTTGTGGCGTGCGGCAGTGCAGGAATTCATAAATGGGTTCTAACAGGGGAGCGTAATTCATCGGTGTTCTTTATCTGGCGGGGAAGTGGTTCTGGGCGGCGAGCGCCGCCCGTTTAAGACTTAGTGACGCACACCGTCGTCTTCTTCGTCGTCGATGAAATCACCATCGTCGTCTTCATCTTCCGCGTCCGGGTCTTCGAAGTAAGTGCCCCAGCCGTCGTAATCGACATTGAACTTACCGGCCAGATTCACCAGTTGCTCAACTTGTGCATCAATCAGCTCTGGCTTCAATGCGCCTTCGCTCAGGATATCCACACACATCACCGTGCCACCCTCTTCCAGCTCCAGCTCTTCTGGCTCGCTCACCTCAAAGCCCAGTTTGAAAGCCTCAACCGCGACTTTCTCCAGTGAGTCGAAGTTGTTGCAAGAGAGGTGATGCTCGATAGTGTAAAGCGCATCCGGATCGCTGCCGTCTTCCAGCAACTCTTCAATGATCAGGCGGGTTTCTTCGCGCTGTTCTTCCAGCAATGCTTCATATGCCATGTGCGTGTCCTCAAAATGTTCGACGTGAATGCAATTATTTTCCCACACTGCCTCGCGCGCCACTACACAAAACGGAAAGTTTCTTAACGCCGGGGTTGAAAATGCATATTCATACGGTTAGATTGAATTTTAATTCATTATTAGTCCCCATCTGGAGCGCTGTATGAGTCAGCTGTATTCGAGACACTTCCTGAGATTGCTGGATTTCACCCCCGCTGAAATCGCCGACCTGCTAAGTCTGGCAGGTGAATTAAAACACGCTAAGAAAAATGCCCAAGAAACGCAGTACCTGAAAGGCAAGAATATCGCGCTCATCTTCGAAAAAGACTCGACCCGTACCCGATGCTCTTTCGAAGTTGCCGCATACGATCAGGGCGCTAACGTCACTTACCTTGGCCCAAGCGGCAGCCAGATCGGCCATAAAGAGTCAATGAAAGACACCGCGCGCGTATTAGGCCGCATGTATGATGGCATTCAGTATCGTGGCTTCGGCCAGGAATTGGTGGAAACGCTGGCGGAATTTGCCGGTGTGCCGGTGTGGAACGGATTGACCACGGAATTCCACCCGACGCAGTTGCTGGCAGATTTGCTCACCATGCAAGAACATCTGCCAGGTAAACCATTGAGCGACATGACGTTGGTGTATGTGGGTGACGCACGTAACAACATGGGCAACAGCATGTTGGAAGCGGCAGCTCTGGTAGGGCTGGACCTGCGCCTGGTGGCACCGAAGGGTTGCTGGCCGGAAGAGCAGTTGGTTGAACAGTGTCGCGTTGCAGCACAGAAAACCGGTGGCAAAATCACCCTGACCGAAGAGATTGCCGAGGGCGTACAAGGTGCGGATTTCATCTACACTGATGTGTGGGTGTCAATGGGTGAAGCGAAATCGGTATGGGAAGAGCGTATCGCCCTGCTGCGTCCGTATCAGGTAAACAGCGCGATGCTGGCGCTGACCGGCAATCCACAGGTGAAATTCCTGCATTGCCTGCCCGCCTTCCATGATGATCAAACCACGCTGGGCCGTCAGATGGCTGAACAGTATGGTCTCAAAGACGGCATGGAAGTGAGTAACGAGGTGTTTGAATCGGCGCACAGCATCGTGTTCGATCAGGCCGAAAACCGCATGCATACCATCAAAGCGGTGATGGTCGCCACGCTGGGTAACCCATAAAGCAAACGTTTACCTTGCGGCGATTTCTGCTTGATGCAAATCAGTGAATGCGTATAATGCGCCACAATTTGCCGGAGGAAACATGCAACAGCGCAGCGTACAATTTGCCGCTCTACCCCGCCTGACCACAGGCGATGCCGCTGTTTCTTTCCGTCAACCATTGATCGTAAAAAAAGCCCCTTAAGCAGGGGCTTTTTTTTGTCCGCAATCCGGCAGCGCAGAGGAGAACGCTATGGCCAACCCGCTATATCGCAAGCACATTATTTCCATTAACGATCTCAACCGCGAAGAGCTGGAGCTGGTGTTACACACCGCTGCCCAGCTCAAGGCTCATCCCCAGCCGGAACTGCTGAAGCACAACGTGATCGCCAGCTGCTTCTTTGAAGCCTCGACGCGCACCCGCCTGTCGTTTGAAACCGCTATGCATCGTTTGGGTGCTTCAGTGGTGGGCTTCGCCGACGGCAGCAATACTTCGCTCGGTAAGAAAGGCGAAACGCTGGCCGACACCATTTCGGTGATCAGCACTTATGTCGATGCGATTGTGATGCGTCATCCGCAGGAAGGCGCCGCGCGCCTGGCGACTGAATTCTCCAGCGGCATTCCAATTCTCAATGCCGGTGACGGTGCCAACCAGCATCCGACGCAAACCCTGCTGGATCTGTTCACCATCCGTGAAACCCAGAGCCGCCTCGACAACCTGAATGTGGCGATGGTCGGTGACCTGAAATATGGCCGCACCGTGCACTCGCTGACCCAGGCGCTGGCGAAATTCACCGGCAACCGTTTCTACTTTATCGCGCCGGATGCGCTGGCGATGCCGGCCTACATTACCGATATGCTGGATGAGCAGAACATTGTCTGGACGCGCCACGACACCATCGAAGAAGTGATGCCGGAACTCGACATCCTGTATATGACCCGTGTGCAGAAAGAGCGTCTCGATCCGTCTGAGTACGCCAACGTCAAAGCACAGTTCATCCTGCGCGCGGCCGATTTAGCCGGCGCACGCGACAACATGAAAGTGCTGCATCCGTTGCCGCGTATTGATGAGATCACCACTGACGTCGATAGCACGCCGCACGCCTGGTATTTCCAGCAGGCGGGCAACGGCATCTTCGCCCGCCAGGCTCTGCTGGCACTGGTACTGAATAGCGAACTGGCCCTGTAAGGAGAAACCGATGACTCACGATAATAAATTGCAGGTTGAAGCCATCAAGCGTGGCACGGTAATCGACCATATTCCTGCGCAGGTCGGTTTTAAATTACTGTCGCTGTTTCGCCTGACCGAGACCGACCAGCGCATCACCATTGGACTGAATCTGCCTTCAGGTGAGATGGGGCGCAAGGATTTGATTAAGATCGAGAATACCTTCCTGACCGATGATCAGATTAACCAGCTGGCGGTGTATGCGCCTCACGCCACGGTTAACCGCATTGATGAATACGAAGTAGTAGCGAAAATCGCTCCGACCTTACCGGACCGTGTCGAACGCGTGCTGACCTGCCCGAACAGCAACTGCATTAGCCGCAGTGAGCCAGTATTCAGCAGCTTCGCGGTGAAACAGCGTGACGATGATGTGCACCTGAAGTGCAAATATTGCGAGAAAGAGTTCGCGCGCCACGTGGTGCTCGGTCACTGGTAATCGTGCTTATCGTCCCTATAATGGGGCGAACCAATACGCGGCTGACAAAGGTCGGCTGCGCACTTTTAAGGAGAAACAATGTCTCGCGAAATCAGCACAGAAAAAGCACCCGCAGCAATTGGCCCTTATGTGCAGGGCGTGGATCTCGGCAGCATGATCATCACTTCAGGCCAGATCCCTGTTGATCCGGCGACCGGTGCCGTGGCAGATGATGTGTCTGCGCAGGCGCGTCAGTCACTGGAGAACGTGAAGGCGATCGTGGAAGCCGCTGGCCTGAAAGTGGGCGACATTGTGAAAACCACCGTGTTCGTGAAAGATCTCAATGACTTCACCACCGTTAACGCCACTTACGAAGCCTTCTTTACCGAGCACGATGCCAGCTTCCCAGCACGTTCTTGTGTGGAAGTGGCGCGTCTGCCGAAAGATGTGAAGATCGAGATTGAGGCCATTGCCGTACGTCGTTAAGTAAAGGCAATGCGCAATAAATTGCGCCGCTACAAATTTGTACTCAACTGTGGCGGCGCGATGAGTGTGTTAGAACATCACCTTAGCGACATCAATGCATGGCGTGCTCTTCACCCCCGTAGCGACGTAATTCCATGGTGTGCCATCCCCTCGTAGCGGCGTAATTGATCGCGCATCCGTTTATTTAGACGACCTCAGCAGCTTCTCTAGCGGCCTGACCAGCGCCAGCACGGTTTCATCCTGCACCTCGGCAGCGGCATCCAGTTTGGCATGCATCTCGGCCACTTCGCTGGCACCGTACGCCTGATTACGCTGCATCGCATTGACCAAATCGATGCCCATGCGGCTCAGTTGCGCCACCTGCTGAACCTGCTGCTGCAGCGGCTTGAGCTGATAGCTGCTCAGAATCAGCGGCATCACCGCGTCACTGTTGTTCTGCCAGCGCTGTAACTGCTGACGAATAACGTTGGCCGCCATGCGATCCTCGCGGTTGGCGATCAGTGCATCGACTTGTTTATCCAGTAACCGCACCGGTTCGCTTTCGGCAGGCAGTACATCCGCCAGACGATTGAGCGGCTCGAAATAGTCATAGTGCCCTGCCTGGAATTTCAGGTGCTGACGCGTGTAATACTGCGCCGGTTCCAGCACCTCCGCCAGCACGCGCAGCGGCGTGATATCGCTGGTGTTGGCCAGTCGCATCATCTGCACCTCCGCCTGCTGATGCTGCTGTAATCCCACCGACACCGTGCCCCAGCGATCCACCGCGTTTAAGCGTTGGTACATGTTGTCGCTGTCGGTGACATCCTTCGCCGACCACAGACGCTCAGCCACCACAAAGGCACGCGGCCATAAACGCGTATCAATTACCCGGCTGTTGACGTTTTCCGCCCACAGCGCTGCTTCACCGCCAATCAGGTTGTTTTGCATTTGCTCAGGCGTTGGCACTGAAGGCTGAATACCGGTCGGCACCTGTGCCAGCTTGCTGCCCTCAGCGGGATAGCGCACATTGCCCACCAGCATATAACCGGTCAGTTTGTCCTGCGTCAGAGTGACCATTGGCTGAAACGGCCCCATCCAGGTATCCACGCTAAAGGTCAGCTGCGTGGGCGACAGCCAGCGAATATCACTCACCATACGCCGCGCTTTGCCGCTGAAATCAATATAGCCACGCCAGCCGTTTTTAGCTTCCACCAGAGTGAAACTGCCTTTGACCGGGCTGCCCTTCAAACGCGGCATGGTGAACTGCCAGCTCTGCGCTTGCTCGTCGGCTTGAATCTGATCCTGACCCTGGAGTCCCTGCGGCCAGGGCTCGTTGCGGTAGTGGTAGGCTGCGGTTTGCGGTTGATCGAGATAGAAACCGGTTGAGAGAATGCCACGGAAATCGTGCTTCGCCACCTCACCTAACGCATCCTGCCCCTGCCAGGACTGGATCAAAATGCTGTTCGGCAGGTCCGGATGGTAAACCTCATCCCAGCCAATCATCCGGCGCTGATGCGCTTCCAGTATCTTCTCCACTCGCTGATTGAACCACGCCTGTAATGCGTGCGTGTCCTTCAGGCCATGGTCGCGCATAAACTGCTGAATCTTCGGCGAGTCGTTCCATTGGGTCGGATCCACTTCATCGCCGCCGATATGGATATAAGGATCGGGGAAGATCGCCGTAACCTCGCCCATTAGCGTATCGATGAAGGTGAAGACCGCTTCGTTGCTGGGATCGAGCAGCGGTTTAAACACGCCCCAGCCGCGTTCCATCTGGTACGGGCCCGGCGCGCTGAGCAGTTCTGGCATCGCCACCGCGATCGCCGAGGCGTGCCCCGGCACATCAATTTCCGGCACCACGCGCACGCCGCGCTGGGTGGCATAACGCACCACATCACGCATCTGTTGCTACGTGTAGTAAAGGCCGTCGCTGGCCTTCTCCTGCAACTGCGGATAGTGGCTGGAGGCAAATCTCCAGCCCTGATCATCGGTCAGATGCCAGTGGAATACGTTCATTCGCGCTGCGGCGATACCGTCAATCTGCCGCTTCACCGTTTCAATCGGCAGGAAGTGGCGTGCCGAATCGATCAGCACCCCGCGCCACGGGAAGCGTGGTTTATCGTCAATGATGACGTAGGGGATCTGCGTTCCCGTCTCATTATTCTGAATCAACTGCAGCAGTGTCTCCATGCCGCGCATCGCACCGAAACGCGTGTTGGCTTTTAGCGTCACGCCGCCGCTGTTGACCTCAAGACGATAGCTCTCATCGCTGTCCGGTTGTGGCAAGGGATCCACTGCCTGGGCAATTTGTACCTGAATGGTGGCCTGATCGCTCGGCGCACTGGCGGGCAGCAGCGGCCAACCGGTTTGACGTGAAATGCGCGCACGCCAGCGCACTTCAGCCCCCTCCAGATGATCGCCCGTAATATGCAGCGTGAATTGCGGTGTCAGCGTCAATGCGCCGCCGCTGGCAGGCTGCACCACTTTTTGCGGCCAGGGCATTAAAGGCAGATCGGAGGCGGGGGCGGCAACAGCGGAAAAAGTCAGGGATAAACAACAGGCGAGCAGCGTTCGTTGCAGAGGCATGTAAGGCATCCTTCTAATTAAATGACGGGCCAAAAATAGGCAAAAAAAAAAAATCATTAAACCTGCTTCGCATCGCAAATCAAGTTGTAAAAGTTCGAAGTTTGGTCTGCTTAAAACTTTTGAAGTTTAGTCCGCTTTACCATTGTGCGGCTTTCAATCTTCGTTATGTCTTCTTTGCGGCAGGTCAAAAACAACGCAATTAATTTCAGCCAAAACACCACATATTGCGATTACACTCTGCACAAATATCTACATATAGTTTAACGGAGAGAAAATGGCGGCGGTGGTGATTAAGCGAGACGGCTGTAAAGTGCCGTTTGAAGCGCAGCGTATTGCGCTAGCGGTTCAGGCGGCGGCGCAAGCTGCTCAGATTGATGATGCGAGTTGGTGCACACAAGTCGCAGAGCAAGTGAGCCAGCGATTGTCCGATCGCATTGAGGTCGATATCCGTGACATTCAGTGCGCAGTGGAAGAGACGCTGATGGCCGGACGCTGGCCGCAGCTAGCGCGCGCGTATATCGAATATCGCCATGACCGTGATTTAGCCCGTGAACAGCGTGGCAAACTGCATCACGCCATTCGCGGCCTGGTTGAACAAACCAATGCCGCGCTGCTCAACGAAAACGCCAACAAAGACAGCAAAGTGATCCCCACCCAGCGCGATTTGCTGGCAGGCATCGTTGCCAAACATTATGCCCAGCAGCAGCTGCTGCCGCGTGATGTGGTTCTGGCGCATGAGCGCGGTGAGATCCACTATCACGATCTCGACTATTCGCCATTTTTCCCGATGTTTAACTGCATGTTGATCGATCTTCAGGGCATGTTGAACAACGGCTTCAAGATGGGCAACGCCGAAATCGAGCCGCCAAAATCCATTGCCACCGCGACGGCGGTGACAGCACAAATTATTGCGCAGGTCGCCAGCCATATTTACGGTGGTACCACCATCAACCGCATTGATGAAGTGCTGGCGCCGTTTGTGACGCTTAGTCTGGAGAAACATCGCGCCGTGGCACAGCAGTGGCAGATCCCGGATGCGGAAGCCTATGCGCGCGTGCGCACCGAGAAAGAGTGTTATGACGCATTCCAGTCTCTCGAATATGAGGTCAACACGCTGCACACTGCCAACGGGCAGACGCCGTTTGTCACCTTTGGCTTTGGTCTTGGCACCGATTGGGCCGCACGCCTGATTCAACAGTCGATTCTGCGTAATCGCATCGCAGGGTTGGGGAAAAACCATAAAACTGCGGTGTTCCCGAAACTGGTATTTGCCATCCGCGAAGGGGTGAATCGTCGTCCCGGTGATTTTAACTACGACATCAAACAGCTGGCGCTGGAGTGTGCCAGCAAGCGCATGTATCCCGACATTCTCAATTACGACAAGGTGGTGGAAGTCACCGGTTCGTTCAAAACCCCGATGGGCTGCCGCAGCTTCCTCGGCGTGTATGAGGAAAACGGTAAGCAGATTCACGAAGGGCGCAACAATATTGGGGTCATAAGCCTGAACCTGCCGCGCATTGCACTGGAAGCCAAAGGCAATGAAGCTCATTTCTGGCTGCTGCTGGATGAACGGCTTGAACTGGCTAAACGGGCATTGATGACGCGCATCGCCCGGCTGGAGAAAACCAAAGCACGCGTAGCGCCGATTCTCTACATGGAGGGCGCGTGTGGCGTACGTTTGAACGCTGATGACGAAGTCGGCGCGATTTTCCGCAACGGCCGTGCTTCGATCTCGCTCGGCTACATCGGCCTGCATGAAACGCTGAACGCGCTGAGCGGCAATGAAGTCCATCCGTATGATGCGCAGCACCTGCGGGAAAAAGGTGTGGCGATTGTGCAGCGACTGCGTGCTGCTGTGGATGCGTGGAAAGACGAGACCGGCTACGGTTTTAGCCTGTACAGCACGCCAAGCGAGAATCTCTGCGATCGCTTCTGCCGGCTCGATGCCGCCGAATTTGGTGTGGTGCCGGGCGTGACCGACAAAGGCTACTACACCAACAGCTTCCATCTCGACGTCGAAAAGAAAGTGAATCCCTACGACAAGATCGACTTTGAAGCGCCCTACCCGGCCATCGCCAATGGCGGCTTCATCTGTTACGGCGAATACCCCAATATTCAACACAACCTCAAGGCGCTGGAGGATGTGTGGGATTACAGCTATCACCGCGTGCCCTATTACGGCACCAATACGCCAATCGATGAGTGCTACGAATGCGGCTTTACGGGTGAATTCAGTTGCACCAGCAAAGGCTTTACCTGTCCGTGCTGTGGTAACCACAATCCGGCACGGGTTTCCGTCACGCGCCGTGTTTGTGGCTATCTGGGCAGCCCCGACGCGCGCCCCTTTAACGCCGGTAAGCAGGAAGAGGTACAGCGCCGCGTTAAACATCTGGATGCCGGACAGTTAGGATGATGCGTATTCATCGCTATTACGCCGTCGATATCGTCAATGGGCCGGGCACGCGCTGCACGCTGTTTGTCGCCGGGTGCGAGCATCAGTGTCGCGGCTGCTACAACCAAAGTACCTGGCGCCTCGATTCCGGTGATCCCTTCACGCTGGAGATGGAAGAGCAGTTGATTGCCGATCTCAAGGATCAGCGCATTCCGCGTCAGGGGTTGTCGCTCAGCGGCGGCGATCCCCTGCATCCGCACAATGTGCCGCACATCCGTCGTCTGGTGAAACGCGTGCGGCGTGAATGCCCGGACAAAGATATCTGGCTGTGGACCGGCTATGAGATGGCGGAACTGAGCGCGGCACAGCGTGAAGTGGTGGATGAAATTGATGTGCTGATCGACGGGCGGTTTGTGGAAGCGGAGAAAGATGCGCGGCTGCTATGGCGCGGCAGCCGCAATCAGAAGATCTGGTATTTACGTCAGCCACAGGGCGATCGTACCGAGGATCATACCGCTCAGCGCCACGCCAATCAGCGCGATCCACAGCGCGCGCGCCGGGAAGGCACGGTGCAGCATCAGTAGCGATGGCACACTCACGGCGGGTAAGGTTACCAGCAGCGCCAGCGCAGGCGCGATCCCCATGCCCGCCAGCATCATGGTCTGTACAATGGGAATTTCTGCAGCGGTGGGAATGACAAACAAACAGCCCGCTATCGCCATCAGCATCACCCAAAACAGCGTGTTGCCCACTGCGCCATCGGCATGCGGGAACAGCCAGACTCGCGCAGCACCCAATAATAGCACGGCAACGATATACAGCGGGATGGTGTTCCAGAACAGCCGCCACATCACGCGCAGCCAGCGAGTCAGAAACGGCTGCTCGCTGTCGGCAGCCATCACCATGGGCGCGGCAATGGTTTGTTCTGGCACGCTACGCTGCACCAGCGATGCAATGCCTGGCACCATGATCACGCCCGCCACCAGCCGAATCGCCGCGAAGTGCCAACCCAGCACAAATCCCATAAAGATTAGCGTGGCGGGATTTAATAGCGGATTGGCCAGCCAAAAGGCCATCGCCGCCCCGCTGGATACCTGCGACTGACGCAAACCCGCCGCCACCGGCGCGGCACAACAGGTGCACATCATCCCCGGCAAGCCTAAACCGGTGCCGATCAGCGTCGATCCAAACCGCGAGTTGCCCATCAGGCGCAGCAGCCAGTTGCGTGGGATCAGCACCTGTACCAGCGATCCCAAAATCACACCCAGCACTGCGGCTTTCCAGACGGCGAGGAAGTAAACCATCGCGTAATCCAGCGCCGCGCGCCACGGTGAATCCGCGGCATTCGCCAAAATGGATATGCCGATTGAATGGGTTTCAGCCGCTGTGAAGGCTTTGCCGTAATAGGGCTGCCATTTGACGTACCACAGGCCAATGACGACGACGGCGAGGAACAGCAAGGGTTTCCACCATGCGAAGCGCGCCGCTGGTGCAGAAGATGCAAGTTGGGTCATAGCAGATTCCGTATTCTACAGAATAACGAATGCCGCACTGGGAAGTGAGGCGGTTAATCCATAGTGTTATTCAGGTTATTGGAATCTGCTACGCAAAGTTAGCGTAAGTTTGATCGGGCGCGGAAAATTAACTTTCGCCGGTTTTATCGCGCTGCCAAAGGATTTTTTTGCCGAAGCCCAGCGCGTTGTCAGTCATCTTCAGCTCATCCAACATAATCTCCCACAAGGGTGCCTGAACCTTGCGGGCAATCGGATAACGTTTCTGGTAGGCATGCCGCGCCTGCGCTTCACGCTCTCCAGTAAGCTGCTGAATACGGCCACTGTACTGCACGCCTTTGATTAGCAACACGGTTTTCGGCTGGCCGTTAACCGTCCCCGCCACGCGCGGATTAGCTTGCATAAGGGTGCCGTGTCGCGTATCGGGTTCGGTCATCAACCAAAACGCCATTCGTGTTTCATCCAGCACGTAAAAGCAGTTGGCACACCACAGATCGTCGCCATGACTGGCGCACAATGACAGGGCACGCTGTTTTTTAAGAAAACGAATAAGATGAGAATGGTCAGACACAATGCAACTCCATGTGGCAGATAGCGAGGCTAGCCTAAGCGCGCTACACTGCCCAACAGCCATTGAACAGGAAAAGTCATATGCAACAGGGCTGGCAGCTCTATATGCTGCAAACCGCCGCCGGGATGCTTTATACAGGCATTACCACAGATGTTCATCGCCGCCTGCAGCAGCATCAATCCGGGAAAGGTGCGCGCGCATTGCGTGGCAAGGGTCCGCTGACGCTGGTGTTTAACTGTGATGCCGGCGATCGCGCAGCCGCTTCGCGCCTGGAATATCAGGTGAAGCAGCTCAGTCGCACGCAAAAGCTGCTGCTGGTATCGCAGCAGCCTTCATGCCTGAATGCGTGGTTTAATCGAAACGATTAAAAGGTTCGGAGAAAGCGATTAATCCTTCTGCGCCCGTAAATGCATCATCCGCTAATTTATACACCTGAAATGCCGCTTCACTGCCCAGCCAGCGACAGTGCAAGCCGTGACGTGCCGCCGGTTCGAAGCCCAACGGGTTGTAGAATTCGGGATCGCCCAAGACCACCACCGCGCTGTAGCTGAACTCGTTCAGGGAATCGAGCCCTTCATACACCAGCTGTTTGGCAATGCCCTGCTTGCGCACGGATTCATCCACCGCCAGAGGCGCCAGCGCCACCCAATTGCGGTCTTCACCTTGTAAGGTCACCGGGCTAAAGGCGGCATAACCTAATACCTGCCCTTCATCATCCGTGGCCACTACACCTAGCGTTAATAAACCATCTTCACGCAGCTGCTGCACCAGTTCAGCCTCGGCGGAGGTCGCAAAACTACGCTTCAATAAGCTGTCGATGCCCGCCGCATCCACACCAATTTCAGTACGAATCAACATGAGATCCCCGCGCGCGCCTCAGCGGCCTCCGCGTCCTGTTTCATTCCTGCCTCAACAAAGGCAGCCAGCTGCTGCAACCCCGTGCGCAAAGACGTGGGCATGGCCTCCAGTTCAATGGCATCCATCAAATTCTTCACCTCCAAACCCAGCTCCGTGTCGCCCTCAATCACCAGACGGCGTTGGAAGAACAACATATCGGGGTCTGCTTTGCGTGCTGCCACCAGCAACAAGTCGTTGGCTTCACCGCGGAACCAGACATCTGCCTCGGCGTCGCGTGAAACGGTCAGGCGTCCATTCTGCAAGGTGGTGATCCAGCGCAGATTCACATCTGCAATCTCAATCCCAAGAAAGCGCCCTTCCAGAAAGTCTAACTCACCTTCAGACAAAGCATGACGAAATTGCCAGTTTAAGAGTTGTTGCAAAACCACTTTTTTTACAGGGAATGGGGTGAATGAAATAGGTAAGGCAAGGAATTCTGGGCCTTTTTTCACCATCAGGCCGCGTAAGCGCGAAAACATCATCAACAATCCCTTCAGAAAATTTTACCTATATTGCCACATCCAGACGCCCTCGCCTCCACTGAGATCAAGGAAATTGCGGAAGAATTGATTAAATAATCTTCACTCTGCATGCTGACTGACGCTTTCACTGCCTTAAATCAACATTCACGCCTGTCGCCTTCCCTACACTTTAACGCTTCGGAATTCGGGGGAGGAAATGTATGGAACTGCTGTGTCCAGCGGGGAATTTACCTGCGCTGAAATCGGCGGTGGAGCATGGCGCCGATGCAGTGTATGTCGGTTTGAAAGATGACACCAATGCCCGCCACTTTGCTGGCCTTAATTTTACTGACAAGAAGCTGGCAGAAGCGGCGCGCTTCCTGCACCAGCATCGCCGCAAGCTGCACGTGGCCATCAATACCTTTGCCCATCCTGATGGGATGAATCGCTGGCAAACGGCCATTGATGTGGCGGCGCAGAACGGCGCAGATGCCTTGATTCTCGCCGATATCGCTACGCTGGAGTATGCCGCGCAGCGTTATCCGCAGGTGGAACGCCATCTTTCCGTGCAAGCTTCGGCGACAAATTTGCAGGCCATCCACTTTTACCATCGCCATTTCGATCTCAGCCGCGTGGTGTTGCCGCGCGTACTGTCGATGCATCAGGTTAAACAGCTGGCGCGTGAAACACCGGTGCCGCTGGAAGTCTTTGCCTTTGGCAGCCTGTGCATTATGGCGGAAGGCCGTTGCTATCTCTCCTCCTGGCTGACGGGGGAATCACCCAACAGTGCGGGTGCCTGCTCGCCGGCAAAATTCGTGCGCTGGCAGCAAACGCCGCTGGGGATGGAATCACGCCTGAATGAAGTGCTGATTGATCGTTACAGCGCCGATGAGAGCGCCGGTTATCCCACGCTGTGTAAAGGGCGCTATCAAGTGGATGACCAGCGCTATCACGTGCTGGAAGAACCCACCAGCCTGAATACCTTATCGCTGTTGCCGGAGTTGCTTCGCGCCAATATCGCTTCGGTAAAAATTGAAGGCCGCCAGCGCAGTCCGGCTTATGTGGCGCAAGTAGCAAAAGTGTGGCGCCAGGCGATTGATCGCTGCATGGCCTCGCCCGAGCAATTCGCGGTGCAGGAACCCTGGATGCGCGCGTTGGGCGAACTTTCTGAAGGTAGCCAGACCACGCTCGGTGCCTATCACCGCAGCTGGCAGTGAGGAGATGCTATGAAATATGCCATCGGGCCGGTGCTGTGGTACTGGCCAACGGAAACGCTGGAACGCTTTTATCAGCAGGCTGCCGTCAGCTCTGCTGACATCATCTACCTCGGCGAAGCGGTATGCAGTAAACGTCGTGCAACCTCATTCCAGCAATGGATGGAATTAGCACGCCACCTGGCACAACACGATAAACAGGTCGTGCTCAGCACGCTGGCGCTGTTGCAGTCGCCTTCGGAAGTCAAAGAGCTGCGGCGCTATGTGGAGAACGGTGAGTTTTTGCTGGAAGCCAACGACATCGGCACCGTTAACATGGCAGCCGAACGTAAGCTGCCGTTTGTCGCCGGGCCAACGCTTAACGTCTACAACGCGCAAACGCTACAGTTGCTGCTCAAAGAGGGTATGACGCGCTGGTGTTTACCGGTCGAGATGTCGCGCGACTGGCTGATTCAACTGTTGCAGCAGTGCGATGCCGCAGGCCTGCGCGACAAGTTCGAAGTGGAGGTATTGGGCTATGGCCATCTGCCGCTGGCGCTGTCGGCACGCTGCTTTACCGCCCGTTCCGAAAATCGCGCCAAAGATGACTGTCAAACTTGCTGTATTCACTATCCCACTGGTCGCCGCGTGCTGTCACAGGAGGGCCAACAGGTGTTTGTGTTGAATGGCATCCAGACCATGAGCGGCTACTGTTATAACCTTGGTAACGATTTGGCCGGCATGCATAACTGGATCGACATCGTACGCCTCTCGCCGCAGGATGAAACCACGCTAACAGAGGTTGCTCGCTTCCGTGCGAACGAAGCCGGTGAAGCGCCGCTGATGATGGCGCGCGGCAGTGAATGCAATGGTTACTGGCGTCGTTTAGCGGGTATGGCGCTTGAAGGCGGACGGTAAAGGCACATTCCGGCTATATTCCTGCTGTTAATAGCAGTTTTAATATGGGTAATGATGCGTAATACTGACTGGCGCAGGTCTGATAACACCTGCGCCATCATTATCTGGAGTGCCCATGTCTGAGAAAAAAAACGTTCGCCTGTCCGTGCTGGATCTTGCACCTATCCCGCAAGGTTCTGCTGCGCGCGAAGCTTTCCACAATTCGCTGGCGCTGGCGCGTCAATCTGAAGCCCTTGGTTTCCATCGTTACTGGCTCGCTGAGCACCACAACATGACCGGTATCGCCAGTGCGGCAACCTCCGTGTTGATTGGCTATCTGGCCGCGAATACCGAAACTCTGCGCCTCGGATCTGGCGGTATTATGCTGCCCAACCACGCACCGCTGGTGATCGCTGAACAGTTTGGTACGCTCGAATCCTTATACCCTGGCCGTATTGATTTAGGGCTGGGCCGTGCGCCAGGTTCTGACCAGCGCACCATGCTCGCACTGCGCCGCCATCTCTCCAGCGCCCAGGCGGACAGCTTCCCGGAAGATGTAGCAGAACTGATTCGTTGGTTTGATGCCGAAGAGGGTGAGCATCCTCCGGTACAACCGGTACCGGGTTTAGGCTTAAAGATTCCAGTCTGGTTATTGGGTTCCAGCCTCTACAGCGCACAACTGGCTGCACAGCTCGGCTTGCCGTTCGCCTTTGCTTCCCACTTTGCACCGGACCTGTTGTTCCAGGCTTTGCATCTCTATCGTGAGAAATTCAAGCCTTCTGCGCGTCTGGCGAAACCTTATGCCATGGTGTGCGTCAACGTGGTCGCGGCGGATAGCGAGCGCGATGCGCGCTTCCTGTTTACCTCGATGCAGCAGCAGTTTATTAATCTGCGCCGGGGCAAACCGGGCCCGCTGCCAGCTCCTGTCGAAAACATGGATAACCTCTGGTCACCATCAGAGCAGTACGGTGTACAGCAGGCGTTGAGCATGTCGATTGTCGGTGACAGCGATAAAGTGCGTCAGGGGCTGGCTGCGCTGATGCGCGAAACGCAGGCCGATGAAATCATGGTTAATGGCCAGATTTTCGATTCACAGGCCCGTCTGCGTTCCTTCGCACTGGCGATGGAAGCGGCACGCTCGCTGTAACGTTTACTGCTGTGGGGTCAATCCTTCTGGCCCCACAGCCACCATACGCACATCACGAGCCGGCGATTGCCCGTAAAAACGGCTGTATTCACGGCTAAACTGCGAAGCGCTCTGATACCCCACGCGATAACCTGCGGTTCCCGCATCTAACTTATCAATCAACATCAAACGCCGCGCTTCGTTAAGACGTAACTGCTTTTGATACTGCATTGGTGTCATGGCCGTGACCGATTTGAAGTGATGGTGCAGCGACGAAATACTCATGCCCACGCTACTGGCCAGTTGATCCATCTTGAGCGGCTGATGAAAGTTTTCACGTAGCCAGCGTGCCGCGCGCGCCACTTTGTTGCCCGGCCGCTCCGTCAACGCCATGTTGAGGATGCGAGGTCCTTCCGGCCCGGTAAGGAGTCGATAGAAAATCTCTTGCTCAATTAACGGTGCCAGCGCTGGAATATCCTGAGGTTGATCCAACAGCTCAATCAGGCGGATCACCGCATCGACTAACGGCGGGGCCACTTTGTGCACAGTGATACCACGTTCGTTGGTCACCGCTGCGCCGATCTGCTGCAACGGGAAATGTTCGAGGTAGTGCATCAGGCGCGTTTCGTTGATGGTGATCCCCACGCCCAGATTCGGTTTTTCCTCCGTGGCCTGTACCACGCAGGATTGCACTGGCATATCCAGCGTCACCAGTAGCAGATCGCCCGGCCCGTAATGCATCACGTCTTCACCCATGCGCAATGCCTTTTGCCCTTGCGCCACCAGTGCAAAGCTGGCCCAGGTCGCAATATGCGACAGGCTCGTGGGTTTGGAGCTTCGGCCAAATGAGAGAAAATCGATGGGGCTGAAGTGACGGCCATCTTCCGGGGTATGGCGCGCAATCATCGCCACCAACTGCTGCCACTGTTCCTGATGAATCATGCGTTGCGCACTCCGTGATGAGTGATCACTGTCTCCGCATTCTCGCCTTTCGCTCGCGTGACGCCTAGTCCCTGCACAACACATTTGCAGGATTGTGCAAAAAGCTTGCAGGATTGCGCTACCGCAAAATTGTATGGACAGCGCATGCTTACCCTTCCCCGAATTCTCAGGTGGAGAGACACAATGAAAGCACTTGAAGGCAAAATTGCGCTGGTAACGGGCGCGTCGAAAGGCATTGGCGCCGCCATTGCTATGACTTTCGCGGCGGCCGGTGCTCGGGTCGTGGTTAACTATCGACAGGATGAGGCGGGCGCGGCAGATGTGGTCACTGACATCTGCGAGCTGGGCAGCGACGCCATCGCCGTTCAGGCCGATATCTCACGCGAGGCCGATGTGCAGCGTCTGTTCGCTCGCAGCATCGAGCAGTTTGGCGCACCGGATATTGTGGTCAATAATGCTGGCATCTTCCATCACGGTGACTTTGCCGAGCTCAGCCTTAGCGAAATGCAGCAGCAACTCAATGTGAACCTGTTAGGTACAGTGTTAGTGTGCCAGCAGGCGGCAAAACACTTCCCTGCGCGGGGTGGATCGATCATTAACCTGAGTGCGCTTCACAGTAAGCAGAGCACGCCTGGCTCAGTGCTGTGGGCCGCGACCAAAGGCGCAATCGATACCTTAACGCAAGGTCTGGCTCGTGAATTGGGGCCACGTAATATTCGCGTCAATGCGCTGGCACCAGGAATCATCCTGACCGAAGGTTTACTGGCAGCGAAGAAGATGAATCCGGATGTCAAAGCGAAACTGATCGCCGCGACGCCGCTAGGCCGATTTGGTCTGCCAGAAGATGTGGCGCAGGTTGCCCTGTTTCTGGCATCAGAAGAGTCAGCCTACGTCAGTGGAGAGCGGGTGTTAATTGCCGGCGGCGTGTAACGTTTAATTTACGAGCATAAAAAAAAGGGACGCCGCGGCGTCCCTTTTTACTATTTAGCGTTTTATCGCTTACGCGTCACGACGACGTGGTGCAGAAGCACCTTCTGGACGTGGGCCACGACCGCCTTCACGGTTGAAGCGTCCGCCTTCACGGCCACCTTCACGACGTTCAGAGAAGCGACGTGGTGCTCCTTCGCCACGCGGAGCGCCATTACCACGACGCTCGCCATCACGACCGCCTGGACGACGTTCACTACGCTCGAACGCAGGAGCATCACCCATCAACTGCATGTTCATCGGCTTGTTCAGGATGCGCGTGCGAGTGAAGTGCTGCAGAACTTCGCCCGGCATACCTTTAGGCAGCTCGATGGTTGAGTGCGTACCAAACAGCTTGATGTTACCGATGTAACGGCTGCTGATGTCGCCTTCGTTAGCAATCGCGCCCACGATATGGCGAACTTCAACACCATCATCACGGCCCACTTCAATGCGGTACAGCTGCATTTCGCCAACGTCACGACGTTCGCGACGTGGAGCGCCATCACGGTCACCGCGGCTTTCGCGTGGACCACGTGAGTCACGTGAATCGCGACGATCATCGCGGTCGCGGAACTCACGACGTGGTGGGCGTGGTGCTTCTGGTGGCAGAATCAGTGGACGTTCGCCCTGTGCCATTTTCAGCAGTGCTGCGGCCAGTGTTTCGAGATCCAGATCTTCGCCCGGCTGCATTTTGCTCAGCAGTGCACGGTACATATCCAGATCGCTGCTTTCCAGCTGCAGCTGTACTTTGGCGGCGAATTTAGCCAGACGGCGCTCGCTCAGCAGTTCTGCATTTGGCAGTTCAACTTCTGGAATAGTCAACTTCATGGTGCGTTCGATGTTACGCAGCAGACGACGCTCGCGGTTCTCAACGAACAGCAGCGCACGGCCAGCACGACCCGCACGACCGGTACGACCGATACGGTGAACGTAAGACTCAGCATCCATTGGGATGTCATAGTTAACAACCAGGCTGATACGCTCAACGTCCAGACCACGTGCTGCAACGTCGGTCGCGATCAGGATATCCAGACGACCATCTTTCAGGCGCTCCAGTGTCTGCTCACGCAGAGCCTGGTTCATGTCACCGTTCAGTGCTGCGCTGTTATAGCCGCTGCGCTCCAGCGCTTCAGCCACTTCCAGCGTAGCGTTTTTGGTACGCACGAAGATGATGGCAGCATCAAAGTCTTCCGCTTCCAGGAAACGCACCAGCGCGTCAGTTTTACGGCCATAAGCGGTCCAGTAAGACTGAGAAATGTCAGGACGCGTGGTCAGGCTTGACTGAATGCGCACTTCCTGTGGATCTTTCATGAAGCGTTTGGTGATACGACGAATCGCTTCTGGCATGGTCGCTGAGAACAGCGCGGTCTGATGACCGTCTGGGATCTGCGCCATGATGGTTTCAACGTCTTCGATGAAGCCCATACGCAGCATTTCATCAGCTTCGTCCAGCACCAGGCCGCGCAGGTTAGACAGATCTAACGTGCCGCGTTTCAGGTGATCCAGCAGACGACCAGGCGTACCTACGACAACCTGTGGTCCCTGGCGCAGTGCGCGCAGCTGAACGTCATAGCGCTGGCCGCCGTACAGGGCAACCACGTTCACGCCACGCATGTGTTTAGAGAATTCCGTCATGGCTTCAGCAACCTGAACAGCCAGTTCACGGGTTGGAGCCAGCACCAGGATCTGTGGTGCGCGGACAGATGGATCAATGTTGTTCAGTAACGGCAGGGAGAATGCCGCTGTTTTACCACTCCCGGTCTGCGCCATACCCAGCACATCACGGCCCGCCAGTAGGTGAGGAATACACTCAGCCTGGATTGGGGATGGCTTTTCGTAGCCCATACCGTTCAGTGATTCGAGGATGTCAGCGTTCAGGCCAAGGTCAGAAAAAGTGGTTTGAATATCAGTCATGTAGTACACGTGCCTCTTAGATTGCGGCGGCCAGTCTACATAACTCGTCGTGAAAATTTTCAGTCATTTTCATCAAAAAGTGTGAACCGGCTCAAATTAGAAGTTTTGACGAACAGAAAAGCCCTCACCTCGAAGATGATGACTTTACAAGTATTCAGGCAATAAAAGTTCGTCAGCTATTGCTGGTCAGATTCTGATAAATCGTCTTGTGTCTGGCCGAGTTGCGCCAGTTCCAACAATGCGTATCGGTGCTCAACAAAGTTGTTAACATTGTTAGCGACCGCCAGTTTGAACAACGCTTTCGCGTCGTCCTTCTCCCCCAGACTTAGGTAGTACTTACCTAAATAGAAGTTGGTTTCACTGAGATGTTCAGCGAGCGAGGTGTTATCCGTTGCGTCCGCCTTGAGACGTTCCATCAGCGTTTTTTCACTGATGTCGCCAAGGTAGAACTCGACAATATTCCATCCCCATTGGTCCCGGACCGCTTTGTCATGTCGCTGTCTCAGCGTGACTTTGGCCTTGTCGGCATCCATATCGCTTTCAACGAGATAGAGCCAAAGGCTGCGGAAAGGATCGTTAGGATCGTCTTGATAAAACGCCAGCAGATCATCTTGCGCTAACTTGTATCGACCGCCGTAATAGAGGGCGATACCACGGTTTAAATGCGCATAATTGTAAGTTGGATCAAGCTCAAGTACAGAATCAAACGCTTCATAGGCAGCATCAAAATTGCCTGCCTGCGTTAAGTATATACCGAGGTAGTTAAACACCTCAGGCATATCCGGTCTTATAGACAGCGCTTGCGAGAAATCGTTCCGCGCTAATGCCCTCAGACCCAAACTATCATACAACACTCCGCGCTCATATAATAGCTGTGCGCGTTCATCATCGGTCAGGGCACGACTGGCAAGAATTTGTTCCATTCGCGCCAGGATCACCTCTTGCTGCAGTGTGGGCTGCAAAGGTACTGCCAAAACTTCGTTCTTACGCCAATTGGAGTTGCTGCATCCTGCCAGCGTGATAGCTGTCGCAACAAAACACCAGCGCAAAAAAGGCTTCATTTCCCACTCCCGAATACAAACATTGGGATAACCATCCTGTCATCCGCCTGCTGTGCACAAGGATTCCCGCCCTCGCGATGATCCAAATACCTCTCCCCAAATTGCAGGGAGAGGCCAATCAGTAAACGCTTACTCGGCGTCAGATGCATTCGTTGCAGCAGGGGTTTCTTCCGCTGGTTTCTGCTCTGTCGCTTCTTTGATGCTCAGGCGTACGCGGCCCTGACGGTCCACTTCCATCACTTTCACTGGAACTTCCTGACCCATCTGCAGATAGTCGGTCACTTTCTCAACACGCTTATCAGCGATCTGAGAGATATGGACCAGACCTTCTTTACCGCCGCCGATTGCCACGAAGGCACCGAAATCAACGATACGCGTCACTTTACCAGAGTAGATACGACCCACTTCGATTTCAGCGGTGATCTCTTCGATACGACGAATCGCTTCCTTCGCTTTGTTGCCGTCGGTTGCTGCGATTTTCACGGTGCCATCATCTTCGATTTCGATGGTGGTGCCGGTTTCTTCGGTCAGCGCACGGATAACAGAACCGCCTTTACCGATAACATCTTTGATCTTGTCAGAGCTGATCTTGATGGTATAGATACGTGGTGCGAACTCAGAGATTTCCTGACGTGGGGTGCTGATGGCCTGCTCCATCACGCTCAGGATGTGCAGACGCGCGCCCTTAGCCTGATTCAGTGCAACCTGCATGATCTCACGGGTGATACCTTCAATTTTGATATCCATCTGCAGTGCAGTGATACCGTCGCGGCTACCCGCTACTTTGAAGTCCATATCGCCGAGGTGATCTTCATCGCCCAGGATGTCAGACAGAACCACGAAGTTTTCGTCTTCTTTAACCAGACCCATCGCAATACCGGCTACGGCTGCTTTGATCGGTACGCCTGCGTCCATCAGTGCCAGAGAAGCACCACACACAGAAGCCATTGAAGAAGAACCGTTAGATTCGGTGATTTCTGACACCACACGGACGGTGTACGGGAACTCTTCCTGCTTCGGCATCACTGCCAGCACGCCACGCTTCGCCAGACGGCCGTGACCAATTTCACGACGCTTCGGTGAGCCAACCATGCCGGTTTCGCCCACTGAGTATGGAGGGAAGTTATAGTGGAACAGGAAGCTATCAGTCCGCTCGCCCATCAGCTCATCCAGGTTCTGCGCATCACGGGCGGTACCCAGTGTTGCGGTAACCAGTGCCTGCGTTTCACCACGGGTGAACAGAGAAGAACCGTGAGTACGTGGCAGCACGCCAGTACGTACATCCAGACCACGGATCATATCTTTTTCGCGGCCATCGATACGTGGCTCACCACGGATGATACGGCTACGCACGACGCTCTTCTCGAGATCGTGAACGATGTCAGCGATTTCGCCAGCATCCAGCGTTTCGTCTTCAGCCTGAAGGGCAGCGATAGTCGCGTCTTTAACTGCGCCAACCTGAGTGTAACGCTCTTGCTTATCAGTGATGCGGTAAGCATCAGCAATACCGGCTTCTGCCAGTGCAGCAACACGTGCAATCAGTGCATCGTTCGCTGGCTCTGGCTGCCAGTCCCAACGTGGTTTGCCTGCTTCAGCAACCAGTGCGTTGATGTTTTCGATAACAACCTGCTGCTGATCGTGGCCGAACACCACCGCGCCCAGCATCTGGTCTTCTGTCAGTACTTCTGCTTCAGATTCAACCATCAGAACCGCGTTCTGAGTACCTGCAACCACCAGGTCCAGACGTGAAGTTTTGATTTCATCAGCGGTTGGGTTCAGAACGTACTGGTCATTGATATAACCCACACGTGCTGCACCGATTGGGCCGTTGAATGGCAGGCCTGACAGCGCCAGCGCGGCAGATGCGCCGATCATCGCAACAATGTCCGGGTTAACCTGTGGGTTAACAGACACAACGGTCGCAATCACCTGCACTTCGTTGATGAAACCTTCCGGGAACAGTGGACGCACTGGACGGTCAATCAGACGAGAAATCAGGGTTTCGCCTTCGCTTGGACGGCCTTCACGACGGAAGAAGCTACCCGGGATACGACCAGCAGCGTAAGTACGCTCCTGATAGTTAACCGTCAGCGGGAAGAAATCCTGACCTGGTTTGGTTTTTTTCTGGCCAACAACAGTCACGAATACCGCGGTGTCGTCCATGCTCGCCATAACTGCTGCAGTGGCCTGGCGCGCCATCATGCCGGTTTCCAGCGTGACGGTATGCTGACCATATTGGAATTTGCGTACGATCGGGTTCAGCAAAATTTAAGTCCTTAAATTCGAGGGGCAGAGCACTTTTGAGCTCGCCGGGGTTTACCGATCTTTAGTTGCATCCTCGCGACTAATGACAATCTTCAACCGCTCATGCGGTAAAGCCTCTCATTAGCCGCGCGAAACGCTGCAAGCAAAGATCACTCTCAGCAACAATACATGAGTTTGGTACGGAATGCTGCGGATTGCTCGAAAAAAGGGGCCATAAAGGCCCCCTTTTCGCGAAACTCGCACAAATCTGATCGTCAGATGCGCTTTTCTGCATAGTGCATGTGCTACATCGTTGATCAGATTCTTCAGACTTAGCGACGCAGACCCAGGGTTTCGATCAGGCTGGTGTAACGTGCAACGTCTTTACGCTTCAGGTAGTCCAGCAGCTTACGACGCTGAGATACCATGCGCAGCAGACCGCGACGGCTGTGGTGGTCTTTTTTGTGCTCAGAGAAGTGACCCTGCAGGTGGTTAATCTGAGCAGTCAGCAGAGCAACCTGAACTTCAGTTGAACCGCTGTCGTTAGCACCACGACCGAATTTAGCAACGATCTCTGCTTTAGCTTTTACGCTTAGAGACATAATAAACTCCGAAATAATAAATGAATGGTTGGGTGCCGATCTCTAATTCAGCAGCCCGCTTTAAAAGCCGCGCTATTCTACTCTTCGCCTGATTGCAACGCAAATGCGCCGTTAGCTCAAACGTGAATGTGTTGATTAGGCGGGAAACTCGACCACCAGACGACGCGGCGCCACGCGTCCATCCTCAGCGATTTCTGCCATGCCGATAAATTTATGTTCTTCACCTTCGGTAACACGCACCAATCCCTGTTCAGGCGCATTCGCCACCTGCACCGGCATCCCCTGTTTGAAATAAGCGGCGACAGAGGGCAGCAAATTGACGATGGGGAACTCCTCCGCAGGGCTATCCATTGGCAGCAGCAGTGCATCCAGTGCACGGTAGTCTGGCGTTTCTGCTGCGTTGGCTTCAGCCGCCATCGCCTGCAACTGCTCAAAGGTGATCATGCGATCAATCGGATACTTTGCCACCTGCAAACGACGCAACATAATCACATGTGCGCCGCAGCCGAGCTTCTCGCCGAGGTCATCGATGATGGTGCGAATATAAGTGCCTTTGGAAACGTGAATTTCCAGCTCCAGCTCATCCCCTTCCCAGCGAATAAACTGCAGTTCAAACACGGTGATCGGTCGTGCTTCACGCGGTACGGTAATGCCTTCACGCGCGTATTCATACAGCTTGCGGCCCTGGTACTTCAACGCAGAGAACATGGTGGGTACTTGTAAGGTGTCACCACGGAAGCTCTCCAGCGCCGCATCAAGCTGGGCTTGATTGAAGGTCACCGGGCGCGTTTCGACGATATTGCCATCAGCGTCTGAGGTATCGGTACGCTCGCCGAGGCGGGCAATAACGCGATAGCGTTTATCGGAATCGAGCAGGAACTGCGAGAACTTCGTCGCTTCACCGAGGCAGATCGGCAGCATGCCTGTTGCCAGGGGATCAAGCGCACCCGTGTGACCCGCTTTGTTAGCATGGAACAGACGCTTCACTTTCTGCAGCACATCGTTCGAGGATGCGCCCTGATGCTTATCCAGCAAAAACACACCGTGGACGTCGCGACCGCGACGACGAGGACGACTCATTAGTCCTCCTTGTCATCTTCCGCCGGGCTTTCGCCACGACGCTCAACGTCACTTTTGATCACGTTGCTGACCAGGTTAGACATGCGCATCCCTTCGATCAGCGAGTTGTCATAGAAGAAGGTCAGTTCAGGTACGATACGCAGACGCATCGCTTTCCCCACCAGAATACGGATATAACCTGAGGCTTCTTTCAGCGCCTTCAGACCATTTTTTACCGCATCTTCATCCTGGTCATTCAAAAAGGTCACGAAGACTTTGGCATACGCCAGGTCGCGCGACACTTCTACGCCGGATACCGTTACCATCATGCCGAGGCGCGGGTCTTTAATTTCACGTTGCAGGATAATTGCGATTTCTTTCTGCAGTTCCTGAGATACGCGCTGTGGGCGGCCAAATTCTTTTGCCATTTTTTCTTTCTCCCAAATAATTCGGGAGGCCAGAGGCCTCCCAAATTGCAACACATCAAGTGATGATCAATCGATGGTGCGTTTAATTTCAATCACTTCAAAGACTTCGATCATGTCACCAACGCGAACGTCGTTGTAGTTCTTCACGCCGATACCACACTCCATGCCGTTACGCACTTCGTTGACATCGTCTTTAAAGCGACGCAGAGATTCCAGCTCGCCTTCGTAAATCACCACGTTGTCGCGCAGTACGCGAATCGGGTTGTGACGTTTGATGTTGCCTTCGGTGACCATACAGCCAGCAATGGCGCCAAATTTCGGTGACTTGAACACGTCACGCACTTCGGCCAGACCAATGATCTGCTGTTTGAATTCCGGTGCCAGCATGCCGCTCATGGCTGCTTTTACTTCGTCAATCAGATTATAGATAACGGAGTAGTAGCGCAGGTCCACGTTTTCAGCGTCAATCACGCGACGCGCAGAAGCGTCAGCACGGACGTTAAAGCCGAGAATGATGGCGTTGGAAGCCGCTGCCAGGGTCGCGTCGGTTTCGGTGATACCACCCACGCCCGAACCGATAATCTTCACCTTCACTTCGTCGGTGGAGAGTTTCAGCAGCGAGTCGGAGATCGCTTCCACCGAACCCTGTACGTCGGACTTCAGCACGATGTTCAACTCGGACACTTCGCCTTCGGTCATGTTGGCGAACATGTTCTCCAACTTCGACTTCTGCTGACGCGCCAGTTTCACTTCGCGGAATTTGCCCTGACGATACAGTGCAACTTCACGTGCTTTCTTCTCATCACGCACAACAGTCGCTTCATCACCCGCTGCTGGCACACCAGACAGACCGAGGATTTCCACTGGAATGGATGGACCCGCTTCCAGCACTTCACGACCCAGTTCGTCACGCATCGCACGGACACGGCCGTATTCGAAGCCGCACAGTACGATATCGCCTTTGTTCAGCGTACCTTCACGCACCAGCACGGTCGCAACCGGGCCACGACCTTTGTCGAGGAAGGATTCGATGACCACGCCGCTCGCCATACCTTCACGAATGGCGGTCAGTTCCAGAACTTCAGCCTGCAGCAGAATCGCATTCAGCAGGTCATCAATACCGGTACCCGCTTTCGCAGAGACGTTAACGAACATGTTTTCACCGCCCCACTCTTCCGGAATGATTCCGTACTGGGTCAGTTCATTCTTCACGCGATCCGGGTCTGCTTCTGGCTTATCAATCTTGTTCACTGCAACCACAACCGGCACTTTGGCCGCTTTGGCGTGCTGGATGGCTTCGATAGTCTGTGGCATCACGCCGTCATCGGCAGCAACCACCAGAATTACGATATCCGTTGCCTGCGCACCACGTGCACGCATCGCGGTAAACGCGGCGTGGCCCGGGGTATCCAGGAAGGTTACCATACCGTTGTCAGTTTCAACGTGGTAAGCACCGATATGCTGTGTAATACCGCCAGCCTCGCCTGAAGCGACTTTGGTTGAGCGGATATAGTCCAGCAGCGAGGTTTTACCATGGTCAACGTGACCCATGATAGTGACCACCGGAGCGCGTGACTCCTGCGCTGCATCGGTATCACGATCGTCCATCACCGCTTCTTCCAGTTCGTTCTCGCGGCGCAGGATCACTTTGTGACCCATTTCTTCCGCAACCAACTGGGCTGTTTCCTGGTCGATGACTTGGTTAATGGTCGCCATTGCGCCCATTTTCATCATCGCTTTGATAACCAGTGAGCCTTTCACCGCCATTTTGTTTGCCAGCTCGGCAACAGTAATGGTTTCGCCGATGATCACATCACGGTTAACAGCCTGAACGGGTTTGTTGAAACCCTGCTGCAGTGCGCTTGGCTTACGGTTTTTACCACCTTTACCACCACGGAACTGCGCACGCGCTTCTTCGCGATCAGTTTTCGCTTCAGAATGCTTGTTGCCTTTTTTGGCTGGGCGCGCTGCTTTGGTGGTACGCGCACGTCCACGTCCGCCTTCAACTTCGCGGTCGTTTTCGTCTTCAGCCTGACGGGCATGAGTGGAAGTGGTGACATGGTAGTCGCCTTTGTCTTCTTCCTCTGGTTTTTCCCATTCAGCTGATTTCTCTTCAGCCAGGCGGCGGGCTTCTTCTGCCACACGGCGAGCGTCTTCTTCCAGCTTACGGCGTGCTTCTTCTTCCGCTTTGCGTTTCAGATCAGCCGCTTCGGCTTCACGACGCGCCTTATCAGACTGCGCAGCCTTGGTTACTTCATCGGTAGGTTGATTAGTCACTTTCTCATTTTCCGCTGCTTCACGCTTGGCCTTTTCAGCGGCTTCGCGCTTGGCTTTATCTTCGGCTTCACGTTGCGCTTTTTGTTCAGCTTCGCGACGGGCTTGTTCTTCTGCCTCGCGACGCGCCTGCTCTTCCGCTTCACGCTGCGCCTCGGCTTCAGCTTCTGCCTGAGCTTGCTCAGACTCAGCATCACCTTTCACATATGTGCGTTTTTTGCGGACTTCGATTTGCACCGACTTACTTTTACCCCCGGTGACGGGAATATTCAAGGTGCTGCGCGTTTTGCGCTGTAATGTCAGTTTACTTGAACCGGTCTGACCGTGCTCACGATTCAAATGGGACAGTAAGGTTTCTTTCTCTTGCTGGGACACCGCATCGTTTTCAGACTTGCGGATCCCTGCGTCAGCAAATTGCTGTACCAGGCGATCGACCGGAGTCTGAATTTCGGCGGCCAGCGATTTTACGGTTACATCTGTCATGCTGTTCCTTCCTGTTATTACGCGTCATCGCCGAACCAGCAGATATTACGTGCAGCCATAATCAGCGCACCGGCCTTCTCATCATCCAGCCCTTCAATATCTGTCAGATCGTCAACACCTTGCTCAGCGAGATCTTCCAGCGTGCAAACGCCTTTGGACGCCAGGCGATACGCCAGCGCACGATCCAGGCCCTCAAGATTCAGAAGATCCTCAGCGGGCTCCTGATTACCAAGGCTCTCTTCTTTCGCTAATGCCAGGGTGGTCAACGCATTTTTTGCTCGTTCACGCAGGGCTTCAATGGTCTCTTCGTCGAGGCCGTCGATTTCCAGCAACTCGTTGATTGGCACATAAGCCAATTCTTCCAGCGAAGAGAAGCCCTCTTCCACCAGTACGGTGGCGAACTCTTCGTCGATGTCGAGATGTTTAGTGAACATATCGATCGCTGCGTGGGCTTCAGCCTGATGCTTAGCCTGCAGATCATCGACGGTCATCACGTTCAGTTCCCAACCACTCAGTTGGGAAGCCAGACGCACGTTTTGGCCGTTACGGCCGATCGCCTGAGCCAGATTGCCGGCTTCAACAGCGATATCCATGGTGTGATTGTCTTCATCCACCACAATTGACGCCACATCGGCTGGCGCCATGGCGTTAATGACGAATTGTGCCGGGTTATCGTCCCACAGCACGATATCAATACGCTCGCCACCCAGCTCGCTTGATACAGCCTGGACACGCGCACCGCGCATACCCACACAAGCACCGACCGGATCAATACGTTTATCGTTGGTTTTCACCGCGATTTTAGCGCGTGAACCTGGATCGCGCGCTGCCGCTTTGATCTCGATAACTTCTTCACCGATTTCTGGCACCTCAATGCGGAACAGTTCGATCAGCATTTCTGGCTTAGAACGGGTGACGAACAGCTGTGCACCACGCGCTTCCGGACGAACAGCGTACAACACGCCGCGAATACGGTCGCCTGGGCGGAAGTTTTCACGTGGCAGCATATCTTCGCGTCCGATCACGGCTTCAGCATTGCTGCCCAGATCGAGTGAGATGCTGTCGCGGTTTACTTTCTTCACCACGCCGGTGATGATTTCACCTTCGTGTTGACGGAACTGATCAACCACCATCGCGCGCTCAGCCTCACGGACTTTCTGCACGATAACCTGTTTAGCGGTTTGGGTGGTGATACGGTCAAAGGTGACAGATTCGATCTGATCTTCAACGTATTCGCCCAGATTGAACGCTTCGTCTTCAAAGCGGGCCGCATCCAGCGTAATTTCACGAGTCGGCTGTGTTACTTCTTCCACAATCTGCCAGCGACGGAAAGTATCGAAATCACCGCTGCGACGGTCAATGCTGACGCGCACTTCGATCTCTTGCTCATACTTCTTTTTAGTCGCAGTGGCCAAAGCGCTCTCAAGCGCTTCGAAGATTTTCTCACGTGGCAGGGCTTTTTCGTTAGAAACGGCTTCTACTACAGCTAAGATCTCTTTGTTCATCCTGGTTAGCCTCAATCCGGACTTTTAAAAGTGGGGGACCAGGTTCGCTTTCTGAATATTACTCAGCGCGAACACCTCATCGTTACCCTCAACGGTTACCGTGATCATCTCACCTTCCACGGATTTGATGATCCCCTGCCATTTACGGCGGTTCTGTACGGCCATACGCAGTGTCAGGCTCACCTCATCACCGGCGAAACGTGCATAGTGTTCAGCAGTGAAAAGAGGACGCTCGAGACCTGGCGAGGAGACTTCAAGGTTGTAAGCCACCGTAATGGGATCTTCCACATCCATTACCGCGCTGACCTGGTGGCTAACATCGGCACAATCATCAACATTGATACCATTCTCACTATCAATATAGATGCGCAAAGTCGATGTGCGACCGCGAACGAATTCGATACCGACCAATTCGTAGCCAAGCGCTTCTACTGGAGCGGTGATCAAATCAGTCAATTTTTGCTCTAATGTGGACAAGCCCACCCCCAAGACATAAAAAAAGGGCCTATAGCCCAGTATTGCGATTCCTGATAACAAAAAACCCCGAAAATTCGGGGCTTTTTATCACTGGACCCTGTACGCCGCAGAGCGGCATCGGCACACAATCCAAAAGAATTTTTTTCAAAAAAACACTGAGGATGCGTCCGTCGATGCATACAGTATATTTGAAAAAGAACTCTAAGGGAAAGTGGTTGCGGGGGCCGGATTTGAACCGACGACCTTCGGGTTATGAGCCCGACGAGCTACCAGGCTGCTCCACCCCGCGTCCGAAAACGTGGCGAATAATACGCCGACCTTGCTAAAAAAGCAAGTTTTACTGAGATTTGGTACCGAGGACGGGACTTGAACCCGTAAGCCCTTTCGAGCACTACCACCTCAAGGTAGCGTGTCTACCAATTTCACCACCTCGGTACTGCACTGACTGCGACGTTATGTTGCCGCTAAAGCATTGACGATGTTACTGCGGGATATCATTGCCCGGGGTTGCCGGTTTAGCTGGCTGAGTCTGCTGTTCAGACTGAGCTGGCGCAGTGAGGTTTTCCCACTCGCTTCCTTTAGAAGACTTATTCGTGTTCAGATTGCCCAGAATCAAGCTGATGATGAAGAACAGGGTCGCCAGTACTGCAGTCATACGTGTCATGAAATTACCAGACCCGTTTGAACCGAACAGTGTACCAGAGGCGCCTGCACCGAATGAGGCTCCCATATCAGCGCCTTTGCCTTGCTGAAGCATGATCAGACCCACGAGGCCAATCGCAACAATAAGGAAAACAACTAACAGAGCTTCGTACATAATCAACCTGTTTCCTTGCGCGTTATCCGCACAGTTAAAGCTTCACCAATATTGACGGGGAGTATCGTCATCACCCATCAGAAGCGGGTGTGAATACTAACCAATGGGACATACCTCTGCAAGCGCAATTTTCACGAACCTTATTGATTGCGGAAAAAAGCGCCAGGATGGTGATTTAACAGGCGGAAAGTCGAAATCTCGCCGCCTGTTAACACGCTTAGACCGCTTTCACTGCATCAGCAATTTTATGCGCCAGCTCGGTGACTAACGCTTCATCTTCACCCTCGACCATCACGCGAATTAGCGGCTCAGTGCCCGATTTACGCAACAGCACACGACCGCGCCCTGCTAGCGTTTTCTCCACTTCAGCGCTGACAGCCTTAACGCTCTCGGATTCAAGGGGATCATGACTGCCGCTGAAGCGCACATTCACCAGAATCTGCGGCAGCATTTTCATGCCACTGCACAAATCATGCAGACTCATGTGATTACGCACGATAGCAGTAAGTACTTGCAAACTTGCCACGATACCGTCGCCAGTGCTGATTTTATCCAACAGAATGACATGCCCGGAGTTTTCAGCCCCCATGCGCCAGCCCTTCTCCTGCATTTTTTCCAGCACGTAGCGGTCACCCACTTTGGCACGTGTGAAAGGAATACCCAGCTGTTTCAACGCCAGTTCCAGCCCCATATTACTCATCAACGTACCCACCACCCCGCCGCGCAGTTGCCCCTGACGTAAGGCTTCACGTGCAATGATGTAGAGAATCTGGTCACCATCGACCTTCATGCCCAGATGATCCACCATCATGATGCGGTCACCATCGCCATCGTAAGCAAGGCCCAAATCTGCCTTCTCATCCAGCACGCGCTGCTGCAGCATGCGAAGATCGGTTGCACCGCACTCTTTGTTGATGTTCATGCCATCGGGCTGCACGCCAATCGCAATCACTTTGGCACCCAATTCACGCAGCACATTAGGGGCAATGTGATAGGTCGCACCGTTGGCGCAATCCACTACGATTTTCAGACCGTTGAGACTTAACTCGCTCGGGAATGTGCCTTTACAGAACTCGATATAGCGACCAGCAGCATCAACGATACGGCTGGCGCGCCCCAACTCAGCGGACTCAACGCAGGTCAGTGGCTTCTCTAACTCAAGCTCAATGGCCTCTTCCACTTCATCCGGCAATTTAGTGCCTTCCGCAGAGAAGAATTTGATGCCGTTATCGTCGAAGGGGTTATGCGATGCAGAGATCACGATACCGGCCTCTGCACGAAAGGTACGCGTCAGATAGGCAATCGCGGGGGTTGGCATAGGCCCGGTAAAGGCCGCCGACAAACCAGCAGCAGCCAGGCCCGCTTCCAGTGCCGATTCCAGCATGTAGCCAGATATACGCGTATCTTTACCAATTAATACCTTACGTGATCCAGAGCGCGCCAGAACCTTACCCGCAGCAAAACCCAGCTTTAGGACAAAATCAGGGGTAATCGGTGCTTCACCGACCTTGCCACGAATACCATCTGTACCGAAATATTTACGATTACTCATGCTTTATCCTTTTGCTCTCCGTGTCGCTTCAACAATACGCATCGCTTCGACAGTCTCTTTCACATCATGCACGCGAATAATTTGTGCGCCCTGCATAGCGGCAATCACCGCACAGCTCAGGCTGCCGGTCAGACGCTGCGTCGGACCGACATTTAACAGCTGGCCAATCATCGATTTGCGCGACATTCCGACCAATAGTGGTAAGCCAAAATGGTGGAAATGGCTGAGTTCAGCCAGCAGTTGATAATTGTGGTTGAGATTCTTACCGAAACCGAAGCCAGGGTCGAGCAACAGATTCTCTTTTTTAATGCCTGCCGCTTCGCAACGTGCAATCTGTGCCTGGAAGTAAGCGTCCACTTCACCCACGATATTCTGATATTCAGGTGCTTGCTGCATAGTGCGCGGTTCGCCCTGCATGTGCATCAGGCATACCGGCAGACCGGTCTCCGCTGCCGCTGCCAATGCACCCGGTTCTGACAGTGAACGAATATCATTAATGATGTGAGCACCCACTCGCGCCGATTCACGGATCACCTCTGGCTTTGAAGTATCAACAGAAATCCACACTTCAAAACGCTGGGCGATAGCTTCAACCACCGGAATCACGCGTGCTAACTCTTCATCTACGCTGACTTCATCGGCTCCTGGCCGCGTAGATTCCCCGCCGACATCGATGATGGTTGCGCCCGCATTCACCATCTCATTGGTATGGGTCAGCGCATCCACCAATGTGTTGTGTGTTCCGCCATCAGAGAAGGAGTCCGGCGTGACATTCAAAATACCCATCACATGGGGAAACGACAGATCGAGATGGGAATCACGGGCGAACAACTTCATGGCGGGAATCTCCTTGGGAATCACGGTATCACTGAATGTAAAAAACCCCGGACCGGCCGGGGTTTTTGCTGAGGTTTGTGGCCTCTTACTTGTCGAGCTGTTCTGACATGGTGTTGCCAGGATTTGGCGTACGCGGTTCATCAACCGGACGTGGCGCCTTTGGCGTCCCATTGTTGTCCGATGAACTGCTGCTGCCTGAATCATCCCAACCTGCTGGTGGGCGAACTTCACGACGAGCCATTAAGTCATCAATCTGTGGCGCATCAATGGTTTCATACTTCATCAGCGCGTCTTTCATCGCGTGAAGGATGTCCATGTTCTCACCCAGCAGAACACGAGCACGCTGGTAGTTGCTGTCGATCAGGTGTTTAACTTCCTGGTCGATGATGCGTGCTGTTTCATCTGACATGTGTTTCGCCTTAGCCACAGAGCGGCCGAGGAACACTTCGCCTTCTTCTTCAGCATACAGCAACGGACCTAACTTCTCGTTGAAGCCCCACTGCGTCACCATGTTTCGCGCCAGGTTAGTGGCGACTTTAATGTCGTTAGATGCACCGGTAGAAACGTGTTCTGCGCCGTAGATGATCTCTTCCGCCAGACGACCGCCATACAGCGTTGAGATCTGGCTTTCAAGTTTCTGGCGGCTGGCGCTAATCGCGTCACCTTCTGGCAAGAAGAAGGTCACACCCAGCGCACGTCCACGCGGGATAATTGTCACTTTATGCACCGGATCGTGTTCCGGTACCAGACGACCAATAATCGCATGGCCCGCTTCGTGGTAAGCGGTGGATTCTTTCTGCGCTTCCGTCATCACCATGGAGCGACGTTCTGCACCCATCATGATTTTGTCTTTCGCTTTCTCGAACTCAACCATTGAGACCACACGCTTGTTGCCACGTGCAGCAAACAGTGCCGCTTCGTTGACAAGGTTAGCGAGGTCAGCACCCGAGAAGCCCGGCGTACCACGTGCGATGATCGCTGCATCGATGTCAGTGGCCAGCGGCACACGACGCATATGCACTTTCAGAATCTGTTCACGACCGCGGACATCTGGCAGACCGACCACAACCTGGCGGTCAAAACGACCTGGGCGCAGCAGCGCGGGGTCAAGTACGTCTGGACGGTTAGTTGCGGCGATAACGATGATGCCTTCATTACCTTCGAAGCCATCCATCTCAACCAGCATCTGGTTCAGCGTCTGCTCACGTTCATCATGACCACCGCCTAAACCGGCGCCACGTTGACGGCCTACAGCATCGATTTCATCGATAAAGATGATGCACGGCGCGGCTTTCTTCGCCTGCTCGAACATGTCGCGCACACGAGATGCACCGACACCCACGAACATTTCAACAAAGTCAGAACCGGAGATAGTGAAAAACGGTACTTTTGCTTCGCCAGCAATCGCTTTAGCCAGCAAGGTTTTACCGGTACCCGGAGGGCCGACCATCAGGACGCCTTTCGGGATCTTACCACCCAGTTTCTGGAAGCGGCTTGGCTCGCGCAGATATTCAACCAGTTCACCCACTTCTTCTTTCGCTTCATCGCAACCTGCGACATCAGCAAACGTGGTCTTGATCTGGTCTTCGGTCAGCATGCGGGCTTTACTCTTGCCAAAGGACATCGCGCCTTTGCCACCGCCGCCCTGCATCTGCCGCATAAAGAAGATCCAAACGCCAATCAACAGCAGCATTGGGAACCAGGAGATGAAGATGGAAGCCAGCAGGCTTGGCTCTTCTGGTGGTTCACCAATCACTTTGACGTTTTTGGTCAAGAGGTTATCAAGCAACTTTGGATCGTTGACAGGAATGTAAGTCGTATATTTATTACTGTCTTTTTTGACAACGTTAATCTCACGCCCGTTAATACGTGCCTCGCGGACCTGATCCTGGTTCACTTCCGACAGGAAGGTTGAATAATCAACCCTACGGCCATTCGACTCGCTGGGCCCAAAGCTCTGGAAGACAGACATCAGCACGACCGCGATGACTAACCAGAGAATCAGGTTTTTCGCCATGTCACTCAAGGGATTAACCTCATATTACAACGGTGTTAACAGACAGCGTAGGGTACTATATATCCTTCAGACCTGGAATCGCGGCGCTGATGATTTTACTGCTTTTCACTGAAACTCAGAATTACACATCAGAGTAAACGCAGTTCGCCTTGCTTTGATTCCGGTACCGAGAGCTATAGTTTGCGCCCTGTCGCCACAATGTACACTTCACGCGAACGTAAACGAGAAGCGTCTGGCTTACGAATTTTCACTTTCGTAAATAGGGAGCGAATTTCCCGCAGGTATTCCTCGAAGCCATCTCCCTGAAACACTTTCACTACAAAACTGCCGCCAGGCGCCAGGATATCCCGACACATTTCCAGCGCCAACTCTACCAAATACATCGATCGTGGAATATCAACCGCAGGTGTACCACTCATGTTCGGCGCCATGTCAGACATAACAACTTGCACCTTTTGATCACCTACTCGCTCCAGCAATGCGTTCAGCACTGCCTCTTCACGAAAGTCGCCCTGTAAAAAATCGACACCGACGATCGGGTCCATGGGAAGCAAGTCACAGGCAATAATACGACCGTTAGATCCAATCTGTTGTACCGCATATTGCGACCAACCGCCGGGCGCAGCACCCAGATCTACCACTGTCATGCCGGGTTTGAAAAGCTTGTCACCCTGCTGAATTTCGTCCAGTTTAAACCAGGCGCGCGAACGCAACCCCTTTTTCTGTGCCTGCAACACATATTTATCGCTAAAGTGTTCCTGTAGCCAGCGACTGGAACTGGCCGAACGCTTTTTACCCGTCATAATTTTTCCAATTAAATCTTCATCGTAGCGATAAATCAGTACGCAATGAGTCGCGTTGATTTGGCGATATACCCGAGATGGCGGTAGAATGAACCGTTTTCAATCCCTGAGTAAGTAAAAAATACGATGAATCTGAGTACCAAACAAAAACAGCACCTGAAAGGCCTTGCCCATCCACTGAAGCCCGTTGTTATGCTGGGCGGTAATGGCTTGACCGAAGGCGTGCTCGCCGAAATCGAACTGGCGCTCGAGCATCACGAATTGATCAAGGTGAAAATTGCCTCTGAAGATCGTGAAACCAAGCAGCTGATCGTTGACGCTATCGTACGTGAAACAAAAGCTTGTAACGTACAGGTCATCGGCAACACGCTGGTGCTGTATCGCCCTGCAAAAGAGCGCAAAATTACTCTGCCACGTTAATTAAGCCGTAAAGGCTGCCATGACGGGCAGAGAAAGTGCCATGCTCCTGCATGGGATAAAAGGCCGCTATGCGGCCTTTTTCCTTTCTTTACAATATGCGGCTACACATTTCAAAGCGTAGCAATATCTTAAAGGTATTCCACCTTTAACACTTCATATTCCACATCGCCGCCCGGTGTCTTCACAATCGCAACGTCGTCTGCTTCTTTTCCAATCAAACCACGCGCCATCGGCGAGTTCACTGAAATCAGGTTTTGTTTGAAGTCAGCTTCATCATCACCCACGATGCGGTAAGTGAATTCTTCGTCCGTATCCACATTCAAAATGGTCACGGTAGCACCAAAAATCACGCGGCCGGTTTTCGGCATCGTCGTGATATCAATCACCTGAGCGTTGGAGAGTTTGGCTTCAATCTCCTGAATACGTCCTTCGCAAAAACCCTGTTCTTCACGGGCAGCGTGGTATTCGGCATTTTCTTTTAGATCGCCATGCTCACGGGCTTCGGCAATAGAGGCGATGATGCGCGGACGCTTCACGGTTTTCAGTTCGTTCAGCTCTTCACGCAGGCTCTCAGCGCCTTTCAACGTCATCGGAATCTGATTCATTTTGGCTCCTCGTCATCTATCCTGGTTAACGGCGTCATCCTGACCGGTGACAGCAGAAAACAGCTTCTGCGGCGCGTTACCTCTTTTCACAAGCAAAAGAAGCCTGACCCGGAAAGCTTTCCGGGTCAGGTTCGGTTTTGCATTTTGATACGTATTTTACCCCAGAGTTCCCTGTGGGTCATCGTTTACTTTGCACCGCCTCGGGAAGTAGTATTGACGCCTTCACCCGTCAGTTACCGCGAGATTATGCGATTTTCACGACTTGTTACCGGATTAACCTGTGCGTTTATGCTGCAGGCACAAGCAGCCCCCGTTGAAGAATACATGCAGTATTTGCCAGACGGCGCAAACCTGGCGCTGATGGTACAAAAAGTGGGCGCATCAACCCCGATAATCGACTATCACGGCAAACAGATGGCATTGCCGGCCAGTACCATGAAGGTGATTACCGCGCTGGCGGCCCTGCTGGAACTCGGTCCGGACTTCCGTTTTCAAACCACGATGGAAACCAAGGGTGCAGTCAGCGATGGCACGCTCAATGGCGACTTAGTGGCGCGCTTTGGTGGCGATCCGACACTGAGCCGTCAGGATCTGCGCAACATGGTGGCGGCCCTGAAAAAGCAGGGCATTACGCATATCAAAGGCAATCTGGTGATCGACACGTCCGTGTTCGCCAGCCACGATATGGCACCCGGCTGGCCGTGGAATGACCTGACGCAGTGCTTCAGCGCCCCACCTGGGGCGGCCATTGTCGACAAAAACTGCTTCTCAGTCTCGCTCTATAGCGCCACCACGCCGGGCGAAAACGCCTTTGTGCGCATTGCGTCCTATTATCCGGCACATATGTTCAGTCAGGTGCGTACCATTGGCCGCAACAGTGGTGATGGGCAATATTGCGAACTGGATGTGGTGCCAGGCGAACTGAACCGCTACACGCTGACCGGCTGCATGCGCCAACGCGCCGAACCCTTGCCGCTGGCGTTTGCGGTGCAAGATGGTGCCGCCTGGGCGGGCGAAATCCTCAAGGCCGAACTACGTGCCGCGGATATCGATTACAGCGGCCATTTAGTGCGTCAGACGCAGGTTACCTCACCGGGAACCGTGCTCGCGTCGACGCAATCCGCGCCGCTGCACAATCTGCTGCACACCATGCTGAAGAAATCGGACAACATGATTGCGGATACGGTGTTCCGCACCATCGGCCATCACTATTTCAACGTACCCGGCACGTTCCGCGCCGGTTCCGATGCGGTACGCCGCATACTGCGTGAAAAAGCGGGCGTCGATCTCGGCAACAGCATTCAGGTCGATGGTTCAGGCTTGTCGCGTCACGATTTGATTGCGCCAGATACCATGATGCAGGTACTGCAATACATCGCGAAAAACGACTCAACGCTGAACTATATTTCGATGCTGCCGTTGGCGGGTTATGACGGCACGTTGCAATATCGTGGTGGCCTGCATGAAGCCGGACTGGATGGCAAAGTCTCGGCAAAAACCGGTTCGCTGCAGGGCGTTTATAATCTGGCTGGATTTATTACCACTTCCAGCGGTGCACGTGTCGCCTTTGTGCAGTATCTTTCTGGTTATGCGGTGCCGCCTGAAGATCAGAAAACGCGGCGCATTCCTCTGGTACGCTTTGAAAGCCGCCTCTACTCGGATATCAACAAAAACAACTAATGAAATTGCTGATCGTTGAAGATGACGCGCTGTTGCAATCGGGCCTGGCTCAGGCCCTTAGCGCACAAGGATATGCTGTTGACTGCGCGAGTACTGCTGCAGAGAGTAATGCTTTCTTACGCAGTGGGCAGTACAGCCTGATCGTTCTGGATCTGGGTTTACCGGATCGCGATGGTGCCACGCTGCTGCGTCAGTGGCGGCGCGATGGCATCAACGTACCGGTGTTGATCCTGACGGCGCGTGATGCACTGGAGGATCGCGTGGATGGCCTGGATGCCGGTGCCGACGATTATCTGGTCAAACCCTTCGCGCTGGTAGAACTGCAGGCACGCGTGCGTGCACTGATTCGTCGTTTTCAGGGCCACAGCGATAATTTGCTGCAACAAGGTGATCTCACCCTCAATCTCAGTTCGCAGCAGGTTTTGCTGGAAGAGCGTCCACTGGAAATTACCCCAAAAGAGTTCGCACTGCTGACGCGCTTGTTAATGCGCGTCGGTCAGAACGTCCATCGCGAAACGCTGCAGCAGGATCTCTATAGCTGGAATGACGATCCCGGATCTAACACCTTAGAAGTTCATATCCACAATCTGCGCCGTAAGCTCGGAAAAGATCGTATCAAAACCGTGCGTGGCGTGGGCTACCGCCTGGAAGTGCGCGAATGAATAGCATGCGTCAGCGGTTACTGATTATGCTGGCGCTGATTCTCCTCACCTGCCAGGTGATGAGCGCCATCTGGTTATGGCATGAGAGTCGCGAACAGATCAGTTTCCTGGTCAACGAAACGCTGTCTGCTCAGGCGCGTAACGACCGCGTCGAGAATGAGATCCGTGAAGCCATCGCTTCCCTGCTGTTGCCTTCACTGGTGATGATCGCTCTGACGCTGCTGCTGTCATTCTGGGCGATTAACTGGATCATTCGTCCATTACGATCCCTGCAGGATAGCCTCGCCCATCGCTCCGCCGATAATCTCACCCCGCTGCCGGTTTATTCAGAAATGGATGAAATCGTTGCCGTGACCACCTCCATTAATCAGCTATTTTCGCGGCTCGACCACACGCTACAACAGGAACGCCTCTTCACCGCCGATGCCGCGCATGAATTGCGTACCCCTTTGGCCGGTTTACGTCTGCACCTTGAACTGCTGCACCAGCAGAACGTGCCGCAGAGTGAGATGCTGATTGAACGTATCGACCAGTTGATGCACACCGTGGAGCAACTACTGATGCTGTCGCGAGCCGGCCAGGCGCTGGCAGGCGGTCACTATCAGCAGTTGCTGTGGCAAAAAGACATCATGCAGCCGCTGCAGCCGGAAATGGCCGAACTTTATGCACAGCGACAGCAAACAATGCACTGGCCGCACGGCAAAGATATTCCGCAACAGGGTGAAGCCGTGTTGCTGCGCCTGATGCTGCGTAATCTGCTGGAAAACGCCTCACGCTACAGCCCGGAAGGCAGTGAAGTGCAGGTGAAAATGCAGCAGGACAAGCAGCAGGTGATTATCGAGGTGTGGGATCAGGGGCCGGGCATTGAGGCCGATGCGGCAGAAGAACTGACGCAAGCCTTCCGCCGTCGCGATCAGCGCTACGGTGGCAGCGGATTAGGTCTGAACATTGTGCTGCGCATTGTACAGATGCACCGTGGCAGGCTGGAGCTGGTCAACCGTAAAGATAGCAGCGGGCTGATTGCCCGCTGCTATTTACCGCATCAACTGCTTTAGAAGTGAGTGTTGAGGCTCATGTAGTAAGTACGGCCTGATTCGTTATAAGTATTGGCACCCGCACCGTACAGGTAGGCGCCTGTTGTGGCGTTACCGGTGGTTTGCGCATTACCTTCGCGGAAGTGACGCTTATCAAACAGGTTGTCGATACCCAGGGTGACGCTGGCGTACTTATTCACATCATAAGTCCCGCTCAGGCCAATGATAGAGTAAGGACTCACTTTTTCGGCCGCGCTTCCCGTCACCGGTTGACCTTTGTAGTCATACTTTTTCGGTGTTTGCGTGCCGTACCAGGTCAGGGTGGTTTTCAGCGACAGATCCTGCGTTGCCTGCCAGCTCAGCGTCGAGTTCAGAGTGTATTCCGGGATGATCGACAGACGATCGCCGGTTTCCTTGTTCTTACTCTGCAGCATGTAGGTGAAGTTGTTGTTCCAGCTGACGCTATCCGAGAACGGCACATTCACCGTACCTTCCAGCCCTTCCACCACCGCTTTCGGTACGTTTTCCCACTTGTAGATATCCGTGGTGCCGTTTGAGGCTTTACCGACGGCTGCGTAACCCGCTTCAATCTTGTTGCGGTAATCGTTACGGAACCAGGTCAGACCCGCCTGATAGCCTTCGTGTTTCCACTCCAGTCCAATCTCTTTGTTAAAACTGTTTTCGGCTTTCAGGTCTGGGTTACCTTGCAGATAACAGGCACCGGTGCTGGCAGCACAGCCCTGACCGTTGCTGTACAGCAGGTAGTTCGGGTTAGTCTGGTACAGGCTTGGCGCTTTATAAGCCAGGCCCGCCCCCATCTTCAGTGTGAAGTCATCACCCAAACCTTGCGACAGGTTCAGAGACGGGCTCCAGTTGTTACCCACAATCGAGTGATGATCGAAACGCAGACTCGGCGTCAGCATGGTGCTGTCGGTCAGTTCCATGTTGTCTTCAGCGAACAGCGAGAAGATTTCCGCCTGCGAATACGGGCTACGACCGGTATTCGACACGCCAGGTACAGAGCCATAGTTAGCAGCCTGAGTGGTTGAAGAGGGATCCTTCATGCTCTGCTGGTTCCATTCGGCGCCCAGCGTTGCCGTCTGATTAATCAGCCACTCAAACGGAATGCTAACTTCGCTGTGCAGCAAAATATCGTCTAACTGAATGGTGTTGAAACCATCGTTAGAGAAGATACCTTCTGTACCGCCCGCCAGACCTTCATTGATACGAGTATTACGGGTTTTCTCATAGCGCGCATAGGTATTGGTGCTGACACCGTTATCCCAGGCACCGGTCCATTTCAACGAGATATTCTGGCGATACAGGCGGTTAGTTTCATCGCCATAGAGGCTTTTCACCAGCGCACTGGTGTTGGTGTTCTGCGTATCGCCTGCGTAAAGGTTGCCTTGACGGCTGTAACCCGCTTGCAACTCCAGGGTTTGCATCGGAGCAAATGCCCAGCTCAGTAACGCATTGATATCTTTATTGACCGAGCCTTCACGACCCGAAGGATAACTGCCCGCATACGTACCGGTACGCGCTGCCGCATGGCCTTCGTTGATGTCATAAGCATCGGCCTGGGTTTTCGCTAAGCCACCGTACAAGCGGAAGTTGAAGTCATCACCCAGCGGCCCTTCGAGGCTGAAGTTAGTGCGTTTGGTCGCGCCTTCCGATTTGTGTTCCGGCGCATTGAAGTAGGTATTCCACGAACCGTGCCACTGCTGATCGGTATATTTCCTGGTGATAATGTTAACCACACCGCCTGCTGCGCCGTTACCGTAACGCACCGCGGCCGGGCCACGAATCACATCAATGCGTTCGATCATTTCTGGCGGCACCCAGTTGGTATCACCGCGCGTATCACGCTCACCACGCCAGCCCAGACGTACGGAGTTGCGGCTGGTGATTGGCATACCATCCACCATAATCAGGGTGTTTTCCGGGCCCATGCCGCGAATATCGATCTGGCGATTGTTACCGCGCTGGCCACTGGTGGAGTTACCGGTCAGGTTAACGCCCGGCATGGTGCGAATAATTTCAGAGACATCACGTGCAGGCGGATGCTTTTTAATTTCATCTGCAGTGATGGTGGAAACGCCGGGTGCCTGCAGGTTTTGCTGCTGGGCGGTCACCATCAACGTGCCGCCGTTCATCGATTCGGCGTCGGTAGTGGATTGGCTGCTGGTCGTCTTGCTGGAAGTGTCTGCTGCCCAGGCGCTGCCGGAGAGCAGTGAGGCGCTCAGCCCCAGTTCAATCAAAATAGCTAATGATAATCGTGAGTAACGCGTCATTGTTTTTCATTCCTGGATGGCCAGTAAAATGCCGTTGGATTCTTAACTGGCGAGCCGGTGAGAATATCCCTGTCCTTATCGCGCCCAGTTCCAGACCTGGCAGTGCCATCCGTTGCGTAACCTTCCAGGAAGGAAAGAGTCAGGCGGAACGAGCGTGCTCTTTTGAGCGGAAACACCCTATTGCAAATGCAAATAGTTATCAATAGTATTAATTATTAATCTTATGTAAATCTTTCCCTACACAGTGACTGGCAGCCCCTATGACCTGGCGAAATGATGTAACCGGTAGCGAAGCCTGGTGGCAGGAGCAACAAACTCAGGGTATTCCGCGAATTGACCCTCAGCAGGATGGCACCTGCCTGTTGACCTTCTTCTGGCGCGATCCCCAAGGCAGCGAAAAAACGTCAGCGACTCAGCGTGTATGGATCAACATCACTGGCGTGACCGATCACCACCAGAAACGTCCACCTCAGTCATTGGTGCGCGTAACGGGTACCGATGTGTGGTACTGGCAAACAGCGCTGCCATCAAACTGGCGCGGCAGCTACTGCCTGATGCCCGATGAGCAGGCAACCGACTTTAGCGGTGAAGCGGACATGTATGCCTTGCGAAACTGGTGGCGTGACAAATTCCCCACGGCGAAGGCCGATCCCCTGAATACACTGCGCGGCTGGGCCGGTGGGCGTGGCATGGGCGTTTCGCCGCTGCATCTCCCGCAGGCCCCTGACCAGCAAATCTGGCAAGCCGTGGATGATGGCAGCGCATCGGCTGTTCCTTTGCAACAATATCAGTGGGATAGCGCGTTACTAAGTAACAGTCGCAAAGTGTGGATTTATGCCACTGGCGAATCCGATAACGCGCAACGTCCATTGGCCATTCTGCTGGATGGCCAGTTCTGGGCGAATCAAATGCCGATTGCCGGGCCATTGCAGCAACTTACTGACGCAGGGAAACTTCCCCCTGCCGTTTATCTGTTTATTGACATCATCGATCGTGAACACCGTAGTCGTGAACTGCCCTGTAATCCGCAGTTCTGGCAAGCCGTGCAGCAGGAGTTACTGCCGCAGGTGGCGCAATGGGCACCCTATCGCCAGCATGCAGACAGCACGCTGGTGGCCGGACAAAGTTTCGGCGGGCTGGCATCGGTGTTTGCCGCGCTGCATTTCCCGGAGACGTTTGGCAATGCACTGAGCCTCTCCGGATCATTCTGGTGGCCCGAACGTGGCAACCCATACGGCTGGCTGTTGCAGGCGCTGGATAGCGGCCTGGCACCGAAACAGCCGCTGCGTTTCTGGCTGGAGGCAGGTAAACGTGAAGGCCTGATTCTGCAAGCCAATCAACAATTAGAACAAAAACTTACCGCTGCCGGCTATCAGGTAAATTACCTGCCGGTGGAGGGCGGCCATGACGCGCTATGCTGGCGCGGTGGTCTGCTCGACGGTCTGCAAGCCCTGTGGCGCAATCCGACTTAACTTCATCACGCAGGACGCAAACCGGAGCACAGATGTCTGAATCTCTGATGAACAAAACCATGACCGACCAACACACCTTGCCCTTAGTGGCAGCCCAGCCCGGCATCTGGATTGCCGACCAGCTGACCCAGCACCACAATGCATATGCAGTAGCGCACTTTGTCGAATTGTCCGGCGCCATCGACACAGACCTGCTCGCGCAGGCCATCGTGGCTGGCATGCAGGAAGCCGATACGCTGAATATGGCGTTTGCCGAAGTCGAGGGCGAAGCACTGCAGTGGCTGCAACCGCAGACGTTCAGTGCGCCAAAAATCGTTGATTTGCGCGCTGAACCCGATGCGGCCACCAAAGCCCGCGCGTTAATGCGTGAAGACATGAACGGTGATCTACGCGTACTGAGCGGTGCACCTTTATGGCATCACACGCTGTATCGCATTGGCGATCAGCACTGGTTCTGGTATCAGCGTTATCACCACTTAGTGGTGGATGGTTTCAGCTTTACCGCCATCACTCGCCGTATTGCTAACCTTTACACTGCCGCCGTGCAGCAGCAAGAGGCCGAGCCAACCCCGTTCATCCCGTTTAGCGAAGTCGTCGAAGAGTACCAGCGTTATCAGGAATCCTCTTCATTCACGCGCGATGGTGATTTCTGGCGCGAGAAAGGCGCAGCGCTGCCCTCACCGGCTTCGCTATCACCGCTGCCGCTGGCTGGACAAAGCGCGACCACCGATCTGCTGCGCCACAGCGTGACGCTCGATCGCAGCACCTTCCAAACCCTGGTGAATCAGCATCCACAATCCAGCGCTGCTGACCTGGCCTTTGCGCTGGTGGCGCTGTGGCTGGCGCGACTCAGCGGACAAAATGATTTCGCCGCTGGATTCATCTTTATGCGCCGCATCGGATCCGCCGCGCTGTGTGCCACCGGTCCGGTGATCAACGTGCTGCCGATGGCCGTGCATTACGATCCCACCCAGCCGCTGAGTGCGCTGGCTGCCCAGCTGGCAGGTGAAGTGAAGAGAATGCGCCGCCACCAGCGTTATGACGCGGAACAGGTGCAGCGCGATCTTGGACGTTTGGGCGATGGTGACCCGCTGTACGGTCCGGTGATCAACCTGAAGATGTTTGACTATCAACTCGATTTTGCTGGCGTTGAAGGCATAACCCATCAGCTGGCATCAGGCCCGGTGCGCGATCTGGAAATCGCTATCTACATTAGCGAACAGGGTGAACTAACGCTGGAGTTGCTGGCGAATGCGGAGCGCTATAGCGAATCGACGCTGATTCGCCACGCCAGCCGTTTTGCTTTGCTGCTGGATCAGCTGGCGGAGCAACCACAGCGTGCGTTGGGTGAACTGGATCTGCTAACCACAGAAGAGCACGTACAAATTGCCGGTATCAATCAGACCGCGCACCCTGTTCCTGCAGAAACGCTGGCCTCACTGTTGGCGCAACAGGCCGCGCGTACGCCTGATGCCCCGGCGCTGGCTGATGCGACGCACCAGTTAAGCTACCGTGAGATGCAGCAGCAGTTGTATGCTCTGGCAGCGGATCTTAGTGCAGCGGGCGTCCAGCGCGGCGATATCGTCGCAGTGGCATTGCCGCGTTCAGTGCAGCTCTCACTGGCACTGCAGGCGATTGTGTCGCTCGGCGCGGCCTATCTGCCGCTCGATACCGGCTACCCCGACGAACGTTTGCAGCTAATGCTGGAAGATGCCGCCCCCAAAACGCTGATCACCTCAGTGGGATTGAGCGCCCGCTTTAGCGCTATCTATTCTGTTAAGCAGCTGCACTTTGATGCGCTCTATACCGCGCCAGACGCGCCACCACCTGCCAGCGCGCCGACACCACAGGATGGCGCTTACATCATCTACACCTCAGGATCTACCGGGCGTCCGAAAGGCGTATTGGTCGGTCATGAAGCGATCGTCAACCGCCTGTTGTGGATGCAGGATCGCTATCCGCTGCAAGCCGACGATGTGGTATTGCAGAAAACCCCAAGCAGTTTCGATGTATCCGTATGGGAATTCTTCTGGCCGCTGCTGGTAGGCGCGCAACTGGTGATGGCACCGCCGGAAGCGCACCGCGATCCGGAAGCCCTTCAGCAGTTGTTTGCGCGTTACAAAGTGACTACCACGCACTTTGTCCCTTCGATGCTGGCCGCCTTTGTCGCGGCGCTGGACAGTGCGCCAGCGATTGCCTGCTGTGGCAGCTTACGTAACGTCTTCTGTAGCGGTGAAGCGCTGCCGACCGATCTGTCGCGTGAATGGGAAAAACTGACGCAGGTGCCGCTGCACAATCTTTACGGCCCGACCGAAGCGGCGGTAGATGTCAGCTGGTATCCGGCGTTTGGCGAAGCGTTGGCAGCCGTTGAAGGAGCCAGCGTGCCGATTGGTTTCCCGGTGTGGAATACCGGACTTCGCATTCTTGATGCGCGTATGCAGCCGGTGCCGCCGGGTGTGGCGGGCGATCTTTACTTAACCGGCGTACAGCTGGCACACGGCTATCTTGGCCGCCCGGATCTGACCGCCAGCCGCTTTATCGCCGATCCTTTTGCCGCTGGCGAGCGCATGTATCTGACCGGGGACGTGGCGCGCTGGCTGGATAACGGCGCGGTGGAATACCTCGGACGCAGCGACGATCAGTTGAAGATCCGAGGCCAGCGTATCGAACTCAACGAAATCGATCATGTGATGAGCACACTGCCCGGTATTGAGCAGGCAGTCACGCACGCGGTGGTACTCGGCGGTGCCGCTGCACAAGGCGGTGACGCGCGTCAGCTGGTGGGTTACGTCGTCGCAGAGCACGTTGTCGATGGCGACGCGCTGCGTGATGCACTGGCGCAACGGCTGCCTGCACATATGGTGCCGGTGGCGATTGTGCAACTGGATGCCTTCCCGCTGAGCAGCAATGGTAAATTGGATCGCAAAGCCTTACCGCTGCCAAAAAATGCAGCTGACAGCGTGGGCCGGGACTCGCATCCCGGTCTGGAAACCCAATTGGCGCAGGCTTTCTGCCAGTTGCTGGCGCGTGACACCATCAGCGCCCAGGATGATTTCTTCGCCCTCGGTGGCCACTCGTTGCTGGCGATGCGCTTAGCTGCCCAGCTGCGCCGCGAACTGCAACAGCCGGTTTCGGTAGGGCAGATTATGGTGGCTTCAACGGTGGAAAAACTCGCCCGGTTGCTGAGCGATACACAATCGCATCAGCAGGCAGGTTTTGAAGCCGTTCTGCCGCTGCGTCAGGGCAACGGTCCGACACTGTTCTGCTTCCATCCGGCGTCGGGTTTTGCCTGGCAGTTCAGTATTCTGCAGCGCTATCTCGATCAGCGCTGGTCGCTGGTGGGGATTCAGTCGCCGAATCCCCAGAGCCCGCTGAACCAAAGCGCGCATCTCGACGAGGTGTGTGATGCGCATCTGCAAACCTTACGGAACGTGCAGCCGCACGGACCGTACTTCTTCCTCGGTTATTCGCTGGGCGGCACGCTGGCGCAAGGTATTGCGGCACGACTGGAAGCGTCAGGTGAAGAGGTAGCCTTCCTCGGCCTGCTCGATACCTGGCCGCCGGAAACGCAGAACTGGGATGAAAAGCGTGGCGAGAATGTGCTGGATCCGGCGGTGCTGGAAGAGGTGAATCGCGAGCGCGAGCAGTTTATCGCTGCCCAGCGCCATCAGGCGGGCGAAGAGATGCGCGCGATGTTCGATACCATCGAAGCCAACTACGCCAGTTCGGTGCGTCTGTTGGCCACCGCGCGCAGTGCGCGTTTCAACGGTCGCGCCACACTGTTCCTCGCCGAGCAGACGCAGCAGCCTGGTCAGGATGCGCGTCGCGCCTGGGCACCTTATGTCGGTGAGTTAGAGGTTTGGCCGATGGATTGTGCACACGTGGAGATTATTTCCCCGCAGATGTTTGAGCAGATTGGCCCGCTGTTGCAACGGATATTAGGCTAACGTCAGCCGATTTCCGGGAGGTCGAGGGGCCTCCCGGCGATAACTGATCTGCCTTGTACAGGGGCTGGGATGAAGCCTCACTGCGATCAACCTGCCTGCCCTGTGCAGGGCGCTGCGTTAAGACCTCCCGACACGATGCTCCACTGTGGTGTGCCGGTCACAGCATTTAGATTCCCGCGATAACATGCTTTATGCAGCCAGACCGCTTACTTTCCTCTTCCCAGCGGCACGATCATTGGCGTGTGCGCCACCGGATCTTCCACAATCACGCAGCGTAAACCGTACACCTGTTCAATCAACGCGGGTGTTACGATCTCTGCGGGCTTGCCTTCGGCCAAAATCTTGCCGTGACGCATGGCGATCAAATGGGTGGCATAACGGCAGGCGTGATTAAGATCGTGCAACACCACCACCAGCGTGCGGCCATGCTGCTGATTCAACTCCTGCATCAGTTCCAGCAGTTCAATCTGATGGGTGATATCCAGCCAGGTAGTTGGCTCATCCAGCAACAGCAGCGGGGTTTGCTGCGCCAGCACCATGGCAATCCATACGCGCTGACGCTGCCCGCCGGACAAGGTATCCACTGGCTGCTGCGCCAAATCCGCCACGCCGGTTGCCCGCATCGCGCTTTGCACCGCCTCTTCATCTTCACTGCGCCAGCGGCCAAACAGCGCTTGATGCGGGTAACGCCCACGTGCCACCAGTTCGGTAACGCTGATGCCAGCCGGTGCGTTGGAACTCTGCGGCAGCAGCCCAAGTCGACGCGCCACCTCTTTGGTCGGATAACGCGCTATCGCCTCACCATCCAGATACACCTCGCCTTTCAGCGGAGTATTAAGGCGGCTCAGGGTGCGCAGCAAAGTGGATTTACCGCAGGCGTTGGGGCCGATAATCACTGTCAGCTCACCTTCCGGGATCGCCACCGACAGGTTTTCTGCCACCACTTTCTTGTCGTAGCCGAGCGTCAGGCCTTCGCCATACAGCCGTGAAGGGATATCGATCATTGGCGTCGCGCCTCCCGCACCAGTAACGCAATCAGATAAAGTCCACCGAGGCTGACGGTAATCACGCCAACCGGTAATTGATAAGGCAAGAACAAATGCTGCGCAGCAAAATCAGCCGCAATGAGCAACAGTGCGCCACACAGCGCCGCCAGCAGCAGCGCGCCTTTCTCGCCGCCGCCGAGTCGACGCGCGATTTGTGGTGCCAGCAGCGCAATAAAGGAGATCGGCCCCACCAGCGCAGTGGACGCCGCCGTCAACACTACGCCAATCAGCATCAGCAGCAGCCGACTGCGCTCCACCAGCACGCCGAGCGCACTGGCGGTATCATCGCCCATCTCCAGCAAACGCATCCGTCGTGTTAGCAACGCCATCAGCAGCAGCGACAGCAGCAACACGCCAATCACCGGCGGCGTTTTCGCCCAGGTGATGCCGTTAAGTGAACCGGCACTCCACAATCCGGCACTGAGCGCGGACTCTAGCGAAGCACTGATAATCAGCCAGGCATTCAGTGCCATCAGCAAGGCGCGCACACTGATACCGACAATAATCAGGCGGAAGGTTTCTACCCCGTTGCGCCAGGCAAACAGATACACCAATACCGCCGTGCCGATACCGCCAACCAACGCTGCACCGGTCATGGCGGCGATGCCCTGATTGAACAGCACCAGCGCCACCAGCACGCCGCTATAGGCACCGGTATTGAAACCGAGAATATCCGGGCTGCCGAGCGGGTTGCGCAGCAGTGACTGGAAAATCGCGCCGCTGACGCCCAGTGCCGCGCCAATCAGCAGCGCCATTAGCACACGCGGCAGTCGCCACTCTAAAACGATCAGCTTGACGTTGCTGGCACCGTGTCCCGCCAGCACTTGCCAGAATTGCTTAGCACCAATCGGCAATGCGCCTCGCGTCATCGCCAGATACGCCAGCAGTGCGCATCCGAGCAACAACCACGTGGTATGTAATCTAACCCGACGCGTCATAACGCACCTCGCCCGAGTTTACGGCGCACCAACACAATCAACACCGGTGCACCCAACATCGCCGTGACGATGGAGACGCGCAGTTCGCCCGCCACCAGCAGTCGTCCCAGAATATCCGCTGCCAGCAACAGAATCGGGGTAATGATCGCCGTGGCGGGCAGCATCCAGCGGTGATCGTTGCCGACCATCCAGCGTGCAAAATGCGGCGTCATCAGTCCGATAAAAGCAATCGGCCCCACTGCCGCTGTCGCCGCACCACACAACAACGCAATCGCCACTAAACCAAGCAGTTGCGTGCGCGCCACCCGCGTGCCCAGCGCGGTCGCCATATCGCCGCCCATGCTTAAACTGTTCAACGCCTGCGACAAATAGAGTGCCACTCCGCTGCCGATTAGCACGGCCGGGAACAGGGTGCGCAATACAGTGAAATTGCGGATATCCAGCGAGCCGCTGTGCCAGAAACGCAGATGATCATAAATATCGGGATTGAGCAGTGACAGACCAGACGTCAGTCCATCCAGCACCGCGCCCAGCGCTACGCCGGCTAACGTCAGGCGTACCGGATTGACTCGCCCGCCGCCAATCGCCCCCGTCATCGCCACCAGCAATGACGCCAGCAGTGCACCGGCAAACGCGAAGCCGAGCCAATCGAGGGGAGAATCCGCGCCAAACAGCGCAATGCCGATCACCACCGCAAACCCGGCACCTGCGTTAACGCCGAGAATGCCCGGATCGGCCAGTGGATTGCGCGTCAGGCTTTGCATTAGTGCGCCTGCTAATCCAAGGGCGACACCCGCCAGCAATCCGGCCAGCGTACGAGGCAAGCGTGCATCACGCACAATCACGCACTCAGCGTTGTCACAGCCTGAGGTAAGAGAATGATAAACATCGGAAATGGGTATCGATTTTGCCCCCAGCATCAAGCTGAGCGCGATGAGGAGCAAGAGCAGAATCCCTGAGCCTGCTAATGCACGGATCTGGCGCATCGTTCTAAACCTTCACTGTTCAACGTCGTCGCATGCGCAACGCAATTTGATAATGGTTATCGTTATTACTCGCGTTTGCCTATGTTACCATGACTCGCCTCGCGGACGATGAGGAAAATTGGTGCAAAAAGGCGAACAAATGAACAAATCTTCCCACTTTATCGATCTCTCCCTGCTGAAAACCCATGCGGCATTTCGCGCAGTATTTATTGCCCGATTCATCTCGATTGTCGCATTAGGCATGCTCGCCGTGGCGGTGCCGGTGCAGATTCAGCAGATGACGCACTCCCCGCTTTTGGTGGGATTGGCCGTCACCCTCGCCGCATCCGGTATGTTTATTGGTCTGCTAACCGGCGGGGTGTTAGCCGATCGCTACGAGCGTAAGAAACTGATTTTGCTTGCCCGATCCACCTGCGGCTTGGGCTTTATCGCGCTGGCGATTAACGCTGCGCTGCCGCAGCCTTCACTGATTGCGGTGTATCTGCTGGGATTCTGGGATGGCTTCTTTGGCGCGATTGGCGTCACGGCGCTGCTGGCGGCCACACCGGCGCTGGTGGGGCGCGAAAACATTATGCAGGCCGGCGCCACCACCATGCTGACGGTGCGTTTTGGCTCCATCCTCTCGCCAGCCATTGCCGGACTGGTCATTGCGCACGGCGGTGTAATGTGGAACTACGGCTTAACCGCGTTTGGCACACTGATTACCGTACTGACGCTGCTGAAATTACCGCAACTCCCGCCGCCACCTCAGCCGCGTGAACATCCGCTGAAGTCGCTGGCCGCCGGGGTGCAGTTCCTGTTTGCCAGCCCGATTGTCGGCATGGTGGCGCTGATAGGTGCTCTGGTCACTCTGGCCAGCGCAATTCGCGTGCTCTACCCCGCTCTCGCACCACATTGGTCAGTGAGTGCTAACCAGCTTGGCATGCTCTACGCAGCCGTGCCTCTGGGTGCCGCCATCGGCGCGTTCACCAGCGGTAAACTGAAACATGCAGCCCGACCGGGACAGCTGGTGCTGGGCAGTGCGGTGGCCGGATTTATCGCGCTGGGATTATTCAGTCTGATGCCCAATCTGCCGCTGGCGCTGCTGTGTCTGGTGGCGTTTGGTTATTTCAGTGCCATCAACAGTCTGGTGCAGTACGCGATGATTCAACTGCTGACGCCAGACCATCTGCTGGGCCGCATTAACGGCTTGTGGACCGCGCAAAATGTCACCGGAGATGCGATCGGTGCGGCGATGATTGGGGCCATGGGATCGTGGTTATTGCCGCCACAGGCTGCCGCCGCGTTTGGTTTTGCGGCAGCGCTGTTGGGGGTTGTGATGTGGTGTGTAATGGGCCGTTTACGTCGTTATGCGCCGCCAGCCCCTGAGCTGGCGGAGCAGGCATCATGATTTAACGAACAGTTTCTCCAGACGCGCCAGCAGATTGCTGGCGCTGTAGTAATCCAGACGGAACGAATCGACGCCAAGCGGGAATACCTGCTTATCCTTAACCGCCGCGTTTTGCGCGAGAAACGGATTGCCGATCACCGACTGCGTGGTTTTGTCATCAGCCGCAAACAGCAGGAAGGTTTTGCCCGTCAAACCGCTTCCCACATTCTCACCCGACAGCTGAATGATGTCTTTACGCTGGCCCATGCTGTGGCCTTGCTGCACGCTGGCGGGTGGAACGGCGAGGGTAAAGCCAAGTTGCTCCAGCAGTTTGCCCTGCGCTGACTCCGTGGTCCACACGTTGACGGCACGCCCATCGCCGTTCCACACCAAGGCAGACACGGGCTGCGGCGGTAAGGTGATGGCTTTTTTCAACGCTGCTTCACGATCGTCAAAAGCCTTCACCCGCTGTGCAGCCTGCGCTTCGTGACCGGTTGCCTGGCCTAGCAGCGTCACCACATCCTGCCAGCTCTTGTCGTCGTAATTCACCACCAGCGTCGGTGCGATGGCGGAAAGCTGGCTGGCGAGTTTAATCGCAGAATCATTACCTGTGGCGCTCACCAGAATCAGGTCTGGTGCTTCTGCGGCCACCGCTTCGGCACTCGGCTCGCCAATATAGAGACGTTTTACATGGCGCTGTTTTGCCACCTCACCCCATTGACGGAAAAAACCCTGATCGTCGGCCAGACGGCTGTTCGGAGCGGTCGCACCGGAGGCCACCACCGGTGCATCAATTGCCAGCAATGATCCAGTTAAGGTGACGCTGGTTGAAACAATACGCTGCGGAGCTTTGTTTAAGGTAATTGAACCCTTTGCCCCCTGCACCGTGCGCGGCCATCCCTGTTCTGCCTGTGCGAGCCCTGTGAAAGTCTGGAAAATAAACAACAGGGCTGTCAGTCCCAATAAACCGCATTTATTCATAAGTTTTGGTCCACCTTTTAGCTTATTGCACGGCTCGACGTCACCTTCCGATTACGCCTAATCATGCGGGAAATCCCGCGAATGGATTGACTCTTTTGTCCAATCGACGTAGGTTACAGGCCCATAATAAAAATGATAATCATTCTTAATAATCTTATCATTTATAGGTGAAAATTATGGTGGAATCATCCATGTTTGAAAATGCCTTATTAGAGGATTTTTCTGCGTTATGTCGTGGGTTCCTCTTTACCTCGCCGTGGCGAAGCCTCGCGACTCAAGGCTGCTATACCACGATAACCACCTCTGTGGCAGACGCTGCATCATTGCAGGGTGATTTTCAACTTCAGCTGCATCAACATTTTGCGGCGGCAAAACAACAAGGCATTGAGAATCCGATCCTGGTGGGTGCGATTCCGTTTGACGTGAGTCAGCCTGCGGCCCTGTTTATTCCTGAAACGTATCAAACTTTTCATCGTGCCGACCTACAGAATGCGCTGCCTGCGGCTGCCAGTGAGCTGCCGCAGGTACGTCGTCGCGTGGCGGTGCCGGATCACGATGTCTTTACCCAAATGGTGGCCGATGCGGTGACAGCAACGCAACGCGGTGACCTAGATAAAGTGGTGCTGTCGCGCCTGATGGATATTGTCACCGAACAGCCAGTGGATACCGCGGCACTGATGCAACGCGTCATTGCGCAGAATCCGAATAGCTATCACTTCCATCTGCCGCTGCCACAAGGCGGTGCACTGGTGGGGGCCAGCCCGGAGCTGATGCTGCGTAAGCAGGGCCGCGATTTTAGCTCGTGCCCGCTGGCGGGCTCAGCACGTCGTGATCACCACGATAGCCAACAGGATCAGGCAGCGGGCAATACGCTGATGGACTCCAGCAAAGATCGTCATGAACACCAGCTGGTCACAGATGCGATGCGCAATACGCTGCAACCGCGCAGTCGCCTGCTTTCCGTGCCGACGGTACCGTCATTGATCACCACCGCGACCTTATGGCACCTCGCGACGCAAATCGATGGTGAGGTACAGGATGATCGTGAGAACGCCTTGTCGCTGGCCTGCCTGCTTCATCCGACCCCCGCATTAAGCGGCTTCCCACACCAGCGTGCTCAGCAGCTGATTCAGCAATTAGAGCCTTTTGATCGTCAGCTGTTTGGCGGCATTGTGGGATGGTGTGACAGTGAAGGCAACGGCGAATGGGTGGTGACAATTCGTTGTGGCACCGTGCACGGTGCACGCGTGCGACTGTTTGCGGGCGCAGGCATCGTTGCCGATTCCCAACCTGAATCAGAATGGCGCGAAACCGGCGTGAAGCTGGATACCATGTTGCGCGCTTTTGGACTGCAATAAAGGAAAGAGCATGAGCATTCCCTATACCCGCTGGCCTGAAGATTTGGCTGCGCGCTATCGCGAAAAAGGCTATTGGCTCGATGTGCCAATGACCGATATCCTGGCGCGTCATCAAGAGAATGATGCAATCGCGGTCATCGACGGCGATCGTCAAATCAGCTATCGCGAGCTGAATCAGCTAACCGATAACCTCGCGGCAGCCCTGCAGCGCCGTGGCCTGCAACAGGGTGATACTGCGTTAGTGCAGCTAGGCAACGTGGCGGAGTTTTACGTCACGGTCTTTGCGCTGTTTAAACTGGGCGTAGCATCCGTCTTCGCGCTGTATAGCCATCAGCGCACCGAGCTGACCGCCTATGCCGCGCAGATTGAGCCTAAACTGCTAATTGCCGATCGCAGTCACGCGCTGTTTGGCGATGACACCTTTATTGGTGCGCTTTGTGCCGCTCAACCGTCACTGCAGCAGATCATCCTGCGTAATGACGGTGATAAAGAAAACACTCTCGAAGCTTTGATGGCGGAAGCGGTAGGCGATTATCAGCCCACGCCGAGCGCCGCTGATGAAGTGGCGTTTTTCCAGCTCTCCGGTGGCAGCACCGGGACACCAAAATTGATTCCGCGCACGCACAACGATTACTACTACAGTATTCGCGCCAGCGATGAGATCTGTGAAGTCACGGCTGACACGCGTTATCTGATCGCCCTGCCCGCACCGCATAACTTCGCTATGAGCTCACCGGGTTCACTTGGTGTGTTTTATGCCGGGGGCCAGGTGATCCTCGCCGCTGATCCCAGCGCTACGCTGTGCTTCCCGCTGATTGAGAAGCACCAGGTCACCGATACCGGTCTGGTGCCACCCGCAGTGAGCCTGTGGCTGCAGGCGATTCAGGAATGGGGTAGCAACAAGCAGCTGGCTACGCTGCAGCGCATTCAGGTCGGCGGCGCGAAGCTCGGCGAAACCCTGGCGGCACGCATCCAGAGCGAAATTGGCTGCCAATTACAGCAGGTGTTTGGCATGGCCGAAGGTCTGGTGAACTACACCCGCTTTGGCGATGACGAGAAAATCGTGCTGACCACTCAGGGCCGACCGATTTCTGAAGATGACGAAGTCTGGGTGGCGGATGAACACGGTAATGCGCTGCCGCACGGCACGGTGGGTCGCCTGATGACACGCGGTCCGTACACCTTCCGTGGCTACTACAAAAGCCCGGAACACAATGCCGCTAGCTTTGATGCTAACGGCTTTTACTGCTCCGGCGATCTGATTGAGATCAACCCGCAGGGTTACATCACCGTGCAGGGCCGCGAGAAGGATCAGATCAACCGTGGCGGCGAGAAGATCGCCGCAGAAGAGATCGAGAATTTGCTGCAGCGCCATCCGGATGTGATTCATGCCGCGCTGGTGTCGATGACAGATGAACTGATGGGTGAAAAAAGCTGCGCCTTTATTGTTGCCAGCCAGCCAATCAAAGCGGTGGCGCTGCGCCGTCATCTGCGCGATCTCGGTGTCGCCGAGTTTAAATTACCCGATCGTATTACCTGCGTAGATGCCCTGCCACTGACCCCGGTTGGCAAGGTGGATAAAAAACGTTTACGCCAACAGCTTGCTGACCAACAAGCGCAAGCCTGAACCTATTCCGGAGATTGTAATGGCTATTCCAAAACTGAATTCTTACGCGCTGCCTGCCGCCACTGAACTGCCGACCAACAAGGTGAAATGGACCGTTGAGCCACAGCGTGCTGCCCTCCTGATCCATGATATGCAGGCTTATTTCCTGAATTTCTGGGGCGAGAACAGTCCGCTGATCGATCAGGTTGTGGAAAACATTGCCCGCCTGCGCGCCTACTGCAAAGCGCAAGGTATTCCGGTGTTCTACACCGCGCAGCCCAACGAGCAGAGCGATGCCGATCGCGCACTGCTCAACGACATGTGGGGACCAGGCCTGAATAAGCATCCGGATCAACAGAAGATCGTAGATGCATTGGCGCCAGATCAGGACGATCAGGTGTTAACCAAATGGCGTTACAGCGCCTTTGTCCGCTCGCCGCTGGAATCGATCCTGCAGGAGATGGGCCGCGATCAGCTGATCATTACCGGCGTTTACGCCCACATCGGCTGCCTGACCACCGCCACTGACGCCTTTATGCGTAACATCCAGCCGTTTATGGTGGCGGATGCGCTGGCCGACTTCAGCCGTGAAGAGCACATGATGGCACTGACCTACACCGCTGGCCGCAGCGGCAAAGTGGTGATGACCGCCGATCTGATGCCGCTGCCGCTGAGCAAAGACGATCTGCGTGCGCTGATTCTGCCGCTGCTGGAAGATGACGATGTGCCAGAAGATGATGAAAACCTGATCGACTACGGCCTGGATTCCGTACGCGTGATGGCGCTGGCGGCGCGCTGGCGCCAGGTGCACAACGACATCGATTTCGTTAGCCTGGCAAAAAATCCGAGCATTGATGGCTGGTGGGCACTACTGTCACGGACGCCTGCCAAATGAGTGCCTCTTTCGACTTTAACGGAAAAATCGTCTGGGTAACCGGCGCGGGTAAAGGCATTGGTTACCACACGGCGCTGGCATTCCATCAGGCCGGCGCACAGGTGATCGGCTTCGATCTGCGTTTTGAGCAGCCCGACTACCCGTTTGCCACTCAGGTTCTGGATGTAGCGAATGCGGCGGAGGTGAAAGCCGTGTGCCAGCGTCTGCTGGCTGAGCAGCCTCGTCTGGATGTGCTGGTCAACGGCGCCGGGATCCTGCGCGTCGGCAGTACCGAAGCACTCGCATTCGAAGACTGGCAGGCGTGTCTGGCGGTGAACGCCGGTGGCGCCTTCAATATGTTCCAGCAAACGCTGCCGGTATTCCGCCAGCAGCGCGCGGGGGCGATTGTTACCATCGCTTCTAACGCGGCTCACGCGCCACGTCTCGGCATGTCCGCTTATGGCGCTTCCAAAGCCGCACTACGTAGCCTGTGCCTCACCGTCGGTCTGGAAATGGCACCGTTTGGCGTGCGCTGCAACATCGTTTCACCGGGTTCAACCGATACCGATATGCAACGTAGCCTGTGGCATACGCCGGAAGCAGAGCAGGAGATGATCAACGGCTTCCCGGATCAGTACAAGTTGGGGATCCCACTGCGTAAGATCGCGAAACCGCAAGAGATCGTGAACAACGTTCTGTTCCTGGCCTCAGATCTTGCCAGCCACGTGGTGCTGCAGGATATTGTGGTCGACGGTGGCGCAACGCTGGGATCCTGATATGGCAATCTGGAAACGATCGGTTGATCTGGCAACCTTAAATACCCTGGGGGATAACTCGCTGGTGTCGCACGTCGGCATCGTGTTCACGGTGATTGGCGACGATTACCTTGAGGCAACTATGCCAGTGGATACCCGCACGCAGCAGCCGTTTGGCCTGCTGCACGGCGGTGCGTCAGTGGTGCTGGCGGAATCGATGGGATCGATTGCCGGTTATCTGAGTGTGGAAGAGGGAAAAAGTGTGGTGGGGATTGAGGTCAGTGCCAGCCATCATCGCGCGGTGAGCAGCGGTGAAGTGCGCGGCATCTGCCGTCCTTTGCACCTTGGCGCACGCAACCAGAGCTGGGAAATTGAGATTCGCAATGGACGCGATCAACTGTGCTGCACATCGCGATTGACGGTGGCGGTGCTGGGGTAATTTTCCGCGACGGCCCTCACCTCCTTATTCCAGGGGGCAGAATCATCGCGCCGGATTGCTGCACACGATGCCCTTTCATCGGGAGATGAAAATGGCACTCAGCAGCCATAAAAAAAGCGGCCAATTGGCCGCTTTCTGTTTTGCGATTAACGCTGGTAAATGATTTCGACGCCTTCGTCGTCTTCCTCGTCCCAGTCGTCATCCCAATCGTCGTCTTCTTCCACTTCCTGAGCGGTTTCCATGGCTTCGCGGTGATAATCATCCCACATGAAGGCCACTTTCTCCGGCTCTTTCGCTTCTTCTTCCGCTTCTTTCGGGTTCTCGATGATGAAGGTCATCACGTCCCAGCAGAGATCTTTCACGCCGTCATGGCTGGCCGCAGAAATCAGGTAGTATTTGTCTTCCCAGCCCAAAGCTTCCACAACCGCTTTAGCGCGGCTTTCCGCTTCTTCACGGTCCAGCAGGTCACATTTGTTAAACACCAGCCAGCGTGGCTTCTGGAACAGCTTCTCGCTATATTTTTCCAGCTCACCCAGGATGATGCGGGCGTTTTCGACCGGATCGGATTCATCGATCGGCGCAAGGTCGATCAGGTGCAACAGTACACGGCAACGCTCAAGGTGCTTCAGGAAGCGAATCCCCAGACCGGCACCATCCGCTGCGCCTTCAATCAGGCCCGGGATATCGGCGACGACGAAGCTCTTTTCGTTGTCCATGCGCACTACACCAAGGCTTGGCACCAAAGTAGTAAACGGATAATCCGCCACTTTTGGTTTAGCCGCAGACACGGAGCGAATAAAGGTCGATTTACCGGCATTCGGCAGACCAAGCATACCGACATCAGCCAGCAGCATCAGCTCCAGCTGCAGGTCACGCTTCTCGCCCGGCGTACCCATGGTCTTCTGACGTGGGGAACGGTTAACCGAGGATTTAAAACGCGTATTACCCAAGCCGTGCCAGCCGCCTTTCGCGACCATCAGCTTCTGCTCGTGGCGCGTCATGTCACCCAGCGTTTCGCCAGTACCCTGGTCAATCACGCGGGTACCGACAGGCACCTTGATAATGATGTCTTTGCCGCGTTTACCGGTGCAATCACGGCTCTGGCCATTTTGACCACGTTCGGCGCGGAAAGATTTCTCGAAGCGATAGTCGATCAGGGTATTCAGGTTTTCATCCGCCAGCAGGTAAACATCACCGCCGTCACCGCCATCGCCGCCGTCCGGGCCACCGCGTGGAATGTATTTTTCGCGGCGGAAGCTGACGCAACCATTACCGCCATCGCCTGCAACCGCAAGGATCGTCGCTTCATCTACAAACTTCATTTTATTTCTCCGTCACGCTATCGTTCGCGGCGACTAAAGCACAGCAAACGGGTCCGCCAGGGTCTTCTGCGCTGACCGGCGGCGGATAATACAAGACTGGCAAAGCCAGGAGTACATAAATTGTACAGCAAACTGCGCGTTTTGGTCAGAGGGAATCCCGCAACCTGCGGCAGAATGTAAAAAGCCCCGCAAAGCTGCGGGGCCTTCAATTCGTGTGTTCAGACGTTAACCGTCTGCGTCACAACAACCTTACTCAGCAACGATGCTGATGTACTTACGGTTGTTAGGACCTTTAACTTCGAATTGTACTTTACCGTCTGCGGTAGCAAACAGGGTGTGGTCACGACCACAACCTACATTGGTACCTGCGTGGAATTTGGTGCCACGCTGACGAACGATGATGCTACCCGCCAGAACAGATTCACCACCGAAACGCTTAACACCCAGACGTTTTGCATTGGAGTCGCGACCGTTACGAGTCGAGCCACCAGCCTTTTTATGTGCCATTTGTCAGATCTCCTCTTACGCGCCGATCACAGTGATTTTCACATCAGTGAACCACTGACGGTGACCAGCTTGCTTACGGTAGTGTTTACGACGACGAAACTTAACAATCTTAACTTTCTCGCCACGACCGTGAGCAACAACTTCTGCCTTGATCACACCGCCTGATACCAGTGGCGCGCCGATTTGCACGTCTTCGCCATTTGCAATCATCAGAACCTGGTCGAACTCAATGGTTTCGCCGGTTGCGATGTCCAGCTTTTCCAAGCGAACGGTCTGACCTTCGCTTACTCGGTGTTGTTTACCACCACTTTGGAAAACCGCGTACATATAAAACTCCGCTTCTGCGCATGCCTTTCTATTCATCAGGCGGCGCGATAAATATTCACAATAGGGCGCGAATTCTACGCAAATCTCCAGCAGAAGACAAGTGCACTTTGCACTCTCTTGCAGAAAAAAAGCGCAGGACGAATGCAAACGTTTCTCAGCCCGATTTTTCAAGTACAATCAGTAACAGATTACCTGAACTCACGCTGGGTAAAAGCGCTTACCATGCAAAATACGAGTCAAAGCTGAACAGACGAATGAACTTAGAACAGATTAATGAATTAACCGCGCAGGATATGGCGGCCGTCAACCAGACCATCCTCGACCAGCTGAATTCAGATGTCTCACTGATTAATCAGTTGGGTTACTACATCATCAGCGGCGGAGGCAAACGTATCCGGCCCATGATCGCGGTGCTCTCGGCACGTGCGCTGAACTACCAGGGATCGCTACATGTCACCAATGCGGCGCTGATCGAATTTATCCACACGGCGACTCTGCTGCACGATGATGTGGTGGATGAATCCGATATGCGCCGTGGCAAAGCCACTGCCAATGCCGCGTTCGGTAATGCTGCCAGTGTGCTGGTGGGGGACTTCATCTACACCCGCGCGTTTCAGATGATGACCAGCATGGGATCCTTAAAGATCCTCGCGCTGATGTCTGAAGCAGTGAACGTGATTGCGGAAGGTGAAGTGCTGCAGCTGATGAACTGCAACGATCCCGATATCACGGAAGAGAGCTACATGCGCGTCATCTACAGTAAGACCGCGCGCCTGTTTGAAGCGGCTTCTCAAGCCTCCGCGATTCTGGCTGAAGCCACGCCGGCGCAGGAAAAAGCGCTGCAGGATTATGGTCGCTATCTGGGTACCGCTTTCCAGTTAATTGACGATTTGCTGGATTACAGTGCGGATGGCGAAACCCTGGGTAAAAATACCGGTGATGACCTGAGCGAAGGCAAGCCGACACTGCCGCTGCTCCATGCCATGCACAACGGTACACCAGAGCAAGCTCAGATGATCCGCAAAGCAATCGAAGAAGGCAACGGTCGCCATCTGCTGGAACCGGTACTGGATGCCATGCAACAAACTGGCTCGCTGGAATGGACGCGCAAACGCGCTGAAGAAGAGGCGGATAAAGCCATTGCTGCTCTGCAGGCCCTGCCAGAAACGCCGTGGCGTAGTGCACTCGAAGCATTGGCCCACATGTCAGTGCAGCGTGATTTCTGATTGCTATTACGGGGCGGCATAGCCCCGTTTTCTTTCCTGCCTCACCCGTATTCTCCCCCTGCTTTACTTCCCAGCGCTTCACCTGACTGCCCATTACATTCCTTGCATCGCTTTTGCGAAAGAGAGCTCAGTTTAATGCGAGGCCAAAACAATTACTGGAAGCTTATGGAAATTATTTGCTATAAGGTTTTTGTTTTTTCCTAATATCTCTGTATTGGATACGCCCGTTGCGGCAGAGACAACGCAATAACATGGACAAGGAGCAGGACGTTATGAAAGCAAGGAAACAGGATTGGCATCCCGCAGATGTGATTGCAGCACTGCGTAAAAAAGGCACATCAATGGCTGAATTGTCACGCAATTCGGGGCTGAACTCGTCCACACTCTCCAACGCACTTTCCCGCCCCTGGCCCAAAGGAGAGTGGTTGATCGCTGACGCGATCGGTGTACATCCCGCCGAGATCTGGCCAACTCGCTATTATGATCCCATTACATCGCGCTTGCTGGATCGCAAAAAACGTATTCGATCCCCCAGGGTTCGGCAGGAGACCTGAGATCCAGGACATAAAAAAACCAGCCACGTTATCGTGACTGGTTATCATCAAACGTTGAGTCAGCGTTATTCGCCGCTGACGCGCTCGATATTGGCACCCATGGCCTTCAGTTTATCTTCGATGTGCTCATAGCCACGGTCGATATGATAAATACGGTCCACAATGGTGGTGCCTTCCGCGATGCAACCGGCCAGTACCAGGCTCGCAGAGGCGCGCAGGTCGGTTGCCATCACTTGTGCACCTGACAGCGTCTCAACACCGTGGCAAATCGCAGTGTTGCTTTCGATTTCCGCGTGACCGCCCATACGAATCAGCTCAGGGATGTGCATGAAACGGTTTTCGAAGATGGTTTCGGTGATCACGCCTGTGCCTTCCGCCACCATGTTCAGCAAGGTGAACTGTGCCTGCATGTCGGTTGGAAAACCTGGGTGTGGTGCAGTACGGACGTTAACTGCCTTAGGGCGCTTACCGTGCATATCGAGGCTGATCCAGTCTTCACCGGTTTCAATCTCGGCACCCGCATCACGCAGTTTTGCGAGTACCGCATCCAGCGTATCGGGCTGGGCTTTATGGCACACCACTTTACCGCGGGAAATCGCAGCAGCGACAAGGAAGGTACCGGTTTCGATACGATCCGGCAGAACGCGATACACACCGCCACCCAGACGTTCTACGCCTTCGATGGTAATTTTATCTGTGCCTGCACCGCTGATTTTTGCGCCCAGCGTGTTGAGGAAGTTTGCCGTATCGACAATTTCCGGCTCACGCGCGGCGTTTTCAATAATGGTCGTGCCAGTGGCAAGCGTTGCCGCACTCATGATGGTCACGGTCGCGCCAACGCTGACTTTGTCCATGACGATATGCGCGCCTTTCAGGCGGCCATTAACGGAAGCTTTGACGTAACCTTCTTCCAGTTTAATTTCCGCACCCAGTTGCTCAAGGCCAGTGATGTGCAGATCAACCGGACGTGCACCAATAGCACAGCCGCCTGGCAATGAAACCTGACCCTGACCAAAACGCGCCACCAGCGGACCCAGTGCCCAAATCGAGGCACGCATGGTTTTCACCAGATCATACGGTGCGCTGAAGACGTTAACTTCGCGAGCATCAACGTGAACCGAACCATTACGCTCAACGCGCGCACCCAGCAAATTTAGCAGCTTCATGGTGGTATCGATATCACGCAGCTTCGGCACGTTCTGAATTTCAACCGGCTCTTCTGCCAGCAGCGCAGCAAACAGAATTGGCAGCGCAGCATTCTTCGCCCCGGAAATGGTCACTTCACCACTTAAACGGGTGGGGCCTTGCACACGAAATTTGTCCATTAACGGCTCTCAATTATCTATCAACAAAACAACCTGTGAGGCGCTTAGAAACCGTTGAGTTTACGGTCGCGCGCCCACTCGGTTGGGGTATAAGTTTTGATGGAAACCGCATGAATACGGTTATCCGCAATGTATTCCATCAGCGGCGCATAAACAGCCTGCTGTTTTTTCACACGACTCAGTTCACCGAACATCTCACCCACCGCGATCACCTGAAAATGACTGCCGTCGTTGCTGAGAACATGTACTTCATCTAATGGCAGCGCCTGCATCAGCACGGCCTGAACTTCACTATTTTCCATCGCTCTTTGCTTCACTTAATAATAATAAGGCGGATATCTTAGAGGAAAGCGCCTGACTCTTAAATACGCAAAAGCCCCTGAATAAATCAGGGGCTTTTGGCGATGACAACGTTATCAGGCGATTTTTTCCGCAGAAACAATAATCTGCTGCAGGTTATACAGCGCAATTAATGACTGGAGTTTGTCGTTGATACCGGTGAAAAGTGGCGTGCTACCTTGTGCCCGCGCGATCTCGCGCAGGTGGACTAACAAAGCCAGTCCCGCTGAATCCACGCGCTCCAGCGCCGCGACATCAATGGTCGCGATATCCACCATGGCGGTTTCACGTTCATGCCACAATGACAGCAGGGTATCGCGATCCAACATGCCGCTTAAAGATAGCGTGCTGGCATTGCGCTGCCAGCGTAACGGTTCGCTCATGCTTACTGTTTATCCAGAGTGATAGGCTGCGCTGCGTAAGTTTTCAACTGCGCGGTCAGACCATCAATGCCCTTAGTACGCAGCAAATCACTCCACTCATTTTGTTTGGTCGTGATCATGCTGATGCCTTCAGCCACCATATCATAGGCCTGCCAGTTGCCGGTCTGGCTGTTCTTGCGCCATTGGAAATCAAGGCGCACAGGCGGACGGCCGTTCGGATCCAAAATAGTCACGCGAATCGCCACGATGTTAGCATCGCCAATCGGCTGCGATTGCTGAATCTGGTAGGTTTGGCCGTGGTACAACGCCAGCGCCTGGCCATAAGCCTGAGCCAGATAATCGCCAAATGCCGCAAAGTAAGCGTCACGCTGTGCCGGAGTAGCCTCACGATAATAGCGGCCCAGCACCAGCGCACCCGCGTACTTGATCTGTACATACGGCAGCAACTCCTGACGCACCACCTCACGCAGATAGTTAGGATCCTGCTTGATTTTAGGTTGCTCGTTTTTCAAGCGGGTGAAGGTCTTCGCCGCCGCTTCATTCATTAATTTATAAGGATCGCTCTGATCCGCTGCATTGGCCGCCAGCGGCACAATCGCCAGCATGGCAATCATCAGGAAACGTTTGAACATCGTGTTTTACCTCTCTATTCCGTTGTAGCAGGTGCTGCCGGAGCAGGCGCACTCTCGGTGCCCTGCTTTTGATTATCGTTTTTGTTATCGCCGCTCTTGTAGAGGAACTGGCCGATCAAATCTTCCAGCACCATCGCGGATTTGGTGTCACGCAACGTGCCGCCATCTTTCAGCATTGCCGAACCCAGTTCTGGATCGTCAAAGCCTAAATTCAGTGCGAGGAACTGTTCACCCAGCAGACCTTGCGTGCGAATGGCCAGCGAGCTGGTGTCCGGGATTTTGTCAGCATACTGATCGCTGATGTCCATGGTGACACGCGGTGACAGCGTTTTATCATCCAGCGAAATATCCGTTACTCGACCAATCACCACACCACCAATTTTCACCGGTGAGCTGACTTTTAGGCCGCCAATATTATCGAAAGTGGCATACAGCTTCCATGTCGGTTCGGTGCCAAGTGACTTGAGATCGGCCACGCGCAGGCTGAGGAATAACAGTGCCAACAGTGCTGCCAGCATGAAGACGCCAACCCAGATTTCGTTTTTCTTGCTTTGCATTGCATCAATTCCCAAACATCAGTGCTGTCAGCACAAAGTCCAAACCGAGTACCGCCAGTGAAGCATGCACTACGGTACGCGTTGTCGCCCGACTAATCCCTTCCGAGGTCGGGATGGCATCATAGCCATTGAACAGCGCAATCCAGGTTACCGTCACGGCAAAGACTGCGCTTTTAATGATGCAGTTGATGACATCGGTGCGGAAATCCACGGCATTTTGCATCGCTGACCAGAAGAAGCCAGGATCGATGCCTTTCCAGCCCACGCCCACCAACGCCCCACCGGCAATACCGACTGCCGTAAAGATCAAGGCTAGCAGCGGCATGCTGATAAACCCTGCCCAGAAGCGCGGCGAAACCACGCGACGCAGCGGATCAACGGCCATCATTTCCATGCTGGAGAGCTGTTCGGTGGCTTTCATCAAACCAATTTCTGCCGTCAGGGCTGAACCCGCGCGTCCTGCAAACAGCAATGCCGTGACCACGGGACCCAGTTCGCGCAGCAGCGACAAGGCCACCAGCATGCCGAGACTGGTTTCAGCGCTGTAGGTCGTCAGCACCAGATAACCCTGCAGGCCCAGCACCATACCAATGAATAAACCCGAGACCACAATGATCAGCAGCGACAGCACACCCACGCTGTACAGCTGTTTTACCAGCAGTGGCGCGTGGCGGCGGAAGGCAGGTTTACCCACCAGCGCATGAAACAGCATCAGGCCTGCACGGCCAAACGCCGCGCAAGTATTAATTCCCTGACGTCCAAGTGACGCCAGCGCCTTTAGCAACATCAGTTTACGTTCTCCCTGCACGAGTCAGATCGCTGAGGTAATCCCCGGCAGCGAAGCGGAATGGCACTGGACCGTCCGCATGACCCTCAATAAACTGGCGCACGCGCGGATCGGGATTTTCCCGCAACTCCGGCGCACTGCCCTGGGCAATAATCTTTTGACCGGCAACAATATAGGCATGGTCAGCAATGCTCAAGACCTCTGGCACATCGTGTGAAACCACAATGCAGGTCACACCTAACGAGTGGTTCAATTCATCGATCAATTTCACCAGCACGCCCATGGTAATCGGATCCTGGCCGACAAAGGGCTCATCGAACATGATCAGGTCCGGCTCCAGCGCAATCGCGCGCGCCAGTGCGGCACGGCGCGCCATGCCACCAGAAAGCTCGGCCGGCATCAGTTTAGCTGCACCGCGCAGGCCGACTGCTTCCAGCTTCATCATCACCGTGCTGTGCAGCAATTCCGGCGGTAATTGTGTGTGCTCACGCAACGGCCAGGCAACGTTATCAAAGACGTTAAGATCGGTAAAAAGTGCACCCGACTGGAACAACATGCTCATTTTTTTTCGCACTTCATACAATTTAGTGCGGGAAAGCGCTGGGATATTCTGGTCACGGAACCAAATTTCCCCTTTATCCGGTTGCAACTGACCACCAATCAGGCGCAGCAGCGTGGTTTTTCCAATCCCGGATGGCCCCATAATAGCAGTCACTTTACCCGCTGGCACGGTAAGCGAAATGTCATCAAAGATGACGCGGTCTCCGCGAGTGAAGCTGACGCCACGAACCTCAACCAGATTCGTTTTTTGCTGGATCATCGTTACCTCTTTATGCGGATCGGGCGTAATCAAAGTCGTGGATGGTAGCCTGGTAGAACACAATGCACGATAGTTTTACAGAAACTTACCCGTCAGGTGTGGCGAAAACGGCCTTAAAATTTACTTTTGCCTCTCAGACAGTCAAAATCAGCGCCTGTTTCCGCGCGCGCAATGTATTTACCTGTCGGACAAGGTTTGCCGACACACCTATCCATCAAGGATTTTTCATGTTCGTAGCCACTGCCCTGCTGTTTATTGGATTGATTTTACTGGCTTACGGTGCTGACCGTCTGGTTTTCAGTGCCGCAATCCTGTGTCGATCCTTCGGCATTCCTCCGCTGATCATCGGTATGACAGTGGTAAGCATTGGCACATCGTTACCCGAACTGATCGTTTCTTTTTCTGCAGCGCAGCATGGGCAAATGGATTTAGCTGTAGGGACGGCGCTGGGCTCAAACATTACCAATATTCTGCTGATCCTCGGCGGTGCCGCACTTTTGCATCCATTGACAGTGCACTCCAATCTGATTCGGCGCGAACTCCCCCTGATGCTGCTGGTCTCACTGCTGAGTGGCATCATGTTGTTTGATAATCACCTTAGTCGACTTGATGGCATCGCGCTGCTGCTGATTGCTTTAGGTTATCTGCTGATCGCCATTCGCATCGCCCGCCGCGCAGAGCGGGATAACAACGATACGTTAACGCGCGAACAATTGGCTGAACTGCCGCGCGATGAAGCTGGCAATACCGTGGCCTTTCTGTGGCTGGCGGTGGCGCTGATTATTCTGCCGATGTCAACGCGGATGGTGATCGATAATGCCACCGTGTTTGCCGACTATTTTGGTGTCAGCGAGCTGGTCATGGGTCTGACGTTGATTGCCGTCGGCACCAGCCTGCCTGAACTGGCTACCGTATTGGCGGGTGCATTGAAAGGTGAAGACGATATCGCTATCGGTAACCTGATTGGCGCTAATATCTTTAATCTGGCCATTGTGCTGGGCCTGCCCGCGCTGGTGCACCCCGGCAGCGTTGATGCACACGCTTTCGCACGAGATTACTGGGTGATGCTAGGTGTCAGCGTGCTGTTCGCCCTACTTTGCCTGTTACGCAAACGCCGGATTGGCCGCGTAGCGGGCTCTCTTTTGTTATCGGGATTTATTGCGTGGGTTCTGTGGCTGTGGCTCAGCCCTGCGCTCATCACAAGTTATTAAGGACGGACTGACCATGTCACATCAGCAACCGGTTTTTGATTACCAACAGGCAGGTAAAGCGGTACTGCGCATCGAACGCGAAGGGCTGGAGCAGCTCGATCAGTATATTAATGCCGACTTTAGCCGCGCCTGCGAAATGATCATTGCCTGCCGTGGAAAAGTGGTGGTGATGGGCATGGGCAAATCCGGTCATATTGGTGCAAAAATGGCAGCGACTTTTGCCAGTACCGGTACGTCTTCATTCTTTGTTCATCCTGGCGAAGCGAGCCATGGTGACCTCGGCATGGTGACAGCAAACGACGTGGTGATCGCTATCTCTAATAGTGGCGAATCGAACGAAATTCTGGCGCTCATCCCGGTCCTCAAGCGACAGAAAGTGCCGTTGATTTGCCTCACCAGCCGTCCGGAGAGTGCCATGGGGCGTGCCGCTGACGTGCATTTATGCGTGAAGGTTCCACAGGAAGCGTGCCCGCTTGGTCTGGCACCGACCTCCAGTACTACCGCCACGCTGGTGATGGGCGATGCGCTGGCGGTTGCCCTGCTGGAAGCACGTGGCTTTACTCAGGAAGACTTCGCGCTCTCACATCCCGGTGGCGCACTGGGCCGCAAACTGCTGCTACACGTCAGCGATATTATGCACAGTGGTGACGAGATCCCACACGTCAGCCGCGATGCGTCGCTGCGGGATGCGTTGCTGGAAATTACGCGCAAAAACCTCGGCCTGACGGTGATTGTTGACGACCTGATGAAAATCGAAGGCATTTTCACTGATGGCGACTTACGCCGCATCTTCGATATGGGTATCGATTTCCAGTCAGCCAGCATTCAGGATGTGATGACGCGCGGCGGGATTCGCGTGCGCCCGAATATGCTGGCTGTCGACGCACTGAATCTGATGCAAAACAAAAACATCACTGCGGTGCTGGTCGCCGATGACGATCGTCTGCTCGGTGTGGTACATATGCATGACATGCTGCGCGCTGGCGTAGTTTGAACAGGAACAAATAATGAGTGTTGAAACCACGATGATCGATACCTGCTATGGCCCGGTGAGTGCCGATGTAATGGCTCGGGCGGCGCAGATTCGCCTGCTGATTTGCGATGTCGACGGTGTGATGTCTGACGGCGTGATTTACATGGGCAACAACGGCGAAGAATTGAAAGCCTTTAACGTCCGTGATGGCTATGGTATTCGCTGCCTGCTGACCTCTGATATCGAAGTGGCTATTATTACTGGCCGCGAAGCGAAGCTGCTGGAAGATCGTTGCCAGACGCTCGGCATTACGCATCTTTATCAGGGACAATCAGATAAGCTTTTGGCGTGGCGTAAACTCCTGGATAAACTGTCATTATCTGCTGAACAAGTGGCTTACATCGGCGATGATTTGATCGACTGGCCTGTGATGACGGAGGCCGGTTTGAGTGTGGCCGTCGCCGATGCCCACCCCGTGTTATTACCTCGTGCACACTACGTCACCCGTATTGCCGGTGGCCGTGGTGCGGTACGTGAACTCTGCGATCTGATTTTGATGGCGCAGAACAAATTTGAGGATGCCAAAGGGCAATCAGTATGAGTAAGAGCAGGCGTTGGATAACGCTGATTTTGGCCTTGATCGCCCTGGTGCTGATCGGCTGGAATCTCACCAACCAGGACGATAGCGAAGCGCCGGTGGCGACCAATAGCCAGGAGCCAACCTATACCAGCGAGAAGTCCCATTCTGTGGTGTACAACCCCACGGGCGCGCTGGCGTACAAACTGATCTCGGATAAAGTGACTTACTTTGCGGCAGATGAGGTGAGCTGGTTCGATAATCCGGTTGCAACCACGTATGATGAAAATAAAGTGCCCACCTGGACTATACGTGCCGATAAGGCAAAGCTGACCAAAGATCGTATGCTGTATCTATATGGTCACGTCGAAGTGAATACCCTGACCCAGGATTCTCAACTTGAGCGCATTATTACCGATACGGCTCAGGTTAATCTGGTCACCCAGGATGTGACATCTGACGATCAAGTCACCCTATTTGGCCGCAGTTTTAATTCCACTGGCATGAAGATGCGCGGCAATTTACGAACCAAGAATGCCCAGCTGCTTGAAAAGGTCAAAACTTCCTATGAAATCCAAAATGAACAAAAACAGCCTTAAGTTGTTGTTGGTAAGCGCCTTACTGGCGACCAGCCTGCCCGCGCTGGCCCTGACGGGAGACTCTGACAAACCCGTTAATATTGATTCGGTGAATCAGGCGCTGGATCTGCAAGGCAACGTGGCGACCTTTACCGGCAATGTCATTGTGACCCAGGGTTCAATCAAAATCACCGCTGACAAAGTGGTGGTCACACGTCCAGGTGGCGACAGTAAAAAAACTATCGTGGATGCCTACGGCGCTCCCGCCACTTTCTACCAGATGCAGGATAACGGCAAACCCGTGCAGGGCCACGCCTCAAAACTGCATTATGAGCTGGCGAACGATTTCGTTGAACTGACGGGCAATGCCTTCATTCAGCAGCTGGACAGCAACATCAAAGGCGATCGCATCACTTACCTGGTGAAAGAGCAGAAAATGCAGGCCTTTAGCCAGGGCGAAAGCAAACGCGTCACCACCGTACTGGTGCCGTCGCAGTTGCAGGACAAAAACGGCTCGTCCACGAGCCCTAAAAAGAGTAACTGATCGCTATGGCCACATTAGTCGCTGAAAACCTGGCGAAAGCCTATAAAGGCCGCCGCGTGGTGGAAGATGTCAGCCTGCAGGTAAAATCTGGCGAGATTGTCGGCCTGCTGGGTCCAAACGGTGCCGGCAAGACCACCACATTCTATATGGTTGTCGGGATTGTGCCGCGTGATGCAGGCCGCATCGTGATCGATGACGAAGATATCAGTATTCTGCCGCTGCATGCGCGAGCGCGCCGGGGCATTGGCTATCTGCCGCAGGAAGCGTCAATCTTCCGCCGTCTAAGCGTGTTCGACAATCTGATGGCGGTGTTGCAAATCCGCGATGATTTAACGGAAGAGCAGCGTCAGGATCGTGCCAATGAGTTGATGGAAGAGTTCCACATTGAGCATCTGCGTGACAGCATGGGGCAGGCGCTTTCCGGTGGTGAACGCCGCCGTGTTGAAATCGCTCGCGCTCTGGCAGCCAACCCCAAATTTATCCTGCTGGATGAACCATTTGCCGGTGTTGACCCGATCTCAGTCATCGATATCAAAAAAATCATCGAACACCTACGCGATAGCGGTCTTGGCGTGTTGATCACCGATCACAACGTGCGTGAAACGCTTGCGGTGTGCGAACGTGCTTACATCGTGAGCCAGGGACATCTGATCGCGCATGGCACGCCGGATGAAATTCTTGCAGATGAGCAGGTTAAACGGGTTTATTTGGGCGAAGAGTTCAGACTCTGATAAGGTGTCGTTATTCACGACATTTGCTTAGGAAATTCAAGCAGAATTATGAAGCAAGGTTTGCAACTCAGGCTCAGCCAACAGCTGGCGATGACCCCACAGTTGCAGCAGGCCATTCGTCTGCTGCAACTCTCTACGCTTGAACTCCAGCAGGAACTGCAACTGGCGCTGGAAAGCAATCCGCTGCTTGAGCAAACCGATCTGCATGAAGAAGTCGATTCACGTGAGCATCAGGAGAGCGACTCGTTAGACACACGTGAAGCCCTCGAACAGAAAGAGATGCCCGAGGAGCTTCCACTCGACGCCACCTGGGATGAAATCTACACCGCGGGAACGCCTTCTGGCACGGGTACCGATTACCAGGATGATGAGCTGCCGGTTTATCAAGGTGAAACCACCCAGTCACTGCAGGACTACCTGATGTGGCAAGTGGAGCTCACGCCGTTTACGGATACCGACCGCGCGATTGCCACTTCAATTGTCGACGCCATTGATGACACGGGCTATCTCACCGTTTCCGTCCAGGACATCTGCGACAGCATTGGTGATGAAGAGCTGACGCTGGAAGAGGTTGAAGCGGTGCTGAAGCGTGTTCAGCGCTTTGATCCTGTCGGTGTCGGTGCACGTGATCTACGTGACTGCTTGCTGGTGCAACTTTCACAATACGCTGCCGATGCGCCAATGCTGGCAGAAGCGCGGTTGATCGTCAGTGAACATCTGGATCTGCTGGCCAACCACGATTTTCGCAGCCTGATGCGTGTAACACGCCTCAAGGAAGAAGTGCTGAAAGACGCGATGCTGCTGATTCAGTCACTCGATCCCCGTCCCGGCCAATCGATCAACACCAGCGAACCAGAGTATGTGATTCCTGATGTACTGGTGCGTAAAACCAGTAAGCGCTGGACCGTTGAATTGAATTCAGACAGCTTGCCGCGCCTGAAGATCAATCAACATTACGCCGCGATGGGCGGTTCCGCACGTAACGACAGCGACAGCCAATTCATTCGCAGTAATTTGCAGGAAGCCAAATGGCTGATTAAAAGCCTCGAAAGCCGCAACGACACACTGCTCAAAGTGACGCGTTGTATTGTCGAGCAGCAGCAGGCGTTCTTTGAACAGGGCGAGGAATACATGCGGCCGATGGTGCTGGCAGATATCGCCCAGGCCGTGGACATGCATGAATCCACCATTTCCCGTGTGACCACGCAAAAGTACCTGCACAGCCCGCGTGGCATCTTTGAATTAAAATATTTTTTCTCCAGCCATGTGAATACCGAAGGCGGTGGCGAAGCCTCTTCCACGGCGATCCGTGCCCTGGTGAAGAAATTGATCTCCGCGGAGAACCCCGCAAAACCCTTGAGCGACAGCAAACTCACCTCCATGTTATCCGATCAGGGCATCATGGTGGCGCGACGTACGGTTGCTAAATATCGCGAGTCTTTATCTATACCGCCATCAAACCAGCGTAAGCAGTTGGTTTGACCGAACGAAGAAGGAAGACCTATGCAGCTAAACCTGACCGGACTGAATGTTGAAATCACTGAACCGCTGCGCGAATTTGTAAATAGCAAATTTGCCAAACTGGAACACTACTTTGATCGTATCAATCAGGTTTATATTGTTCTGAAAGTGGAGAAGGTGACGCAGATTGCGGAAGCAACACTGCACGTCAACGGCGGAGAGCTGCACGCCACAGGGGAAGCGGAAGACATGTACGCGGCCATCGACGGGTTAATCGACAAGCTTTCCCGTCAGCTGACCAAACACAAAGACAAACTGAAAAAACACTAACCTTCATGCTTGCAGAGTGCTGACCGATTCGGCACTCAGAGCGCAAATGGGGCGGGTTAACCGCCCCGTTTTGTCATCTGCGCAAGCGCCAACGGGAGACTCGCCATTGTGTTATGAATGGCGTTAACCTTGCGGCTATGTGAACTCGCAAGTGAAACGATGATGAACAACGATCTGACACTGGAATTGAGCTCGGTCCTCTCACTGGACTGTACCCGTAGCGGCGTACACTGCCAGAGTAAAAAACGCGCGCTGGAAATTATCAGCGAGCTGGCAGCGAAGCAGCTCAATCTGCCGCACCAGACACTATTTGAAGCCATTCTGACTCGCGAACGTATGGGCAGTACTGGCATTGGCAACGGTATCGCCATTCCGCATGGCAAGCTGGAGGAGGATACGCTGCGCGCCGTTGGCGTATTTATCAGCCTCGACCAACCGATCGCCTTTGACGCCGTGGACAATCAGCCGGTTGATCTGCTGTTTGCTCTGCTGGTGCCTGCAGACCAGTGCAAAACCCATTTGCATACGCTGTCGCTGGTCGCTAAACGTCTGGCAGACAAAACCGTCTGCCGCCGTTTGCGTGCGGCACAGAGTGATGAAGAACTCTATGCCATTATCACAGAAGCTCAGGAAGAACACTCTTAAGCGACAGACACATTTACCGGCCTATTCGTCGGTTTAAAACGGGAGAAATGTGATGGTGCTGATGATCGTTAGCGGTCGGTCAGGCTCAGGAAAATCGGTCGCACTGCGTGCCCTGGAAGACATGGGATTTTACTGTGTCGATAATCTACCCGTGGTGCTGCTACCGGAATTAGCGAACACCCTAACAGAGCGCAATATTTCGGCGGCCGTCAGCATTGATGTGCGCAACATGCCTGAATCGCCGGAGGTGTTTGAAACGGCGCTCAACAATCTGCCGGATTCGTTTTCACCACAGTTACTGTTCCTGGACGCCGATCGCAACACGCTGATACGGCGTTACAGCGATACTCGCCGCATCCATCCGCTCTCCAGTAAAAACCTGTCACTTGAAAGCGCGATTGATGAAGAGAGTGACCTGCTTGAGCCTTTGCGTTCGCGGGCAGACCTGATCATTGATACTTCCGAAATGTCGGTCCATGAGTTGGCTGAAATGCTGCGTACGCGCCTGTCAGGAAAACGTGAGCGTGAGCTGACCATGGTGTTTGAGTCCTTCGGCTTCAAACACGGCATTCCCATTGATGCCGATTACGTCTTCGATGTGCGTTTCCTGCCAAACCCGCACTGGGATCCCAAGCTGCGTCCGATGACCGGGCTTGATCGTCCTGTTGCGGCTTTCCTCGACCGCCACACTGAAGTACATAACTTCATTTACCAGACGCGCAGCTATCTGGAGCTGTGGTTGCCGATGCTGGAAACCAACAACCGCAGCTATCTAACGGTCGCGATTGGCTGTACCGGGGGTAAACACCGTTCGGTTTACATCGCCGAACAGCTGGCAGATTATTTCCGTTCACGCGGCAAAAATGTGCAGTCTCGTCATCGCACTCTGGAAAAACGTAAATCATGACCGTGAAGCAAGTCGTTGAGATTCGCAATAAGCTGGGCATGCATGCGCGCCCGGCAATGAAACTGTTCGAGTTGGTGCAGAGTTTTGACGCAGAGGTACTACTGCGCAATGAAGCCGGTACGGAAGCCGAAGCCAGCAGCGTGATTGCGCTGTTGATGCTCGACTCCGCGAAAGGCGGCCATATCGAGATTGAAGCCAGCGGTCCGCAGGAAGTCGAGGCGCTGGCTGCGGTGATTGAGCTGTTTGAAGCCGGGTTTGACGAAGACTAATTGCTGTTAATGCAATTTGTAACGCGCGAGGAAACCTTCCCCACCTAACTGACGCATCTGGCGTATTATCCACTGCTGGCGCATTCGTATATACCCGGAAGGTGCATCAGCGCGGAAGCGAATCGGGTTTGGTAGTACAGCCGCCAGCAGCGCCGCTTCAGAAATCGTCAGACGACTGGCTGGTTTGTGGAAGTAGCGCTGTGAAGCCTCTTCCACACCAAACACGCCGTTGCCAAACTCCGCAATATTCAAATATACCGTCAGAATGCGGCGTTTGGTCCACACGGTTTCGAGTCCAACGGTTAAACCGGCTTCCAGCCCTTTTCGCACCCAGCTGCGGCCATCCCATAAGAACAGGTTTTTTGCGGTCTGCTGCGACAGCGTTGAGGCACCACGCATCTGTTCTGAGCCATCGTTATCCAATACTTTTTGTATCGCATCGACATCAAAGCCCCAGTGCTCCGGAAATTTTTGATCTTCAGAAGCGATCACGGCCAGCGCCATCCACGGAGAAATCTCATCCATGCTGACCCAATCGGAGTGCGCCACATAGTCGAACCGACCACTCAACCAGGCGCCCAGTTGACGCTCCACCATCACCGCAGAAAACGGCACTGGTAAAAAGGCAAAGATCACGATGCCTGCCAGCCAAATTCCCAACCACGCAAGCAGCACTTTAGCAATCAGCACTTTAAGGCGTTGCCCCATTTTCCCTTTACTCTTACTCATGCAATTTTCTCTTACCTGTTCCCTGCATTAATCAATCACCCCGGTCACAATTTTGATTACCTGTAATCCTGGGCAAAACTTTACCGCTTATCCCGTGAAAGTTAGAGATGAAGTTATTACCTGCGTCATCATCGTTCCTCTATTAGAGCCAATCACATCAAGCACTTCCATCATGAGGGAATCGGTTCCATGGTGAAAAACCCAGCAAAACCCTTACAATCGGATACTTCATACAAAGTGATAAAGATCACGTTTAAACTTTCACAATACTTAACAATAAAATTTCAAAGCGTTTGAATAAGCGCACTGATGAGCGCAGCCGTTTCAATAAACGTGGCTGAAATCGCGTCAACATCATCATGATTAGCCCTGACAATGGTAAAGGATTTAGCCTTCCGTTTGGTTTACATTGCACCGCAAAAGCTTAAACTGGAACTTTCAGCAGAGGGTTTCCAAAACGTTTTGGATAACCCACCAGAACTACCTTATTTGTTACCTAATATCAGCATGTTAAGTTCAATCAACTCTGATTTTTCGACTGATTAGGAATTTCAGTGCAGCTGTCAGGCTTTTCCTGCTTCAGGCTGAAGGAAATTCAGGCAAAAAGCAGAACAATTGGTCAAAAATAGTGCAATACGGCAAAGAAATTAATTCCTTGCTTGACTGTGTCAGCAAATTAATGTTTTCTGTATTTAATCGCTGCTCAACTTCACACAATTTAATGAATCTTGTCACAAGCGTTGGCGAATTTGTTAAGGTGATTTCGAAGCGTTAACCAATACCATACTGTTGCTGATCTATTCGACTTCTAACGATAGCAGCAGTACCCATTTCCCTGGTGTTGGCGCAGTATTCGCGCACCCCAGTTTCGACTGGGGTCATTTTTTTCTGGCGTCCGAAGATTTTTCCCTTTCAGCTACCCACTCGCGTAACACGTTAACGTCATGCAGCCACTCATGTTTTAATTCGTCGATCCACTCCTGCACGTTGTCCCACCATGCTGGCAGTTCCGGTGACTGTATCTGTTTCGCCAGTTTCTGCAGATGCAACAGTCCTACTGAGCCCGCAGCACCCTTAATTTTATGCCCTTCTTCCGCAATCCCTTTTTGATCGCGCGCCATCATGTTGGAATCCAGCACGTCGAGATAGCCCGGCATCATCTGTTCAAACATCGTCAGGCTTTGTGTAATCAATCCTGGGCCGACCAATTCGATATACTGTTCCAGCATCTCCACATCGAGCAGCATGCGCGAGTGTACGTCTGAGGACGTCTGAATCTCTTCTTCCGGTTCGCCCTGGTAATCCCAGAACTTTTTAATCATCGCCGTTAAGGCCGGCACCGCCAGCGGTTTACTCAGCACATCATCCATACCGGCGTCGAGATACTCTTTTTTATCTTTCAGCACGTTGGCGGTCAGTGCCACCAGCGGCGGCAGCGCCATGCCAGCATGGCGTTGGTGAATAGCGCGCGACACATCCAGTCCGGTCATATCCGGCAGTTGAATATCCAGCAACACCAGATCAAATTCCTGCGGATCAAACATCGCCAGCGCTTCAGTGCCGGTCATCGCCACTTCCACACTGCATCCCAGTTTCTCCAGTACCGAGCGCGCCACAATGACGTTCAGTTCAATATCTTCAACCAGTAATACGTGCAGCGCCGGCAGTGGCATGCTGTCGTCGAGATCTTCGTCTTCCACCTCATCGGCCACACGAGGTGCATTTATCTCGACCACAAAGCATGAGCCCTGCCCCGGCGCACTACTCACGCTAATATCGCCGCCCATCGCCTGTGCCAGACGCCGAGAAACCGCCAAACCAATACCGGTACCGGTGGCGGGTTTTCCGCCGTGCTGATCTTTTACCTGGTAATACATGGCGAAGATCTTGTCCTGCTCTTCCTGCGGAATTCCCATGCCAGAATCCTGCACTTCAAAGCGCAGCGTTTCGTCCTGGTGATAGGCGACCCGCACCACAATCTCACCCTGCTGGGTGAATTTCACCGCGTTACCGATCAGGTTCCATAAAATTTGACGCAGGCGCGTGCCGTCAGCAGAGATGATGTGCGGCAATGGCAGCTCTGGCGCCATCACGAACTTCAGTCCTTTCGGCTGCGCCAGTAACCCGGAGAGGTTTTCCAGATCGGCCAGGAAACCGGTGAAGTCGAGTGGCTGATTATCCAGCTGCACTTTGCGGCGCTCAATTTTGTCCACTTCAATCACGTCATTAAAGATGTTGCCAAGCGTGATGGCCGAGACATGGATGGTTTTCAGGTACTTCACTTGTTCCTGATTGAGATCGGTGTCCAGCAGAATGCGGCTCAAGCCGACAATGCCATTCAGCGGCGTGCGCAGTTCATGGCTGATGGTTGAAATAAAGGTGGTCTTCTCACGGCTGGCATTCTCCAGCGCGTCCTGATAACGCTTACGCTCAGTAATATCGCGACCAAAGCCCATCAGGCCGCTGCGTTTACCGACGCGATCGTAATACGGCACTTTGCGGATTTCGAAGCAGGCTTTGCGCCCATCAGGATATTGCAGCCACTGTTCGTACGTCAGGGAGACGTTATGGCGGAATACCTTTTCATCCGTCTCCAGCACCTTGGAGGCGGCATCTTCATCGTAAATGTCGCGCGGCGTCAGGCCAATCAGTTGCTTCTCGCTCATGCCGGTTAGCAACTCCATCGCACGGTTACAGCCCGAGAACTGCTTGTCGATGTTGCGATAGAATACCAAGTCCGGTGAGGCATCGAGGAAGGAGCGTAAGAAAGAGGATTGCTGTTCCAGCTCGATTTGCGCCTGTTCACGACGCGCCATCTCTTCGCGCAGTTTATCCATCACCTGCTCGCGGGCCTGCTCCGCTTTGATACGATCGTTAATTTCCTGATTCAGCTGAGCGATGGTCTCTTTCATTTGCTGATTAAGTTCAAGATCGCGTGTGCGCATCTCTTCCAGCTTATCGACCAGCTTTGTCAGGCGCTGGCGAGACTCTTCCAGCTGATCAACCACCACCGAGAGAAAATAGACGGCCCAGGGCGTGATTAAGAGACCAAAGAACACCGATCGCACCACATCGATACTCTCAACATGGCCACGCAGTACCATGGTGACCGCCATCTGCACCACCATCGCCAGCACCACCAGTGCTGAAGCTAACAGTAGTGAGAAACGCACCAGCCCAAGCTTGACCATCAAATCAACGTAGTACTGCGCTAAAAGACGAATCTGTTTCATCACGAGCTCCCTGAACGAAATCTGGCTCATGATAGCGTAATTATCGCGGCACTGCGCCGACTCAGCGTGTCATTGCCTGCTGACTTTGCCTCATTATGGTGCATCGCAGCGCCTTTTCGCCGATGTTCGCGTCGTTATGCGTAAAGCGCTTGACTAAATCTGCCAACTGAATAATCTGGAGGGCCGCGCTTTTGCGACCCTTTTGTCACATCCCGTGCTATTCCGCCTCCCGGCAGCCATTTCATCTGATGGTTGCGTCTTGTTATTGCATATTCATTCAACTTTAGCGCCATTTTACTCACAATCAGCTTGATTAATTTTACTAATGACAGCCCTATTTTGATTCAAATATGACGCCATAAGAAAAACAGATACATGCTGTGCGTGAAACCGCCCCAACAGAATTTTATGCTGATGGAATGCAGTTATTCAGCATTGATTAGATATCTGAGGCGTACCTCACAGTGAGACGGCTCACACTTCATAGGGGAATCAGAATCGTCAGATTGACAGTTATTTACGTAATAAATTGTTCATAATCATAGTGTTAATTGGTAAAACAGCCGATTAACCGCAACAAAGCTGGCTATTTGACCTGAGTTCGCTTTCCCGATAAGTTGGAATTCCGCTGGATGCTTTCCAGTCGGGACTGTGTCTCGGCATATCTATGCAGCAAGAAACTCCCTCTGGATGCAAGTTATCTCCCGTAAGAGACCGGAAGTAAGAGCAGCTCATCAAGGACGAGACCATACTCTCTTGAGAGCCTTTGCTCGGTATTGCGACGTCCGCGTTTAAGCGGCGAAAACGAATTTGATACAGCACGCAGCGGTGCTCTGTGCTTGAAATAATGCAGGTAATGTCAAAAGCAGTTTAAGGAGACCCTCAATGTCCACTCAAAAACCTCATCCCTATGGTTTGTATGATCCCTCAGCCGGTAGTGATAGCTGTGGTGTTGGGTTTATTACCCGTAAGGACGGCGAGCAGACCCATGAGATCCTGCAGATGGCCCATAGCGCACTGTGCACGGTACCGCACCGTGGCGGCATGTCTGCTGAGGGCGTGGGCGATGGCGCAGGTGTCAACGTCGACCTTTCTCTGAACTTCTTCCGTAAAGTCACCGGCCAACCGCTGGAAGCCGGTCGCTTTGGCGTCGGTAACTTCTTCGTGCCAAAAGATGCCGAGCTTCGCGCGAACGCTGAGCGTCTGGTGGAAGAAACCCTCGCTGCCCATAACTTCCCTGTGCTGATGAAGCGTGATATGCCGCTGGACAGCAGCGTGACGCGTCCAGCCGCTCTGCAATTCCAGCTGCCGATTGTGCAGTGGATCTTTGCGGCTCCGCAGGAAGTCACCGAACAACTCGAGTTCGAGCGCCACATCTATCGTGCGCTGCTGGACATCGAAGCGCGTGCCTTTACTGAAAGCGAATTCGGCGGTCTCTATCCGCTGTCGCTCTCTTCACGCACTCAGGTATTTAAAGCACGCCTGAACTCTAATGAAGTGATTCCGTACTTCAAAGATTTGACCGATGCCGATCATCAGGTGCGCGGGCTGTTCTTCCATACCCGCTTCTCGACCAACACCGATCCGCACACCACCATGGCACAGCCGTTCCGTCTGATGGCGCACAATGGTGAATTGAACACCGACCGTAAGAACCGTATCGCTGAAGCGGCGCTGATGCTGGCGCGCGGTAAGAAAATCGTGCGTCCGAAAGGCCAGTCCGACAGCTCGCGTCTGGACCAAAGCATTCATAGCCGTTTGATGGAAGATAACCTCGACCTGATCAACGCCGTCGTCTCAATGATGCCACCAGCGTGGGAAAACGACACCTCACTGTCAAATGAAGTGCGCGCCATGCTGGAGTACTTCTCTCTGTATGAAGAGAAGAACGATGGCCCGGCAGCGTTGATCTTCGGTAATGGCGAAGTGATCGGGGCACGCCTTGACCGCCTGGGTCTGCGCCCATTGCGTTCTGTCGAAACCGCTGAATACATCGGTGCGATGTCAGAAGCGGGTCAGATTGCCTTCCCACCGGAAAGCGTACTGCGTCGTGGCCGTATCGAAGCGGGCGGCATGCTCTATTACGATCACAAAGAAAAACGCTCTTACACCACGGTGGAAGCGCTGGAAAAACTGGCAGCAGAGAAAGATTACCTTTCACTGCTGAGCGCGGCTCGCGTGGACCTGCACGATCTGCCGGAGATTCAGGCAGAGCAGCTGGGCTCACCGCTTCGCTATCGTGGCGACCTCAAAACCTATCAGCGTTTTGTGGCGTACTACTACAACCAGGAAAGCTTCAAATTCATGATGGACCCGATGCTGCAAACCGGCGCTGAGAAGATCTCGGCGATGGGTTACGGCAACGCCATCAATGGCCTGTCCGACCACGAAGGCGGCATGGCGCACTACTTCTCACAACGCTTTGCTCAGGTCACCAACCCGCCGCTGGATTCTATCCGCGAAGCGGACGGCATGACGCTGCGCGTGGCACTGGGTGCAAAACCGCACCTTGGCCGCAGCAAAGGTCAGCAGGTTATCGTGCCAACGCCGATCCTGACACACCTCGATATGCTGCGTCTGCGTGAGCAAACCGTCGCACCTTATGCGCGTTTCGAGATGCTGTATGAGCCGGTCATCGGCAAAGATATCGTCAGCCGTGCCGCCAACGCCAAAGCGCTGGAAAACGCCATTGATAATCTTGCACAGCAGGTCGTGGATTTCGCACGCCAGCAGGGCGGCATTGCGGTAATCACCGACCGCCACATCTCTTCAACTCACGCGGCGATTCCTATGCTGCTGATGGTCTCTGCCATCAACCAGCGTTTGGTGCAGGAAGGTCTGCGTCTGGATGTTTCTCTGGTGGTAGAAAGCGGCCAGAGTATCTCCTCTCACCACATTGCAGCCACTTTAGGCTTTGGTGCGTCAGCGGTTTACCCGCTGGGCGTACAGATGCGCGCGGAAGAGAAATATGGCGAAGGCGAAGAAGGTAACAAAGCCTTCAAACGCTATGCCAAAGCCGCCGAAAAAGCCTTGATGAAGACCATGGGTAAAGTGGGTCTCTGTACCGTTGAGAGCTACAGCTGTGGTGAATTCTTTGAACCTAACTTCCTGAATACCGACGATCCGGTTCTGAAGAAGTACTTCCCGAATATCAAAACCCCTGTGGGTGGCGCGGGCTTCCCGGCAATCGCTCAGATGGCGGTTGACTGGCATCAGAGTGCGCTGAAAATCCAGGGCGAGGCAGAAGTGCCACTGCTCGGCTTGTTCAAAGAGCGTGCGGAAGGTGCAGGTCACTCTTACGGCACCATCGCCGTGCGTACCTTTATTGATATGACGGAACAGCCGATTCGCTTCGCGGACAAAGCACGCGAAGAGGACAATTTCATCCGTCTGATGACGCTGGCCAAACTGGACAATGCCTTCAGCATTAAAGCTGACGCATTCAAAGACAGTAGCTTCGAACGCATCCCGAACGAGGTCATTGACTCACTGGCGATCACGCCGGATTACCGCCAATTCTCTAGCCTGATGCACGCCGAGCGTAAACGTCGTCCTGCTGCGCTGCGTGACATCCTCGCGCTGCCGTGTGATTTGACCCACGTTGATAGCGAAGCGGAGTTTGGTCGTAAACTCGGCCGTTACTCACTGGTCAACAACGGTTTTGCTACCCGTGGATTGAAGTGTGAAGCGGTGGAAGGCAGCCTGAACCAGTTCGAGCTGCGCCTGATTGATTCCATCGCGGGCCTGAAGCCAGAAGATGAACGTCTGGAAGCGCTGGCACGTGCACTGAAAACCCGCTTTAGCGACGACATCGAAAGCAGCAGCGTGGCCGGCGGTGTATTGCACATCACCGCTTACGGTAAAGCGGCAGATTATCTGTCACTGATCTTTACCGCATTGCCTTCGCTGCCACTCGAAGAGATCCAGCCGGCACACGAAATTACCCGTACTTTCGCCTCAGGTGCGATGAGCCACGGTGCGTTGGTGGCACCTGCACATGAAGCGGTAGCGCACGGCACTAACATGGTCGGCGGCATGAGTAACTGTGGTGAAGGTGGCGAGCACTATTCCCGTCACGGCACCATCCGCGCGTCACGCATTAAGCAGTTGGCGTCAGGCCGATTCGGCGTGTGGGCGGCTTATCTGGCCGATCCGATGCTGGAAGAGCTGGAGATCAAAATCGGTCAGGGCGCGAAACCAGGTGAAGGCGGACAGCTGCCTGCACCGAAAGTGACCGTGGAGATCGCCGCCGCGCGTGGCGGTACGCCGGGTGTTGAGTTGGTTTCACCCCCACCGCACCACGATACCTACTCCATCGAGGATTTGGCGCAGCTGATCCACGACTGTAAGGCAGCGCGCGTGCGCGTTATCGTGAAACTGGTGTCTTCAGAAGGCATCGGTACCATCGCGGTGGGCGTGGCAAAAGCTGGCGCAGACGTCATTAACGTGGCAGGTAACACCGGTGGTACCGGTGCGGCCTCGGTCACCAGCCTGAAATACACCGGACGCGTTGCCGAAATCGGTATCGCGGAAGTGCATCAGGCGCTGTGCGCGAATGGCCTGCGTGACAAAGTGCAGCTGCGTTGCTCCGGTGCACAACAAACCGGTAGCGATGTGATCAAATCTGCCCTGCTCGGTGGCGACAGCTTCGAGTTCGGCACCACTGCGCTGATGATGCTGAAATGCGTAATGGCGAAAAACTGTAACGTTAAATGCCCGGCCGGTTTAACCACCAACGCCGAAGCCTTTGATGGCGATCCGCGTCAACTGGCACAGTACTTCGTTAATGTAGCGCAAGAAGTGCGTGAATTTCTCGCACGCCTCGGCCTGCGTTCACTGCGCGAAGCACGTGGCCGTTCTGACCTGCTGCACCTGATGGATCATCCACTGGAAGTCGGCAAGCTGGATCTGCGTGCGATGTTGACCGTGGTGCCAGAGCAGAAAATCGCGAAGCCGGTCTATCTGGAAAAAGATTTTGAGCTGGATGATGGCTGGGTTGAAGAGCTGAAAACACAGCTGATCGACCAGGCGAGCCGCGATATCGCGCTCGGCGCAGGCATTACCCTGAACAACCGTAACAAGAGCGTGGGCGGCCAGTTGGCCATCGACATCGAGCGCATGCTCAACCACGAACTGTCTGCTGAACAACGTGCTGCACTGCCAGCGGTGTTCAAAGACGATCGCGGCCGTCATTATCTGGCACCGCGCACGGTGAATATCCACACCAGCGGTTCTGCCGGTCAGTCATTCGGTGCCTTCTGCAACGATGGTATGCAGATGAAGCACTACGGCACCTGTAACGATGGCGTAGGTAAAGGTCAGTGCGGTGGCGAGCTGGTGGTGATGTCACCGGGTGGCGGCGCTCAAGACAGCGACGGCAACGTGCTGATCGGTAACTTCGCGCTGTTTGGTGCGACCGGCGGCCGTTTGTTCGTACAAGGCCAGGCGGGCGACCGTTTCGCGGTTCGTAACTCCGGTGCAACCGCAGTCGTCGAAGGTGTCGGCGATTTCTGCTGCGAATACATGACCAATGGCGCAATTCTGAACCTCGGCACCTTTGGTAAAGGTTTCGGCAACGGCATGAGCGGTGGCTTTGCTTACCAGTACGATCCATACGGCGCACTGGCAGGACACGCAGCGGGTGATTCCGTGCTTTTCGGTTCAATCGCTGACGAAGATGAATTGGCGCAGGTTCACAAGCAAGCCGTGCTGACCATGCTGAACTGGCACCTGGAAGCCACTAACTCGCCGCGCGCAGCCTGGCTGCTGGAGAATTGGGAAACCGAGTGCCACCACTTTGTCTACGTGATGCCGCGTTCACTGCTGCTGTATCAAGATGGTGGCGAGATCCTAAAAGCGAAATCACGTAAGGATCTGCTGGAAGAGCTGTCAACCTCACTGGCTGCACATCAGGTTGCCAAATTCAAAGCGGCCTGGCGCACGGGTAAAACCATTGCGGATGGCGCCGTACCGGCTTACGGTGCGACGGATACAGCGGAAATGTTCGTGTTGCTCAACAACTACACCGTACTGAGCTTTGCGCAGCAACTTGCACTCGGCAAACTGCCAAAAGGCACCGCCGTTGAAGACCCTGCGGTTGAAAAAGCGGTACGCAATTTGCTGATGACGGAAGACTTCGCGCTGGTGAGCAAACTGCAACGTCATGCTCGTTCAGCGATTGAAAGCTACAGCGATGACGAATTGGCTAGCCTGATCGCGGCAAAACGTATGTCCGATTACAAAGCGGCACTGACGCAACGCAACATTCGCTCGATGGACAGCCTGGCAACTTATGGCTGGATCATTTATCAGGATGCCCGTAACCGCGAGGTGCTCGGCCATCTGCCTGATTTCGAAGAGCTGTTTGCGCGTGCTGCACTGCCAGAAATCGCCGCTGCTGTCGGGAAACTTTCCTGATAGCAGCACCAATGAATGTGTGTATATTGACTGAACATCACGAAACGGGTTTGAGTACAGATATCCATGAAGATTCCTTACATTCCTGAAGATGCGCCGTTTAACGGCGAACAGAAATACTGGCTGGCGGGTTTTCTCGCCGGTCTCCACTCGCGTCTGTTGGTATTAGAAGATAAGCAGACGGCACCTGCGGCCGGTGGCGCCACCAATACTCAGCTGCACATTCTGTTCGGTTCACAGACCGGCAATGCTGAAGCGCTGGCGCAAACTGCCGCAAAAGCCGCGCGTGCCAAAGGTCTGGTGCCGGTGGTGCAGGCATTGGGCGAAGTGGACCTGGATGTGTTCGCCACCATGCGCCATGTGCTGATTGTCACCTCCACCTACGGTGAAGGCGAAATGCCGGACAACGCACAGCTGTTCTGGCAGGCACTCTCTGCCAGCACCGCGCCACGCCTGGAGCAGATGCACTTTGCCATCCTGGCGATTGGTGATACCGGTTACGATGGCTTCTGCCAAGCAGGTAAATTCTTCGATATGCGTCTGGAACAGCTGGGTGCAAAACGCGTCTTTGACCGCATCGACTGCGATATCGACTTCGAAGAGCCGTCGAGTGCATGGATTGGCGATGCAATGCCACAATTTGCCGCCAGTGCGGGCAGCAGTGGCACGGTATTAGAGAGCGCGCCAGAAGCCCCTGTCATCCCTGGCAGCAACAAGCAAAACCCTTACGCAGCGGCGTTGGCAACCAATAAACGTCTGTCAGGTGAATCTTCGGCGAAAGATATTCGTCACTTCGAATTCGATTTGACCGACAGCGGTCTGAAGTATGAAGCCGGTGATGCGCTGGGTGTTATCCCAGTGAACGATGCTGAGTTGGTTAGCCTGCTGTTGAGCGAACTGAAAGCGGACTATGAAACTCCGGTGCCAAGCTTTGATCGTAACCTCGGCGATCTGCTGACCTATCAGTTTGAGATCTCCGAGCCATCGCGCAAGCTGATTGAGTGGGTAGGCCAGCACACTGCCAACCAGGAACTGCTGCACGTATTGCAGCACGACGATAAAGACACTCTGGCTAACTGGCTGTGGGGCAAAGACACACTGGATCTGCTGCAGCTTGAGCTGAAGCGCACTCTGTCTGTACCAGAGTTCGTGGCGATGCTGCGTCCGTTGCAGCACCGTGCGTACTCCATCTCTTCCAGCTCCAAAACGCATCCGAATCAGGTGCACCTGACGATTGCTTCCGTGCGCTATCACAGCGGTGGCCGTGAGCGTAAAGGCGTATGTTCAACCTACCTGGCTGAGCGCGTGCGCCGTGGCGAGAAGCCAGCGATCTTTATTTCGCCAAACAAAGCGTTCCGCGTGCCGGCTAACGGCAATGCTCCGCTGATTATGGTTGGCCCTGGCACCGGTATTGCCCCGTTCCGTGCCTTCCTGCAGGAACGCCAGTCAACCGGCGCTGAAGGTAAGAACTGGCTGTTTTTCGGCGATCAGCATCAGGAACACGACTACATTTATGAAGATGAGCTTAATGGCTGGCAGCAAAGCGGTCTGTTAACACATCTCGACCTGGCATTCTCACGCGATCAGGAAGAGAAGATCTACGTGCAGAATCGTATGCTGGAAAAAGGCGCTGAGCTGTATGCCTGGCTGCAGGATGGCGCGTACTTCTATGTTTGTGGCGATGCTTCGCGCATGGCGAAAGATGTGGATGCAGCGCTGTATGAAGTGGTGCGCCAGTTTGGTGGACTCTCTAGCGAACGTGCAGCGGCTTACATTGACCAGTTGAAGAAAGATAAGCGCTATCTGCGTGACGTCTACTAAGGCCCAAAAAAAGGAAGCTAATGAGCTTCCTTTTTTACATCTGCTGTCGCGGCACGATGAATCGCACCATGTAAACGCGGTTCAGATGCGCGATCAATCGCGCCGTTATTGAGAAATGCTTCCATAAAAAAACGGGCCAATTGGCCTAATGCCGATCAGTTAAGCCTGACTGGCATTTTTTCTTCTGGCTGTCGGATATTTATAGGGTCTCTCTTTCACCACCCTTGGGAAC